>JAIETF010000028.1 GCA_019745415.1 Candidatus Obscuribacterales bacterium | reverse complement strand
AGGGTGGGCAAGTGCCCTTTCCTATTGCTGTAGATACGGGCACAAAGGACGGTATTTATGCTCAGGAGAACTGGCCCAATCCCTAAATCTTTGCAGAAGCTCCCGGCAGCTCCGGGTCTTTCAGAGATACACCACTACCTACAGGCGGCTATGGAGCACCGGGGTAAGCAGGTGGAGATATCCTGGACCACTCCCGACAGATTAGTAGATTTCACTCTTAATATTCATTGCCCTTGGCGCGGCGGCGATACTGAATGGAAGCTCTTCGTGGGCAAGAATATGCGTCTTGTCTGGGACTACAAAAGCTGCGACGTTCTTTTGGTCTACAACCTTATTATTTCGTCTTGTGGTGAAGTACACCAGAGCATTCAGGCAGACGGCGCCCTTTCGGTTTCGGAAGCCTATAGAGATTCTTCTAAAAGACGCGATACGTACTATATGAACAGCGCGGCTCAGGTGGAAGAGTCTGATCCAAGTTCAGTAAACCGAATCGGCACCCAAGACAATGCTTGGAGCCGCAGTACATTGCCCCCCACCGGCGACCTTTCTTTAGTTGAGATTTCTAGACTGTTGCAGTCTATTTTGCTGGCTCGTATGACCGGGCGGCTCGATATTGACCAGACTAGTTTGCATGCCAAAGTGTTTTTCGTCGACGGCGAGCCTCAGCTTGCCGATGTTGGTGGTATTGCCGGTGATGAAGGCATATTGGAATTGCTTACTTGGCGCGAAGGAAAGTATAAGTTTGAACCCCGGGTCAGGGTTACTGAGAGAAATGTCGGTCAGAAGATTGAAACCCTAGTTATTCAAGGGGTGCAATTAGTCGACAAGGTCAATTTTATTCGCAACGTCGGGCTCTTGCCTGATAGTGTCTTGCTTAAGAAGCATCAGGCTATATCAAGTGCCGAACTGGATAATCTGGCTGCTCACGATACCAGTATGGACGCAGGTTTGCTCAAGCGATTCTATCAAGCTATCGATGACAAGACAGCAATAAAAACTCTCGTGGAAAATCAGCGTCTCACACGCAGTCAATGGGTACCGCTTGTGGCTGGGCTGCTTGGCTCAGACTTGATTTCTTTCACTAATGACTTTGTTGCCAGCCGTGAAGAAAAACCTACTATAGCGCCGAAGTCTATCGATAAGTCAAAGATTCACTCTGTAATGATGAGTCTGCGCAGACCTGAGACAGGTATGTTTACTTATCCCGCCTTTCTTTATTTCCTCGAACAAGAATATTTCCGCGGTTATCGCTCGGGCAGCCCGCTTTCGGTAATGATTATGGAGATGCGTGTGGTTTCCGGCCCGCCCAATTTAGCTAGGGAGCCCCTAGATGTTCCAGCTGTAGCCGAAGTCGTGCGTCGCATTTCTAGATTGAAGCGACATATTGATTTGCTGGCTCATTATGAGCAATACGACTATGCCATGCTCTTGCCCAATACCAAAACATCTGGTGCGAATATTTTTGCCCAGCGTGTGGCTCGCGCTATCTGGAGTTCGCCGCTCGCCTATGGTGTGGACAGTGCCAATTTATCGCTGGCCTTTGGCGTAGCCTGTATACCTGATGATTGTCTTGACCTTGGGGTTTTGCTTGCCGCAGCCGAAGCTGCTAAGGCTCAAGCCTTGCGAGCGGCAACACCTATCGCTCTCTATCGCGATCTTAAGGGCGGCTAGCTGGCTTGATTTTTAAGCTTATTTGGGCAAGAACATGCTGAATACTGTTGATATGGCAGTCACAGCAGCGATCATCAAACCGCAGCCGAGTATGGCAAACAGCAGCATTACTTTCGACATCCGACCTATATAGGTCTTTACTTTGGGATTCTCGAGCAGGCTTTTGCCGGCAGTGAGTAGATCGTTTTCTTCTTGCTGGCTAAAACCAGTACTTGCACTAGCTTTAGGTTGGCTTTGCGGTTGCAGCTCCTCTGTGGCTTTCGGGGGCTGCAATTGCTCGTCTGCTTTTTCCTCTGAGTTATCGCTGTTGCTCATTTTACTCTCCTATAGATAGAGGCAAGCTGCCTTGCGGTTGAACCTGGCCGGTCAATACTCTAGCCATGGCCTTTATAGCCAGATCAGAAGGATCCATCAGGGCGTAAGAGCTGGTGGTGGCGCTATCTTTGGTCAAGAGCAGGTCATATGGGCTATCGATTGCTATATGAATAAGGGGCAGCCCGGCGGCTTTTAGATTCTCCAGCATGGCAATCTGCTTGCTATGGTCCTTGATAAAGCTTCTATAGCTAAGAAAAATTACCGTTCGCCTAGTCTTGGTCAGCTCTTCCAAAAGACCGGCAAATTCCAGATCTCCGCTCAGTTCATAACGATATTCACTTAGCCCTGCAGCCAGATCTCTTTTTAGTTCTCTTTTTAGCTCTCGGGCAAGATCTAGTTTGTAGCGTTTGTGGGCTGGGGCTATGACTACCGAGTCGATAAGCTGGTTTGGCGCCATAGGCTCACCTTTGTAATGGACTATGGCTCGACTGCTTAATTCAAGCATGCTCTCAGTATCTTGCCTGACTTTACTGCTGAAGCTTGCCAGCTCTTGTTGGGGCAGTGGGCTTCCCCTCCTAAACAGTATAGCTATTTTGTTGACTGAAGCCTGGATGCGACTTTCTGAAATTCTGCCTGATTTTACAGCATGGACAAGCTCTTTGTGGGCATCGGCTAATTGCTCTGCTGTACCGAGAACCAGCAAAAGATCCAAACCAGCTTCAATTGCTTGCACGCAGGCTTCACTCAGACCGAGGTTAACAGTCAGTCCTTTCATGAGCATGTCATCTGAGACCAATAGCCCTTTATAGCCAATTTGCTGCTGTAAGACTTGGCTTACCAGTTTATTTGAGAGTGATGAAGGTTTCACTTCCTGGTCATATTGCGGAAACCAGATATGACCGACCAAAATGCAGCTCAATTCGTCTTTAAGATTGATAAATGGGGCAAAGTCGGTTTGGAAGAGAGTCTCTTTATCTTTGTCGACAGAGGGCAGGGTGAGATGGGAATCTTCGCTGGTGGAGCCATGACCGGGGAAATGTTTGCCGCAGGCGCGCAGGCCTTGAGCTTCTATAGCTTGCAAGGCGGCTCTTCCTGCCCGAGTCACAGCCTCAACATTATCTGAAAAGGCCCTTGTGGCTATGATCGGATTCAGTCTATTTGTCTGCAAGTCGAGAGTGGGAGCAAGCAGCAGATTGAACCCAAGCTTGGACAACTGTCCGGCGGCCACGGCTTGGGCTTGTCTAATGGCTTCTTCGCCGAGGGCCCAGAGAGCCATGGGGGAGGGAAAGGGGCTAAGGGCGTCTTCGAAACGCTGCACGGCGCCGCCCTCTTGGTCGACGGTCAAGACCGGAGTATGAAAGGATGCTTCGATTATATTGGTGCAGAGTTTGTTTAGTTGTTCTAGATCGCGGCAATTCTCTTTAAAGAGAGTGGCACCGCCGGCAGTGCCTTTTTTGAGCATTGACATGAGTCTATCGTCGGGCTCAGTCAAGCTGAGACCCGGCAGCCTTGCCACAAGTAGCTTGCCGCAAGCTTGTTCTAGAGTAAGCATTAGCCCACAGGCTCTATCAGTCTATAAACGTCTACTGCGGTGCGGCGACCTTTGACATTAGTCTGACCAAGAAAATCGAATTTGAAGTTGTTTTTGGCTAGTTCGTAGGTGGCGCCTTCGACGATGATATCGCCTGGACGATCGTCACCGATGAGTTTTTCCAGACGAAAGACTAGATTAGCCGTATCGCCAAGCAAGGCTGGATTGGATACCGCATGTCCAAGGTTGCCTGCTGCAACCGGACCTGTGGCTAGGGCCATGTCCAGCATCAGAGGATGGTAAGGAAAGGGCCAGCAACTTTGATCTTGTCCCATTCGCGTGGTTAAGGTGCGCAGTTTAAGGGCTGTAAAACAAGCCTGGCAAGCTGAGACCGAACCTGCTGATTTAGGGTCGGCGCCTTGTCCTTGCCAGTAAGCCATGATGGCGTCTCCGGCGATTTTTTCCAGCTGACCAAAGTTGCGGTTGATTTCTTCGTTTAGATGGTCAAAGACTTTTTGAGCCGCTTGCATAACCAGGGTTGGCTTATCGGCGTGGCGTTCCATCAAAGTGGTGAAGCCTTTGATGTCTCCCACCAAGATTGTGGCGTTCATCATTTGAATACGAAACTGAGTGCGATCTTGCGCATCTTCCATTTCTTCTTCCACCACTCCTTGTATATCGGGTGGATAGATGAGAAGTTCGTATTGCGCTATCTTGATTCGGTCGCCCCGGCGCACATGATATTCACGTCCTGGAGTGAGGCGGGCTCCATTCAAAGTAGTGCCATTGGTGCTACCGCTGTCCACAACGGTCCAGCCATCCGGTTTGCATCTCACTTCAGCATGCTGACCTGAGACTTCAGGAAAAGGCAGGACCAATTTCTTAACGCCGCCCGAAGCCGGTTTGCGACCGACCTGCATGACTTCGCCTTCCATAAGCTGCACTGTATAAGCTTCAGGTGTGTCGGGGTTAACCGTAATGGTGCCCGACGTTTGTTCCCGCATCTACGATTACTCCACCTTGCAGATTGAGCGGCTGCATTTCTTCAGTTCTTCAACTTTGTCTAGAGCTTCCCAGGGAAGATTTAGATCGTTGCGACCAAAATGTCCATAAGCTGCCACATTGCGGAAGAAGCGTCCACCGTTCTTGCGCGGCTGCTCGTTAAGTTCGAATGTTTTGATGATTGCCGCTGGTCTGAGGTCGAAAATCTGTTTGACCATTTCGGTGATTTCGGCATCTTCTACTTTTCCAGTACCAAATGTGGTGACATGCACCGAAACCGGTCTGGCTACGCCGATGGCGTAAGCGATCTGAACTTCTGCTCTTTCGGCCAGTTCAGCTGCGACTATATTTTTTGCTACATAGCGGGCGGCATAGGCTGCCGATCTGTCTACTTTGGTCGGGTCTTTACCCGAGAACGCACCACCTCCGTGGCGCGAGTAGCCGCCATAGGTGTCTACTATTATTTTACGACCGGTGAGACCGGCGTCACCTTGCGGACCGCCAACAACGAAACGTCCGCTGGGATTAATCAGATAACGGGTGTTTTCATCGGGCTTGATGCTTAGATCTTGGAAGACAGGCATGATTACATAGGCCTTAAGATCTTGGGCGATGCGAGCTTGCAACTTATCATTGTCTTCGATGCCGTCGATTTCAGGATCGTGCTGAGTCGAGATGACAATGGCTTCTACTCTGACCGGCTTGTTGCCCTCATATTCTATTGTTACCTGAGTTTTGCCGTCTGGTCTGAGATATTTGAGAGTGCCGTTTTTTCTTACTTCGGTAAGTCTGCGCGCGATGCGGTGAGCCAAAGAAATCGGCATAGGCATTAATTCGGGGGTCTCATTGCAGGCAAAGCCGAACATCATCCCCTGATCTCCGGCGCCAGTTTCGTCTTCCTTGGCAGATGAGCCTTCTTCTCTTTGCTCTAATGCTTTGCCCACGCCGCCGGCGATATCGGGGGATTGTTTATTTATGGCTGTGAGCACTGCGCAGGAATTAGCGTCGAAGCCGCCGCCCTTTTCTCCGGCATAGCCAATCTCGGTGATTACTGAACGAACCAGTTCTTGTATATCGAGATTGGCCGTTGTGGTGATCTCACCGGTTACAAGCACTAGACCGGTCGACACAGCACATTCTGCGGCGACGCGTCCTTTGGGATCTTGAGAGAGAATCTTGTCGAGAATTGCGTCTGATATCTGATCGCAAACTTTGTCAGGGTGTCCTTCGGTCACCGACTCCGAAGTGAACAAATAAGTTTTAGCCAAGATGCTATCTCCCTTAAATAAAAACTAGAGCAGATGCTCTCGCCGCAAGAAGTCGGCGTATGGCTGCCTCCGAGCAGCCTGAGGGGATATGCTACCACTTTTTCCACACTTACATCTTATCTATTAATGAATAGGAACTTGATATCTCTTGCTTCTCCCTCTTGATCAGGGGGGCAGAGTTGGTCTTTACAGTGCTAACATATAGGGGCTTCCGTTAGAGGCCTCTGCCCTAATGCTGGAGCTGTATCAGGCCGATGATTGGGTTTTTGGATGGCAACTGTTTATTCTCAGAAGAGTGACCGCGACTTAGTACTGGCCTGCCAGCATCGTGAACCGCAAGCCTTTGAAGAATTGGTCAAGCGTCACCAGCGCACAGTTTATGGTTTGCTTTATCAACTGGCTCCCGATTGGGAAGATACTTCCGACCTTGCCCAGGAAGTTTTCATAAGAGTCTGGCGCAATATTAATAATTTGAGGAATCCGGCTTCTTTCCGCTCCTGGCTTACCCAGATTGTCACTAATCTGTTTTATGACGAGCTGCGCAAACGCCCGCGCAAGTTACCGACTGTTTCAATGGATGAAGGTCTGGATGATGAAGAGACGGACGGTCTAACTCGGGATATTCCAGACAGTTCGGCAATTCCGGAAGAGAAAGCATTAAATAAAGAAATTTCAGAAGTAATTCGTCAAGCAATGTTGAGATTGCCGGAACAGTTTCGGACGGCCATCGTCTTGCGTGAAGTGGAAGGGTTAAGTTACGAAGAGATTGCAGTGATTACCCAGACCGAGATGGGCACCGTAAAGTCCAGAATAGCTCGGGCCAGGACTAAACTGCAGGAACTTCTCAAGCCCTACCTCAACGACACGAGTGAAAAGATTGATCCTGAGGTTCCCTCAAATGGCTGACGAAGAAAAAAATGAGAGCGAAGTAAGTTCTCCTCCTCCTGTTCCGGAAGAGTGCCTAAGTATCCAGGACGAGCTTTCGGCTCATCTTGACGGACAGTTGACTGGAAGCTTGAAGAGCCGGGTCGAGGGGCATCTGGAGAATTGCTCCGGTTGTCAAACCGAACTGGAGTCCCTCAAGCAGGTGCAAAGTTTCCTCTCTAAAGCTTTTTCCGGTGACGGTGCAAACGTACCTGATATATGGGAGAAGATGGCCGGGCAAGTTCCTTCAGTTTGCGATGTCATTCAGGAAGATCTTTCGGCTTATTTGGACGGCGAGCTGACCGTTCCGGCCCAAGAAGGGGTCAATAAGCATCTTAAGGAATGCGAGACCTGTCTTTCTCAGTTTACCGAATTGAATGCAACCAATAGATTGCTAGCCAAAGGTCTGGAGTTGCCGGCTTCTGCTAAGGTGGACATTTGGAGCGGGGTTAAATCAAGACTGAATGCAGATTGTGCTCTTATTGACAACGAGCTTTCTGCTTATCTCGACCAAGAAGTAGTTACCCTGCGCCATCGCGAAATCACCAAGCACTTGACCGATTGCCCCAGCTGTCGCGAGGAGTTCGGTCGTATCTCTTCTATAGGCGAGCTGATTAGAGAGAGTTACAAGCCTGAGATCCCTGAAAATCTAGACCTTTGGCCTGGAATTAAAAGCAAGCTGACAGTAGTGCAGTTTACTCCCAAGAATCAGAGCAAAGAGAAAAGCCGTGGAATCGGTATAGACCGTCGAGTCTATATTGGCGTGGCCTGCGCCGCCGGCTTTGTCGCTCTGTTCGGTATGGCCGCCCTGTGGCTGACCGGTCCTGCCGACAGTGGGCTGAAGCGGGTCAGCTCAGAAGAATATATGATCGAATCGATATTACTTGAACCTGCCGATAAGGCGGAAAACGTTATATATGAAGAGTAGGAGATAGCAATCAAGTGAGTCCTTCAAATAACAGTTCATTTAAATCGCTAGCCCTTTCTATGGCATCCTGTTCCCTTATGGTCTCCGGCTTGACCGAATTGACCTTTGCTCAGGCTTGTCTGGCGCAGCCCTCCGAGGGCGGCTCGGGCTGCATCGACTGGAATAAGCTTGAGCTGACCCCGCAGCAAAACAGTCAGATTCAGCAATTGGAACAGCAGTGGTACAAAGAGTCGGGCGAAATATTGCCTGTTATCAGAGAAGAGCAGCTAAAGCTGCAGAAGCTTATTGGCGAACATAATCCAGACTCTTTGCAAATTGTCGCTCTGCAGCAATCTATAGCTCGCCGCAAAGAGCAACTCAACCTGGCAGCTATGCAGAACTATCTATCTAAGAAGAAGATTCTCAACGATAAGCAGAATATGCAGTTCGAGCAGATGATTCAGCAGAACATCGCCAAGCGTCGTATGGCGCAGTATCCAGGTTCTCAGACTGAAGTCATGCCCGACAAGATTCAGCAGCTTATGCAAAAGGTGAAGAGCATATTCCCCATTGAGAAAAGTGGACCTTAGATATAGGCCAAGCTCCAGTTGTTTAGCAATAGAGAGTCGCAGTTTCTGCGACTCTCTATTTTTTCTTCCGCCATTTTTAAGTTCTGAAAAAATCGTAGCTTATCTTGCCTTGTTTCCTTCGTTTGTCCTTTCTGGATTATAGATGCCATCATTTGTTTATACACCATTGGTGATATCAGATGTCTATGCCACTACTAGCAGTGCGTCATCTCAGATTGGCTCAGTGAAGCGTCTTCTAATCATTAGATTACTTGCAATTAAGTAATCAGATTCTGTTTATATTCTCTGCTTAATGAAGTGCGCCTAAGGTTTTGTGCCTCTAATCAAGCTTGGAAATCAAGTGTCTCTGCGGGTTTCGGAGAATTGCCCTCTATTTGTAATTGACTACTATTTTTGTATATCTAATCAATGTGTAAAGCTTCTGTTTGTGAAGATCTTTCAGACATGGCTGCCCTCCTGAATTGCGCGATTGTGCATGCAAACTGTATGCTTTATGACTGCAGGGGGTAATCTGATATATACGAGATCTGTAGCGCCTTTAAATGCATCACCACCTTTGGTGGCGTTCATTAAAAGTGATCGGTCTAAATGATCAACTTCGTACTAATCTCGTATAATGATTCCCTGTTAATAGGACATGAGCTGAAAGCGGTCCTGAATACAAAGATATATCGCTCGGTGGAAGCCGGCGCTGAAAGGCGCGGATTTACTTCGAAGAGTGTCTGTTCGACCTGTTCAAATTTTTCTGCCCAATTTGCCTTATTGAGGTTCTATATAAAATGACACTGACAGTCTTGAAAGAGTATGGTGATTCGACTCCTGAAGCCGCCTCGGCTCTGCCAAAGCATTCTCGCAATTTCGGTGTTTTGAGTGGTGGTTTGGCCTTGCCTATAGATCAAGGCAAATTGCGAAAGTTGATCAATATAGCCGTTACTTACAAGGCTCGCTTGTCAGCGTTGAAAGTTCGCGACCTGGCCCAGCGTTTAGAGAGATGGCAGGTACTCACTTCGGCTGAAGAAGGCTGTCAGGCCGACGGTCAAAGCCAAGAATCATATTGGCGCAACAAGAGTCTGTTTGTGCGCAGGCTAAGCCGCCGAGAAGAATTTGGAACCCGTTACCTGCCCGAGTTGACCGAAATCGCTTGTCTTTTGAAAGGCGGTGCTAGAGCCGTTCTAACCATAAGAGAAGGCGAACATCAAGCTCGCTTTGATGTCATTTCGGCAAACGGGCAGTCGGGTTACGCTCTTGAGGGTTTGGATTATGATCTGGCTCTCAGTGAGGTTTTCAGCTTGCTCTCCGAAGTGGAAGGCATCAACAGCTAAAGCTATAGAGTCCAACTCTTAGGCGTATAAAAGATATATCCAGCGGAGTGCTCCTCCGCCGATACTCCTGTGACCGTCGGTCTTTGAGCCGGCGGTCTTATTTTTGTATCCGCTAACTATCTATTTGCCTTGTGCTGGCTCACTATCTTCGCTGACCACCCGCTTAAGGTCGAGCGCCGACTTCTCAAGCTCGGCAATGTCTTTTAGACATTCTGCCAATTCGGCATTGTTCAGCTTAGAGTCTGTCTTCTGAGCAATGTTTTTGTTCTTGCCTTTCCGGCTTTTGGCAATTGCTTCCAGAGTCTTTCTTACTTTCTTGATCTCTACTAGATCTTGATCAAGCTCACTGCCTATTTTGCGTTCCACTTCTTCGCTGCGTTTGACTGCAGCAGTGAAGCGACCTTCCAGTTCTTTAAAGCGTTCCGGGCTGACTGATTTCGGGGGAAGTTTTTCTACTTTGTCGAGATCTTCCGAGACTTTGTCGAGTTCGTTGGCTACTGTTTCCAGTTCTTTGGCATGCTTTGCCAGAAGTTTGGTTAGTTCGCTCATCTTGCCGACCGGGTCGGTGGCATAAGCCATATCATCGCCGTAGGCTAGGGCAGAGAATCCGACCCCGGAGAAGATTGCCAGACTGGCGGCAAGAGATATTAGATTCTTCAAATTAGTCTTCCTCTCAGTAAGCTTGCTTCAAGATATGCCATCAGCAAGAGGCGAATGTAATATCATTTCTTGTCCTGTTTGTACAGAGCGTCTCGAGAGTAGGGTATTCAATGATTAAAGAAAAGCTGGCTGCTATTGTCTCCCGGGCTTTTGCCTCAGCCTGTCAGCAGGGACTCCTGGGCGCTATTGCCGCCGATACCCGCGACATTCCCCCCATACAGATTGAGAAGCCGCGCTTGCCTGAACACGGCGATTTGGCTTGCGGAGTGGCCTTGAAGCTGGCTGGACAAGCAAAGATAGCTCCAATCAAGATTGCCCAAGCTATTGCTGATCAGATTGCCCTAGATAGTGAAGGGCAGGGGAGTTATTTAGAGTCTGTTACTGTCGCCAATCCAGGCTTTATTAATTTTAAGCTTGGCACCGGTTGGCTCAATGAAACTATAAGTGATGTTCTTAGTCAGGGCGCTTCCTATGGTAAACCGGCTTTGGGAGCCGGCAAAAAGGTCTTGATTGAATATGTTTCGGCTAATCCGACCGGCGACTTGCACATAGGACACGGGCGCAACGCCGTTTTTGGTAGTTGCTTGGCGAATCTGCTCAAGTTTGCCGGCTATCAGGTAGAGGAAGAATTCTATATAAATGACGCCGGTGAGCAGATTGCTCAGCTTGGGCGCTGTGCTTTTGCTCTTTATCGCATCTTGCTTGATCGGGCTGTGCCCTACCCCACCGAAGGCTACCCTCAGGAGTATTTGAAAGAGTTTCTAGAGCAAGTAGTCGCCCAAGAAGGCAAAAAGTATCTCGATCTTTCTGAAGAGGAAGGCGCCGTCAAGTTGGGCGACCTGACCATGAAGGTGATTATCGAACATCAGAGAGTACTTCTGGAGAAACTGCATATCAGGTTTGACCGTTGGTATTCTGAAAGAGACTTGCATGCTGCCGATAAAGTGGCTGATGTTTTGTCGGAGTTTGAGAAACACGGCATGAGTTATGAAAGCGAAGGTGCCCTCTGGCTCAAGACAAAAGAGCTAGGCGACGAACGTGATCGCGTCTTGCGTAAGTCATCGGGTTCGACAACCTATTTAGCCAACGACTCGGCTTATCACCTCGACAAATATAGACGAGGCTATGACTTGATGATCAATATCTGGGGAGCCGACCACCACGGGCAGGTGCCTGGCTTGAAAGGGGCTATGCAGGCTCTTGGTGTTGATCAATCGAAGCTGGAAGTAGTGCTCACCCAGATTGTCAATTTAAGCAGAGATGGTCAGATAGTTAGAATGAGCAAGCGCATGGGCACAGTCGTTATGCTCGGCGAGGTTTTGGATGAAGTGGGGGTTGATGCGGTTCGCTATTACTTGGCCGAATCGTCTCCCCAAAATTCCATTAATTTTGATCTCGAGTTGGCCAAAAAGACCAGTCGTGAGAACCCGGCCTTCTACATTCAATATGCTCATGCCCGTTGCTGTGCCATCTTGCGTCGTGCACTCGAACCCATGCAAGGAACCGACGGCGATAAACCAGCACCCTTCACTGCTAAAGAGCTAGAGGGCTTCATGGCTGAGTACAAGAGCAACCCTGCGGTATTCCAGGCTCTATACGATAGCGACAGCGAGGTTTTCGCCCATCAGAAAGCCCTGATAACCCGCCTTGAATCTTTTCCTCTGGAAGTTTTGGAGGCGGTTGAAACCAGACAACCAGGTCGCCTGGCTCGCTATGCCTTTGAGCTGGCTAACGACTTACAAAAGTTCTATGAGGTCTCAAGGGTGATTACAGATCAGTTATCGGTCACCAAAGCCAGGCTGGGGCTAATTTTAGCTACTAAGCAGGTACTTTCCAACGCTCTGGGCATAATAGGTGTATCGGCTCCTGAAAAAATGTAGGGCATTATTGCTTACATGAGAGCCAGTTATCGGCGCAGCTTTTGAGGGCTTAATTTGCTCTGCACTTTTCAGTACTTGGCAAGCAGTGCTAGTCTAGTTATATGTGCGCTTTTTTCAATCTGTAGATTCTGTCGAGGAGATTCCTATGCCTGAGCAGAACGGGGCAAACCCCGGCGATATGGAGAGGCGGAAGTCTGACGAACTGAAGGATAGCTTCGAGCTTCGTCTGACCAATGAAGAAGGCATGTTGCTTTTAACAAGTGCCAGGCTTTTGGATAAATTGGTGGCTGGAGTGACCATCCATGCTGAAGAGCGTGATCAGCTCATCAAGGATGTGATAGCCAAGATCGATAGTATGTTGCCGCCCGATGTGGCCAAGGTAGCTTTCGAACTGGCTGACGCCATTGTCGAGTCGGTCATTTGCGATGGCGAGATGGAAGAAGACTACGGTCTTTTCGCCGATGATGATTTTGTCACAATCGATGGCTTAGAGACGCGTGATCATCCCTCTCATTTGCCCAGTGGCGAAGTGGGTATGGGAAGTCTGACCGAGAAGCTCTTTGATTATCCGATGTATAACATCGATTCTACTTTGCCAGTGCTGGAGAAAGCTTTAGTTAATCATCAATGCGTGAAAGCTTACTATTACAGTATTTTGCGCGAAGCAGTCGACCCGGTAACTCTTGATCCGCTGGTCATAATGAAAGAGCAGAATCTTTGGCGTATGGTGGCTTATTGTCATGAAAGACGAGATATTCTTGTATTTAGAGTGGATAGAATTAAAGAGATAGTTCAGACAAAAACACCCTTTGAAGCACCTGCTGATGTCTCTCAATTGAGCTATAGTAGACTACCTGTTTATTCATAAACGGAGTTGTCTATGACTAAAAGTGAAGAAGATGGCGAAGTCATCGCCATAGGCAGTGATCATGCTGGTTTTGAGCTGAAAGAGGCTGTGCGTGCCTTTCTTGAGAAAGAAGGACATACAGTGCTTGATTTTGGCACTAATTCAAAAGATTCTTGCGACTATCCTGACTATGCCAGGAAAGTGGCTCAATCTGTTTCGCAGGGTGAGTCGTTTCGAGGCATTATCTGCTGCGGTTCGGGCATAGGCGTTTCTATTGTAGCTAATAAGGTGCGTCGCGTGCGCGCCGCCCTTGTCCACGACAAAGATCAAGCTATGCTCAGTCGGCAACATAATGATGCCAATGTGCTTTGTCTAGCTGGTCGCTCTACTAAAGCTTCCGACCTTGCCGGTATTCTTTCTACTTGGTTGAATACCGAATTTGAAGGTGGGCGTCATGAGCGCCGAGTCAAGAAAATAGAAGTAAGCAGATCATTTGAACAGGGACTTTTTAGCTGATTTCACAGGCAGATTAGGTTCTGCCTGCTTTCGCAGCTTTCTTGCCCTGTCTTGAATTTGCTTCTGCGTCAGGTGTTCTCTCTTTTGTATTGTTTTGCTGAACTGGTGCAGGCATTTGTCGCCAAACTGTGAAGGAAAGAGGCAACAACTCGCCCTTATCGTTGTATGCTGGTCCAAGTAAGGTCTCTTGCGATTCTCTTGCCAGCCAATCATACTCAAAACGACTGAGGCACTCTTTGAAGCCTTCATGCTGCAAGGCTTCTCCTACAGAAAGACATCTTCGATTGCCTTTTCCTTTTTCCAACATCATGGCTATACATGCAGCTCTTTTTCTTGAATCGCGGCTGTTGGGCGATTGAATTTTCTTTTTGATGTTAAAAGAGTTGCCGATGTATATATAATTACGTCCGGGCCAGGCATGATTCTCTTTGTAGTAAGAGAGGTCTATTTCTCTTGTGTAAATAGCTGGGGCATTGGCTCTCTCGGCAGAAGACTTGAGGTTACCGAGAAGTTTGTTGACGTCGTCTTTTTTGCCCATGGCAATAACCTCGATATTTTTTGCAGAAAATCCATCTGCTTTTTCTTGCCCGCTTGCAATGACCGATAAACTAATTGATGTACATTAAACCAATTAAAAAAAGAATACTGATTGCACCATGTTCTTACAAAGGCAGTATCGATGCCCCGGCCCTGGCAGAGGCTATAACCAGGGAAGCGGAGCGCTGCGGCTTTGATACTATCTCTACCCCTTTTGCCGACGGTGGAGATGATACTGTTAACTGTCTGAAGGCGGCACTGGATGCCGAAATTGTTCGAAAAGAAGTAACTGGACCGCTTGGTGCATTAGTAAGTGCTTCTTATTTGATCGACGGGACGGAGGCTGTGGTTGAGCTAGCTTCAGCCTCTGGAATAGCTCATCTGAGGGCGGAAGAGTTAGACGGACTGCGGGCTCAGACAACAGGCTTGGGGCAGCTGATCAAAGATGCCATAGAAAGAGGTCTAAAGAATATCTATGTTACTCTGGGTGGTAGTGCCTCTACTGATGGTGGCGCAGGTTGCCTGGCGGCTTTGGGGGCCAGCTTTCTGGATAAGCAGGGTAATGATATTGCCTGTGGTGGCATAGCTTTGCTCGATTTGGTGAGAGTAGATCTGACAAAGCTTGAGAAAACTATTGCCGGAGTAAAGTTTTATGTGGTTTCCGATGTGACCAATCCCTTGACCGGCGAGTTTGGCGCTGCGGCAGTGTTTGGACCGCAGAAGGGTCTCAGACCCGAGGACGTGCCTGTTTTGGACCGGGCTTTGAGCAATTTTGCCGATATCTTAGAAAGAAGCCTGGGTCTCGATGCTAGTCTGCGAGAGATGCCTGGTGCCGGCAGTGCCGGCGGCGCCGGCTATGGTCTTTCTTCGCTTCTCAAGGCCCCGATTATCTCAGGCTTTGATTGGCTATTCGACAAGCTTTCTTTGGCTGAAAAAATTGAACTCTGCGACTTTGTGGTTGTGGCTGAAGGGCGTCTCGACAGCCAGTCGCTTTCTGGCAAAGGGGTGGGTCGATTGATTGCCCTGGCCAAAAGTAAAGGCAAAAAAGTCATTGCCATGCCGGCGGTGACAGACTTGACTGCCGCCTCGGTCGGTATAGACATTCTTGCTCCGACCGCTAACCAAGCTGCAAATACACCGGCTACTCTCGCCGATGTCGGCAAAGTTGCCGGTCTTGTCTTTAGCCAACTGAACAATAATTGAAAGTGAGAGAGCGCCAGCTTACTCTTACTTACGATTATTTTTCAGGAAGTTGTACAGGTCAGAGCCCATGCTGGAAGATACTGAAGATTTGGCACTGCCTGTATAGGTATTCCAGTCGATGTTTTCAAAGTTACTGAAGCTAAGGCTCTTGTCGGCGGCATGAGCCGGCGGTATGAAAGCATCGGGTGAGGCAGTCTGGGGAATAACTTTAGCCACCGGAACACCATTAGCCGGAATGGCGCTGTGGTTGATCGGTTGCTGCACCGGCATTTGCGGCTGCATTTGCGGCTGCATCTGGGGCTGCATCTGCATGGGTGCTGCTTCAAAGTTTTGCATTGAGGAACTGCCGCCCATACCTTGCTCAAAACCATAGTTTTGGACAGGCTGATTTTGCATGGCGGTTTGACCAAGCGACTGCGGATCTGGAGTTTGGGCCAGAGTCTGAGGCTGAGCTTGCGGTTGAGCGGCCATTTGCAAGGAAGCATTGTTGGAGCCGCCGAGTGAAAGTTCCTGACCGGGCTGAATCAATCTCGGATTGTCGCCGATTATGCCTTCATTGTTTTTGTAGATTTCGCCCCACTTACTGCCATCGCCCAACTGCTCTTTGGCGATATCCCAGAGATTGTCTCCCGGTTTTACGGTGTAATGGGCGATATCACCGCCGGCGGCAGCTTCGGCCCCGGGCAGCTGAATAGTTGTGCCCGGACGAATCAAGTCGGGATTAGCACCAAGGAGGTCTTGGTTGAGCTTGTAGATTTCATTCCATTTTGTAGCATTGCCGAGCTGATCTTTGGCAATGTTCCAAAGATTGTCGCCGGCTTTAATTGTGTAGGTGCTGCTGGTTGATGCCTCAGCCTGAGCTTGATTCTGTTGGCTTTGATCACCCAGATTCTGATTGTCTTGTGCCTGCGGGGCTTGGGCTTGGTCAGCCGGTTTTTCCGCAATTTGATTTTGGCTGCTCACCTTGTTTTGAGCGGTGGCTGCAGCTTTCGGTTGAGCTGAAGCAGTATGCTTGTGCTTGAAGGGTGATCTATGGCTAGCTTTTTCAGCATGATCTGCTTTTGCATTTTCAGGCTTTGCCTGACTATGGTTGGCTCCGTCATGAACTTGATTTTTGTTTAGCGAGCCGACATTCTTGTCGCCCAGTTCGGCTTTGTTCAAATCTAAGTTGTTTTTGCCGTCAAAACTAAGGGCTTTGGCTTTCATGCCACCTAGATCTTTGCCACCTAGATCTTTGCCACCCAGGTCAGCTCCGGCTCCTCCGGCTTGTTCAGGCTTGAACGAGAAAGATGATTTAAAAGGATCGCCGGGATTGGCAGCGAGAAGATTGTCTTTTAGGGCACCTTTAAAGGAAGGATCGAAAACAGTCAGGTCGTTGAGATTACTATTGCCTGAAACTGAAAGAGATTGACCGTTGGCGGAGAGACCGGCATTAAGGTTGGAGCCGCTGACATTCATATTAGAGTTGAGTGAGTTGCCGGTGGAAGTCATATTCTTGAACGAACCGGAGAAGCCGCTGGCGGCTTCGCCAGAGTTGTCGGCGAAAAGGCGAGTATTTGAGGAGAGGTGTCCTCCACCCATTTCGCTGAAACCGGATTGCATGTTGGGACCGCTCAGCACGCCGCCTTCAAATTGCGACTTGCCCAAGACATTGCCTGAGACGTTCAGTGATTTAAAACTTGAGACTGCTTCTCTGGAAAGACTGCCATGCTCGAAAGCCATATTGAGTTTGCCGCTCAACATATCAGCCCGGCCAAGACCCAGCCCGCCGTCTAGATTGCCCAAGATAGGAGCGTCGTCCGGAAGTAGCGAAAGGTCGAGGCTCATGTGGTCTGTGGAAAAGAGGCTGTCGAGACCCAGATTGTTGGGGTCAAGCATATTCATGAGATCTTGCGGGAAGAGAAAGCTCATCAAGCCTTCGAAGAAGGATGAGAAGAAGCCTATATGACCAGGCATCTTGGAGATGATCGACATGAGTGGCGAAAGGGCTTGTTCGGAGCCCACCGGAGCGCCCAGACCCAGAGCGGCGTCAGCTCCGGGAGCAGGAAGGGCAAGCTTGTCCACCGATACCGCCTGGGCTCCCATCATCTGATTCTGCACTTCGCGTGCCAGAGATTCAGCGCCATGGGTATTGGCGGCCAGTGGTCTACTGAATGATTCTTGGTTAAAATCCATTGGTGGCATGGGGCTTTCCTTGCTGGCGTAGATTCAATGTACATCCGGCGAAGCCGCCTGTCTATCCATCCCATGGGAGGATTCCCACGGTTTTGAGAAAGATTTTTTCTCACTCTTCACGAGTTAGTCCTAGCTAATGCCCGGAACTGCCAAAAATGGTGAATTCAAGCGGTTAGAATTGATGGTCGTTACCGTTTGCTCCGGCCCGAGAGGAAGCTCTTCGATGAGAATGAAAAATGAGTTGTTGTTAAGCGCTCTTTTGCTGTCTTGTTCCTTGCCGGTTCTGGCCTTGGAAGATGTTGGTTCTGCTCCAACTCCTCGTCCTGAAACAATGGTCAGCATGACTGTAGCCGCATTGACCGGTCTGGCAGCCGAATATAAGACTTCCAGCGACGATGTTTCTTGGAACAATTATTTCAATGTGCTTAAGGATGCTCTAGCTAGCCCGGGCATGATACATGCCGACATGCAGCTGTTCATTCAGTCCAATCCCTCCCTGGCTGAGTTCAAGATTAAGGTGAACGAACTTCCGGCTGGTCGGGTGATTAGCTTTCCTCAAATTAAGGAAAGCCACACTGTTCTATTCCAGACCAGGCAGGGGCGGGTGTTTCTGGTGCCTATGCCGCCGCTCACCGCCCTGCGAGAAGTAAAACAGCTTTCGGGCGCTCCCTCTGCCGATAAAGCCGCGGCTAAGCCCGGCGATGCCCATGGTGCCGTGCCGCTGAGCTATCTGGCTTTCATCGGCGGTGATCGAATGAACAGTACACTATGGTTTAAGGGTTATAAAATGAGCGCTGGCACTCTATTTGAAGCGCCCGAGCTGTTTTCGTCTCTGCCGCCCTTCTTCACCCAGAATGTCACAGGCAGAGCTTCTTTTGCCGCTAACGATATTGTTTTGACTATCTTGCCGCCGGTTAGCCCTGATGCTAAGGCTGAGGATCTGCCCAAGCCTAAGGCTCAGCCTGTGGGTTACAAGGTAATGCTCAAGTTTTTGGGCAATAAATATGCCATCTCAGGAAAACTGCCGGATGACGGTCCTATGTCGGTGGCGCTTAACTTTGCCCAGGCAGTGGCCGCCAATAAGCCTGAACTTGCCAAAGCCTGGTTGATTGATCCGAGGCTGGTTTCGATACCGAAGTACATTGGTATTATGGGTCGGGCTAATCCACCCATGCGTCTCGTTTCTATGAGTGGTCCTGCCTCGGGTGGCGCCCGTTACAGGCTAGTGACAGGCAGCAAGGACGACTTGATTATCGAAGTCGGCCGTATCCTTTCCGGTAAACTCAAAGGGCAGGTGGCCATCCGCGCCCTCTTCGTGGCTCCGCCCGATAGTTTCGCCCAGAGCCTGATGGGTACCATGGTTATGCCGGGTGGTGCGGCTCCGGCGGCTGTCGCTAAGCCCAGTGGCGCTGCTCAACCTACCAAGCCGGCTGCAGGCAGCCCGATCCGAAAACCCTGAAGTCAGAGGTTGCTGTTTTGACGGAACGGGAGAGGGGCTCCTTATCAGATCAGTCATTTAATAAAGATGGTCTTTTGAACTCATCTTTGACCTTTCTCACCTTTTCATACCGCGAGAATCTCTACGGACAGCTAGACAAGCTTGTGGAGTCTGGCAAGAGCTTGGACGGCTTGATTATAGACCTGATGCAGACAGGTTTCTCTCTGCCTCTCGATGCTTTAGTCAAGTTTGCCGTCTATGCCAAGAAACTTCTCAAACCTCAAGGTGTGCTCTTATTTGTCAAAGGCGACGGAGCGATCACGCTCACCAGAGACGAGCCGACCGGTGGCCTCACTTTTAACTCTTATGACAGCCCATTTGGAATCTTTACTCGATATCCTTTGCTTGCCGACTATGCTTGCGCCACTGTATCTGGTATCGATAGACGGCGCCTGCGCGGGGGTGGCAGTACACTCGCTAATCATATTCTTTCCACCTCGGTACCTGTGCTTTCCGACTATGGTAAGTCGGTGAAGAATGATTATTCTCTTGCTGCTCCCCAGAACTGGGTGATGCAGATGATCGACGATTATGCCTCGGTGGAATCGATCGTTCGCAATGTGGAAGAGCGCTATCATTTGCCTTCCGATGAAGCCTTGCGCATTTTGCAGGAATTCGAAGCGGCGCGGCTGATTTATCCTGTCTTCGCCCGCATTCAGTTTCTTTCTAATTGTTACCACAATCGTAAACCTTTTCGCCTTGGGCGCTACCTTGTCGCCTGCGGTATTATTTCTGAGACCCAGTTGCGTGAGCTTTTAGAGAAGCAGCAAGAAGAAGGTTGGGGTAAGTCTCAGCGCAGCTTCCTGGGTCTTATGTGCGTCAAAGCTGGCTTTATCAATACAAGAGAGTTGGAAGTTTTGCTTGATGATCAGTACCTATATGGCGGCTATCACAAGCGCACCGAGGATGATACTAATACCTCGCGCGGTGCAAACATCGAGACAATGCGAGACTCGATGATAGGAAGTCTCGGTGCCATAGATACAGCCGGTCTCTTGCAGTCTTTGGCAACAGCCAAAAAGACCGGACTCTTGACCGTCGACAACCGCGACAAGACTTTGATCGTAGCATTCGAAAGCGGCAAACCGACTCATGCCAGCCTTAGCAAGTTAAGGGGCTACGATGCCATGGTGGAATTTCTTACCACATGGAGCGAGGGTATCTTCGTATTTAGAGATAAGGGCAAGTCTCTAGAGCTTGATGATAGTGCTCGTCTGAGCCAGAGCCTCGATAGACTGCTATTGGACTCTGCTTTGTTTCAAGATCAAATAAACCAAATTCTTTCTATATTTCCGCAGGGGCGGGACTCTATTTTGGAGAGGGTCTGGAATTTTGAAGCGCTTTGGCTTCAGATGAAGAGCACCCCTCTCTCCTTTATTGATGAGAGCCCGGTGCAGATGGAAGATCGCAAACGTATAGCTGAGCTGGCTGCATATATTGACGGGCTCTCTACTCTTGATGAAGTACTGAAATCTTACGAGACCTGGTGCACACACAAGATTATGAAGTCTATCTATTTGCTTGTGCAATTGAAGTTGGCAAACATTCAGCAAGGTAGTCTCTTTCGACCGCTCACTATTTTTCAGAAAATTTCTGAAGAGATTCAAAATCTGGTTGGACCGGAAGATAATAAAGTCTTGCTCAATTCCAGCTTGCACTATGTACATGGTGATTCGCCCGCGAAAGGACGTTTTCACATTGACCATGAGGGGCGTATCTCAGTCAATCTTGCCCAGATGAAACGTTCTGCTGTGCCGGTTTCGGCCGTACTGCTTGAACTACGCCGCTGGATGGAAGCATATCTTGCCTATTCTCGCAGACAACTGGCCGGTTATGATGCCGCTATTGTCGATGAGATTGTTACCAAAGTAATCAACAACCATACAAACTAAATGGGGGAATCATGAAAGTCAGCCTTGAAACCGGATCTTTAGCCGAACTGAAAGCAGAAATTATTGTTTTGCCGATCTTCTTTCAAGAGGATGCCGTCAAGGTTTTGACCAAGGAGCCCGGGCTTGATAAAAAATTAGGTAAAGCAATGTTGGCGGCTATGAAGACCATGGTTGCCGAAGAGTTCTCCGGTAAGTTTGGACAACAGCTATGGCTGCCTTGCTATGAGACCGGTAATCTCAAGAAACTCTGCTTGTTTGGTATGGGTAAAGAAAGCGATCTGAGCGCCAATTGCTATCGCAAAGTCGGTGCTCATCTAGCCCGCAAACTTGGAACTCTTCCTGCTAAGACTGCCGCTAAGAAAAATCTGCTCTCAATGCATCTCATTCTGCGTGGGGCCAAAGTTGGAAATGAGTTTGCTTTGGAAGCCGTGGTGGAAGGTCTGATCTTGGGTAGCTTCAGTTTTAGTCGCTATAAAACTCAAAAAGACGAATCTAAGCATCCTGAGCCTTTCTACAAGAGAGTTGCTCTTAGTGTCAGTGGTGACCTAAGCAAGCATAAACTAGATCAAGCAGTGAAGAAAGCCGTTTCTATGGGGACTTCCACCAATTTGGCTCGCGAATTGGTTGCCGAGCCGCCATCCGAGATGACCCCTTCCAGACTGGCGCAAGAGGCGAAAAAGATCGCTGCCAAGGCTGACTTGGAAGTAAAGATAATGACTCCGGGCCAGATTGAGAAGCTGGGCATGGGCGCCCTTCTTGGTGTCGCCCGTGGTGCTAAGGAAGAAGCTCGTCTCATCACTCTCAAATATACTGCGCCTCGCTCTAAGCGCACCATTGGCTTGATTGGCAAAGGCATTACCTTTGATTCCGGCGGTTTGTCTCTCAAGCCGGCTCAGAGCATGGAGCATATGAAATACGACATGTCGGGAGCCGCTGCTTGCCTAGCGGCTATGCAGATAATCGGAGAGCTGAAGCCTAAGGTTTCTGTATTGATGGTTGTTGCCGCCACCGAGAATATGCCGGGTGACAATGCCTTGCACCCTGGCGACGTGCTTAAGTCTATGAATGGCAAGACAATCGAAGTCAATAATACCGACGCGGAAGGGCGTTTGATTTTGGCGGATGCCATCACTTATGCCATCAAGGAAGGTGTCACCGAGGTTATCGATATTGCTACTCTTACCGGTGCTGTAGTTACAGCTCTGGGACGTGTGGCTGCCGGTATCATGGGCTCGCAGTCTTTGGTTGATGCTGTGATTGAAAGCGGTAAAGGTTGCGGTGAGAAATTTTGGCAGTTGCCGCTCTTTGATGAGTATAAAGAGGGTCTGAGGAGCGACATAGCCGATCTCAAGAACGCTGGCTCGCGCGGTGAAGCGGGCTCGAGCTCGGCTGGCATGTTCATTAAGGAGTTCACGGAGAATCTGCCATGGGCGCACCTTGATGTCGCTGGTGTCTCTTGGCTGGAGAGAGAGAAAGACGAATGGAACAAGGGTGGCACCGGTTTCGGTGCCAGGACTTTATCTTCGTATGTGCTTTCTCAGAGCTAGTTCGCTCTCTGCCTAAGTGGTTCAGTTCACCAAGAGGGTGATTGTACGCATGAGCGGTATCAACTGATCTGTCTCGTTGCCGTCTGTGACGGTGACGAGCAGACCGCCGCCGAAATCGGCGATGACAACATAGCCTCTTGGTGTGCGTGAGACAACTTGGTGAACTCGGTCATGCCCCATTTTCTTAGTGACATGCTCGGTGTTCATATAGACACCCAGGGCCCATACGCCTACAGATTCTGCATCCATGTCGGAAGGCATTGTATTGGCGATAAGTAGACCGTCGTGCCCGACAATCACCGACCCGATAACACCTTGCTGTTTACCGATTTGACCAAGCAATTCCTGTAGGTCCTGGGACGCTTCCATTGTCAGCACCCGCAGTTTGCCTTCAGCCATATCAGACTGAGCCAGTTTGCCAATTTTGTCTAGGTCTTTCTGGTCGAGCAAGAATTTGCCTATGGCGGCGATTCTTCCAGATCCTGTGTCTTGCGAATTATCGGAGTTTGCATCCAGTCTACCGATGCCCTCAATTTTGGGAGCCGGTCTGATCTCATGAATCACAGGCTGAGCCGGTGCCTGCGGTTGGGCTTCTGGAAAAACCTTATTCATCACATTAGCGTCGGCCTGGAACATGCCTTGGGCCGGCGGTTGCGCCCATCCTCCCGGCGTGGCTTGCGCTTGCGGCCAGCCGCCCTGTGCTGTCTGTGCTGGAGCTGCAGCGGTAGCTGCCGGCTGATTCCAACCAGACTGAGCAGGTTGTGCCATGTTCTGAGCAGGGGGTTGCGCAAAGCCGGTGGCGGGGGCGGACATTTCCTGTGACTTAGAAATAGGCACTGATTTCTCTTCTACGCCGATATTGCCGAAGATTTGATCAACTGCCTGGTCATCTAGCTGGAAAAGACCTTTTGATTGATTTGTTTGGTTGCTTAGGTTCGGCTGAGATGCTGCCACCGGATTCGGTGCCTGCATCTGAGCTTGCATGGCCGGATTGGGAGCAGGAGCCGGCGCCGCCGCAGCCCATGGTGAGGCAGCTGGCGCTGCCGGTTGACTGGAGACTGGTGCGAAAGCCGCTGGCGCAGCGGGAGCATTACTTTGATTTCCCCATCCTGAAGCTTGCGGTTGTTCGTTCGTTCCACCGGAGTTCACAACAGTCTGACTAACCGATTCGGTTACACCGATGCCATCGAAGATTTTGTCTATGGCATTGTTATCTAAGTTGAAGAGACCACCAGCCTTGCCTTTGTCTGTGATCTCGCTCGGCGCAGATGAAACAGCTGGAGCCGCGGGCGCCGGCATTGCCGGTGGTGCCACCGCAGACGGCTGGGCCCAAGCGGCAGGCGCTGGTTGAGCCTGGGTGTTGCCCCAGGGGGATGATTCAACTGCTTGAGCTTGTGGTGCAGATTGAGCCTGGGTGTTGCCCCAGGGGGATGATTCAACTGCTTGAGCTTGTGGTGCAGGCTGAGCCTGGGTGTTGCCCCAAGGGGATGATTCAACTGCTTGAGCTTGCGGTGCAGGCTGAGCCTGGGTGTTGCCCCAAGGGGATGATTCAACTGCTTGAGCTTGCGGTGCTGGTTGAGCCTGGGTATTGCCCCAAGGCGATTGAGCTTCTGCTGTGGGTTGGGCTTGCGGCTGTGCGGGCACTCCCCATCCAGACTGAACTTCGTTCTGTGCTTGAGGTTGTTGGTTCCAACCTGGCGCCACGGGAGCGGAGCTTTGCCAACCGGTTTGAGCCGACTGAGTCGGCTGGGTTTCACCGAAGCCGCCGGTATCACCACCAGATTGTTGCATCTTCTTGCGGTCAGCAATTGGTAGCTCCCACCGATCGTCTTGTTTGGCTTGAGCCTGGCCCCCGGCAAGGACTTCTCCCATCTTATCTACGATTTGATTTACTGGAATATTCGATTGATTTTGTACAGGGGCAATTGGTGTATTTTCCTGTACCGATTTGATTTGGCTGCCGTCTTGTTGCATCTTCATTCGTTCAGATATCGGAATATCGAAACGATTATCCTGCGCGGCTTGTTGGGCTTCTTGCTGTATGGGAGCCTGTTGTTTAATGCGCTCTGATATAGGTACGTCAAAACGATTATCCACAGGCGCACTCTGTTGACCGCCTGCCGGAGTATTGACACCTAAGGGAACCCCACCTACCTGGGTGTTGGCAAAGGGATTAGCTTGCTGACCTGTCTGCGGACGAGGTGGCGCTTTCGCACCGAGGCTGTTGTCCATACTAGGGGTGAAAGCTCGGAATGTTCCCGTTTCAATTAGATCTGGCTCGGCCGTAGCCCAAGAACGCTTAGATGCTTGCTTAGCTTCAGCTGGTTGAGGAGCCCAACCACCAGTTGCCGGTTGGGTTGCTTGCGGTGCCGGAGCTGCCACTGCTTGTGGTGACACAGCCCAAGGATCATTTGTAGGAGCCGAGGACTGTTGAGGCGCAGATGTGGGAGCCGCTTGCGCCCATGCGTCAGCCGGTGCTGGAGCCGGTGCTGCTTGAGCCCAAGGGTCTGCGGCGGGAGCGGGAGTCGCTTGCACAGGTTGCATGGCTTGTGGTGCAGGAGCCGTTTGAGGTGTTGAACTTGGTTGAGCTGCAGTCCAACTGTCAGTCTGTCCCCATCCAGATGGTGTTGCACCGGTCTGACCCCAGCCGGCTTGGCCGGAATTGGCACTGGCCGCGGGAGTTGGACTGGCGTCCCAGCCGCTGTTTGGAGAAGGTGCGGCTGGACTGGCAACTGCCGGCGATGCATCCCAGGCAGCGTTTGGCACCGCAGCTGATGGCGTCGGTGAAGCATCCCAGCCTGAATTCGCGCTTGCCGTTGGCTGCGCGGCCGAGACTGCATCCCAACCCGTATTGCTGGATGCGGCAGTCTGTGCTGGAGCGCTCGCAGCCGGTGCATCCCAACCGACGCCTGTTTGGGGCGCAGGTGTGCTGTCCCAACCTGATGAACTGGTTAAACCGGCATTGACTTGAGGCGAGGGCGCTGGCGAAGCAGCTTCCCAGCCCGATGCTGAACTTGCCATAGCAGGGCTGGCAGGGGCGGGCGCAGCGTTCCACGCTGGTGGAGATGATGCTGGTTGCTGGCTCCAGCCAGCTCCGGATGAGCCGTTTGCCCCGGAGTTAGTTGTCGGTGCAGAGCCCCACGGATCTACGCCTGCTGCATTTTGACCTGCGTTCGCGGCAGCGCTAGAAGTGGCGTTTGCTTGACTCTGCGCCGGCAAGGCATTGTGGCTGGCGCTGCTTCTTGCTGCTTCCCATGACTGTCCTCCTTCTGCTCCAGGCATAGCCCATGAGTCGGAAGACTTAAGTGGTTGTTTTTGGTCGGTTGGGGCATTCCAGCCGGAGCCCCAATCAGTCTTAGGCTCTTCTTTAGCCTGAGCCGGAGTTTGACCTTGGGCTTGACCTTGCCAGCCGGCCGCACCGCCCCAATCGTTAGCCGCGGGCGCGGCTGCCGCGTTTGGTTGACTGAGACCGATGGCGCTGCCGCCACCACCTCCGGTGCCGGGACTGAATCCGCCTCCCATATCCAGCCTCACTGGTTGTTTATTGGGCATGGCTACCGGTGCACTCCATCCGTCCGAAGAAGAAGTCGGTTGATCTAAGCTCGGTTGAGAAGGCTGAGGGGGTTGAGCAGTTGATTGTGAAAAAGAAGATTGGGCAAAACCTGAATCGGTGCGACCAAATGCACTAGGTTGAGACGGTGGTGCGAAACCGCCTTGGCTGCCTGCTGAGGCCCCGCTCAGGTAAGAATCGCTGTGACTGCCGGAAAGTTCATTCTCATCTATAGGAGAAAGCTTTTGAGATTCGGTTACTTTGCGCTTGATTGATTCGGCTAATGTGAGAGGTCCATCGTCACCGCCGCTTTGCGCCGCCCATGGCATGGAGAATTTCTCACCCAGCGAACGTGTAGTCGATTGGGCTTCTCGGTTGTCTTGGTCTTGTGAGCGGCTGCCCATAGACTTGAGTCGGGAAAAACCGCCTGCCTGCGTCTCTATCTCTTCTTGGTCTAATTCCTTGGCTTTGCGAGGGAACTTGATTCCAGGCATCTTGCCGGCTGGTTCTTCGTTGTCTTGCTCTTCTTCAAAATCTTGCGATTTGCCTTTGCCGAAGCCGCCTTTGCCTCTCGCTGCTTTGGCATTGTCTTTTTTGCCGGCATCACGTCTGCCACCATCTCCGGCGGCATCTTTTTTATTCTTGCCGTTTTTCGGCTCGGCTTTTTGTTTAGGCTTGCCGCCGCCCCCTCCTCCGAATAATCCGGTCAAGAAACCGAATATATTGCCTTTTTTCTGAGGTAGTTGTTCCATGATCATTCTCGCGAGAGCTTCGGGGTTCTGGGGCTTTAATTCATCAGGCAGAGGCATATCCTGAGCCGCTTGAATCATTTGGTCGAGTTGATGGTGGAATTTCTGACCCGATTCCGAACTGTCCAAGTGGTCTAGAAGGGCACGGTTTTCTTGTTTGCTGAGTTCTTCATCAAACGACCGCTGAATCAATAATCGAAATTGTGCGTCAGACATTCTGAATTAAATCCTTTTCTTAATTGGCTTATCAACCCCGCCCGAGGCATTTGACGACTTGCACTCTGGCACGATAAAGAAGTTCCATGCACTTTTCAACTCTAAGGTTTGTCACCACTGCAATCTGGTCATAATTGAGGTCAAGAGAGTGCCTGAGAAGGAAAACTCGCTTTTGTTCGTTTGGTAATTGATTGATGCACCGCTTCACGCGCTGTACCCCTAAAAGTACAGTGGTCTCCCAGTCCATGTTGGCAGAACCGTCCTGCGAAGGGTCGCCGTCATCATCTTCGGGGGCGCCGCTGAACTCGTTGTGGTATTCAGACATCGATTCCACTACGAATTTGGAGAGCCACTCCCAAACAGTCATTTCACCGTGTTTCGGCAAGCCCTGATTAAGGGAGGCGAAAGCATTGTTGAAAGCCGAAATAGTTACTTGGGCTGCGCTCTCTTGGCTACCGGTGCCCAGCAGGGCCACCGCGAAAACTCGCTCTTGCTGCACC
The DNA here is from genome assembly GCA_019745415.1 of Candidatus Obscuribacterales bacterium. Classification (GTDB taxonomy): domain Bacteria; phylum Cyanobacteriota; class Vampirovibrionia; order Obscuribacterales; family Obscuribacteraceae; genus Obscuribacter. Next base: position 163,934 of record JAIETF010000028.1, on the reverse strand, counting down.
CAGACAAACTCATTGCGCTTTTCCGCACTGCCTTTTCTCAGCTCGCCAAGAACTGTTTGGGCCGATTGGTCAAACTCCTGAGTGCTGTTTTTTGGGGGTAAAAGAGCCATAGATTCTTCTTTTCACAAATTAAAGCAACCCAAAGTCAATTAATGCCTTGGGTGAACCGAACGATTTACTTGATAAGTAGACAACGCGTTTGAAGATGTCCGATAGATAGGAAACCGGTTGAGTACTTTTTGAGTACTTTCGAGTACTTTCGAGTACTTGTTGAGTACTTTTGAATACTTGTTGAGTATTTTCGAGTACTTGTTGAGTACTTTTGAGTACTTTTGAGCACTTGTTGAGTACTTTTGAGTACTTGTTGAGTACTTTTTGAGCACCTTGGACCGAGCCACTGGCTAGTAAATACTGGCGAAGAAGGCTGGTCGACTTCCTGCATGAGCATGAATGCACAAGCAGGTCGCCTGTTACCAGTTTACCTGATATATTCCATCTGAGGTAGAGCCGGACCGACTTTTCCTGCAATTTCCCCCCAAATTAAAAGTCTATTGCTAGACTTACATTGCGAGCGCCATTGACCATAACTTTGATGTACCACTTTTGGGGAATTTACAAGCACGATGCCATCTGATATCTCGGCGGTTCTGATAAAAGTTGCCGATCCGGAGCGTTTTCATCTCGGCTCTGTGGTTCAGAATCCGCGCGCTGTGACAACCCTTGATGTTGAGGCGGCATGCTCCAACTTAAGCCTTTCCATAGTGAGTGGCAAAGATTGCGACAATGCTTCGCATATGAAATTGGCAAGTGATTTTGTCGCCTATATCTTGCAGGGGTTTTTCTTGACCATGCACCAGACGGGGCTTTTTAATCGGCAGATAACTCTTTTTGAAGCTTTGGCCCGTATTGATTCGGTGGAAGTAAAGCAAATGGAGAAGGGATTCTTCTCTCGCAGCCCGCTTCCTGTTCTGGAACTAAATTTCAAAGCAGGTAAGGCTATTCTGGCCAGGGGGCTAATCTTACTGCCTGATATTGCCAACGCCGAGATGTCCATTGTTCAGCGCTTTCTTTCTGATTCTGCCAAACTGCAGAATAGGCAAGGCATAGGAGTATTGAGAGGCTATTTTATTGCCTCGCCCATAGAAAGCAGTTACACTGCACCAGCTCCTAATTCTTGCCTAAGTCATTTAATCAAGCTTACCGGCGGTGATTCTGAAGTCAAATCGGTTGCTATGTATGAGTGCCTCTTGCCGGCTCCCTATTTTGGACATGTCAACCTGATTAATTATAGATATCAGAACGACCATGGCCATGAGCCGCAGTCTTCGCCCGAGCTGGATGACCAAGTTTCCACTCAAGAAAATTCAGTTGAGTTCAGCCTGGTTTATCCCTATTTGAAGAAGCCAGCGCTTAAATAGCTATACCGAAAGAACTATGCCGAAAGGCTTATAAGGGAATATTACCGTGTTTGCGTCTTGGTCTCTCGACACGCTTGTTTTTCTGCACGTTGAGCGCCATCAATAGTTTTTCTCTTGTTTCGCTGGGCTTGATGACATCGTCTATGTAGCCTTCTTGACTGGCAATGTAAGGATTAGCAAATTGATTTTTGAACTCACTTACCATGGTTTTGAAGCGTTCACCGCTTTGGTCTTCTTTCAATTCTTTGCGGTAGAGCAAATTGACTGCCGCTTCAGCTCCTACAACTGCTATTTCAGCCGTCGGCCAGGCGAAGTTGAAATCACCACCGACATTTTTGGAACCCATAACATCAAAGGCTCCGCCGTATGCCTTGCGTGTGATCACCGTCAGCTTGGGCACAGTGGCTTCGCAATAGGCATAAAGCAACTTGGCTCCATGTCTGATAATGCCTGAATACTCTTGATGAGTGCCTGGCAAATAGCCGGGCACATCCACAAAAGTAATGACCGGTATATTGAAAGCATCCAAAAATCGCACAAAACGAGCCGCCTTCACTGAAGCGTTGATGTCCAGGCAGCCGGCTAGAATACGCGGCTGATTGGCGACTATGCCGACCGAATGCCCACCCAATCTGGCAAAGCCGGTCAGAATATTGCCGGCAAAATGAGGCGAGATTTCAAAAAAGTCGCCATCGTCGAAGATACGCTCAATCACATGATGCATGTCATAGGGGCGAGTTGCTTCCACCGGCACGATGGCATCCAGCTCAGCACAGTCTTCTTGCGATGGCGGATTGAAGTCTTCGTTCAGCGGCAAGGGGTCGAGGTTGTTGCTTGGCAGAAAGGAAAGAAGGCGTTTGGTTAGATGGAAGGAATCGGCCTCGTCCTCCGCCAAGAGTTGAGCTACGCCTGACTTCCTATTGTGGGTTAGGGCTCCGCCTAGTTCTTCCAGAGTGACGTCTTCACCAGTGACGGTGCGCACTATTTCCGGGCCGGTGACGAACATAAAGCTCTTGTCTTTAACCATGATTGTGAAATCAGTGACTGCTGGACTATAGACAGCACCACCGGCGCAGGCGCCGTAAATGACCGAGATTTGAGGAATTACTCCCGAACTTTTCACATTGCGGTAAAAGATATCGGCATAGCCTGCTAGGCTGCGCACTCCCTCTTGGATGCGAGCACCACCGCTTTCATTTAGTCCAATCACTGGGCAACCAGCCTGATAGGCCAGGTCCATGACTTTACAAACTTTGCGAGCAAACACTTCTCCCAGCGCCCCTCCGACAAAGGTAGCATCGTGGGCGAAAAGATAAACCGGCTTGCCGTCAATCATTGCCTGTCCGGTGATCACACCATCGCCATAATGCTTTTTGTCGGCCATGCCGAATTCCTGACATTTGTGCAGGGCATAGCGGTCGATTTCCATGAAAGAGCCTGGATCAACCAAGGCTTCAATTCTTTCTCTAGCAGTCAAAATGCCTTTCTGGTGGCGGCTTTCCACTGCTTTGACATTAACTTCTTCAGTCTTGGCTCTTCTGGTCAGCATTTCTTCAAGCGGACTGAGGCTTTGTTTTTCCATGGTTTTTTCCATTGCTACTGCTTTTCTATCTGGTCAGGGTACTCAAGAACAAGTGGACGATAGTCAGGTAAATGGACATTGTACAGACATCGAGGATGCTAGTTATGAAAGGGCCGCTGGCATGGGCTGGTTCGACCCCCAATTTATGAAAGAGTATGGGCATCATTGTGCCTATGAGTACCCCCACAGTCATGGTGACGAAGAGGGAACAAGCGACAACGATACCAAGAGCCTGACTTCCCTGGTGCATAAAGGTGCTTACTAGATAACAGGCTATACCGCAGAAAAGCCCGAGTAAGACGCCTACTTTAGCTTCATGCCAGATATTGCGTAGGGCCGATTTGAGGCCAAAGTTAGTGGTTTTGCCGGTGCCTCTGATCACAATACAAGTCGACTGAGTAGCCACCGAACCGGTTACTCCAGATAAAAGCGGCATGAACGCTGCTGCTTGCACTGTTTGTTGGATTACCGAATCGAAATGTGTGATCACTGATGCCGAACCGGTTTCAATCATCAAGGTGACAAGCAGCCAGGGCAAGCGAGCGCTGAAAGCGCGCCTGACGTTATAGCCTAAGGTCTCTTGCGCTTCCGAACCCCCTGCCGAAATACCTGATGACTGATAAATATCTTCAGTCGCTTCTTCTTTCAACACATCGATAACGTCGTCGGAAGTGATGATGCCAAGAAGCTGCTTGTGTTCGTTTACCACAGGGAGGGTGAGAAGGTCATATCTTGAGAGCTTCTCCGCGGCATGTTCTTGGTCGACATCGGCTTCAACATAAACCAGGTCTTTGTCCATAATCGACTGTACCGGGACTTCCGGCGCCGCCGTCAGCAATTCTTTCAAGGTGACGACGCCGACCAGTTCTTCTTTGCTTGAAACTACGTATACGTCGTAGATTTCTTCTTCTAAGTCTTCATATTCTTCGCGCAGATAGACCAGAGCTTCCGCTACAGACATATCGCTCCTGAGAGCAAGATAGTCGGTCGACATGATTCCGCCCGCTGTATCTTCTTTGAAAGTCATGAGCTGGGTGAGGTCTTCTTTGACTTCGCTATCGTCGACCTGGTCGATGATTTCACGGGCCTTGGTTTCCGGCAGTTCAGAAAGCAAGTCGACGGCATCATCTGGCGACATGTTCACAACTAGGGCGGCAATCGAATTATTGCCCAAATCTCTGAGCAGTTCGCTTTGTTTGTCCGGTTCCAGTTCGGCCAGTAGGGCCGAGGCATTATCTAAGTCGAGAACACGAAAGCAAGAAATACGATATTCGGGCGGCAGCTCTTCAAAGCATTCAGCCAGGTCGGCCGAATGCTGGTCATTGAGTATGAGCCGTAGTTTCTGACGCTGAGAGGAGTCCACCAGCTGGCAGAGTTCGTCGGGCCTGAGTAGTTGCTTTTCAATCAAAACAAAAGCTCAAAATTAACCGCCAACATAACCCTAGCAAGGTTCCGGTCAGTCAAGAAGAGCTTTCGTCTAATTCTTTATCACTTCTTTGGATCAGTCTTCCAAATAGCCGGCTAGTTTTGACGACCAATTAGGCTGTCTCAGCTTTCTAAAGGCTTTGTGCTCTATTTGTCTCACTCTTTCTCTGGTTATGTTGAAGAGGCGGCCTACTTCTTCTAGGGTTCTCTGGCGACCGTCTTCAAGACCATAGCGCAAATGCATGATATCGCGTTCTCTCGGTGTCAGCTGGCTGAGCATCCGACTGAGGTCTTGCCTCATCAGTTCGTCGGCCGTGGTGGCGTCTGGACGAGTAGATTCGTTGTCTTCAATGAGATCGCCGATATAGGTCTCATCATCTCGGCTCAAGGGCATTTCCATTGAAACCGGCTCTCTGTCTGCCTGCATGATTTCCTGTACTTTAGTTACCGGTATATCAAGGGCACTGGAAAGCTCTTGTTCATTGGGCTTCCTTCCCAGTTCTTGGGCTAGCCGAGCGCTAGTCTTTTTCAGCTTATTGATCGATTCGACCATATGCACCGGCACTCTAATGGTGCGCGATTTATCGGCTAAACCTCGGCTTATTGCCTGCCTTATCCACCAAGTGGCATAGGTGGAGAACTTAAAACCTTTGGTGTGGTCGAACTTTTCAGCTGCTCTAATTAGACCGAGATTGCCTTCTTGAATGAGATCTTGAAAGGGTAGACCGCGGTTCACATACTTTTTAGCAATTGAAATTACCAGGCGAAGATTGGCTTGAATGAGCTTCTTCTTGGCGTCCTGGTCTCCTTTGGCAATCAGCCTTGCCAATTCAATTTCTTCATCGGGTTTGATCATCTTGACCCGACCGATTTCTCTCAAGTAGAGTCTGACCGAGTCTTCTGTAAAGCCCTCTGCTTGCACCTCGACAGGTTCTTCGCTGTCTTCTTGCTGCAGAGTTTCCTCTTCGAAAACCTCTGACCAGTCGTCTGAAAGATCGTCCGTAACTCTAGAAGCCAATTTCGGCATAACTCCCTTTTATTGAGACTCTTCATGCTATTTACCCAGAATGAAAAAAACTCTAAGCAGTCAAGGGGCGGATTAACTTTTGTAAATGTGGAGTGCTATTAGAAAGTTTTCCCTCCGGGGCAACTTACCACTATGGGGCATATAAATAATCGTGGTTAAGTGCACTCTGTAGCGAACTCTAAAAAGGAAAGCTCTATTAATGATTGAGGGCAGTCTTGTCGATGTCGGCTTACCTGGACTATTGCAGTTTTTAGCCACCGAATCTGGCAAGAGCTACAAAGTCAGGCTATTGAACGGCAATAATCGTGGTGAACTCTTCCTTTCGGAAGGCGAACTTATTTATGCTGCTTTCGGTATCCTCGAGGGCGATGATGCTTTAATCGAGCTACTGGCCTGGCGTGAGGGCGGCTTTATTGTAGAGAAACTTTCCAGCCGCTTTCGAGAAACGATAACTCCGAATATGAAGCTGCCTATGAGGTTAACAAACTCTTTTGCAGATCAAATGGCTTTTCTCACTGAGCAAGGGATGGGGCTTAATACCGAAGTAGTTACCTCTTCTCGGTTCGGCACAGCTGAATGGCAGTCTATTTTGGCCAAACAGCCGCTTACCAAAGATGATTTTGTTGTTTTGGGTTGGGCAAAAGAAGGGCGTTCGATGCGTGAAGCGATGCGCGAGTTTCAGTTCGATGCTGTTCGGGCTACCGCTTCTTTATATAGACTTGTTTTGACCGGTTCGGTGGAACCTTGCCAGAAGTTTGCCGAAAGTCTGGGCTTAGGCACCGCTATTGGTGCAAAGACCAGTGAGGAATTGCCTTTACCTATAGTGGACGAGGCGGTTTCTAATACTACAGATTTTGATGCTGACCAGAAACAGGCATCTAAACATAAGCAAGAACTAGAAAACAAGATATTGTCTGCCAATCCGGAAGGCACAGCGGCCCAGACATTTGACAGTCTACCGGCGCTGACGGCGCAAGATGTGGAAGCGCACAAAAAGAAGACTGCTGTGGCTGTGGAACCGAAACCTGCCGGGGGTTTTGATATTAGACGTACAGACCCGTTGCCTCTAGTTGCCATAGATATAGAAAGACTCTTTCAAGTTTCGCTGCCGCTTGCTCCTTTTGGTCAGATCGCGCTCAATAATGACGCACTCGACAATGATCTCAAATCTATTCTTAGCGATTTCAGAGAGAAAAAGAGCTTGATTGAAGTGGCGACGGCAAAGGGACGTTATCCCGGACAGGTTCTCTACACATGCAAGTTTTCGCTGGAGCGCGGCTATTTAGAGCCGCCCGACGCTGTGGTCAGCCTTACTATCGATTTACTGCTTGGCAGGGTGGAGCTTGATCAATATCTGTTACAAAGGCGAAGAATGACAGGAGAAGAATTACGAGAGCTGACCGAGATGTCCAGGCAGAAGGGAGTGCGGCTTATAGAGCTGTTTGTGCAGACAGGCATAATCACTCAGTCGGACCTCGATAGATTGAATGCCGAGAGGGAGCGATTCGCCCCCCGCTAAAAATTTTAAAGAGCTGTTTCAGTGCTCGGGGTAAAATCAGGGCTCAATAAATAAGTAGTTGTTCTAAGGGGAAACCGAAATGACAGCAAAATACAATGCTCGCATCAAGAAAAAGCGTCGTCTGGCAAAAAGCGACCGTAAGAAGGCGAAAGTAAGAGAAGCAATCGCCAAGGCTGCCAAGTAGTTTCTTAGACTCGCCTCATTTTTGAAAGGATAAAATGTCCAGTAAGCGCATTATGTCGGGTATGCGCCCGACCGGCCGTTTGCATCTTGGCCATTATTTCGGAGCCTTGTCTAATTGGATAAAGTTCCAGGGACAGTATCAATCGTTTTTCTCTATAGTCGATTGGCATGCTCTCACGACCAAGTTTCAAAACACCAGAGAAGTAGAACCCAATATCTGGGAGATTGCTCTCGATTGGCTGTGCGTAGGCATTGATCCAGAAGTCGCCACTGTTTATGTGCAGTCGGCTGTGCCCGAGATAGCTGAACTTCATTTGCTTTTGTCTATGTTCACCCCGCATAACTGGGTGGAACGTGAACCTACCTTGAAAGATATGGTCAAGATGCTCGATAGCGACGAATCGGCCGCTAAAGAGAAAGTGACCTATGGTCTGCTCGGTTATCCGGTTCTCATGGCTTCAGACATTCTTACTTTCAAAGGTGAGCTGGTTCCGGTCGGAAAAGATCAAGAGTCGCATCTTGAGTTTGCTCGTGATGTGGCCAGGCGTTTTAACAATTTCTACAATGTCGACTTCTTCCCCGAGCCTAAGCCTGAATTTACCACTACGCCACTTCTCAAAGGGGTGGACGGTCAGAAGATGGGTAAGTCTTTCAACAACGATATAAAGATCGCTGATACCGAGGAAGATACCATAGCCAAAGTCAAAAAAGCGATTACCGACCGCACTCGCATTGCCAAGTCAGACCCGGGACATACCAATCTTTGCGAAGTACCTTGGCCTCTCTACCAAATTTTCGCATCTGACAAAGCCTTGCTCGAAAAAGTGAAAGGTGATTGCGAGTCGGCTGCAATCGGCTGTGTTGACTGTAAAGTGCAGTTGGCTGGTCTGATCAATGAATATTTCAGACCGATGCGCGAAAAGAGAAAGGCACTGGCTGCAGACCCCGATCAGGTAAGAAAGATTATCGCTCATGGTAATCAAAAGGCACGCAAAGTGGCATCTCAAACTTTGCATGATGTGCGTGAAATCATGGGGATGATCAATTGGTGATCAACTGGTTGCGAAGACCTTTTGCTTAGACAGGTTGCCTGATTATGCTGGAGCGTCTGTCTCTTTTTCTAACTCTGGCATTGGCTTTTCTTTTGCCAATCAGTCTAACTCTATCTTGGATCTTGATTGCCCTCTTGTTTGCCCTGCTTGTCTTGTCCAAAGGGCTTAAGACTTGCATTTCCGAGCTCAAACAGGCTCCTTTTATCAAGCCGGTTTTGCTCTTTTCGGTTGTCTCTTTGCTCTCAGGTTTGCTCGCGGCTGGACCCAGCGAATGTCTCGCTAGTTTTTCTACGGTGCGCGGCTTCGTTATCTATCCGGTGGCCTATCTGGCTTTTCACTTGAGCGGGCATAAGCAAGGTGCTCTCAAGTCATTTCTATTGGTCACTGCTATTTCCGGTCTGCTTGGTGCCTGCCAGCAACTCTTCAACGTCGGGCGTTTCACTAAGTATCCTTATTTGCAAGCCACCGGTTTTCTCTCTAGCCCAATGTCTTACGCCGGGGTTATGCAGATAGGGGCTTTCCTTTCTTTAGCTCTGGCTTTTCGACACCCTGGTATTTTTGGCCGCCGGCTGTCCTGGACCATCTGCTTCTGCAATTTTCTTGGGCTTCTCTTTGCGGCAGAGCGCAGCGCCTGGCTTGGTATGACAGTGGCTATCTTCGCCTTTACTTTGCGCATATCAAAGAAAGCTTTTCTTGCGGGTCTTCTCACTGTTCTTTGCGGTTCAATGCTGGCTTTTCAATTTGTGCCAGTGGTCAAGACCAGGCTTTCTGCCCTTTCGAATTGGCGGCAAGATGTCAGCGTCACAGCTCGTTTGACGGTCTGGGACATCGCTATCAAGACTTTCCAAAAGAAACCTTTGTCAGGCGCCGGTCCCCGAAATTTTCCGCGCATAGAGCTAAATGAAGCAGTTGTTAAAGGTCAGTCGGAGGACCTTAATCATGGACACAGCAACATTATGCATTTAGCCGCCACCACTGGGCTTCTCGGGCTTAGCGCCTATTTTTTTCTGGTTCTCTTTCCTCTATATAATCTGTACAAAAGTGCCGCCGCCTGCGCAACTGCAGACGAACTTGAGAGTGCTCTCGCCCTAGGCTTGTACGCTGCCCTCATCTCTCTCTTTGCTGCCGGTTTATTCGAATACAACTTCGGCTCAGGGGTTGTGCGCCTTAATCAGTGGTTTTGTTTGGCTTTCTATAAGGGTGCATCCAAGCAGGGCTGATTCTCGATTAAACCTTGGAGAATTTCTTGCTGGTCAGTGCTTTGCTTAGTTTGTGCAGGCGTTGATTGAAGGTCAAATAGAGCAGAGGAACCAAGGCTAGGATAAGGAGCGCAAGGAGATCCCAAATAAAGACTCTTTTGCCTGCTTCGAAAAACAAGTTGAATCTCAATAGCAACTGGCTAAAGAGAGTGAACATGAACAGTGCCAGCAAATTGTGTCTAACCGACCAGGCTGTGACAAAATACAGAAAGGAGAATCTCAGAACGGCCGGTATCAGGAAAAGCACCATATCAGGTACCGTTCTTTGTAAGAGAACACCTGGCACGTTGAGTAAGAAGCAAAGAATCAAGGCTTGGTAGAACTTTCTTATCTTAAGAACATAAATCAAGGCACCCACGCAGAGATAGTTGCAGGGTTGGCTGACTATTTCTCGAACGCTGTCAATTAAGCTATAGAGTGGTCCGATGCTGTTGAAGGCACCACTTAGGGTGTCTGTCTCTGCAAAAGAACGGGGCAGCTCATGGGCAAAAAAGATGGACGCTAGCTCGCCGGTGCGCTCAAAGAGCAGATGAGTCAAACAAGCTGCTAGACCCAAGATGATTGCATCAAGCCAATAGTCTCGGTGTGTCTTTGAAAGCTCTTTTTCGCGGGCCGGCATGAGCATAGTCAGCAAGGTGTTGAGATTGCCTTTGACGTTCTCAGGCATTATTGATAGCACCATTGTTAGTGCAAATGTGCCGCCGATTAACTGCAAAAACAAGCTCTGTCCTTTATCGATCAAGAGCCTGATATAAAAGCTCTGCAGCGGTTCTTCCACCTTATAATTGGCATACAGATTATTGAGAGTCAGTGGTAATTCGGCTAAACTCAAGAGACCCCAGAGAAGAGCTAGACTTAAAGCGAGTTTCCATCTCAAGTTGGCGCGCCGAATGGTGACATAGCAGGCTCCGAGAACAGCTATGAGCATGGCGTAGTTATTTGCCTGTTTGAGAAAGTCGGCGATTTCGTCCTTGAGTTTCTTGATTTCTCTTTTCTTGGTCCATTCGGTGGGCAGGTCCCAGTAGTGACCAATATTGCAGGCTAGATCACCTTTCACTGAAGTCGTCACCTTCAGCGGTGCTTCCGCCACATGATAGGGGGGCACCTTGAATGTGACTTCATGGTCGACTCTATTTTCTTGTTTTTCTACTTTGTATTGGTCTTCCTCAAGTGGACTATAGACTGGGCGATTGTTCTGCAGAAAGTTTCTTGCCAGGGCTATCGCTTGGCTCTTGTCTAGCTTTGCGCCCCGATCGTGCTCTGGAATATTGACCCTGATGTTGAGTACTTTGCCTTCCTCATCCAGAATTACACCATAGGTTTCTTGGGTCAAAGGTTTGACGAATTGCACCGAAATAAGGGCTGAACGTTCAATTTTGTCGGCTATCTCAATTGTTCTCTTTAACCCCGACTTTTCAAAAATATACTGAAATTCTTCAATGTGGTCTGGATAGCTATTATTCAGTCCGGTAAAAGCCTCATAACCGCTCAGATCTATCTTTCTTTCTACCAAAGCCATTCTTGCTGTTTCGATAGCCTTAGGGCGGTCGATCTTTAAGGACTTGATTTTTTCGCCATAGAGCTCGGTCTTATGATCGAGAAGATAGACAAGACCTAAAGCCGCCACAATAAAGGTAATAAAGCGCCAGCGCAGTCTCCACTTGATCGGGCTATATTCGATAATCGGCAGTCCTTCATCGCCGACGGTTTCCTGGCTTTCTTTTAAGACCAGATCTTTATTCAAGAGAGGTTTTTCTTCTGTTTTCTTTCTGCTTAAAAATAAGATGATCAGTACAGGCAAAAATGGCACCGCTGCTGATACAGCCAAGGATGGTGGGGCTTTGAAAAGGGGAGTGACGCAGCAGAATGCATCGAACATATAATGCGAGAGCAGGCAGGGCAATAGACCGAAGCGCTGCAAAATTAAGCCGTCCAGCATGCCTTCTATACTTATCTCAAGCCCTCTGGCATAACAAGGCTGCTGTTCATAGCTTGAATGCATAAAGCCCCAGGCCGTAGCCTGCAGAAAGTTGATGAGCAGAAAGTTCTTTAGACCGGCTTTGCGAGCAAATCCGATAAACAAGACGCGGTAGAGAATCTCTTCTGAACTAGCGGCGAATACAGCCAGGCTGATAGCCCCTATCCAGGGTAGAAAACTGGCGTAGATTTGATAGTCGTCGACTTGAATCGGGCACCAGAATCCCGCTTTTCTTCCTATATAGTAGTAATAGATTTGATAGCCTAAGGAAACTGCGCACCATAGTATGCCCAGTATGATGCCGGTGCGACCTTCTTGGCTGCGCAGACCTCTGAGGGTGAAAAACTCTTCCAAGGCCATTTTTTCTGGGAAGAGTTTGCGGTAGATGATTTCGCCTGCTGAGGCAAGCAGGCAGCTTATTGTAAAGACAAAGATGGCGCCAAGCCATGGACTCAGCAAAGTCTGAATCAAGAAGCTTTCATAAGAAGTATCGCTGTCGTAGCCGAAAAGCTTATAGGGAAATTCGTTGTAATTGTCGGCTAAAAAGATGGCCGTCAAGATTGCTGCCGTGGTGAAGACGAAACGACCTCTTATATTGCCGCGTCGCCAATGCACCACTGCCACAACAAGCGAGAGTGGAAAGAGGAGAATATAGAAGATTTGAGCTACTGACTGCAAAAGTTCATTATTGGTGCGAATAGTCTTGTATTCCTGCAGCCAGCTATCGGGCAGGTGCACCATACTGTTGTATTCCGAAATGAGATTGCCGGCGATTTTGACATCGGTGCGCAATCTGGCGCCCTGATAGATTTTGTCCTTTCGCTCAAAAGTAAAGCTGTGATCAGTTCGTCCTCTTTTCTGCTCTATCTTGTCGCTTTGCAGATCAAAACGGTCTTCTTTGAGCCCGGTGGTTCGGCATAGAAAGGCAGTGGCTTTTTCTCTGGCTTCTTCATGGCTGATACTGGGTAACTTGCGGTCTTGATCAGCATTGAATTGATAGGCAACCAGCTCGCCATTTGGCGAAATCTGCATACGAATGTTTTCAATGTTCTTGGGTTCGCAATAACGCAGGTCCCAATAAAAGACCGGCGCTTCCTCTTTCATGACGCGGTTGGCTTCGCGGGTGCCGAGTTTAAAGTCAAAAAAGTTCTTAGCGCTGTTGTCGACGTTGAAAATAGTGGAGACAATCGGATAGTTGCCGGGACTTTGTAGATCTTTGATCCATTGGTCGGCTATTTTTCTGATTTCATCTTTGCTTTTGGAGAAGTTGATCGACGCGCTTGGAAAAACTGCTTCTTGTAATTTGAAATAGCTGGCCAGTCCAAATATGCCAAGAAAGAGCAAGACAAGCAAAATTATTCTGTCGGTTTTGTTTTTTTCGTTGCCGGTCATATCTTCTCTTTCAGCCATTCTTTAGATTGGTAGCGCATTGCCATCAATAAACCGTGTATCAAGATTGAAATCGCCATTGACCACCATACGCCGTCTACGCCCATATGAAAAGATATGGCCAGAAGATAGCTAAGTGGAATGCGAATCAACCAGTTGGTCAAAAGGGTGAGTAGCATAGGGGTGCGAGTTTCACCTGCTCCTTGTAAAGCTCCGCCCAAGACCATTGCCAAGGCTAAAAACGGCTCTGCCAGTGCGTTTATCTTGAGGTACGCCACTGTGTAGGTCTTTGCCACAGGTTCGCTGGTCATGGCTGAAGCAATTAAATCGGCTCCCATGTAAAGAACTAGGGCGGCGGCGAACATCATGGCGATACCAATACCGGTGACACGCCAGCCGGCGGCATAGGCGCGTTCGAATTCCCGTGCTCCTAAATTTTGCCCGACGATGGAAGAGACCGCCAGGCTGAGAGCGACAAGCGGCATAAAGACAAGGGCTTCAACTCGCATACCGACAGCCCATGAGGCCAGAGCTTGCACTGAATTAGGACAGAGGGTCAATACGGCAAAGATGACAAAGACAGAGAGCGCCCAGAATAGCCTTTGCATTGCCGAGGGAATGCCGATTTTGCAAATCTTCTTGAGCATTTCACCATCTGCCGGCAGGAGAGCTTTCAGGGAGGGGGCAAGCTTTGATTTTTTCAGGAAATAGAAAGCTAGAGCTGCGCCGACTATGCTGCCGGCCAGACCGGCATAAGCTAAGCCCTTGATGCCGAGCTTTATGCCCAGTGAGGCAACCGGAAAGTTGTAGTAAACGGTTAAGTAGTCGCCGGCTATATTTATAGCAGTCATGCAGGCAACTATATATAGTGGCGTTTTGCTGTCTCCAATTGCCCGGAAGGCAGCGTTGGCAATTATGGTCAAACTATAAGGAATCAGGACAAAGCTGTAAGCTGTGAGATAGTCTCGACCGGCATCGACTACAGCTTGGTTTTTGGTAAAGAGCGAAATGGCGAATTGGGCTGTCAGGCTGGCAGTGAAGGCCATCACTAGGCCGAGCATTATCGACAACAAAAAAGATTGGCCGGCTGCCTTGATATATTCCTCTTGATTGCCGGTGCCGTATGCTCTGGAGACCAGCGCCGTCGTGCCCACCCCAATCGACATAATGGTCAGCATAAACAAAAAAAGCACATGCTCAGCCAGACCTACAGCCGCTTGGGCCGAGGCATCTAGACTGCCAGCCACCTGCACATCCACCAAGCCGACCAGCGAATTAGCCACTGTAGTGAGCACCAGCGGCCAGCTCATTAGCCAGATGGCATGCCAGAGATTACCTTTTGTCAGTGTATTGTCAGATGGCATTGTTTAGGACTAGGGCACTGTCCAAGCTACTCTTTTTCATTTAGCTTGTTGTTTTTGATCAGCTTTGCTCTTATCGCCTCGCACTACGCCAAGAATTACACCGGTGGGTATGCCGTATATAAGAGCTGCTGCAGTACTGACCGACTTAGCATAAAGGTCTGGTCTCTCGCCGGCGGAAAGATCTTCTTGCCATTGTTCCTGCATTCTGCTCGTTTCTGATTTGATATCGCGGGCGATATTAAAAGGAATCTTGCCTATTCTCTTTGTGGCTTTGATAGCGCCGCTACCGAGAGACTTGATGTCTTCAGCCGCCTTATTGCCGTCTTGCTTGCCAGTACTTTTCTGCTCATCAAAATCTTTGCTGACCTCGCCCTCGATAGGTTTGGAAGCTAGACGTTTTTTGCGGGAGCTGTCACTTTTCTGGCGTTGCTTTTCCTCTTCGGCACTGAGTGGTTTATATTCGACCCTAAGTGACTGAGTTTCTTCAGTCGCTACGTCATTCTGGGCCAAGACCGGGGCGCTACTGCTAAGCATTAAAGCATTGAGCGCTAGACAGGCTGCTGTCACTGACTGAGCCTGTCTAGCTTGTTGAGACTGATGTGGTCTTAGCAAAGCTGCCTCAGCTAATGGCCGCTTTCACCTTCTTGCTGAAGTGGTCGGTAAGGCGGCGCAGGGTCGGAGAAATATCTTCACTGTCGATGACAGCATCGATAAGGAAGAGTTTGTCAGAAGAGCCTGCGGTTTTCAAGGCTTCTTTGAAGCTTTCCGGTGTGTCCGCCTTCATGCCTGAAGCTCCGACCGACTGGGCAAGCTTTACATAATCCCAGCGAGGAAGATTAAAGTAATCTCTCTTTTGGTCGATAAAGCGCAGCATGGCATAGCTGGCGTTGTTGAAGACAATCACTATAGGATTCAAGCCGTGCTTCACTGCTGTGCTTATCTCCAGACCGGTCATCTGAAAAGCTCCGTCGCCCACCAGTACTATCGGTCTGCGTTCGGGCATGGCCAGCTGGGCGCCGATTGCCGCCGGTACTCCAAAGCCCATCGAAACATAGTAGCCGGGAGAAAGGAAGATATCGGTTTTCAAGCTCATGCCGGCATACATGCAGTCCCCGGTATCGGTGACCACGGAGTAGTCGTCATTGCCTTCTAAGAGGTCGTTCAGGCTCTCGATCATCGAAGCTACGGTTAGTTCTTTGCGGTTCTTTACACCAGTTAGCGATTCTCTTTCGATGACTGGAACTGAAAAACGCATGGTTGGAGCCAACTTGCTGGAAACCGCTTCAACCAATTCATGGATGACAGTCTGAAAGTGCAGACCGTCATAGCGGTGATAACCAACCGTCACTTCGGCTGTATTGATTTGAATGAGATTTTCGGGGGGCAACTTGGCGGTGTAACCGGCTGTTTCCATTTCGGTCAAAACTGCTCCCAGAGCGATAATGCAATCAGCTTCTTCAACATACTCTTTGACTTTGGGATTGCCGAACTGACCGAAGTAATTGCCGATGAAATTAGGATGGGTCTCGGGGAAAGTTGCCTTGCCCAAGATCGAGGTGACCACCGGCAGATTGAGAGCCTGTGCCAAGGCTACCGCCGAATCCATGAGACCGAAGCGGCGCACTTGCACTCCCACCATCAATACTGGACGGCTGCATTTTTTCAATCTTTCGACAATATCAAGAACTGCTTCATGTCTGGCTTTCTCGTCTTCGATCTGCACCTTCTCATGTTTGCCGTCGTCGCTGATTTCAAATGAAACCATGTCTCTGGGCAGTTCAATATAGCCTGGCCGAGAATGTTTCAGTGTGTCGTCGAAAACGCGGTCTACTTCTTGCTTAGCCATGGCTGGGTGGTCAAGAATTGTGGTTGATTGGCAAACTTGCGCATAGACATCGTGCTGGGTCCTGAAATTCTTTACGCAGTGGTGTAATTGTGGTTTCTGGCTCCTGAATCGAGTTTCCGGTCCACCGCTGATTGTGAGCAAGGGCGACTCTTCGGCATAGGCCAGTCCGACCGGATTGACCATATTGAGCCCGCCGGCGCCGTAGGTGACCAGCGCCACACCTAGGCCTTTCAGACGGGCATAGGCATCGGCGGCATAACCCACCGATGGTTCGTGGGTCATCACGACTGTTTCCAAACCAGACTTCATCTGGGCGGCATAGAAGGGCAGAATGAAATCGCCAGGTATACCAAAGGTATGTTTCACTCCGGTCTCTTCGATTCGTTCGAAAATGTAGTCGGCCAGTTTCTTTCTAGACATGCTCAATCTCCAGCGCTTACGCTAAGCTAAGCTAAAAAGATTAGCCTCCCTGAGCAAAATATGCTTCAGTCAATAGGCTTAGCTTGGAGAAGTATAATATCTAGTTGTTCTGACTAATCGGTTTTGGCTGAGCTAAAGTAAACCAATCAGATTTTGACCTGTTAGGCTCGAATCCAACCTGAACTGAAATATGCAGGGCAGAGCTGGGCTGGGCTTTTCCGGACTATCTAGACTAGTTGCAACTGATGGGAAGCTAGCTCGACCAACTTAGTTGACTTAACTGACGAAAACGGCGCTGCGGCTTAAATGGCAAATGAAATGCAGAATGATGAAGCGATTTTTGCCAGCAAGCGGCAGAGAAAGCGCCATTACATCAAATTGTTCTTCTTTGTAATCTTGCTGCTTTTGAATGGCGGCAGTATTGTCTCGCTCTTAGGGCGGCTTATTTCGCACGGACACGTCGAACTTGGTGCCGAGCTCTTTCATTTCTTGATGGTGGCAATTATTGATATCTATATGGTTCCACCGATCATTTTCGAGGTTGATTCGGTCACTGTGTATAAAGGTTCTATTGAGCTGAAAGCTCTACTTTGGAAGCGGCGCCTCAAGTTTGAAGAAATTCGCGGTTATCAGGTGTATCCTCATATGGTTTGGGCGATAGTCACCACTCCAAGATGTTTTTATTTGATTAACAAGCGTGACATAGATCGCTTTACTGATTTTGATGCAGTGTTTAGAGCCCGACTGCCTTCTTGATATTTGAGCGTCTGTTTTGATCATCCATAAGAAGGTTTACTATAAGTGACCAGTTGAATCTAAAGCCGTCTGAGAGCAATTTTTTTGAGTTATGAGTAAAGGCAAAATTCGCGTATTAATTGGCAAACCTGGTCTAGATGGCCATGACCGCGGGGCTAAAGTAGTAGCCAGGGCTCTGCGTGATGCCGGTATGGAGGTGGTCTATACCGGACTGCACCGCTCCCCTGAAGAAATTGTCGAGACTGCAATTCAAGAAGACGTCGATGCTATTGGCCTCTCTATTCTTTCCGGCGCTCACTTGACTCTTTTGCCCAAAGTGGTGGACCTTTTGAAGCAACAAGGTGCCGAGGACATTATCGTATTTGGTGGTGGGGTCATGCCGGACGAAGACCGCGACGAACTGCTCAGAAAAGGGATTTCTGAAGTATTCGTGCCCGGCGGTGCTACCCAACGCACAATCGAGTTCTTGAGAGAGCGTTTCCCTGGACGCCAGTGACAAACTACTTCAATAATGACTGACCTCTAGTAACTCTGGGCTCTGGTAACTCGGATTATTTGGTCACAGGTGCTATTTGGTAACAAGTGCCATTTGGTCACAGGTGTTATTTGGTCACAGGTGTTATTTGGTCACAGGTGCTATTTGGTAACAAGTGCCATTTGGTAAACCGCCACGCTAGAAGCTTGGAGTGGCAGCATCTCTTAGCCCGATTATAGTTTCGGCGCATAAGATTAGAAAGGAAATTGGCTTGACATCGTAAGTTCCCCATGGTCAAATGCCGAGTGAATCGATTACATTAAAATTATCCGGCAAACGTCTATTACCTCCGACGACCTGGGTATACAGAAAAAGGTGAGCAAGGAAACTATTCGAAAGTTAGCTGATATGAGTTAACTGCCCGCGAGTTAACCGACCTCGCTGAAAAGTCCCAAAAGTTAAATCAGACCTAGGAGACATTAATTGTCAACAGGGAGATTAAATCTTCTGGACATATCTCTTGAAAGCCTGCTATACTTCGTATAGTTCGCTCATCGTAGATGGGGTACGAGTAAGTGTCGATATTTGATGACAGAGTTGAAAATAACCAGCCAGAGCCCGAGACTCCTCAGGACCTTCGCTTTTGGTTCGAGCTTTTCAAGCCCGTGATTAAAACAACTGCCGAAGACATGTCTGACAGCCTAGCTCAGGTTATGCGCAGAGATAAGACAGTTGCCGCTTTCGCCACAGCTTCGCTCAACCGCTTTGTAGGCGGTAACGAAGACGATGTCTATAACGTCTAATTCATTAGAGCAATAAGTAAAGTTTTCGAAGGGTCCGAGAGGACCCTTTTGTTTTCTTTATATCCAAGCCCGGTTTGGCGTTATGCAGATTGACGGGGAATGGCTCTTAAGATGAGCAGCATTATTCGCAGTAGTCGCAGCGCAATTACTCTTAGCTCTCTTTCAGCCTGTATTTTCAAGTATTTACACCCGGCTCAATTAACCTTTGCAACCGAAGGTTGGTACAATTTGCATTGAGACATTTGTTCTCTTAGTGCACTTCACTATTTACCAATGACAAATAAGCCGACCCAATACAGGAAGGGTGATGTCGTTTTAGTGTCTTTCCCTTACACCACAGATGATGGTCAGACACAAACAAAAAGACGACCTGCCGTACTCATTTCTAATGATTACAATAATGCCCGCCTTGATGACGTGCTTCTTGTTCCTTTAACCAGTAATACTTCTAGAGCAGCTCGCGAACCTACGCAGGTCGAGGTTCCTATGAATTCGCCGGAAGGACAGTCGGGCGGTCTTCGTCTTGATAGCGTAATCGATTGCACGGTAATCGCTACTATTCCAAAAACTTTGCTTGTGTCGAAAATAGGGGCCTTCCCTCAAGAAGTAATGGAGAAGGTGGACCAATGCTTGATGATTGCTATGGCGATCGGTAGACCCGTTGGTGGTACTCCGCCGACCTGATTTGAAAAGGACTAAACCGATATCGGTTTAGTCCTTTCAGACTTTCGCCTTCTTTGCTGAAAATATGAAAAAAGTGGCCCTTTAGTCTTTCTGTGGTGGCTCAAGGGCAACCTGCGACCCAACCTTGGCCTTCAAGATTTCATTGGCTCTTCCCTGGTGAATGGCAATTTCTAGGAAGCCGTGGCTGGCGGGAAAAGCTACAGCCATACCCTCAGTCACAGACGAATAGGTATTGTTTACACTGCCAACTTTCAAATCATCCAGAAAGCAAGCCGACTTTGGCTTTACCTTGTCGTTTGGAATGTTCGTAATCAAATTGCCGAAGCGGTCTACGTGAACAACTCTGCCGCTAACAATACCACCGGTGGTGCTAACTTCTTGATTCGCTAAGTAATGCAAACTTTGTACTGGTATTTCGCTGCCTACCTCACTGGGACTGGCTCCAGCTGCGATATGTGCTGCCACGGGGGCAAAAATATCTCTTGTGTGAAAGGTATTAGAGACATAAGGGAGCCAGTATTCCTTCTTATTCAGTTCATAGGCTTTCCAACTCGCTTGTTCTTTCATCACTAATGAAAGAATACCGTTATCCGGTGCGATGAATAGCTCCGATTCTCCTTGAACAAGGATTCGTTTTTGGCTAGATCCCACTTGCGGATCAACCACAACGATATGAATTGTTCCCTTAGGAAAATACTTGTAGGCACTGGCAATGATCCAGGCTCCTGATGCGACATTCCACGGTTCAATTTGATGGCAGATGTCCACTATTTGAGCTTGCGGAAAAATATTATGAATGACTCCTTTGACCGAGCCTGTGTAACCATCATTGGTGCCGAAGTCAGAAGTGAAAGTAATAAGCGGTCCATAGTTTTTCATCAATATCTCTCATTCGAAGGGGCTTGATTGCTGCTTTCAGTCATTTCCATAACCTAAGACAAAGGCGATGGCATACTCTCGTTCATGGGAAATTGTCAATTCGAAAGCTTGCAGATTCAGCTTTCTTTGAAGTTCAGCCGCTCTTCCACTCAACTTGAGCGATGGTTCTCCACTTGGTTTTCTTACCACTTCTATTTCTTGGAAAGAGACACCTCTGAAGCCTGTACCCAAGGCCTTTACAGTCGCTTCTTTCGCTGCAAAGCGAGCCGCGATTTTACTGGCTGCGTCTTCCGGCTTCACTGACAAAACGTAGTTCTTTTCGCCTTGCGTCAAAACTTTATCTAGAAAGCGCTCGCCGTACTTACTCCAGACTGAATTGATTCTCTCGATAGAGCAAATGTCAGAACCAATTTTGAACTTGTTCATTGCTAAGACTCTGCTTCTCTTGTGCCAAAAAGAAAGACTTGCTCTGGCTCTTCAAGCTCTTCGTGAATTTCGGCAACCGATTTTCTCAACCCAGGGTAGCGAATCTCCGGTGCTATTTCTAGCAACGGTACCAAAGCAAATGCTCTTTGCAAGAGCCGCGGATGCGGAATCTTCAGATCAAGGCTGTCGAGCACTTCTTCCCCATAGAACAAAATGTCTAGATCCATGACGCGTTCTTTCACTTTGCCCACGTCTTTTTTGTGCAATTCAAGGAGTCTCTGCTCAATGTCCTTCAGAACGTCTAGTAGTTCAAATGGACCAAGTTCAGTCTCAAGAAGGATCACAGCGTTGACAAACCAATTGGAATACAGTTCGCCCAATGGTTCGGTTTCGTAAAGACTGCTGGTGTCGATTATTTTGATTTGCTTGATATCTTTCAAGAGTTGGAGTGCTTGTTGAACGTATCCGACTCGATCGCCCTCGTTAGAGCCAATTCCGATATACGCCTTTACTCGACGTTTGTTGCCCCTCAGCCGTCTTTCACCGCTTTCCGTCTTTTGCTTTTTATCTTCAGCCGCCAATTCGGATTCCTTTTAAGTCGCAATTACTTTTACTGGTAGTGCCTGAGAGCTCTTTCGCTTTTCTCTGTCATTTTTACTGTCTAATTCTCTGATTGTTCGGTCCAATTGTCCTAGCGGTTACATACGCCTAATTGGTGCAATCAGATCTTAGCAGTGTATCGGCTTTTGACATTCAATATTTAAATGTGTGGTACCGCATTTCGAGTTTCCAACTGGATTTTGTTTAGGTATTCTATATTTAGACTATGTAAAAACCTCTTTTGCGGGTATGGCGTTGATTAAGAGACTGGCTTCTATTTTTCTTCTTTCGCTGCTCATACTGGCTTTAGCCCTGCCTCTTTCTAATTACCTTTTGCAACGTGCTCGAGTCAAAACAAATAACGGTGATTTGCAGTTTCAGGCATTTTCAGAGGTTTTGCAGAACAGTTGCGTTGATTGCCATAGCGCTGATCTGACCGTTTATCCCGTCTACTACCAATTGCCAGCGGCAAGAACAGTTATCGATCGCGATATAGAAATTGGAAGAGCGGCACTTTGTTTGAATCGAGACCAGCTTCGCGGTACTGAACCAATTGCTATGGCTGATTTGATGGCGATTGCCCGAACTGTTAATGAAGGTTCAATGCCTCCGGCAAATTACCGCGCTCTGCATTGGAATGTTGCAGGCGGCGTTTCTCCGCATGACAAGTTGGCGATCCTGAATTATGTGAAGTCGAAGAACGTTCAGCTCGAAGTTAAACCGATATCGGTTGAGCGGTCTATGGAGAGTCCGCAAAAGCTTAAACTTGGAGCCAAACTCTATGTTGACAAGAGGCTTTCCTCGAAAAACTCTCTATCTTGCGCATCTTGTCATAATCTTGAAAAAGGAGGCGCTGATGGTCTTCCTTTTCCATCTTCGGAGGACGGGAGGAAAGGTCGGCTGAATACTCCCAGTGTGTTTAATTCGCGCCATAACTTCCGCTATTTTTGGGATGGTAGATTCGATAACCTGAATGCACTCCTCGCCGGTCATCTGGAGGACTCCGCTCTTGAGTGTTCCGATGCATTAATTGCCAAACTTTGTCGAGATCCAGAATATATCGAGCTAGCAAGCCAGGCTTATCCCGATAAGCCCTTTGGCAAAGAACTCATGGTTGATTCACTTGCCGCTTATGTTGGCAGTCTCACTACGCCAAGCTGCAAATTTGACCGCTATCTCAAAGGTGAGCGGGCTTTGCCTGCTAAGGCCATTGCCGGTTGGCGTCTTTTCCAGGAGAAAGGCTGTGTGACCTGTCATTCGGGTGTTAATCTAGGCGGCATGTCTTTTGAGAAAATGGGACTCAAGGCAGACTATTTCGCTTATCGACTAGAGAAGCACCAAATTGCGGAGAGTGATGTCGATGCTGGTCGCTTTAATGTCACGAAAGTGCCGTCCGATAGAGGTAAATTTAAGGTACCTAGTTTGAGGAATGTAGCTCTAACATCGCCATATTTTCATGACGGCTCCGTGAAAGACCTGGCCGAAGCAGTGCAAGTAATGTCCGAATTTCAGCTTGGTGAGAAGTTATCGGATAAGGAAACTGAAGAGCTAGTGGAATTCCTGAAAAGCTTAAGCGGCACCCATCGCAAATAGGCTTGAATACCGCCAGGTCTGGGTATATTTACTAATGTATTTTCTTGAGGTCGTTATGGCTAAAAATAGCGCCGAGCGTGGAAATGACAATGTTTGTTCTGTTGAGGGTCTGAAGCAGAATGCCGGTGATTCCAATACAGCGGCACGCTTCAATCAGGAATGTTCGCTCGATGATAGGCGTGCTGTATTTAGTCAGCTTTCCTCCGCTAAAGACTCGCCGCAGCAGGTATATGGCACTCAGATTTCGAAAATGCTAGATGGTGTAACTATCACTGGAGATTCGGTCAAAAGAACCATAAGCAGTATTTCGGATGGTTCTGCTGCCCCGGCTGAGCCTATGGCGAAAGCCAGCTCTAGACCTGAGCGCAGCGACAAGCCTACTGGCAAACCGAACGCTAGAGCTGAAGCGGCTCAGGAAAGTTCGACTCCAGGCATTGATGACCCATACACCAAGTCTTCGCGCGATATGGCCAGCCCTGAACTGAGGGAAAAAGCCAACAGGGTTAGAGAAGCCATGCTTTCGGGGCGCAACGTTTCAGAGGAATTGAATGGTTTGGGTCGGGATGAGAAAGTTCGTCTAATGGCTGTTGTTAAGGATGATTTGATCCAGAAGAACGGCGCCAAGGTTGCTGTAAGTGAGACTCCGGGACCCGATGGCAATAGAGACTTGATGTTCGTCACTAATAATGGTGCCAGAATTTTGCTTACAGAAAGCAAAATGGGCGTGCCCCGCGACATGCTAGTTAATGGCAAAGGACTTACCTCAGAGCTTGGCTTGAGAACAGCTCTAGGCGCGGTAGATATATACGATAAGGAAGGCGAGAAGAAAGGAACAACCGATTCGACCGGCGGTAGTTGGCGCGATCGCCTTCTTGGTCCAAGTTTATTGGAGGGCAAAGGTCCCCTTGCTAAGTTGTATAGAGGGGAAGAACTCACTCCAGAAGAAAGCCGACAGTTGCAGGAGATGGCCAATAAGCCGGGAAGTAAGTTGATCATCTACGGTAACAAGAAAGCCGAGAGCTGGTAAGCGCTGCTCTTTTCTCCTTGCCAGCAATTAAGCGAATATTGCTTCTAGTACTTGGTTTGTATTCTCAAGATTACGAAACAGAAAATCAGGCTTATGGCGCTCCAGTTCTTCGTAGCTGGTTTTGCCTGTATTGACTGCTACGACACAGGCACCAAAGTGCTTGGCACAGGCAATGTCATTGACACTGTCTCCGATGATCACCACTTCCTTGGGGGCAAAATCGAGAGCGAAATGTTTCCTGGCTCTCTCGACGGCGATAGCAGGCAAATCTAGTCTGCATGCTGAGTCAGAACCATAAGCGCCGATAGGAAAATACTCCATCAGCTTGAAGTAGTTCAGTTTCTTAGCTGCCCCAGATTCGACATTACCTGTCAGCAAGCCCAAGTAGGCCTGGTCATGCTCTTCTAGGGTTTCAAGCAGAGAATCAACGCCGGGATGCTTTATATAGTATGTAGATTTGGCGATTTCTTCATCGAGAAACTGTAAATAGAGGGCCAGTATCTCGTGCAAGCGCGCCTCCGCTTCCAAGGCGCTATAGCCGCTTGCAGTCAAGATTTCCTTGATTATTTGTGGATCGGTTTTTCCCGACATTGGTATGGCGGCAGCGCTCTCGTCCAGCCTATGGGTCTGATAAAGGGCCCTTGCCAATGAGCGTCGTCCGGCTCCGTCGGAAGAAATCATGGTCTCATCTATGTCAAACAAGACCAGGCGCTTAACCGGCATCAGTCACCACCCTGTTGACTCTGCTGACCTTGCAATCTGGGTTTTTCCAGTTCCCTGGTGACATTTGTGAAAATAGGCTTGGATGGGGCGCTCATGTCTTCTTCGTAGACTCTGACCTGGTCTCTACCGCTATTTTTGGCTACGTATAGCGCTTTGTCGGCGCGCTCAATCAGCTCGGAGGCGCTTCGTGCTTGTTTGGGATAGCTGGCTGTGCCCAGAGAGGCCGTTATTTTGCCAAGGACCGGCACATGACTGGCTCTGATTTGACTGCATAGACGATCAGCAATCAAAGCTGCTTCCAAAAGCGAAGTCTCCGGCAAGATAATGCCGAATTCCTCTCCTCCGTAACGGGCGGCTGTGTCACCGCTTCTCAGCAATGTTTTGAGAATGGCGGCGATTTGTCTTATGGCCGCATCACCGACCGGATGTCCGTAAGTGTCGTTTATCACTTTGAGCTTGTCGAGGTCGATCATGATAAGCGACACCGGCGTGCCTTTTCTCTCGGCTAATCTCAATTCTTCCGATAGTCTGTTTTTGAAATAGACGTGGTTGTATAGACCAGTTAGACCATCTGTTATGGCCTGATGTCTGACCTGGGCAAAGAGCTGGGCGTGGGCCAGTGCTACTGATAGTTGGTCAGCCACGGCGCCCACGAGGCGGGCTTCGGTCTCTCGCCAAAGTCTGGCTTTACTGCACTGATGTACGATCAGAACACCAGATAACTGCGAACCTTCGATTAAAGGAGCGGCTATCAGCGACTTGCCTCCCACCTGTTCGATGTACTCACGGAAAACCAGGCAGCGTTCGTCGTTCTCGGTCTGACTTACAACTGAGACTAGATTCGTGCAAGATAGATTGACTGAGAAGTCGCTGGCAGAATCTTCAATCTGGGGAAGTAGTTCACCAGTGAGGCTTTCTTCTCGACTGCGATTCTTTCTGATGATTGACAGATCGATGCCGAGTACGAAGTTTCCGGTATCGGTCTGGAGCTGGGGGCTCCTAGCATTAGGGTGGAAGTCGATTGAACTGCCGTAAAGACAAAGCCCCTTTGTGGATTGTAAGCCGTCTAAGTGATATTCGTGGGTGACCACGAGCGGACCCTCCGCCCGGGGCTGAGCAATTTGGACCCGATCTGCTCCCATAGCCAACATCAGCTCACGAGTGACGGTATCAAGTATGGTGTCAAGTTCGAGCGAACTGCGCACCGATTTGACTATCTTATTGATCAGTTGCTCTTGTTCAGCCATTGTGCGGGCTTGATTATATAGTTGTCCATGTTCGATGGCCAAAGCCACTTGGCTGGCTACGGCATTGACTAGTTCAAGCTCAGCTTGGGACCAGACTCTCAGACGATCGCATTGATGAATGAGAATCAGCCCGATTGTGCCTTTGCCGGTGGTAATCGGACAGGCCATCATTGACTTGATTGAACGCCAATCACTATCTTCATGGCCTTCAAAAAGATTGTTCGAGCTATCGAGAGAGCCGCCTTCTCCACTGAGGAGGTCTAACCATATTATTGAATCTTGGTTGATTATCTTGCGCATGGCTGTCTCCACGCCGATCAAGATTTTCTTCTTCTGGAGAGCGCTGACATTCTGCTTTTCGTTGCACCAGATATAGTCGAAACTCAGTTCATCATCTTCCAAGTCGGCTGTCTCATGAGTATCAATTAGAGCCAGGCAGCAGCGGCTGGCTTGCAAATTTTCCCCAAGTTCTTTGACCGTGGTGTTGAGAATTTCATTCAAATCGAGCGATTGCCTTATCGATTCGGAGATGCGCTGCACCATATTTTTATGGTCGCGGTCCACCTCCAGCATGGTCGCCATTTCATTGAAGGCTCTGGCAAGCAAACCCAGCTCGTCTGAAGTTTTGACCTCGACTCTCTTTGAGAAGTCTCCACGTCCTAGCGAAAGCGCCTCTCTGACCAGGCTGTTTATCGCTCTGGTGAAATAAGATGTCGATGAATAAGCCAGCATAATGGAAATACTGACTGCGCAAGCAGCCAGGCATATCATCAAGATTAGCCAGTCGTGCGCCGTACCATAGATTAGCTTGGTTGGTAGACCGACGACCACCAGCCATCCGCTCGCCGCTTCATGGTCAAAAGCGTAGGCCCGCGGGGTTGGGTCAGCTATACCGACGGCTTCAAAAGTACCGCGCAACTTACCTTCTGCCGCTCTGACACTGCGTGCCTGGCTGAAATCTTTGCCCACCCAGTCGTCGTTGTCTATTGTTCTGGCCACAACCTTTTTAGAGTGATCGACCACTGCTATGACTGCAGCGCTCTTGTCGTGGGAGCCGGTGAAACCGCTAAATAAGCCAAGTACGGCTGAGGGTTCTATGAGGGCGAGCAGTTTGCAGTCTTGAGAGACTGTGGTGTGGGCCAGAACATAGGTCTTTCCCCTGAGAGTGAAAGTGTCTGAGATTTTTGAGCCAGATTCTGCCACCCTGCTTTTCAGTGCATCAATTTCTGCTTGGCTAAGCTTTTCACGCGGCGTGTCGGCAATTTGTCCTCCGTCCACTTCGCAAAGCAACTTGCCCTTTTCTAGCAACAATAGTTTTGACCAATGCGGCTGCGAAGCTGAGGCTACAGCGAGGGTTTTGTTGATTTCATCGAGAGCAGTCAAACTGATCGTCTTTTGACTGGCTACCAGTTTAGCCAGGCTCTCAAGGGCGGTTTTCTGACCGAGCATCCAGTTTGACAAAGTCTTGACGCCGGTAGCGGCCTGCAGCGTTGTGGCCCTTTCCGCTTCCAGTCGCAGGGTCCGGTACTCTTTGAAAAGTGAGAAGCTGCCTATAGCAAGGAGCGGCATGGCCACGCCGAGACAGAGTAAGAACATCCTTGTCCTTATCTTCATGCCTGGTTTAAGTGCCTTAATGCTCACGTGCTCGCGGGTACCCCGGGGTTTGAATAGCGATTGTTGGAGATACCATCCTTGATTATATGGAAATAGCGCGGGTTGAAAAGAGGAATTTCGTAAGAGCCGCAGCCATTTTGCTATAGATTGCTCTCATCTTGGTTTGTTTCTCCACCCTCTCTTGCTGTCGAAACTAGCTCCTTGTCTAGGTTCTGAGCTGTTCCTAGTGTTTGGCTCTCGATTGCTGCCTTCAATCTTATGAGAGCCTTTTCACTATCTATCGGAATTTTGTCCTTGAGATCAAAGTCTAGACCGAGGTGCATGGCTACGAAAATTTCCTGGGCGGCCGCATCTTTCTTGCCCTCAGCTAGGTATACATCTACTTTCACCATCCTGGCAGTCAGGCAGGCATCATCAAATTCAAGGGCTCTTTCAGCTAGATTGAGGGCTTGCACCGAAGACTGTTCGGCAAAAGCACTGCATGCCGCTGCGGCGAATATCTGGGCGAGAAACTCGGCCCCAATGGCCGGATGGTTGGCTAGCCGCTCAAAACACAAACGTGCTTCTTTATATTTGCGGCGCTGGAAAGAAAGAACGCCGCCTAGAAGATCGGTATAGGGAGAACCAGGGTAGTCTTTCTTCATGGTCTGATAGAGACTGCGAGCTTTGAAGAGCAAACCCGACTTGACATAAGCCAGTCCAAGTTGGCATGTCAGTTCTTGATCTTCTTTGTGCCCTTGCCATTCTTTCAAGCATTGAGCTAGTTCTTCGTGAGCTAGAGGTCTGGTCAAAGAGGCAAACCACGATCTGACGAATGGGCTTATTAGTGCGGTCAGATATAGACAGGCAGCGCCAATCTGAGAGAGAAGCGGCCACCACACACCAAACTCGGTGCCCGACTTGATTAGCACATCGACTCTCGGCGCTATTCCCCAAGAGCCCATGCCTGACAGAGAAATAATGGGTTCAAAGACCAGATTGACCCCGAGTGTGAAGGCGGTTGTATAGCCGATTAAGGTAGCTAAAAAGGGGTGTGGTCTGAGAAAGAGTGTGGTGGCAAGCAAAAGGGCAAAGGCAATTTGTACCAAGGCGCCGGCGAAGACCACCAAATATAGGGCATTCAAGTCTTGTATGTGATTGAGCCCTCCCAGTTGACCCTCGTACCAGACTAGTCCCCAAACCGGTCTATTTATGTAGGCGCCGAAATAGCTAGCGGCTACTTCGGTGGCGCGCAAGTCTGCCAAGGTCATCAGAGGAAATACTAGAAATAAGACAATCTTCCAGGCAAAGGCTCTGTCTTGTTCAGACAAGACTTCTTTGCCGAAGCGATGCCTTTCGGTCCACATACGCCGCACCGTATCCAGTGCCAGGATGGCGCAGCCGCAACTTATGCCCCAGGATAAGAAATTCAAGTTAGGGTTTCCTTTCCAGTTCAGGTGACAATTGTAGGAGACTCTCTCCTGACAAGCCTGAGATAAATTTATTGCTTTTACTTAGCTGTTTTCTTGAATTCTTGGAAGGCTTCTCTGGCAAGATTGGCCAGTACTGGATCAAGCCAGTTCAATCCCTGTTTTTGGGCATTTAGACAGATTCTAAGTTCATCAGCCGCTTCTTCCGTTCTACCGGCCTCTTTATGGACGACAGCCAGATAATAGTGAGGATCAGCCAGGTCTTTGGCTGACAGGGCAGCTTGTTTATAACTATCTAATGCCCTTTGCAAGTCTTTAGATTTCTTCTCACTTTCCTTCTCGAAATAACAGTGACCGCGTGCCATATAGGCTCTTGCCTTGAGAGTAGTATCGGCATTGCCGTCGGTTATACGTGAAAAGCATATATCGGCTGTATCGAATTTGTTCTGGCTTTGCATGATATAGCCTCGCAAAAGCCAGACATCTAGATTGCTCTCGTCTATTGCTTCAGCTTTCTGTATGGTCTTTTCAGAAAGGTTATCGAGCCCAACATAATAGTATTGCCAGGCCAAGGCTAGATAAGCCATGGCATTGCCTTCTTTCTCTGCCGCCGCTTTGTTCTTTTCGTACTCTCTTGCCCAGATAGGCCGGGTCTTTTTCACAAATAAAAGACGTGTGCGATTGGAAAAATAACTGTAAACGAAGCCCCAGGCTAGGATTAAGTGCACGATGGCAGTCAGCCAGACGAGTTTGGGATCGCCTGAACCATATATTTCGGGAAAATCTTCGCTCCAGCTAACCAGTGAAATGACCGGATAGAAGATTAGGCTTGATAAGCCGCTCAATAAATAAGTATAGGTGGATAGTGCCACTATAGATGGTGATTTGCTTAGAAATGCGATGATTAAAGCGATAGCACCGGCGATTAGCTGAAAAACTGTACCGGCCAATGCAATAACTGCCGGGGCGCCTTCCGGGTAAGGTCCTTTCCAGGAAACCTCGCCCCAGAATAGAGACCAGTTGAAGCCGGTAATGTGCACGCCATAATGCAAACAGGCGATTACGTGACCAAGCTCATGCAAAAGCACAATGATTGGCAGCAGAACAAATATAGCTATTTGCTTGAGTTGACGGCGATCGGCGGCGGTTAGATCATCGTCGAAAAGGGCTTTGCGATTTTGCAAAAGACCTTTGAGGACATAAAGCGAAAAGGGGAGAAATATGATACCGAGGATGGTATTGCTAATTAGATTCAACCTGAGGCCATTGAGATCCATTTATTTGCCGAATACCTTGAGCAGAACCACTGATAGGAAATAGAGACCGCATAATGCAGCCATCACCAAGAGCATGGAAAATGCCGTGGGATCAGGGGTGATTATCGCCGCCAAGACGGTGGCTCCAAAGACGGCATAGCGCCATACTTTTATGAGCTGGTTGGAAGTGACCAGTCCCGCCATAGACATGGCAAAAATTACTATCGGGATTTGAAAGGCTAAACCCATATAGAGCATGATCGAGCTGACCAGTGATATGTAAAAGTCTAGCCTCTGGTTGATGGGGCTGACGCCCTGACCGAAGGAACTAAAGAAGTGCAGCATTGGCGGCAAAAGGCAGAAATAAGCAAAGGCGGCGCCGCTGATAAAAAGAATGGGGCCGCCCACAATCACAGGCGTCAAGATGCGTCTTTCCTTACGGGTTAGACCTGGTGCAACGAAACGAGCCACTTCGTTTAGGATAAATGGTGAGGCAGTAATCACGGCGGTATAAAAGGCTACTTTGAAGAAGACTAAGAGCGGTTCTTCTATAGAAAGGGCCTGGAAAGCAATGTTGCCGGCGGGCTTTTCCATAAATTGCATAATGCGCTTGGTGTAGAAAAGCGCGGCAATGAAAGCCACGAAGACATAAGCAAGACTGCGAATAATTCGCCAGCGCAGTTCGTCTAGGTGTTCGACGATGGTCATTGACTTGTCGTCTGGGTCTTCGTCGTCTTCTTGTGCTTCGGTTTCCTCTTGCTCTTGGCGGTCTACATAACTTTCAGGATCGACAGAGAGAGAATTAAAGCCGCTTTCGTCTTCATCAAAATGCAAACGATTCTCTTCCTCTTCGGCAATTTGCCTGAGGGTGGGTTCGTGTTCTTCTTTGATTTCGCTTCGTTCTAAATTCATTGCCTCAGGTATTTTACCTGGGATCTTTCATAGAGGGCGATAGAGGTAGCCACTGCAACGTTTAAAGATTCAATTTTATTTGTCTGGGGAATGCTGAGGCTGATATCGGCTAAATCTTCAGCTTCTGCACTAAGTCCGGCTGCTTCATTGCCCACCATAATTACCACTTTGTCTTCCTCAAAGTGATACTCGCTCACTGAAAGTGGGGCCTCGGGCGAGAAAGCTAGGAATATATAGCCGGCATCTTTGAGCACTTGGGCGGCAGCGACAAGGTCGATGCTCAGTATGGGTAGGGAGAATAGAGCACCCATGGCGCTGCGAACCACTTTTGTATTATAGGCGTCAACCGAGCCATGACTCAAAATCAGTGCCCCGGCGCCAAAGGCCAGTGCCGACCTGATGATTGTGCCAAGGTTGCCGGGATCTTGCAGGTTCTCGCAGAGCAAGACTGTATCTGGTGCTAGTTTGCTTATCTGCTCGACAGTGAAAGTGGGCATCATGGCTGCGGCCAGCGCGGGAGAAGGCGTTTGCGTGGTGACCAATTCTTTGAAAATAGAAAGAGGGACGGTGGCAAGCTCAGCTGCCAGGTGCTCATCGCTTTCGATAGCTTCCATGAGCTTGGCTTCTAGACCGTCGGCAAAATATTCCTCGGTGACTAGTATATGTTCCAGCTTCAGTCCCTTTTCAAGGGCTTCCAAAATCAAGGTCACCCCTTCTATAAGAAAAAGCCCGGTTTTTTGCCGGGCCTGGCGCTCTTTCAGCGACCTGATTTTCTTTAGAAGTGGATTATTCCCGGAAGTAATCTTTTTGGGAGAGTACTTCACTTGATTTGAGCCAGGGCCTGTTTGGCAAGGGCTGCAAAGGCTGCTTGATCGCGCACGGCGAGGTCGGCCAACATCTTGCGATTGACTTTGATATTGGCTTTGTTCAGACCGTTGATCATGCGGCTATAGCTTAGACCGTTCATACGGCAAGCGGCGTTGATTCTGGTGATCCAGAGGCTACGGAAATCGCGCTTACGCTTCTTGCGATCTCTATAAGCATTTTTCCAGGCTTGCATCAAAGCCTGATTGGCAGCTATGAAAAGCTTAGACTTAGAACCACGAAAACCCTTGGCGAATTTGAGGATTTTCTTGTGGCGTTTTTGGAGGACATTGCCTCTCTTAACTCGAGCCATCTAATTCTCCTTCTTTGACTTTTGTCTCGATAAGACTATTTGTCTACTTGTACCGACCGGCGGAGAGGAGTCAACTAGGTTGTTTCCTTAGGTCAGGTGTTTGTACTGTAAAAATGGATGTCTTAGCGCACGTATTTGCGATAAGGGAACATTTCAAGAACGTGCTGTTCCACATCGGGATGGACAGCAGCGTAGCCGCGTAGTGAGCGCTTCTTGTTTGCTTTCATCCATTCGTTCAAGTGGCGCTTGCCGGCTTGCCTACGCAAAATCTTTCCGGTTCCGGTGATCTTGAAACGGCGAGCAGCAGCTTTATTGGTTTTCATTTTTGGCATATTCAATTCCACTAAAGCGAACTATTCCCTGCCTCTTCATCGAAAAGGCAGCCGGCCCTCGAAAGAGCACAGGGAAGTAATTCTACCATTCATAAGAGACGGACCAGCGAGAACGCAATGATTGCGCAATATTTTGGAAACAAATATTGGCTATTTCAGCTTAGTACTGGTTTATTTCCCGCGTTGGGGCAGAGGATTCAAGATCATGATGACGCTCTTGCCTTCCAGCTTGGGCTCTCTATCCATGGCGCCCAGGTCTTTTAAATCTTCAGCGAAACGATTCATCAAATCGATGGCCATATCTGCGTGCTGCATTTCTCTGCCGCGCAAAACTATGAGAACCTTGATTTTGTCGCCGTCGGTAAGAAACTTCTGAGCATGCTTTAGCTTGACCTGGAAATCATGTTCCTCGATCTTGTAGCGCATCTTGATTTCTTTGACGTCCTGCACGTGCTGCTTTTTCTTGCTCTCGCGTGCTTTCTTCTCTTGTTCAAACTTATGTCTACCGTAGTCAAGAATCTTGGCTACAGGTGGATTTGCATCTGGTTGCACCAACAATAAATCAAGTCCCTTTTCCCGGGCGTTGGCAAGAGCCTCCCTGGTCGGAACAATACCCAACTGGTTACCTTCTTCGTCGATTAGTCTGACCTCTCGGTCTCGTATTCGTTCATTCAACGGCGGTAAGTCTCTTCTGGGTTCTGGCCGGCGCGGGTCGTTAATGCTCAAGCGATACCTCGTCTAAAACAGGGAACAATTTTATTCTATAACATTTTTTAGAAAAACTTGCCGAAGGTGGGACTTGAACCCACATGAGCTTGCGCTCACTACGCCCTGAACGTAGCGTGTCTGCCATTTCACCACTTCGGCGGCTAAGCAAGTAATTTTACACCAGGGGGTTTGAGATTACTTGCTAATTTTTAGAGATGCAACGCTTTGTTAGCCTTCAGCCATGTAGGGCATAAGGGCTATGTCGCGGGCTCTTTTGATGGCTACTGTCAACGAGCGTTGGTGCTTGGCGCAGTTACCACTAATTCTGCGGGGCAGAATTTTGCCTCTTTCGGTGACGAATTTTTTGAGACGGTTTGGGTCTTTGTAATCAATAAATTCAACTTTATCGGCACAGAAACCGCAGGTCTTGCGACGGCGCGGCGGTGCCGCATCAGAATTCATTCTGCTCATTATTAACTCTCCAGAAAAATAGATTTAAAACTTAAAACGGAATCTCATCTTCGGAAGAGAAGATGGCGTCTAGGTCTTCGCTTTCTGCAGCAGCTTTCTTGCCGCCGGCAGGAGCAGAGGCTTTGGCCATGGGCTTCTCTTCTCTCTCTTGTCCTCTTCCGCCTTGTGCTACGGTCTGAGAAAGGTTTTCAACAGCACTTGCGTCTATTTCCACTTCTCTCTTTTTCTGACCATCCTGGGTCTGGTAGTTGTTTATTTGCAATCTACCGTCCACACAAACTACGTCGCCTTTCTTTATGTCGGCGGCACAGCGCTCTGCCAAATCTCGCCAGGTGATTACCTTGACGAAATTGGTCTCGACGCTCTGGTCTTGACGATTTTGCGAATCGACGCCGATGGTGAATTCGGTAACGGCTACATTTGTGTTGGGTGTGAAGCGCTTTTCGGGGGCTCTTACAACACGACCTGATAGAACGATTTTACTTAAACTCATAGACACCCGCTGGAATCGGTTAGGTAAGAGAACGCTTAGGCGGTTACGCCTGCATGTTCTTGAACTACGATGAGGGAACGAATAATGTCTTCGGAAAGGGTCATCATTCTCTTGAGCAGACTGATCAGCTCGGGTTTGGCTTTGAATGTGATGACCACATAGTAGCCGTCTCTCATTTTGTCTACTTCGTAGGCGAGTCTTTTGCGACCTTTCTTATCGGTCGACTCGATGGTGCCGCCTTGCGCTTTGATGTAATCTTCAACGGCGGCAACTGTGCGATCCACTGCTTCCTCGTCCAAGTTTGGTCGGACGATGAACATGGTTTCATATGATCTAGCTTTTTTCTCGGTCACTTTGTTTATCCCCTATGGTCTCTATGTCCTGCTTGGCAGGCAAGGGACGGCGATGTATACGAAGCGAGCATAATAACACACGAGTTGGTAACATAAATAGAAATACGACGCTTTATAAACGGACCAAAGATAGCAGTGATATTAAAAACGAGACCGCCGCGTTCAGAAAAGAAGGGGCTTGCCTGCCAAGTTTCACCAGGCTCAAAGGGTTGCCTTTCTTTTCGCTTGCTCTCTTTCTTGCTTGTCACCAGCTTATGCTCTCTTGAATTAGTAGTTTCTTCAGATTCGGCTCTGTTGGCAAAAGAACAGTGGGAGATGCAGCATCCTTCCGGTCCAGCTCCCTCAGGCATCATCGATCCCGGCAGTATGATGAATTCGATTTATGATCCGACTCCGCCTATTAACAGCAAGAGTGGTGCTTCTTCTTTTGCTCCCGGTTTGGTTGCTCCTCTGAATGTGCCTGGTATGGGGCAAGGGGCAGGGCAAAATCAATCTTCTGCTGTACCCGGTCTAGCCCTGCCGGGGCAAGGCGGTGCTTTTGGCTTGCCCGGGCAAGGAGGGGGAGCGGCTGCCCGAGCCGGTATGGCTGTTCCAGATGTGCTCAAGCAGATTCTTTCTACACGCATTGCCGCCGGTACGGTCCTTACCGGAGTTCTAGCCGATGATCTTTCCAGCAGCAAGAGCCTTCCCCAGGACCTCTTTTCGATTGTTTTGCCCGATGGCTATTTTGCCAACGGAGTAGAAGTTATTCCCCCCAATTCGCGAATTGTCGGCACAGTGGTTTCGGTGGCGCCGGCTCGTACTATGCGCGGCGTGAGCACTCCAGGTAATCTGCAAGTCGGGCTTACCACTTTGGTGTTCCCTGATGGGCGCTCTTGCAAATTTTCGGGTTATTTAGACCGGAACCCTGCCCATGATTTGGCTCAACCACCGCAACTGCGCAGCAGCTCTATGAACTTTTCAGATTACAAGAGAGACTTGAGTTCGTTTATGAATTCGGTAACTGCCGGCATCGGCATTCGACCAACTTTTAGATATCGCGGTCCCGAGTTTAACCTGAAGGCAGGAACAATGGTGCCGGTTCGTCTCAATGCCACTGTGGACGTCAGTCGTATGACTGCACCGACGGTTGTGAATAGTGCTGCAGCGAATGGCTCGCCGGCAAACGGCACTGCCGGCGCCACCGCAGGCAGTTCAGATTATGGTATTGCCAGAGGTCCTATAATATCGGCGCCAATTCCGCCCGGACAGGTAGGCTCCAACAACGCCCTCAATAATGGTTCACTACCGGCTGTGGTGCCGCTGGAGTTACCGGATCCATTCTAAAAATGAGAGGTAAGCTTTTGGGCTCACCTCTCTTTCTAAATCTTAGTCTTCTTGGGGTTTACCTTGTCCGGTGGAACCCGATTTGTATTCAGCTAGGTGACGCCATCCCTGGTGCAATATCAGCTGATAAGCATAAATCTGCTCTAGCCAACGGCGCTCGCCTTCCGGCAGATCTGGGCGCTCAAGACGGCGCTTTAGAGAGCCGGTGATCAACCTGGTTTCTTCAATTGCTTTACGATATGAACGCACCGGCTTTTGCAGTTGCGCCCAGGCGGAGGGCTGATCGATGCGCGGTGCAGCAACTGCCGAAACTCTCTCTACAGTCTGAGTTCTGTCGGGCAGTCTATCGAAGTGGCGCTCATTTTGATTGCCTCCTTCTCTGCCCCCATTGTCTCTCTGTCCATTCTCTCTGGCACCATTTTCTCTCACTTCGCGAGACGGTTGAGATTTACTTACAACTTGCTGAGCAACAGGGTTCTGAATGACATTCTTATGCTTGTCGCCGCCCCGACGTCTCTCTTTACGTTTGGTGCGGTAACACTCTAGACAATCTCTCAGTCTGGGGTTGATGTGTTCGAAGTTTTTAGAACAAGTTTGGCAGGTAAGCGTATGCATTACTTTGCCCGAACCTTCGCCGCCTTCTTCTTTTGCTTTCTCTTCGCCGTCAGAATCAGATTCAGAGTCTTCGCCTACTGAAGTCTTCTCAACTTCTTCAACTTCGCCTTCCGTTTCACTATCTTCTTCATTTTCATCTTTTTGAGCTTTGCTCTTCACCGCTCTAGCCGGCTTGCCTTTCGCTCTAGAAGAGATTGTGCGAGGCTTTTCTTCCTCTACTACTACTTCTTCTTCATCTTCATCTTCATCGTCTTCTACTTCGGCTTTCTTGGCTTTGCTCTTGGGGGCAGCTTTAGCAGTGGTCTTGATTGCTCTTTTTTTGCTTTCTGGTTTTTCTTTTTCATCGTCATCGGATTTGGCTCTCATTTCTTCAAGCACTTCCATGACTTTGGGATTGGTGAGACCATCTTCCTTGAGTTTGCGAATCTCTTGAAGTTCTTTTAGAGCTCTTTTGGGGAGAACTTTGATGCCATTTTCATCGGTGGCGGTTTCAATGTTGAACTCTTGGATATATCTTCTGATAGTTACGCTTGTGACATTGAGATCTTTGGCGGCCTGGGCGATTTTGGTGCCCTCTACCTTGCTGCGACTCATTCGATTGTGTTCCTTGTAATAACTGCTGTAAATAACCGCAATTCAGCCTGCGTGGTGTCAAAAATTCGGTCTGGCTTATAAACTTCAGCGCTCGACAGTTGACTCAGCCTTCTGGAAGGTGAAAGTCAGCCTCCTTGAAGGTAACCTGATAGAAATGCAGGTAATCAGTAATAAGGTAACCCATCCAAGCCTTACCTTTTTACTGCAGGTTGTTAAAAGTTTTTAAGTAGTCCTAGCGGTCTAGTTTGCTTAAGTCAATTTTTTCCCAGCGATACAGGTAACGCGGACTTCCACCCATCTGTTTGAGCAAAAGTGCATCTGGTCTTTTGTGAATAGAGGTGACAAGGAAGGGACTATAGGTTGGTTCCGGTAGAATGAGCCCGGAAATAAGCGGCCAGGCAAGCCTATGGCCCATGTTCAGTGTGACTAGACCAGTTGTATCGATCAAACGGGCTTTCGGACCCCATTCCCGGCTAAGCAAAGGATTGGCGCTCAGCCAGCCTGATACTTCCGATGTTTCTCTTGGGCTGTTGCCGTTGTTGCTTCCTCTCGAGAGGTATCCTTCGGCCACGCCGGCAATTTGATTGAGAAGTTTGCTCTTGCTGCCTCGGGTCACTTTAGACAATAGGTCAGAAGTGCTCAGTTTGTTGTTGCTTAGTCCGATTAAGTCGCCTGCGCTCTGGCGCACCTGTGTTCCCGAATCGACCGGGCGACCCAGTCTTGGCTGTCCATGCAAAGCCTGACTGGTGATTAATGGACCGTCGTTATCATTGGTTAAAACATACAGATTGCGTTCTACAACCTTTTGCAAGTCGTCTTTCTTTTGTTCTGCAGCGTGGTAGTCCATGTCGGAACAAGAGAGAATGACATTTCGAAATACTGGTCTGGGATACATCTCTTTGGCCGAGCCATAGGCGAAGGCATAACGGCTGCCCATGGAATGGGCGATGAAATCTATGTAGCTATCGCTGGCTTTCTCCAGCGCCAGGCGGTCGATAAATTCGCGGAAAGGTTTCTCGCTCCAGTCGAGATTGGCTTCGTCGCCGGTATAGTCGGCCGTATTACCCGGTGAAGGCCAGGAAAAGAAAACCGGCAAGATTGGTACGCTTGGATTGCGCCGACGGTACTCATCAGCCAATTCGGCAATTTCTCTTGAGGCTTCGTCGAAGGTCATGTCATAGCCGTGAACATATAAGCAAATAAGACCATGAAAGTCTTTCACTTTAGAAAAGAACTCGCTGTCTGAAAGTCTCGAAATTTGTCCAAGGCTGGCTTGCTTCCAGTAGGTGTCTCGTTGCCCCATGACGGCGCGCAGGTCGGCAAAACTCTTGGAAGCGGTGGTGGAAGCTCCATCATCTGGACGTAAGAACGAGATAGTGCCGTATTCAGTCGAACCAGCTCCGATATTGAGATGTCTTGAGCCCCCGTATAAGGGTCTTCCGCTCGGACTATCGTTGAACCTTGTTGTCGCATATAGAACGGTGAGATTGCGACTGAGATTGCTCTCTCCGCTCTGCGCAAAAACCGAACCAGCCGCCCCGCTCAAATCACTGAAACTGAAAGTCCAAAAGAGACAGAGCAACATCAACGCTGCTAGCGTCCGTCCTCTATCTCTAATAGCAATATTCTCTCTTTTGTTTCTACCGCCAAGTCTGTCAGCAAACCTTCCAAAAGTTGAGGGCATTAAGTTCTCCTTGCTTGTCTCGAAGAGGCTCTTAACTTTTTGCCTCGACTGTGGCGCCGTCAAACATTAGGGTATTAAATGAATAGTTAGAGTACTACCGATGAAGGAGAGCTAATGCCAGAATTGGTCGGTGTTTCAAACTCAAGCGCTTCTCGGTTCAAAGCTCTTGACGGGGCGACTGGACGTGTTTCTTGTCGTCTGTTACCACTTTCGCAGTTCTTTATCATTCTATTCATCCTTGTGGCATTGTCCGTGCTTTCTAATCTTTTCTGGGGAGGGCAGTTCTCTCTACTAAGCTTTTTCAGCACTCTTGTAGTCATTCCTCTCATTGTTGCTGCTACGTTGCGCCTCCAGTTGGACTTCAGCTCCAAAGGCATTAAAGCTGCCAATCAATTGCATAGTGATATGCTCTATATGCGCTCCGTTCGCCCTTGGACAGATCTTCATTCGGTTCGTTTGCGCGGTGTAGCCAGCAATCGGCTCATGGAGCGTCTATTCTCGGGGCAAAAGCGGTTAGCTCCCAAAACATGGAGGGAGCGTGTTTTGACTTTCCTCGGGCAAGGATGGTTCAAACAAGGTTTCATTGTTTTCGACTTCAAATCAGGCGGTATGGTCGCCTTCCCACTAGCTGGCTTCGATTCTGTGAACATTGAGAGACTCTTCCTCATTCTTTCTCGTTATGCTGATCCCATCAGTCTAAATGCGGATGTGATTGCACTGCAGCGAGATATTCTGACTGGAGGTGAGGTGAAAAGTAATTTGAGCTACACTCAAATGTGGGAAGATAGTTTGGCTGAGCGTTTCGAAGTTACAAATTTCGTGCCTTTATTATGTGGGCAGTCAATTAGAGATGGCGAACTTACAGTTCTGATGCTGCTCAATTGTGGTGGCATGTCATCGGTCTATTTGGTCCGTGATACTGATGGCAAGCGCTTGGTCTTGAAAGAACTCGCGGTGCAGCTAGATAGAGATTCAGACGAAAATGCCAAAAAACTTCAAGAACTGTTCTCGAGAGAGGCTAGCTTACTTTCCAAGTTAAGTCACCCTGGTATTGTTCAGGTAAAAGATCATTTTGTAGAGAGGGGTAGGCACTACCTTCTTCTCGAGTTTGTAGCAGGACTGTCCCTTAGACAGCATGTCAAACTCAAAGGGCCATTCAATCAAAGTGAAGTTTTGGAAATAGCGGAACAGCTTGCTTCAGTCTTGATTTACTTGCATGGATTTTCACCACCGGTAGTGCACCGTGATATAACGCCGGACAATATAATAATTAGGGAGAAAGACAGGAAGATAACGCTTGTAGACTTTGGGGCCGCCAATGAGTTTGTCGGCAATCTAACCGGGACTCTCATTGGCAAACAATGCTATATCCCGCCTGAGCAGTTCCAGGGACGAGCTTGCCTAAAGAGCGATATTTTTGCTTCTGGTGGAACACTCTTTTACTTGCTAACTGGAAAAGATCCTGAGCCAATTTCAACTAGTCGTGTATCAGAGGTTGATAAGCAATTAGTATCCGCTGAGTTTGACAATTTGATTGCGGCGATGACAAGTATTGAACTTGAGTCTCGACCATCAGCAGAAGAACTGGCTTTGACATTGAGTTCCTTAGCTAAGGGAGATATGCAATGTCAATAGTTCTGGTAGTTTTGATAGGTCTGGTAAGGCTTGATATTGATTTGGCGCTGGTGAGTGAAAAAAGCTTGGGGATAACTTAGTTGGAACCAGATGTGATGACACCTTCCGAAGGCTTTGATGATAACTCCGAACATTTGCTGATTCCAAGTGAGCAAGATTTTGTGGTAAGCAAGTGGGTGCTAAGTGAGAAGCAAAGAGCACTAGGGCTAAGGTCTAGAGCTCCAATTAGGCTTGCGTTTGCGGCTCTCACTCTTGGCTTAACCGTTATCGGTTTTATTTCGATTACCAGCTGTGCTCTTGAATATTCTTTCAACAGCGTCTTTGCGGTTTTTGCCGCTCTCTCAATTCTATTCTCTATGGCTTGGTTCTTTTGGGAACTTCGTTTGCACGGCACTGCTTATGATTTTCCTACCAACTTAGTATCTCTTGCTAACGGACTGAAGTTGTCGTGGCGATTCCAAACATCTCGTGATTCGCAGCTCTTCCTTTGGTCTGGGTTTCAATCGGTCCATTTTCTATCGAAAGACGATCTGATTTCAGAGAATGCGATCGTTTCTGTAAGTAGTCGCAGTCTGAATAGCACCCCAGCTAACTTCTCAGGTCCGTGCGGCTATGGCGATTCCTACACCGAGCTGCTTCGGGGCGGTAACCTTAGACTTCGCTATGACCTTACAGGATTTAATTTGAAGAACCGTATTAATCTTGTCAATGATTTGAAGGGCTTATCTACTGGCAAAAATCTTCATATTATCAATCTTCTTCGCTCCTCTTTTGTGGAGTTCGATGTTCCACTTGATTCATTCACATTGGAGTCGGATAAAGAAAGATTCATTGCGACCTTGGACGTTCTTTTGCCTGAACAGTGCAAAGATACTAGCTTTCAAACGATAGTTGCTCGTAATGGAGTGGCTTCCTATACGAAATTTTGGCTTGATAATATGAACTCGTTGAAGCGGAGCCGAGAAGAGGAACTCCCAACTGGGACTCTTTTGAATCAGGGTGAGTATGAGATAGTTGGGAGAGTTGCAACAGGTGGTCAAGCAAAAATCTACGAGGCATCGAGCCGGACCGGACCTGTGATTCTCAAGGAGTTCGTGCTTCCTGTAAATGCTGGAATGGAAGTGCGCCAGCGTTCTTTCGCGGCGGTCAAGAGAGAAGCCGAGTTGTTGTCAGCCCTTGACCACCCCATGATTGTCAAACTCTTGAGCAACTTTGTCGAGGACCATAGAGCTTATCTGGTTCTAGAGATGGTCAAGGGTGAGTCCCTAAAGCGCCATGTTGAAAGAACTGGTCCGCTGAGTTCCGATTCCATTATTTCTATTGCCAGTGAAGTGCTAACTCTTCTTTCCTATTTGCATGGTTTGTCACCACCGTTGGTGCATCGCGACATCAGCCCCGATAACTTGATGTACTACGGCGACAAAGATATCAAATTGATAGACTTCAATGTGGCGCGTGAAATGGAGTCAGGCGCTACTAGAACCGTTGTCGGCAAACACAATTACATGGCACCGGAGCAGTTTAAAGGTCGAGCCAATCCTCAAAGCGATCTCTATTCTTTGGGGGCTACTTTGTATTTTCTCAAGACTGCTAAGGAACCTCTTGCTCTATGTCAATCGAAGCTTCCAGCTTATTGTTTAAACGAGCCGAAAGATTTTTCGCTTGATCTATTGATTCGCGCTCTCACGGAACTTGATCTAGAGAAAAGAGCTCCAGATTCCGCTGGAGCTTTGCAGATCATTCAGGAAGTATGAGAGGATTTTTGCTTAGCAAAGAAGCACCTGAGAAATGAGCACAGGTCCCTTTGTTCTTAGTTCAGCAGATGTTCTCGATTGGACAAATAGGTTTTTCTAAGCGACTCTTTGTGGCTTTGAGAAAGCCGCAGACAACAACTCGGGGCTGTTGATTGTCTTTATGTATCTCGATCCCACATAGCTTCTTTCAAGGCACAACTTAAGCAAGGTATTTCTGCATTCACCCGGACTCTTTTCAGGTGTTTTGATAGTGTCACACTTTATCAAAGAGAGATAGAGTTGAAGATACTTGCGACTAATGCCTCCAAATATCCGTTTGATGCCGATTTTGAAACTTGTCAAATGTGCTATAAGACTCTTTGCGCCTGCTTCTGAAGTTCGTCCAGCGCATTTTTCAATGAGGCAGCTGTGCCGCTTGTTTGCGTGGTAAAAGCTAGAAAGCCGACACTCTCTTTTTGTCTCTTGATCTCTAGTCGCGTTCTCTTGATTGAACAAATCATGGCTGCTCATGATTGATACATTGCCGCCAGCTACTATCTTGATTTTTCCGAAGAGCTCTAAGATAGAGAGCGCGACATTGAGACGAGAAACGTCCCATTTCGTTTTCTTGAGAATGCTCTCGATGGACATATCTCCTCTCTGGAGCAGGGCAATAATGACTAGTTCATCAGCAGAATGCTTTTCAGCTCTCAGAGTCTTTGCATCTTTTCCTGATGTCACTCCTCTCTGTCTATTTCCTAGATCCTTCTCTTGTTTCTTCTTTGCGGTGCCCGTCTGACAGTTGCTTCCGGTTTTCCCTGCCCCTCTCTTCTTTCCCGAATTATTGGGGCTTTCTGCGTTGCTTGAGCCTGCTCTGTTCGTTGCTTTGGCTTTCCTCCGATCGTAGATTTCGATTTCTTCCGATATTGGTTTACTGAGCTTTGCAGTTAGTATGCTTCTTTTCCTAATTATGTCGAAGAAGTGAAGTGAGGACACTTCAGAAACTTCCGTGGTTTTTGTTTCGGCAAGCACGCACATGATGCTCTTGTTTATATGTTGAGCAGAGGAACTGGCAATGCCAGTGATGTCTGCAAGAAAGCAAGAATTGATGATAATACTGTGATCTGCAAGCCAAATTGCCGCATACCATGACCACAGTTTACGCACTCTCGAAAAGAAGGTATTGGAAGTTATGCTTCCATCTATTTTACATAGCGTACAGCTATACTTCCTTTGAGATAGGGCAATGGTTAGGTCAGTGCCATAGCAATTTCTGCAGTAAAGTAAATCGTCTTTTTGCAGCTGACTGACAAGGTCTTTCCAGCAAGCTTTATCATCTGGGAATATCGATTTGAATTCTAGCCAAACTCTTCTGAATCTCTCTCTCTCGTCCTTGTCAGTGAGCCTACTATTTATTGCAGCTTGCACATTGATTTTTTTCTGCTTCATTTTTCAAGCCTCACGCTCCACATTAATGAAGACGTAATTTGGCCTGAAAAAGTTCAAAAGTCTGCGATTAAATTGCTTCGACCGATATCGGTTTAACCTTGTCAATGACCTGTAAACCGCGAAATTATCGAGCTTTAGAAGCCTCTCTTCATTCGATTAAATTAGTTCGTATTCGCTGGCGACTCTAGTTGAAGTGTCGCAAAGCCCATTTGAGCTTGCTGATATGCAGTCTTTAGGTGGGCTCTCGAAACGTGCGTGTAAAGTTGAGTTGTAACTAGATTTGAGTGTCCAAGAAGTTCCTGCACAGCTCTCAAGTCTGCTCCATTTTCAAGCAAATGTGTTGCAAAGCTGTGTCTAAGTGTGTGTGGAGAAATTTCCTTTTTGATCCCAGCCTTTACAGCTAGTCTCTTTATCAGTTGCCACACTATCAGTCTCGAGAGCTGTTTCCCCTCGCTATCTAGGAATAGAAACTCGTCGGAGGTTACTCTTCTCGGGTTGTTTGATTTCCTTTTTGGTCTTCCCACTCTGATCTTCTTATGGTCTAGAACTTCCTGTTTCGCTTTTCGAGCTTGTAAGTGGTCGTTTAGAGCCCTTACGGCTTCCATGCCTATTGGAACAATACGTTCTTTATTGCCTTTACCTAGGCAGTGAACATAGTTCTGCTTTAGATTGAGATCTTTAACCCGAAGTCCGACAAGTTCAGATACTCGCAGACCTGCTCCATATAGCAGTTCCAATATGGCTTTGTCTCTTGATTCAACTGCAGCCTCGATTAAGACCTGCATTTCTTGTGTGGTTAGTACTTGCGGCAGCTTCTTCTGTTTATGGGGCGACTCAAAGGTCTCAAGAGGATCTTCGCTCGTTCTGCCAGTGGTAACTAACCAGGCGAACCAGCCTCTTAAACTTGCGAGCTTTCTTGCGAGGCTCGCTGTTGCTTGTCCTTCTCTCTTGAGGATTGCTAGAAAGCGAGTGATGTCTCCGCGTGTTGGCAATTCTTTCCCAACGTTCGCCGTATCCCCTGCAAACCAATGACAAAATGCTTCCAGATCTCTAGTGTAGGCCCAGAGCGTATTTTCAGAGAGTGCTCTTTCTGATCTGACATAAAGAAGGTAGGGCTTTAGCCATTTCCTCAGTGACGATGTATTTGAGGTGGGGGGGTCTTGAACTCTTCTGTTAGCTTGTCTAGATCTTGCTGATAATGATCTTTTGTCGATTGCGATACTAGCTTGCGCAGCATCGCCACGATGCTGTGGCAGGCTCGGCTGCGGAAGCTTATTGGGGCTGACTTGCGGCAGCCCTTGGGAACTATTCGGTTTCTCAATCATGAATATATAGTACACATATCTCACCCAATAGCAAGAGGGAGATATTGCCGGTGGTGCCTTTTAAAGACCCGGAACTGGGTGGGCGCTAGCTGCTTGTTTGTTTGGCAGAAAGCGGAAAGACTTCTCGATGGATTTGGCAATTTGTTTGGCGTCTTGTGCCGGTGCCTGAACCTTAAAGCTGAAAGCCCTTGGTTTATCTGACGCAATGTCTCCTATGATAGGAAGCGATGGTAGA
Source organism: Candidatus Obscuribacterales bacterium (assembly GCA_019745415.1). Taxonomy (GTDB): domain Bacteria; phylum Cyanobacteriota; class Vampirovibrionia; order Obscuribacterales; family Obscuribacteraceae; genus Obscuribacter. The sequence goes on along the minus strand of JAIETF010000028.1, from coordinate 118,938 downwards.
TTTTCTAGTGCACCAAATGTAACTTTGCTCAAGATACCGGATACGGTGATATTGCGGCTTAGTCTACCAAGGGTTCCACCTAGAAAACTTTCGGTGACGCGCGGCAGAGTGCCTGCAATTTCTATGTCTACGGTATTTTCCGTTAAGTCCGCCGCTCCCGCGCCCCATAGACGCAAATCATCGCCAGAGAAGCGCAGTTCCTTAATTGCTAAGGCGCCTTTATAAATGTGGAAGCGGCTTGTTAGTTCATTAAACTCTCCGCTTCTGACGGGAGCCACCGACTGTAGAAGATTGTTGAGATTAAAACCCAATATGCCTTGCGACAGCAAGTTTGCTTGCGTCAACTTAGTTTGCAGCTGACCAAAGCGAGCTACGATTCCCTTCTCGATGTTTATGCTGCCTGTGCCTTCCATATTCGTCAGCATTTCCTTGTCGGTTGTTCCTCTCGTGGTGAGGTGCAATTCGCCGTCTAGTGCACCGGTCATTTCGTCTGGGGCATCGAAAACGCGGTCCACAATCTCTTCCATGTGAATCTTGGACAAGTAAGCATTGAATGCGGTGGCATTTCTAGCTAGGTCGAATGAGCCGTCCATCTTGATGTGGCCTCCTGCCGCTCGTGCAGTCACATCTTTCAGGTGTATCCGAGGCGGATTTGTTGTTCCGTCTTTGCCGGTTGTGCCCGCGCTCAGCACTTCTACCACGCCCCCGATGTCATTGACGCGCAGTTTCCTGTATCTGAGACGGTCTATGTCCACACGGGCGACGGAAATTGCATCGGGTGAGTTCTTCACTGCCGAGATGTTCTCGGTGGCTATGGTGCCATTGACGTCATAAACTTCATAATCTTTATTGCCGACTCTGTCTAGAGATAGTTTGCCGCTCAGCTTAGGTTGTCTGATTGTCCCCTCTACGGCAATGGAACCGTCTATGGTGCCAAGCATATTGGCTGTATTGAGATTTGGGTCGACTAGTCCGATAATTGTTTTGGCTGGCACCGGATTTGGTGACAATACGGTGAGATTGATTGAGTCGTCTATCCACTTATAGTCGCCTTGCGCCTTAAGTCCTGCTTCGCCGACCAGCAAGTTTGTGCTATGTAAGGTCATACCGTTCTTGTCTAGACTGACTGAACCATCCAGGTTTAGTTCGTCTCCTTTAGGTTGGTTGATGGTGAAGAGGGGGGTGGAAATTCTCAGATCGTTGTTAGCATCTGCATGGCAGTTGAAGATCATACTGTTGCTCTCTGGATTACCCTGTACTTGAGCCTTGATGAGCAAGGGACCCTTCGAAAGCACTTCCATCTTGCCTGAGGTAAGGCTCTTGGTAATGTGCGGAACCAAGTCTAGAAACTCGTTTGGAGCAAATGTAAGTCTCAGGTCAGTCTTCCAGCTGGGTGTTTTTGATTTGTAATCTTTGACTGTACCATTCAACTGAAACTCTGATGAGCGGATACTGCCGGAGAGATCTTGAATGAGCAGCTCATTGCCTGATGCGGCGATAATACCGGCAATCCTCTCAAGAGGCAGTTCTAGTTCGTCCTTTTGACCAACTAGAGCGCCTACTGAATAGCAGCCAATCACCCCTTCTATGTCCGCTTCGCCGCGGTCTCTAGGCTCCACAACCAGGTCGCCGTAAATCCGTCCGTGAAGATTCTTGATTTTGTAGACATTGAGAAAATCGCGGTATTGCTTTCTCAGTGGCGAAGGCAAGACAGGAGAGGTCAGATAGTAGTCTATGTCGCCAATATCTATACCATCAGACTTGAGATGCAAGTTTGATAAGCCTGCCTTACCACTTAAATCTGAAATGGTGAGCGAGGTGGTCAGTTTCATACCGTGCGTCACAATGTCTACATCTGAAAGTGTGATTTTGTCATTGGCAAAAACAATTGAACCTGACACCGCATTGAGTGAACGGCTCAAACCGGGAGGTTGATAGGAAATGTCTTCAGGGGCGGCGCTCAGGAAGACTTGGGGCTTCTTCGGATTGCCTGAGATTTTGATGGAAAGCTCTTTCACTCGACCAGTCAAATGTCCTTCAGTAATTGCCGGGAAGGCGAATCCAAAGAGAGACATGACCTTGCCTAAATTATCGAACTCGATATTGTTTCCATAAAACGAAATGTCTGATTGGGGAAGAGCGCCGAGAACGTTCTTGATGTTACCGGTGAGAGTGAATCTGCCGGTTTTCCCGAACTTGCCTTCGATAGACTTGAGTGCCAGATTGCCATCCTTGAGGTCGATTTTTCCTAGGATATCGCTTGTGGTCAGGCTGCGATCTCTCGCCCCAAAGGAACCGCCCCTGAGTTCGGTGGTCATGGTCATCTCTGGATTAGCTCGATTGCGCAGCTTGCGGACCGTGCCGTTAGCTTTAATCAGACCTTCCACGAGCAGATCTTTGGGTGCTTTACCTTCCAGATGCGATGTCAAAAAATTAACGGTCTCTTTCGAGTCCAGTGCCTTGGTCCAAACTTTCTTGAGCGAGAGTTGATCAAGGTTGAACTTTAGGTCCATTTCGTCTCGCAAAAGGTCGAGTTCACCTTCCAACTTAATCAGCGAGTCCGGCACCGAAATCTGCCCGCTATTGATTTTCAGCTTGCGCCCAGGGTGGCTTTCGATGTGTCCCTTGACTTTGGTTTCGCGGGTAATACCTGCCAAGGCGAGATAGGGCGCCGATTCAGGTGAGATACTCTCCACCAATTCTCCTATCGGCAGACCTTCCAATTCCATCTTCGTGATCAATTTTGCCTGTTTTGCAAGTCCTTCCACATTGATTTGAAAGAAGGCTTTGCCGCTAAGTTTCCGGGTGAGGTCTTTTATGGCATCGTTCTCTTTATCTTTTTTCAGTTTGGTCAAATCAACAGCTTTGCCGACTTTGGTCAGGTCGGCAATATTGCTTTCGACATCGAGTTTATAACTTGGCTTTTTGCCCTGCCAATCGTTGAGGTTGCCCTTGGAGCTTATGGCAATGCCCCCAATGTTGAGTGAAAGGTCTTTCCATTTCAGCTCATTTTTATCTAGGCTAATGGCACCTTGTGATTTGACATCGTTGGTTTTGATTTCACCGATATCTCGACCTTTAACCGAGAGGTCTTTGATTTCTGTCGAGATAGTTGAATTGAAGCCTTTGTTGACGTCGCCGTTAAGATCCATCTTGAAACTAACTAGAGCATCCAAATCTGAGACTGGGCGCTTTTGTTTGTCGCCACTGCCTGCTACTAGTGCTTTCTGTTCTTTATCGTCCAAGGCGATAGCCAAAATTTTACGTAAGTCGTCGCTGTGCATATCGCTGGCACTGAGATTGAGGCTTAGGGCTGTGTCAATCAGACCTTTCCTGCTGCCTGTCGTAAAGCCTTCGACGCGCAAATAGTTTCTTGCTTTGGCGTTGTCAGAACTCGGCAGGGCTAGACTCAAGTAGATCGGTAGCTTTTGGTCTGGGCGCGGCCAGTTGAATTTGAAAGTAACATCTTCCAGGTCCACGGCTTCCTTGACCACTGCATCTCTGCTTTCGTCCCTGACTAAGACTTTACCGCCGTCCACCTGGATGAAATGTACTTCTGTCGAATCAACGAGCAAGTCTTCAAAATTCCAGCCGCCTGGCTTGAGCTTTACTGCATGAAACTCGGGATGATCAAATTTCAGATGTTTCAAAACTACTTTGCCGGTGAGCAAAGCTCTCGTTGAGAGCCCGAGGTTGATGCTTCGTGCTTTTAAGAAGGGGTCTCCATTTTTCTCCTCGACAATGATATTGCGGGTGGTGATGGTGATTCCGTTCAGGCCAAGGTACCAGCGCAGATGTCCAAGTTTGACCGGACGGTGCAGCGCTTCAGCCATAACTTCTTGCATTTTCGGTCGCGCCCAATCGATATTGATCATGAGTGCGACGCCAACCAATATGATGATTGAAAAAGTCCAGCCGACTAAGAAACGCAAAATCAGCCAAGACGTGTTCACCGTGCTTGACTGGGTCTCGATCTCAACTTTGGTTTCTGTTTCCAATGGGCTCACAAAACCACAAAATCATCTAAAGTATTACTGAGTAAGCAGGCTTGAAACACTTAAGACGATGTCCCAAAAAACAAAACAGGAAACTTACAGATAGATGTCCGCATTTTCCGGCAAGTTTAACCGCTTTGCGATGAAAGCCTCCCTTTTCATCCTATTGCTCCTTGAAAGTATGTATTTTCCGGCAAGTGAGCCTGTTTTAGCAAGCAACAAAGGCAAGCCCGCAAATAATTGTCATGGGGGCGCTAAAGTGAAACCTGCTTCTTTACTCAAACCCTTAAGGCCTAGTCTGGCAGAACCGGCAGATAGCAGTGCTTCCAGTCCCAATGGTTCTAAAGAGTCAGAGCCAATCGCCTCCAACTCGATGGAAAAGAGAGAGGAAGAATTACTGCAAGCTGCTTTCAAATATTTGAAGGCGGATAATCTGTCTCTTTCGCTAGAGTATTTGCGAAAGCTCAAAGAAAGTTACCCAGAGAACAGCGACTATGCCCTTTTCTATTCTATGGCACTGAAAAGGCAAGATGGCGAAGGATGGTACCGCTTTCAGAAATGGAGTGAAGAGGGCAGCCGCCAAGGAGATGGTGCTACTCGGGGACAGAACAACGAGCAGTCGTTTTTGCAGCCTGACTTTGCCGGCAATGCACTCAAGCAAGAGACCTGGCTTTTGTTGGCAAAGCCCAATCCCAATGGACTTAGACGTGTCACTCGCACAACCAGCGGCAAAATAAGGGACTGAGTCTTAAACTGCAACTAGATTGAGTTTTCAACTAAAGATGTGCCTCTCCAGCAGGAAGAGAAGCGGATAGGGCTATATGTTTACGATAGATGATTTTCATAGGCATAGCGTACTAAGGCCGCTCTGGTGCTCAAATTGAGCTTTTTGCGCAGTCTGGAAACGTGCACTTCGGTGGTCCCTTCAGTGATGTGCAGTTCTTCGGCAATTTCTTTGTTAGAGAGTCCTTGCGCTACTTTCTTGAGAACTTCAATTTCTCTTGAAGAGAGTTTGATTCTTACTTTCTCTCTGCTTTCGGTGCGCTCGGTCAGCTCTTTGGTGCTGTCCACCACCTTGTTGAGCTGGGCGCAGAGGTCGGTTAGTTTGTCTATTGATGAGCTTTGCGCATTAACCAACTGATAGAGCTTGGCTTGGTAAAGACCGATGCTTAGCTGATTGGCCATCCGATTGAGTATATTGATGTCTCGTGCATTCCAAAGGCGTGAATCGCGGTCCTCGTCGAGGTGTAAAAGTCCTGTCAGTCGCCCCCTGTAGACGAGCGGTAACATGACCATCGACTTGATTCGATAGTTGAGCATTTCTCCCCTGACATCAGTGGCAAATGGAAAAGTATCGTCTTGCATGACCACAAGCGGGCGTCTCTCGCCCACATCCAATAGCATGTCGTGATAACGGCTGAATATTGGAGAGCGATCCGAAACCGGCAACATTTCGTTGCGGGTGCGCTGTCTGGCAATGCGCATTTCATTGTCAGGCTCTTTGATTAGACAGATGATCGCTCGGGCGGCGTTGAATTCTTCCAATAGGCTTTCGGTGGCTCTATCTAAAATGTCTTGGATGTCTAGGGAACCATGGATATTGACTACGAATCGGTTGAGAAGAGCCTCATCTCTTGAGGACTGTTCCACTTTCTCGTACATTTCTTTGAGATTTTCAATGATTATGGCGCGTTGCAAATTGGTAGTGATAGTGCGGGGGAGAAAACGCTGAAATTCACCGAACTTGGGCAGGTAGTCACTGGCCCCGGATAGGAGCAACTTCAGAGCAAGATCGGGCGAATCTTGCCTGGTCACAACTATTACCGGCGAGAAGGGTAGGCAGACATTCAGACCCTTAAGGAGGTCTTCGAAGGGGTACCCATTCAGTTCGTTGGCGGCAACCACCACATCGAATGAAGTTGACCTGGCCAGGTTAAGGGCTTCTTCGGCACTGGTCACGGCAAAAACGTCAAAAATAGGCGATTGCATTAAAATTGCCGACCGCATCAGTTGTCTATCTTTTTCGTCGGGCTCTACCAGGAGGACTTTTCGCTCTCTGACCGGAGCATTAGTGCTTTCTGCCTGAGAAGGCTCTGAGCGATTCTCTGAGGCGCTATCCGGCTGAGGTCTCTCTCTGGAGAAAGACTCACCGTCATCGGTTGAATCCAGGTGGGCTAACGGGTCGCTGTTCAAGTTAATGTCCTGAGCCTTGGTCTTCTTATTACCACCCTAACATAAGAAATCCAATAGAGAATTATTGTCCTACCTATACTAAATGCCCTCTTTGCGACTGCTATAACTTAGATATGAATGGTTCCGACCCTCACCAAGCCCCCAGCTATGAATAGGAACCATCGTTTAGAAAGAAACAAAAACAGCGGCTTCCCCTCCAGCCGCTGTTTTTACTTATTTTGAAAATGTTGCTAGGAAGCCTGACCGCTCATTAATACCGGTTGACGACCTCTCTGCACATAGACATTCTTGAGCTTCTTGTGATCTTTGCCCGCTTCTCCTAAATCGGCGCTGTAGGGCAATGCCTGAGGATTGAACTCTACCTTTGTGGTCAGTTCACCAGAGGGAGCATGGAATGCACCGGAGATTTCATAATCCCCATCTCTGAATGTCTCAATCTTGGGATCTTGAAAGTAGCCGACGTGCGCGCCTGCAGGTGTATATATGTTTACTTTCAACTCAAACCTCTTTTATCTTTTGAAAGCTTCCAACAGCGATAATTATTCACCAAAGGCGCCGCCTGCGTCATGCATAAGTAAGTAATTGTTTTTCTAGCTTTTTGTTTTCAAAGATTATTCAGAATTACTACGCTCATTAGCGGGCAAAATGTGTTAAGAATTAGGGAGTTGGTTCGGTGTGACCGGACAAGCTTTTTTAGTAAATATTGGTTAGCTGTCCCTTTCCGATAGGTGCTGAAAAGGCGATAGATATAAAAGTCTTGTCCCCTGGCTTACTAAAAATATATCTGTAAGGAGTTTGCTGATGGCTTACACAATTGTTGCTGACATATGCGAAGGCATTGCCGATTGTATTCCGGTTTGTCCCGTTGAGTGCATTCACTGGGCTGAGGGTAAAACCAATACCAAAGGCACAAAATATACCTATATAGACGACAGCACCTGCATCGATTGCGGCGCTTGCTTGTCTGTTTGCCCCATCGAAGGCGCCATTCTCGACGAGTGGAAGCCTGAACTTCAGAAACCCTAATCAACTGGGAATCTGTAGTGATTTGAGAGAGCCTTTCTTAGAGAGGCTCTCTTTTTTATAAACCTAAACATTTATAATTTTCGATACCAATTTCGGCTCATCCAGTCTTGCTATTAGCCCTTCCTCGCCTTCTAGTTGAAGACTCATGAGGCTTTTGCCAATTGCAGTCAAATTTTATCGACTGTTAAGAAATCAAGCAGGTGCAAAGGGTTACTGCATCGCCATGTGCCGCTTATGATATTATCTACCAACGCCGAATATCGTAAGAATATCAATAGTTGATGGAAAGAAGTAATGGCACTTTTAGCAGAACGTAAGCAAGAGATAATTTCAAATAATCAAACCCACACCAAGGACACTGGTTCTCCTGAAGTTCAGGTGGCGATGCTGACCGAACGCATCAATCAGTTGACCGAACATTTAAAGACCCATTCCAAAGATTTTCATAGCCGTCGCGGTTTGCTCATGATGGTAGGAAAGAGACGCAGATTGCTCCAATACCTCATGAAGGAAGATAATGAGCGTTATCGCAAGCTCATCGAGAAACTGGGACTGAGGCGCTAAATTTCGTTTTTAAGGGCGAGCCCCCGGGCTCGCCTTTTTGTTTATTGCGCCTGCTTGGCAAATTGAATATTTTCATTGAATATTTTCAAAGCATTGCAAGACTGGCAAGAGTCGGCAAACTCCATTAGGCAAAGCCAGCAGCTTAATCGAAGTAGCTTAATCGAAGTAGCTTGTTCGATGCTAGCAAGCAGGGCAGAACCAAATTTTAGAAGTAAGAAAAGCAAAACATTGGATGGTTCAAGGTAGAACCGTCCTGAGTATATCGAGGTAGAGAACGTGCAAGTAGAGAATTGTTCAGTGGTTCGTCAGACCGAAATTGAGTTGGACGGAAAAACAATTGTTGTCAAGACGGGGCGCATGGCTAAACAAGCCCACGGCGCCGTCGAAGTATATTGTGGCGACACAATGGTTTTGGTTACTTGCACAGAGAGCAAGAATCCCAGGGAAGGTATCGATTATTTCCCACTTCTTGTCGACTACGAAGAGAAGCTTTATGCCGTCGGTCGCGTACCTGGCAGTTTTGGCCGTCGCGAAGGTAAAGCTCCTGACAAAGCCATTTTGACCAGTCGTTTGATCGATAGACCAATTCGCCCTTTATTTAAGGAAGGCTATCGCAATGACGTACAGATAGTTGCCACTTGTATGAGTGCAGATCAGGAAACCCCGCCTGATACTTTAGCCATGCTCGGTGCTTCCTTTGCCATCGAACTGGCCGGTCTGCCTTTCTCCGGTCCGGTTGGCGCCGTGCGCGTTTCTCGTGTGAACGGTAACCTGGTTGGCAATCCTTCTTACGAACAGTTGGAAGAGTCTGATTTGGACATTGTCGTTGCTGGTACTGAAAACTCAATCATGATGGTGGAAGCCGGCTGCAAACTGGTTAGTGAGAGAGATGTGCTCGCTGCAATCGACTATGGTCACCAGCTGATCAAAAAGCAAATCGAAGCCCAGAGACAGTTGATTAAGGCTCTTGGTATCGAGAAGAAAGAACTTGCCGCTCCTGAGCCGAACAAGCGCTTGCGTCTAATTATCGAAGAGAAAGCCACCGATAAGCTGAAAGCTTCTATGGCTTCTGTTACCGACAAAATTGTTAGACAGACCTTGGTTGATGAAGCCAAGGCGGCTGTCGATGCTGCCATCGCTGCTCTGCCCGAAGATGACGAATTGAGATCTCTTTCCAACGGGGCCATTAAAGAAGCGCTGGAATATTATGAAGCCGAATTGATGCGTTTCCAAGTGCTGGATACCGGCGTCAGAGCGGACGGACGACGCTGCGACGAAATTAGACCGATAACGGTTGAAACTTCAGTTCTTCCTCGCGCTCACGGCACCGGTTTGTTCACTCGCGGCACCACTCAGGTTCTTTCGGTGGCCACATTGGGCATCGGTTCCGACGCACAGAAACTGGATTCGATCGATCCGCAAACCGAAAAACGCTATATGCACCATTACAACTTTCCTGGTTTCTCGGTTGGTGAAGTCAAGCCAATGCGCGGACCTGGTCGCCGCGAAATCGGCCACGGTGCTTTAGCCGAAAGAGCCATTATTCCGGCTCTGCCTACCCACGAGGAATTCCCTTACACAATCAGGGTTGTTTCTGAAGTTCTCGAATCCAATGGTTCTACTTCAATGGCTTCTACTTGCGGTTCTTCTTTAGCCTTGATGGATGCCGGCGTGCCGATGAAGACGACAATAGGCGGTATCGCCATGGGTCTCATTCTGGAAGGCGACCGTTTTGCCATTCTTTCCGATATTCAGGGGCTTGAAGACTTCCTCGGCGATATGGACTTCAAAGTAACCGGCTCGAGAGACGGTATCACAGCCTTGCAGATGGATATCAAGATCGAAGGAATTTCAATCGAAATCATGAGGGTCGCCCTCGACCAAGCTAGACGCGGTCGTATCCACATTATCGATAAGATGGAAGCAGCCTTGCCTGGTCCCAGGAAAGAGCTCTCCACCTGGGCTCCTCGTATCCTTACAGTCTCGATACCTCAAGAAGATATCGGTACTGTTATTGGACCTGGCGGTAAGATGATTCGCCGCATTATCGAAGAAACCGGTGCCACCATTGATATAGAAGATGACGGCACAGTTCGTATTGGTTCGGTAGATTCAGCCGGTGGTGAAGCCGCCCGCGACTGGATTTTGCGTTTAGTCAAGAAAGTCACTGTCGGCGGAGTTTATGTCGGTAAAGTGACTCGCATTATTCCAGCCGGTGCCTTTGTCGAAATCCTGCCCGGAAAAGAAGGTCTGGTGCATATTTCGCAATTGGAAAATCGCCGGGTTGAAAAGGTAGAAGATGTTGTTTCTATCGGGCAGAAAGTAATAGTCAAGGTCAAAGAGATTGACGAGAAAAATCGTGTTAATTTGACCATGAAGGCAGTCAGCCCGGAAGAACGCGAAGCCTGTGAGAAAAACGGCTAATTCGACTGTAAGCAATGAAAGAAGGAGCTGGCAATGGAGTCGGCTCCTTTCTTTGCTTGTTATTCTTTTACTTTTGCCTCTTCTGAATGCAGAGCCGGCTCAAGCTCGCAAGAAAACAAGCTCCACAAAGAAGAGCTCGGTTAAGCGCAGGGTGGGCTCCAGCAGGAGAGCAGCTTCTTCTGGTGCAAGAGTCGGCAGCAGGCACGCGGGTTCTAGGCGGAGCAAAGCGCAGAAACAAGTGAGGCGTGCGGCCAGACCGCCGGAGGTAGGTATATCACCGCCGGACTATGATATGGAGCCCCGGCGTCGCAATTATGCACTTTTGCAGGATGGTTACCGCCTTTATGATCAAGGCTTGAGCGAGCGAATCAAGGGCAACTATGGCTTGGCTATTGATAAGCTCACTGAAGCGTCCAACTTATTGGACCAGGCGCGTTCTCATCAAAGAGATGGTCGGGCCTCTACTCTAGAGTCTATGGTTTTCTTCGAACTGGGTCTCTGCGCCGAAGAAGATAATGATCTTTCCTTAGCCAGAGATAGCTACGCCAAGGCTTTCAGAGCAAATCCCCGCTATGTGGAAGCTTACCTGCGAGGGGCTTGCCTTCAGGCTGAGAACGGCAACAGACCATTGGCTCTTTCGATTGTCAAGGAGGGGCTTCAGAATGTTTCTGACCCTCGTCTCGAGACCATGCTTGAATTGCTCGATGGTTCAGAAACACCGTAGCGGAATCGTCAACTAGGTTCAGCAACTGCATAAGGGCAAGCTAGATATGAGCTTGCCGACAGAAAAATAAAAGAGGCGCCGTGAAGCGCCTCTTTTTTGCATTTTGGTTACAAGTTACTGTAATTATTTGCTGCGGTCTACAGTATCTTTGAACTCTTTGCCAGGCTGGAAGGCAGGTACGCGCTTGGCGGGTACTTTGATCTTTTCGCCGGGTTTTTGCGGGTTGTTGGTTTCACGAGCTTGTCTTTGACGGGGCAAGAAGGTGCCGAAGCCAACCAGGGTAACGCGATCACCTTTGGCGACTGTTTCAGTAACTACATCGGTGAATGCGGCAAGCATTTCTTCGACAGACTTCTTGGTTGTATTGGTACGTGCAGCGATTTCGGCAGCCAATTCTGCTTTGTTCACAGGGGTTCCTCCTACTCTTCCTATTTATCACGGTTATCACGAGAACAACATGCTTAGTGTACTCTTGGCGGTTCAATAACCACGTGAGATGAGAGAATACAGCACCCCAAGGGCTGAAACAAGGGTTCTGGAATAAAATGTGGTTCTTGATAATCGTTCTTTTTTAGAACTGATGCAAAGTCTATGCTGGTCGATATTGATTAGACTGGTAAAATTGGCATTCTAGGCATATTTTTAATAGTGTGATTTTTGAGCAACAAAAAATGGAAAACCGTGAAAAGCTGGCTAATTTAGAGAAATCAGAAGGAGAGTCGCTAAGAGAGCTAAGAGATACAGGCGACGCTAAGCTGGCAGCCTATGCTGCCGCCAATGCTTGTGAAGAGAAGAAGGCTAAATCTGTAGTAGTCCTGGATGTCAGCAAGGTGACATTGCTTGCCGATTATTTTGTCATTGCCGGAGCCGAGTCGGCAGCCCAAGTTAGAGCAATAGTTGACAATGTCGATGACAAATTAAGAGCTTTGGGCTCCAAGCCAAAATCTATAGAAGGGAAAGGCGAGGGACGTTGGGTTCTACTTGATTTCGGTCATGTCATCGTGCACGTTTTGCAAGAAAAAGAACGCAGTTTCTACAAGATTGAACAATTTTGGAACCATGCCCTGATTGTAGACAGGCAAGATTGGGTACAAGAATAGAAGCATAACTTTGTACTTCTCTGGATGTAGTTGGGTATTTTCGAGGACAATTTGCTATGAGTTTCAGGACCAGGTTGCAAGGATTTGTAGATTCCAGGCAGAAGATACTAATCTGGTACGGCATGGGTTGTCATAATACGGTTACAGGTCGGGTCCTCACCGTCGATCATGACCATATTGATGTCGAATCTTATATTCATGAAAGTGACGGGCAGATTCATGTTCGCCGTTTTCTTATCCCACTCCATCTGATTTTGCACATTGATATCACCTCGGCTGAAATCAACGAAGAGGAAGAAGGCAGCTTTTCGGCAGAGAAAGAGGGGAAAAGCAGCAGCACCGGCGTAGTCGACCTGCCGGATGCTCCGCGCGGCTATGCCGTCAGGGTGCTCTCCCAGCTCAATTCTGCTTTTTCCAACCGCTTTTCCCGAATGACCGCCGGCCCGGGAGGCATCTACTTCTCTTGCGACGGCTCGGTTTGGTTTATCGACGGCAACGGTACCCTCAGCGAGTATGCTCGCATTCGCGGCAACAGCACCATCTCGGGTTTGCGTTTTGACCGTAAAGGGGTCCTCTATGTTGCCACCATACAAGGCACAGTCTATAAAATCGACCCCAACAAGTCTGGTCGCATTCTCGCTCAATTGGACGGCAACCTCACCGGAGGCGGTACTTTTCTTTCCGATTTGGCAATTGGAGCCAGAGAGGAGGTCTATGTCTCGAACTTTCCCTCTAACACAGGCGGCATCTTCAAGATAGACAAGGGCGGCGAATCGGAAGTCTTGCTTGGTGGACCAGGACACGGTACCCAAGGCCTGCTTCTTGACCCGGATGGTTTCCTCTGGTGTTTAGAACATGCTACCGGTTCGGTGGTTAAGCGCTCTCTGGATGGTCGGGAAGTAACCCGTATTCAAGTGGCTGAATCTGAATGTTTCAATTTTGCCGACGGTTATGACGGTAATCTGGCTATGGATAGCCTTGGTCGGCTCTATGTCACTGCCGGACGGGCTGGTATGGTTATCCGCATCAACCGAGAAGGTCGCACCGAGACTTTCCTCTCGGGCTTGGTTAACCCCACGGGTGTAGCCTTCAGTTCAGACGGTGCCCTTTTCGTCCTCGAAGCCGGGCGCTCAAGAGTCTTGAAGGTAGCGGCTCTTGATAAAGCGGACCGCACAGCATCGGCTACTGCTCTTTCATAGAGATATTGGTAAAACTGTTAGTTAAAGGGAAAGGGTCTTTCATAGAGACCCTTTCCCTTTTGGCTTTAGCTTTAGCTCTTACTATCTGACTGCAACTTTGTTATCGCTCGATTCTTCGTGCCTATACATAGATTCAATAATGTCTTGGTAGTTTTTCGCCACGACATTGCGTTTGATCTTGAGTGTAGCGGTCAATTCCCCAGCTTCCACCGAAAGGTCGGAAGCTAGGATAGTGAAGCGTTTAACTTGCTCATAATCGGCGAGGGTGCGACTGCGTGCTGCTATCTCTTTGCGCAGATGAGAGACAAAGTCGGGATGTTTGCTCAAGTCAAAATATGAATTGAAATCTAGATTCAATTCGCGACCGAGGTCCATAGCCGCTTGCTCTTCCAGTGTGAGAAGGGCGACCAGATGTTTTTGTTTATCTCCGAACACTACAGCTTGGGCTACGGTAGGCACCGTCTTTAGTATCGCCTCGATTTTCTGAGGGGCAATATTCTTACCGGCTGAATTAACGATTAGGTCTTTTTTGCGATCGGTGATGCGCAGATAGCCCATTTCATCAAATTCGCCGATATCACCGGTTCTGAACCATTCGCCGTCGAAGGCTTCGCGGGTCGCTTCTTCGTTTTTGTAATAGCCTTTGAAGATGGAAGGACCCTTGACCAGAATTTCGCCGTCCTCGGCTATTTTCTGACTTAGCGAAGGAAGGCAGGGTCCCACTGTACCCATACGCACGCAGCTTACCAGGTTGACATTAGAGGGGGCCGCCGTCTCAGTCAGTCCATAGCCTTCTAAAGTGCTTATTCCAATTGAGTTGAAAAAGCGCAAGGTTTCTTTGGTGGCGGGAGCGCCGCCCGAAACCACTAGGCGCAAATTAGGACCAATCTTTTCTCTCAATTTAGAAAGAGCCAGCTTATCGGCAATAAGATGTTTGAGCAGAAGAATTGGACCGACGGCGCGTTTCTCAGCCTGTCTATCCACCATTTCCTCTCCGACTGTCAGAGCCCATTCAATCAAGGCTTTCTTCTTGCCGGAGGCTCCTTCGATGCCTGCCTTGACCTTGGCATAAATGCGGTCCAGCACTCTTGGCACCACTAATATCATGCTCGGATCGCATTCGGCCATATTGCGAGCCATAGTTTCAATACCTTCGGCAAAGGCACAAGTACCGCCTCTGGCTAACCAATAGAACTCGCCGCAGATACGTTCGAAAACATGAGAAAGCGGTAAGTAGGAGAGATAGACATCATTTTCGTCTATGGGCAAAATCGGTCTGATATCTTCCAAAACTGAGATGATATTGCCGTGCGTGAGGGGGACGCCTTTAGGCACGCCGGTGGTGCCGGATGTATATATAATTGTGGCAATGCTATCAAAGCTGGTGCCTTTCATTCTGTCTTCTAAAATCTTTAGATGAGCTGTATCAAGGCTGCCGCCAAGTTTTCTCAATGATTCGACATCGGTGATTAGACCTCTTGGCTGATTATGTTTTTCAGCTAGATCTTCACCGCTCTTGATACCTTCCGGCAGATGAAAAACCACTATCTTGTGGATGTTTAGCTCGTCTTTCACCGCTAGAAGTTTCTTCAACAAGGCTTCGTTTTGCACAAAGATAATGCGGGCTTGCGAATTATCAACTATGTACTTGATATCGGAAGCCGATGAAGTGGGATATATCGGCACCGAAACGGCGCCATTAGATATGGTGGCAAGATCGGCCGCCACCCACCAATGGGTGGTGGATGAAAAAATGGCAGCTTTTTCGTCGGGCTTGAGACCGAGGGTCATCAGACCCAGTGCGGTTTCTCTGACAAGGCGGCTGAATTCGCGCCAGCTCATGTCCCTGTAGGGCTCTTTCTTATCTTTGTACTTGATAGCCGGGTGCTCAGCCAGACCTTTGGCTCTGGTGTAGAAAACAGCCGCAAGATTGCGCTCAGTGATGCGATCGGAATGAAGTTGTTCCAAAACCATCTGAATTTCCCTGTCAATTTTTCTGATAATAAACGCCAGGGTAATTATAGTAAGTTTTCAGTATGAAGTTTGCCGGCTAAATTATTTCTTGGCAAAGCAGAGTAGCTTAAGAGCTGCTCATTTTGGAAGTCAGGACAGCTTAACCGACTGTTTGTCTTTGCTTGGTTGTTTCGATCATCCAGGCCGTGACCATTTCCACCAGTTCATCCAGCACCGGATCGAACATCAAATCATGCCAGGCTTCGTCGAAGCGATGCTGGGTTTTGCGCGGCGCGTTGAGCCTATCGAAGACCAACCGATTGACTTCATTATCGACAATCTTTTCTTTACCAGAGGTCAACATCAAGACGGGGCAAGGCACTTTACGCACCGAAGACTTTACTTCCTGACTGAGCTTTAGCAGTTCCAAAAGCATACGAGCCGGTAGCTTTTCGCGCTTATCGGGGTCGTTTTTGAGCCAGTTGCGAACTGTTTCTTCCCGGGTGATGTCGTCATATGTATAAGGTAGATTCAGTTCTTCGTCAGGGTCGAAAAGTGCCTTAAAGACTGCTTTTGCCTTATAAGTCAAGCGGAAGGTGTCGGGATGTCCGTCAAAGCCCGGCGAGAAAAGTACCAGTCCCGCTGGTCTCTCGCTATCGGGCAATTTGTTTAGTTCGCTTGCTGCTTTCAAGCTCAAGAGGGCGCCCATGCTGTTGCCCATGATGAAAATGGGCTTGTCTCCAACGGTTTCTCTCAGATATTCGTAAGCCGACCTGATATCATCCAGCCATTGTTGTTTCATCATCAAGGTCTGATCGCGTCTCTTGCCAAAACCAACTTGATCGTAAGCTAGTGAAAAGAAACGTTTGACGCGCAGTCTGCGCCCGAGGGCTTCATACCAGCCGCTATGCGCCCCCAGTCCATGCACAAGCAAGGCGGCGGCACGGCATTCGCTAGCCGTTCCCCAAGTACGCCCGGGGATTTTTTCGATAGTGGAGCGTTCATCTTGAGATTTTCCAATCTCAACAAGCGACCCGGTTGGTGTCAGGTTAATATCTGATTGCATAAGTGGAGGATATTATAGCTTCATGAGCGAAGCGAGCACAGATATTTCTGGTGAGAAAAAGGGCGTCAAGAACTGGATTCTGGCTGTCTTTGCCCTTGGTCTGCTTTCAGGGGCTGTTTACATAGTCTTTACTCCTCGCGAGACACCACTTGATAAGGCTATTGCCTTGATTCGCTCTTCTCGTTCAGCTTCTGCCGTTCCCATCTTAGAAGAGCTGCAGAAACAGAATCCTTCGGATCCGGCTGTTTATCCCTGGTTGGCCCAGGGTTATCTGTCCACCGATCGAGTGGCTGAGGGGCGCACCGCCCTTGATACGGCTTTTCGCTTTGGCGTCAAAGCCGATTCTCATGAGTCTGTGGCGGCGGTGGTGGAGAGCTTTTCGCTTTACTACCAGAATCGTGGACATTTTGAAGAAGCGGAGAGATTGTGTCGTGCCGCTGCTCCCCACGTTGAGAGCGATAAGTTGGCCAAGATTCTTGCTGATCTATATTTCCGTTGGGCTGAGAACTTGATGCAGGCCGGCAACTTAGAGCAGGCAGTAGAGAAACTGACTGCCTTGAAAAATTATGCTGGCTATTTGGATGACCCGCAGAAAGGGCAGGTGCCCCATAAACTGGCCCAGTGCTACCGCGAAATGGCAGCCCGGGCTGAGACAGTGGGCAAAGATGTGGACCAAGCTGTTCTGCTTTATGAGAAGAGTATCTCTGCTTGTGATGAACCTTCCACCCGCATCGCCTTGGCTTCAATTTACGCCCAGAAGAATAACAAGAAGAAGGCTGTGGAGAACTACGAGGCGGTGGCGGCGGTAGATGCCAATAATCTAGAGGTGCGTCATCGCCTCGTTGAACTCTTTCTCGATCTCAATGATATCGAAAAGGCTCAAGTTGCCCTCAGCGAGCTGGTTGATAAAGAGCGTAGTTTCGAAAACTATGAACTCTTGGCCGGGCTCAATCTTAAGCTGAACAATTATGCCGGTGCCGTGCGTGCCTTGGAAGAAGCTTGCTCGCTCAAGCCCACGGCTGCCTTACTGCGTCAGCTCATTGCCACCCTTAACAAGTGGAGCGCTCGTCTGCAGCAGGAGAACAAAACCCAGGAGGCTCTTTCTGTGAAAGGTCACGCAGAAAGGGTAACTGAGAAGTTGGAAGCTCTTTTGAAGGAGGAGAAGAAGAACGAACCGCGACCAGAAGCGGCTAAGTCGGTATGGAATCCTGGTTCTCCTCCCGTGAGCATAGTCTCTTCCCGCAACTGGCTGGCTCGAGGCAGTCTCACACCGGAGGGAGAAATCAAGATCAAAAATATTTCGGGTGCAGCTGTTCAGGATCTCACTTTGACGGCTGTATTCTGGGACAATACCAAAAGACAGAATAAAGGTTCGGTGGTTCTGCCGGTCGCCTCCCCCACATCTATAGCCTTTGCACCGGGCGCTGAAAAGACACTTTATTTCTCCTGTCCCAACATAGTCGCCGAAGACCATCATCTAGCCGTTATGATTTTATGGAAGGGTAAGTTTTTGAAGGAATTTCCGGTAGTTAAGCAACGCTAGTCATGCAAGAACCAACACCTGAAAATTTGAAGAATAACTGTCGCCATGAATATGTGCGCATTTACCAACGCCGTCTCAAAGGACTGGAACGCCGCTTGGTCTCGACTAGAGCCTATCTGCCTACTGGTTTTAAACTGGGTGATTTCTCCCACCTTTCGGAAGGCAGCTACTGCTTTTGTACAAAGTGTCGCACTCGGCTCTTCCCCAAGCGCACTAATGCTGAACGGGCCCAGGCGCGACTATTAGCCGCCCAAGGCAAAGCTCTGGAAGCCGAGCTATTAGAGGCGCAGGAATTGGCTGATGCCCTTGAGAATCAGGAGTCTCAAGAACTTGCTGAAATGCAGGAAAATCAAGATAGCGGGATCGACGTCAATGTCGATGAACTTCTCAGCGAGTCTGTAGATGCTCAAGATATTGCAGCTGACGGTGTGAAAATCAATGAGGAGGAAAGTAGCTGTGAACTTTTGGAAGAAGAAGGCTAAAAAGCGCTTTGGATTTTTTGATCTGGTGGATAAGCTTATGCTTTTGAGTGTGATTATTCCGCCTGGTTATATCGTATTGAGATTTCTAAAATGGTATGTAGATAGTTCCAGATATGATGAGGTTCTGGAAGAGACATAAATGCTTCCATACATATTGAGAGTGCTGCGTGCCATGCTGGTCAGCTCGCTGGGCTTCGGCGGCGGTATAGGTCTGCTTGTCTTAATTGTCATTTTGACCAGTCGCAACGAACCAAATGCTTTTTGGTACGGCATCAATGTCGGTCTTTCTCTCGGTGCAATGTTTGCTGTATTTATGGTGGCAGTGCTTCTGCCCTTAGACTTGAGTCGGCACATTTTTCTCAGCAAGGGAGATAAGAAGCAGCTCTGGGAACTTGAGCAGACCAGAGAACTGGAAGTGACTGGTTCGGCTAAGCAGGTTCTGCACGCCTGCCGTCAGGCACTTTTGGTCGTACCTTATGTCAACAGTGTTTCTGATGATGTAGAAAATCTGATTACCAGAGCCACAGCTTCTGTCAGTTGGCGGTCTGCCGGCGAAGATATGGAAGTGGAGATTACGCCCAAGGCGCCAAATCAATGGTTAGTGAAAGTGGTCAGCAAGCCGCGCAATAAGAAAGTCGTTTTTGACTATGCCAAAAATTTTGAGAATGTAGAGACTTTTGTTTCGCAGTTCACCGAGATACTCGGTGCCGACCACGTGGTATCTGGTAATGCCTGATATGCAGCCCGATCTATTAATTGGCAAGCTCTATTTTGTCTTGCTTTCAATGATTGGTTTTGTTACTTCTTTGGTGGTGCTCAAGGTCTTTCGCCCTGATATGAGTTGGCGCGCTGCTATGGTCTCGCTTTCAGCCGTGATCCTAATTTTTGGCATTCTCAAATCAGGAGATCTCTTTTCGGTAGAACCTTTGCCTGGAGTGCCTGTTTATCATGGGCTGAAAGAGGCAGCCTGGCTTGCTCTCGGTGTCTTGTTCGGCATGGGGCGGGGTGACTTTATTATCAATTACCTTGATAAGCGCGATTTGGAGCATTATCAGAAGACCAAAGCCGAGAAATTGGAGATTGCTGAAAGCACCGAGAAATCGGCAGAGAAATCTGAAGATAAATAAGAAAGGGCTTCTCGTTTGAAAAGCCCTTTCCAGATTTATCTTGCTTTGCTTTAGAGTCCGAGGAAGTCGGGACCGCTGCCTTGCGAAGTGGGTTTCACTCTCAAGTTGACTTCAGGACAGACTATCTCACAGGTGCGGCAATGTATGCAGTTTTCCAGCGACATGCCGTGCTTTCTCAGGTCGTCGATGATGTCGATGCGGTGCACTTCGGCTGTACAGTCGGCTACGCAAGGTGTGGTTTTTCCTAGACCTTCGTACTTGGAGATGCACTTGACGCAGGTATCAGAGTTGAATTCATCGATATGCTCATTGCCTTCATGATATTTAGTGGAGGCAAAGAAAACGGCATCGGGCCTGCTGTAGATAGTTGCTTTATCGTAGGGCGGCTCATCATATTTAGGGGCGGTAAAGTTAGGCACTATGTGCTTGCAATCGGCTTCGTATTTGATCGGTCCGATATCTCTGGTGCCTTCGATGAGCGAGAGCGAGGTAACGCCGTCGACCGGAGCCCCGAAAGGATTTTTGAAGCCGACTTTGAGCATACCGACCCAAGCATTAGTCTTATCGACACTCTTGGCGATATCAGGCAGGTACTGCCCGAGCAATTTGGGATTGCTCATGAAAGCCCAGCGGAAATAGCGATTCTTGTAAGCTTCTTTGATGACAAAGCCGCTTTCCAGTTCTTTCTGATAGGGAGCCAAGGCTGCTTCCGAAGTATCGCCTTTGACCAGGGCGTCGTGCAGAACCTTCGCCGCAACATAACCGCATTCCATAGAGCGGTCGATACCAGCTAGGTTTTTCACGTCCAGCACACCAAGCGCGTCACCCAAGAGAATAGCGCCCGGCACATAGAATTTCTTGGGCAGGCTGTAGTATCCGCCTTCAGGCAAGAGAGCGGCACCATATTTGAGAAGCTTACCGCCCTTGATCATTTCTTGAATGAAGGGATGCTTCTTGTAGTCTTGCAGCTTTTGCTGCGGATTCATGTTGGGGTCTTTGCTGTCGAGGCTGATCACCATACCGATGGTGAGGCGCTTGTCTTTCATGCCATAGACAAATCCGCCGCCGAAGGTGCCGTCCAAAAGGGGATAGCCCAGGGTATGCCAGACCTTGCCGGCATAGTCTTCATTAACTTGCCAGACTTCTTTGACGCCGACTGACCAAATTTGCGGATTGTCGCGCAGCTTGTAGTGATCGATGACTTCGCGAGAAATGAAACCTTTATCGCCGAAGCAAGTGACTTTACCGTAGACGAAATCTTCTTCCGATTTGGCGTCTTCGCTAACTGCCACACCGACTACTTTGCCGTCTTCAAAGACTACTTTGTGGGCGGCAAAACCGTTAAACAGGTCGATGGTGACATTGGGAACGTCTTTGGCTTTCTCTTGTAGTTTGAAAGCCATCCAGGCAACAACATTGGAAAGGCTAAGTACTACATAGCCGGTTTTGTCTAAAGACTTGGGATACAACTTGGAAGGGACATCCCATTTCTTGTTGACACCGAGAACCGAAAAATAGGAGTCGGTGCAGGTGGCTTCGATAGGGAAGCCGCTTTCTTTGTAATCAGGGAAAAGTTTGGCAATCACGTGGGGATTGGATACGGCACCGCTCATAACATGCGAGCCGAACTCTTTTCCTTTTTCCAATATGGCCATGGTAAATTCCTTGCCGCTTTCTTTGGCAAGTTCCAAGAAACGATAGGCCAATGCAAGGTTGGAGGGACTACCACCAACCAGGAGTAGATCATATTCAATGCGATCCGACAACTTCCTTTACCCCCCGACCAGACTGCACTTCTTTAAACTGTTTGATCATCTCAGGGATGATCTGATAGATATCGCCGACGATACCATGATGAGCAAATTTGAAGATGGGCGAGTCGGGATCTTTATTGATCGCGATGATGGTGCCCGATTTAGACATGCCGACTCGGTGCTGAATGGCACCGGAAATACCGCAGGCTATATAAAGTTTGGGACGCACTGTTTTGCCGGTTTGACCAACTTGGTGCTGATAGGGTATCCAGCCCAAATCAACCACTTTTCTGGAAGCTCCCAAGGCGGAGTTTTCAAAAGTGGCAGCTAGATCTTTGAGCATGTCGAAGCCGTCGGCACAACCCAGTCCGTAACCGCCGGCTACGATTACATCAGCCTCAGTCAGTTTAACGCCTTTCGAGACTTCTCTGACAATATCAACCACTACTAGTCTGTGGTCTTCCGGTTTTAAATCAACTTTGATTTTGGCTATTTTGCCTTGGCGATTACCATCAGGCTTGAGCGGCGTCATCACACCGGGTCTGGTGGTGGCCATCTGCGGATTCTTCCAGGGTCCAAGAATTCTCGCTTTCAAACTTTCGCCGAAGCTAGGACGGATAGCATACAAGCAGTTCGGATAGAGACCGATTTTGGTAGGGTCTACCTTGCTCTTGTGTTCATAGGGTCCGATATCGAGTTCGGTGCAATCAGCGGTCAGTCCGGTATCGAAATGAGCGGCAATTCGCGGTGCCAAGTCTCTACCGGTTGTGGTCGAGCCCAAAAGGCAGGTATGGGGAGGTTCGGGCAAAGACTCTAAGAAGTCGCAGACTACTCTTCTATAGGGCAGGGTTCTGTATTTTTCCAAGTCGGGATGTTCGGCAACATAGACTTCATCGGCGCCGTATTCCACCAATTTTTGGGGAATGTCGCCAAGGTTGTGACCCATGACCAAACACTTAAGGTTGCGTTCCATTTTGTCGGCGAGAAGGCGTCCGGCCCCCAAAAGTTCCAGGGTGACAGGCTGCAACTCGCCGAGAATATGTTCGGCAATGACCAGCACGTCGCCCTTAGGGCTGAAGCTGGAGACATCTACTACTTGTTCTTCTGACATGATTATCAACCTTGAAACTTAAGAAGCAATGAGGAACTGATTGAGCTGAGATTCTTTGATGACGTCTTGAACCAGTGTTTCCACAGACTGTCCTTCGTGCATCTTGCAGCTTCCACCCAGTTCTCCGACCTTCTCGGTGGCGGCTACGATGGTTGGAGAGCCCTTGAGACCGGTGCGGTCCGGCTCTGCTCCGACCAAGTCAAGATCGATTGTGTGAATGAACTTCTTCAGCTCTTCTTCGTTACGAGCCAGTCTCTGAACTTTCCAGGCTCCTCTGAACGACTTGTATTCGAGAGGGTGATAAGAGTTGGCTACAGTTACGAGCAAAGGCATCTCAGAGACTACTTTCTGATAGCCTCCTTCGATGATCCGTCGACCGTGCACTTTGCCATCGACGACGCTGAAATCTTCGCAATAGGTGATTTGAGGCAGACCCATACGTTCAGCCAGTTGGGGACCAACCTGGGCGGTGTCGCCGTCGGTGGTCTGAAGACCGCAGAAAACCAGGTCTGGTTTTCCGACATAGCTGACAGTCTTGAAAAGGGCGTAAGCGGTAGCCAGGGTGTCTGAGGCAGCCAAGCGTCTGTCCGAAAGAAGGAAGGCTTCGTCTACGCCATGTTCTAGACATTCGAGCAAGACTTCTACAGCCGGGGGCGGACCCATTGATATTGCAGTCACCTTGCCGCCGTATGACTTCTTAGCGTGCAAGGCCGCTTGCAGTGCATAGCGGTCAAAAGGATTGAGCATGCGCTTGGCTTTTGCTCTATCTATGGTGCCATCTGGATTAAGACCAGCTTTTGAACCCTGGTCCGGCACCTGCTTGACAAGTACGAAAATGTTTAGACTGCCCGACATATGACCTTTTGGATACCCTCGCGACACGTACTTCCAAATTCTACATAGATAAGATGCTGGATTGCCAGATTGTTACTAAGTAGCTTCAAGGAACATGCAATTCGTAATTTGACTTCTTATTTTCATGCTTTTGCTGTTCCGTAATTGTTTCTTTATTTGCTGAAAGCTATAAACTGAACATCTCTAAATTGCGAACCCCTTGACGGGTTGAAGCTTCGCCGTTAGCCGCCCGATATCAAGGGGATACTTAAATGAGAAAAAATTTGCAAAAACATTCGCTTTTGTCTGGAAAGAAAGTTATCGCCCTCGCTCTTTCTACGCTTGCTTTGGCAACTTACTCCAATCTTTCGCTTGTCCAAGCCGTGTTGGCTAAAACTAACAATGCAAAGGCAAAGGCTAATAAAGCATTCGAAGGCAAAGCTGGTCAAAATGCTTATGTCGACCAGTACTTCAACCATGTTTTCAGTGTTTCACCTAGCTGGGCGACCGCAGTCGGCTTTCATCAATATGATGGCCAGCTGGAAGATCTCAGCCCCAAAGCTCTCAAAGCCAATTTGGCGTCCAATAAGGCTTTTCTTCGGCGCTTTCAGGCAATCGAAGCAGACAAGAACTCAAAGCTGAGTCTTGATGAAAAGCTAGATCTGCAAATGCTTATCGCCTTCACCGAAGGACAGATCTTCGAACAAGAGCAGTTGCGTTGGCTTGAGCGAGACCCTGACCGCTATCCATCTTTGCTTGCTGATTCGGTCTTCTCCCTGGCAAAACGTAATTTTGCGCCGGCCAAAGAGCGTCTAGTCAGTGTTTGTCATAGGTTAGAGCAGGCGCCTGAGAAAATCTTTCAGGCGGCCAGGCTCAATATCAAGCCGGCTTCCGTGCCGCCTATTTATGCCCAGGTGGCTTTAGAGCAGCTTAAGGGCAGCCGTTCCATGATTCAGAGCACCATACCGCAAGCTTTCCAGTCGGTCCAAGATAAAGCCCTATTGGCTCGCTATAAGAAAGCCTCGGAGCGAGTCCTGCAAGAGCTTGATTTGTATGAAAATTTCTTGAAAACAACTGTTTTGCCCCAGGCGAAAGGAAGGTTTGCCATCGGTGAGACAAATTACAGGCGTAAGTTGCACTGCGATGAGATGGTTGATGAAGATCTGAACAGTCTGCTCAAGCGAGGCTATAGCGAACTGCGGCGCCTGCAAGGGCGCTTTACCGAGCTTGGTCGCTTGCTTGATAAAGACCGCAGTCCAGAAGCTGTCTTTGAAGATATCGCCAGGGAGCATCCGAGTTCTGAGCAACTGGTCTCTTCCACCCAGAATTGTCTCGACAAGCTCTGCTCTTATCTTTTGGAGAACAACATTGTCGGCTTGCCCAGTCAGGACAGAGTGACTGTGGCCGAAAGTCCTTCTTATCTGCGCGCACTCACCTTTGCCTCGATGGATACACCCGGACCATACGAATACAAAGCCAAAGAGGCGTTTTATTATGTCACTCCGGCTGAGAAGAATTGGGATGCCAAACGAATTGAAGAACATCTGCGCTTCTTTAGCTATGCCGATATCATCAATACTTCGGTGCATGAAGCCTACCCGGGTCACTATGTCCAGTTTCTCTGGGTGAAAAAGGCCCCTTCCAAGGTGCGAAAACTATTGGGTTGCAGCTCTAATGCCGAGGGATGGGCTCATTATTGCGAAGAAATGATGGTTGATGACGGTCTCAGACAAGACGGTTCGCGTACCCAAGCCGGCCAAAAGCCTGATTACAAGTTGGCAATGGTGCAGGTGCACGATGCTTTACTGCGGGTTTGTCGCTATATCGTGGGCATACAAATGCATACTCGGGGCATGACTTTCGAGCAAGGTAAGCAGTTCTTTGTCAAAGAAGGCTTCATGGAACCGGCCAATGCTGAAAGAGAAACCCGTCGAGGCACCAAAGACCCGACTTATCTTGTCTATACTCTCGGTAAATTAGAGATTCTCAAAATGAAGGAAGAATACAAACAACTCAAGGGAGAAAATTTCTCCTTGAAAGAGTTTCACGACAGTTTCCTGGCCCAGGGTTTTCCACCCCTAAAAATTGTCAGAGCCAAGTTGTTTAGCCATGCAGGTCCCTAAATCTGTAAAGAGAATCTGTAAAATTAGATTGCTTAAACCAAAATATCTGCAACAACCAGGCGCTTGTGGCGTCACTCTCTTGGTGAGGTAGAGGTAACTGTTATGCGAAAAATTTCTCCAAAAGTGCCGGTCTTGGCATTCACTGCCGCCTTTATGCTTGGTCTAGGCTTGACCGGGGCGATTTGCACTTATCCCGACTTGCATTCTGCCTATGCACAGACACCAGAATCTGTATCTGACCAGTCTAAATCTAACCAGTCTTTCTCTGCAGATAAAGACAAGAAAGAGGCTGTGAATTGGTTCAATGATTATGAAAAAGCCAAGGCTGAGAGCGCTCGCACCGGCAAGCCCATTTTTGCCGATTTTTATACCGACTGGTGCTATTGGTGCCAGGTTCTAGACAAAAAGACTTTTGTCGATAAAGACTTTGCTGCCTTCCTGAACAAAAATTTTGTACCCCTGAAAATCAACGCCGAAGCCAGTCAGGCAAACGAAGCGCTTGCTGAGAAGCTGGGCGTTGATTCATATCCTAGGGGGGTTGTTTTTTCACCGAGTGGTCAGGTGCTCAGTCAGATTAGAGGCTTCAAAGAAGCGCCTGACTATCAAGAAACCCTCAGCGAGTTCTTGAACAAATAGCTGTCGATGCAGTGATCATTGCAAATGCATTACGGTGTACATCGTTTCTAAAGCACCGGTGCCGCCGCCGCAATTGTTTATAAAGTCGCGGGCCAGTTCCTTTATGCAGTTTATGTCTTTGAGATTAGGCAGAAAACCGGCATTGCTTGCCTTTGACTGCGAGATGATGTGTCTGACAAAGCGCAGTCCGGCATCTGTTATTGGTCCGTTTTCCGGACCACCACTGCCCATGATGATGGCATCAACCACGGTGGCTTCTACCAGTGAAGACGGCGGTGTGTAATCGAAGTAGTCAGATGTATCTGTAATCTCGACAAATTCAAAGAAATCGCTGCTCTCGTGTGAAGCCGGATCGAAATTCATTTAGTTATTCCCCTTATAAAACCCGCTTAATACCGCCACTAAACATAAAGATATTGTTGAGGTGTGACCTCACTTTATGGGCGCGATTCATTCTTGGCAACTAAAGAAACGCTAAGGCTCTATATCTTGAGTCTATAGGGGTTTTAGCTGAGTTATTTGTCATGTCTTTTCCCGGCTTGAGAAATTGGCTCTTTGTGAAGTAAATTTGCATGGTTTCAATAATTTAGTCAGTCTTCTGGGAGAACAAGGTGAATGGGCATTGTGGCTGACGGCGAGAAAAGCACAAGTGATGCGGGTTTGGCACAGAGAGGCAAGGACAGTTTGATGAAGTGTCTGGTTAAGGAAGACCTTGATAAAGATGGTCTCACTTTTGTCAAAAACCATAAGTCGCCAGTCTGCAGATTGGACGAGGTTAAGATTCGGGTTCTCGCCACCGCTGTTTGCGGCACAGATAAAAGTATTTACACCAGCGCACAAAGCGAAGGCATTCGCAATGAGATGCGTCGCTATGTGGAAGACGGAAAGTATTCACCTATAGTAGTAGGGCACGAATTTTGCGGCATCGTGGAAGAAGTCGGTGAGGCGGCTGCGGCTGCTAGTCATTCCGCCCCCGAGCATATGCGCATTCAGAAAGGCGACTATGTCACTGCTGAGATGCATCTATCTTGTGGGCATTGTTTGCTTTGTCGCAGCGGCAATGAACATATTTGTACTTCGGTTAAGGTAAAAGGTGTGCACCTAGACGGTTGCTTTGCCGATTCGGTCACCTTGCCCTACAAAAATGTGATTATGCTCGGAAAAGGCGGCGACACGTCCCAACTACCTCCTAAAATTGGTGCACTTCTCGATGCCTTCGGCAACGCTGTGCACACTGTCTCTGAAGCCGATGTGAGAGGCAAGTCGGTGGCGATTTTGGGCGCCGGTCCCCTCGGCCTGATGGCTGCACTTTTGTGTCGTGACTTTGGTGCCGCTCGCATTTATCTAACCGAAGCCGCCGATGTTGAAAGACGGTTTAGCTTGGCTGAAGAATTTGGCGTCAAGTATTGCTTTGACGTCGGCAAAGGCACCGGTGAACTCTACAAGGCTGTTGAGAAGAATGAAACCGGCGCCAATGGAGTGGATGTGGTTCTCGAGATGTCCGGCTCTCCCAGTGCCTATACCGATGCGTTCAAAATAGTGCGCAATGGCGGTACCGTTATTTTGCTGGGTATTGCCAGAAAGCCGCTCAATAACTTTGATATCGCCAATGGTGTGATTTGGAAGGGCGTGACGGTCAAAGGCATCTTCGGTCGCAAGATGTTTGACACTTGGGAAACTATGCTGCAGCTTCTCAAAACAAATCACAATGGCTTACAGGAGCGCATGGACAGAATTATCTGTGCCAAGACTTGGGCTTTAGAAGATTACCGCACCGCCTTTGATCTTTTGGTGAGCGGGCAAGAAATGAAGCTGGTCTTTACGCCCTAGTTTGATAGATTCAAGAATTGGAAGAGGTGAACTCATGAGTCAGAACAGCACCGCCGCCAAAAAAATGGCACCGAAAGCTCTTTATAAAAGTCTGGAAGAAGAGCTGAACCGCTCTAAGGAAGCTAAAACCTATAAGTTGGAAGTGCCGGTTGATAGTCATCAGGGTGGTGTGGTTCAGGCGGCTGGTCGCAGCCAAGTCATGCTGGCTTCCAATAACTATCTTGGTCTGGCAAACCATCCTCGCATACAAGAAGCAGCTAAGAAGGGACTCGAGCAATACGGCTACGGGCTGGCTTCAGTGCGCTTTATCTGTGGCACCCAGAAAATACATCTTGAGCTGGAAGAGCGGATTGCCCGTTTTCTCGGTGTCGAATCGGCTATTCTTCACTCTTCGTGCTTTGCTGCCAACGAGGCATTTTTTGCTGCTTTAGTCGGTTCAGACCTGGGTATGAAAGACTATCGCGACGTCATTTATTCCGATGCCCTCAATCATGCCAGTATCATTGATGGTATCAGGCTCTCGCGCATTGCTGTTAAGACTACAGACTTGCGGGCTTACAAACACAATGACATGGAACAGCTCAAAACTTTCATTGCAGAAGATAAGGCAAAGGATTACAGGCTTTCTGTCATTGCCACTGATGGTGTCTTCAGTATGGAAGGCGAGTACGCGCCGCTCAAGGAATTTGTCGAACTAGCCAAGACAAACGACGCCTTGCTCTTTGTAGATGAATCACATTCAACCGGTGTATTGGGCGCCACTGGTCGCGGTACCCCCGAGCACTGCGGTGTGCATGGCAAGATTGATGTGATCACCGGTACCCTCGGTAAAGCTCTTGGTGGCGCCGCCGGTGGTTTCATTGCCGGTAAGAAAGTTTTGATTGACTATATGAGGCAAAAGTCTAGACCTTATACCTTCTCCAATTCCCTGCCTCCGACAATTGTTTGTGCCGCTATCGAGGCTCTCAATATATTGGAAGAAGACAGTTCGCTTGTGGAGAAACTTCATCAGAACACCGAATATTTTAGGAAAGAAGTTCAGCGTATCGGCTTTACCATCCTGCCTGGGGTTCATCCGATTGTGCCGGTGATGGTTGGCGAAGCTTCCATAGCCCAAGATATGTCCAATCTTCTTTTAGATGAAGGTGTCTACGTCAGGGGTCTCTGGTATCCTGTCGTTCCCAAAGGTGAAGCCCGATTGCGCGTGCAGATCTCAGCCGCCCATAGTGTGGAAGACCTGGATAGAGCGCTCACCGCCTTTGCTAAAGTGGGCAAAAAGCTGGGCGTAATTTAGGACTATTCAGCTATTTGAGTATTTCGTTCTTTAGATAGCTGTCTCAGCATCTATATAACTATCTCAGCTCTTACTTAACTATCTCGGCCATCCAGGCGCCGCCGCCGTTTGTTTTGCCCTCGAGGCGCGGTCCTTGGTACTCGGCTTCATTCACCAAAGAGACAGTGCCTCTGAACTCTAACTTGCGTTCAGGCTTGCTCTTGCCTTTAGGTCCTTTGACGGCATTGTATTTAAGTACAAATCTAATGTCGGGAAACTTGTAATTTCCCTGCAGGCTGAAAGTTTCCTTTGAGTTTTTGTCTATGCCGTGACCAACAAGCTTGGGTCCATCTTGCTCTAAGTAAAGGCTGGAATGCACTGTCTTGAATTCGAACTCATAGCCGGCATCCCATTTGCCTGACAGATGGGGGGCTTTGCCTGTATTAGCCGGTTGCGGCGGCGGGTTGTCCGCTGGCGCCGGCGCCGAACCAGTTGTCGCCCCCTCTTTTTGTCCATCCCACTTGCCGCCTATATTGGTGCCGGCTTTTGCCAGGTTGTAGGTGCCGGACATATAAGGACCGTTATAGGTCTCGGTTTTGGCCATCTCAAAGCTGCCTTGGTAAACAATCGGAGGCAGATTGGGATTTTCGTCGACGTGATAGCGCTTATGAAAGCTAATATGATTGCCGGTGATCACACCCTTAGAGATGACGAAGTTCTGTCCATCGTGGTCGTCAGTGCCGGTTCCCTCGAAGGTATTGCCGGTTTGCACGATGCTCAGGTGGGCAGACCTTGGCTCTTGGTTGACTTCATATGAAATTTGCCAGGGACCGCTCACATCGGTGGAGGTTTGAGTCGCGCCTCCGCCTTGGCCTGTGTTGATGCCACCTGTGGCTGTGGGACCGCCCCCTGATTTGTCGCTCAGCTTGATGGTCTGGCAAGCGCTGAGGAGCGGAAGTAGGCATAGCGAGAGCGAGAAAAGCAGTACCAGTCTCGACCATCCCATGTTGCGGCTCATTTCATCCCCCTGCGTGCGATTGCATATAGTGTCTTGGCAGTATAGTGGCCTTGCAAGTACCAGCTTATAGGATTTTATAACCAGTTTGCCTGAACTGGGTGGGGGATGGGAAAAATACGAAATCAAGAAGATGAAATTGTGTTGACAAGTGGCGCTAAGGCGGGCAGAATAACAACAATTACTAGGCTCTGCCCTGCCCCACCTTTGGTTGTTTCGAAAATTTAGAAGAATCACCTGGCGGACAGGGTTATTGGAGTTTGCTTTAGATGGCCGATGCACCTCAACCTAAAGATAAGGTAGAAGATCCAGCGAAAAAGCCTGGAGCAGATAGGGCTGCTGAGCCTGCTAAGGAGACTGGCGATGCTTCTGCTAAGTTAGCCCAAGAGGCTGCTGCAAGTGCCAAGCCTGCCGACGGCGGCGAAAAGAAAGCAGATGGCACCGCGAGCAAGGCTGATGAGAAGCCTGCAGGATCAGACAAGCCTGAGGCAGAGAGGAAGGCTGAAGGTGAAAAGAAGCCTGAGGCAGAGAACAAGGCTGAAGGCGACAAGAAAACTGAGAAGCCTGAAGATAAAGATGAGCGCAGCGGCATTGAGAGAATGTGCGATGAAGCTTATGACTCGCTCAAAAAGGCATGTATAGATAAGTACAAGTCAGCACGTGAAGGTGCCAAGGGCATCTTGGGTGTGGCAGTGCCTGCTTTGGCTCTAGAGGGCAAACCGATACAGTTCAAGAACGGTTCCGATAATCTTGCTCTAGCTTCTGCTGGTACCCTCAATTTCAATCCAGAAACGCCGCTTTTCCGGCCTGATGCTACCAATGCCGTGGTCAACAAAGCCGCAGATACAAAAGGTGGAGACAAACCGGAAGCAGCAGTAGCCTCTGAGGCAAGCGCCGACAAGAAAGTCGAGAACGGAGGAGGAATCGTTTCCACAATCGGCAACGCTTATGAATCGGCCTTGAATTTCGTCGGGCTCGGATCTTCCAATCAATCTACTGATGCTAAATCTGCTGATGCTAAGCCTACTGATGCTGCCAAGTCAGCCGAGGTCAAGGCTGGAGTCGAGCCAATTAAGGCTGGTGCCGACCCAGCTAAAGCCGGCGATAATCCTACTGTTGGTCAGAATGCCGATAGTGAAAGTTCTAGCTGGGATTCGCTTAAATGGTTCGCCGGTAAGGCTTATGAATACTCTGGTGCCAAAGCAGTTGTAGACTTTGGCAAGAATATCTACACAACCTTATATAACGAATACGACACCAAGTTTGCCACAGCCATGAAGGGCGCAGGCTCAGTTGCCGATGTCTCAAATAAGCTCAAGGGTGAGCAGGGTGTTTCTATTGAAACTGTTTCTTTTAAAGACGGCACGCCCGAATCTGCGACGGTTAAGTCTGATATTGGCGAAGGCCGGTTGAACAGGCAGAAGTTCGAGTACACAACCGACGATGGCATGAAAGTCGTCAAAGAAGGACGCACCACAACTGCTACCAGCCCTGAACTAGGTGAACTCAAGGTTACAAAAACCAAAGAAGGCCTCGACCAAACCTGGACCCAGAAAAATGGTGACACAGTGCGTCGTTTGCCGGATGGCAGCTATGAGCTTTTCAACAAGGCAGAAAATATCGTAACCAAAGTAAAAGGCAGTCAGACTCTTGAGAAAGAGTATGGCGGCATTTTCAACTTGTCTGTCGACCTCTCAAAGACAGCCCGTGATGAACGTAAGCGTTTAATCGAAGCTTGTAAGCCGGAATCAACCCAGTGCACCATCGGCGATAATCCCTCTTTGCTAACCGTTCGAGAGGTCAACGGCGCCAAAGCTGTCGATACGGCTAAATCTATTGCTTTAGCATCTGAAGACGGGCGCATCGATGTATTCAATAAAGATGGCCGCAGCCGCATGGAAGTGGTGGATGGTCAGGTCAAAATTATTGACGCTCAGGGTAAGCCAGTCGAAGGCATGACCATGTCAGCCCAAGATTTCATGAAGCGTTACGGTGGACGCTTCGGTGACTTCAAGTTGGTTGAAGAAAACGGAGTGATTCGCGCCGAATCGCTGGATGGTAAGGCTAGAGTTGGATTGAATGAGGCTGGCACAGCCATAGATGCCAGTCAGACCATGACCGAAGGCCCTGATAAAGGCAAGAAATTAGAAAGCGTCACCGATGCCAGCGGCAAAGACGTCGTTACCTATCGGGCTGCAAACGGCGAAGAGATTCAGAAGACTGAAATTTCCGAGAATGGCTTCACCGATACGACTCGTGGTGTGGAAGGCACCCAGAAATTTGACTGGTCCGACCCCAATAATATTACCTTTGCCAGCTATGACCAATTTGGCAATCAGCAAGTATTTATGGACGACGATAAGACCATCTGGGATGACGGTCTTTTCGATTGGGACAGCGACACCATTTCTTTCTCCGACGGGTTTGGTGGTTACACCATCGCTTACGACGGCTCCGATGAGGCCTATGAAAGCAGTACAGGCAAGGCCAGTACAGCATCCAGCTATGGCTCTTCTATTGCTACTCAGGTTTCGGCTGCCGCCTCGAGCGGCAATATCACCTCAGGCGCCTATCAAAGTCTAGCTATCAACGCCATCGGTTCGGTGGACTCGGCTATCGATGCCTGCGTATCGAGCGGTAACTTCGACGGTTTGGGCAGCCTAATTGCCACCAAGTCTAGACTGGTGGAAGCCCTCAATAAGTATAACGATTGCCAGAATCGTTTCGAGGAAGCCATGAAGAAGGGACTGTCAGCTGGAGAAGCGACGGAAGTGGCTGATAATAGAAATGTGGATGTCTACAAGTCAATTGAGCTTGTCCAACAACGAGACAATATTGGTCGCAAAAGACCCAACTGGGACTCTGTTTGAGGTTACAATTGAGCCTCTATTGGGAATGTGACTCGATAG
Organism: Candidatus Obscuribacterales bacterium; assembly: GCA_019745415.1. GTDB lineage: Bacteria > Cyanobacteriota > Vampirovibrionia > Obscuribacterales > Obscuribacteraceae > Obscuribacter. Next base: position 86,057 of record JAIETF010000028.1, on the reverse strand, counting down.
AGTGTTGCGGTTTGCGTTAGGAGCTTCACATTGGCTATTCCTATGAACACCCCAGTCACCGTTCTACTAATGAGCGGAGAGCAGGTGGACGGCGAAGTTGCCATGATCGACCAAAGTACTTATTTGTGTTTGCGTCGAGAAGGTGAAACTTTATATCTGCCTTGGTCAGCCATCAAATGCGTTAGAGGGCCGGCCCTGCCCGAGCGTGGAGTGGGATCTAGTCTGCCTCAGGGTAATAGATATACGCCGACCACTTGAGAAAGCCTTGACCGGACAGTGTAGAGTAAGATCAGAACTGGAATTTTCCTGCCATCGCATTAGCTTCCATCCACTGTCTTATGCGCAGACAGGTTCTAGCTCTTCTAAAATCTTCCAAAGCCTTTATACGTTCTTCGCTCTTTAGAATCACCTTGAAAGAATCCCATATATGCGGGCTTTCAAAAGCCATATCGAGAATTTTGCGCAAACTCTCGTCTTCCAGCCCTTTCTGAAAGTCTTTCAGATCGTTCTTGAGCTGCTTCGCATCTGGTTTGGGCAGGTACAAATATCTTTCTTTGTTCTTTTCCAATTCATCAGTCAGTTCTCTTAGGTCATAGAGATTTTGGTTGACCAGTTTCAGTGCACCACTTTCGGTATCAAAGTAATAGAGGTTGTCAGGGCTGGGATCTTGCCAGGCAAGAATCAAGGCTTCTATATTGAAGCTATTGGAAATAGTGCTCAGTCTGTTCTCGACCTCGAAGTTCTCGTCTTCATCTTCGTCTTCGAAGTCGTCATCGTCATCTATAAAACCCATTCTGTTCCTCCAGATCTTTCAGATCTTCTGCGCTTTTCTCTAGCGATTTAAGATTCTTAGCCAATCGCTGCTCATCGATACCACTGCCCCTGTTTCGTCCACTTCCACTGCGTTAACATCAAATATCGCTTGGTCTTTCTTTAGTCTCATTTCAATTGGTCGGTCTGTCATAGCCATTTGACTAGCAATCAGTTTGCCGTTCGGTGATCTAAGATCAATGCGAATGCGCTTTGGCACAGGGCCGCTTTCAGATTGCTTAGTGCGGGCGACCAGGGTGACCGAGCCGATACTTCTATATAAGTCTAGATAAGGAATAGATTCTGGATAACGGAAATACTTACCGACAAAAACAGGCTTATAGCTATTCTTTGGTATGACTTGCAATTTGAGATTGTCTTTCAGTGCGGCGGCACTTAGTGATCTGATTTCTTCTATTTTGACTCGGCTGTTCTTGGCAAAGCCAAGCACCAAGTCAGTAATATAGCCTTGGCTAAGCCAGCCGAAATGTCGCAAATTGAACTCTACGTTCTTCTCACATTCTGCATTGCTGCTGCGACTGTCGGCCCATTTATCGAAGCGATTGGTGAGCCAATGCATATCGCAAGCAATGCCCTTCTTATCTGGCCTTTCCATTGAACACTTAAGTGCGATACCTTGAGTTTCTAGGGGGTTGAGAAACAAGCGGCTCAGCCCGAAAGCAGGAGTTTGACCTTTCAGTATTACAGTCTGGTCGTAGTATTCAGCGTTATCGCCTAGATGATCAAACGGTGGACTCATTGCATCTTTGATTGTCTTGCCGTCATAGTGCAAGGCTTCACTCTGTTTCAGTTGCAAGTCTACCGGCACTATGCTGGAAAAGGAGCGGTCATAGCGATAAAGATAACGGTTCTGTCTGCCGGGCGGTCTAGTGAAATCTTGTTCGATGACATCCACCAAGGCTCCGGTGCCGCTCATTTCAGCCGACAAGAGAGCGGTTCTTCCATCGAAGATAGAAAGTTCATTACCGATAAGGGGAAGAAGCGAAATCGCCTGGGGTGTGTCTGCCACAACAACATAAGGTAGATTATTCTGCTTGGCTAGGGCTTTGACTTGTTTTTGAAAAGCCTGGTAGCCTTTGCCCAACGACCTGGCGGCCAGTCCGGCATCAAAGGCGGTGTACAAGATTATAGAGAGGCTTGGCAGCGCTATAGCCAGACCATAGAACTCTCTATAGAGATTTAGTCTGATACGCATCTCTAAAGAGAACTTCTCTTCCCTAAAGGCTCTGTCGAAAAGTGCTAAGGTCGGCAAGACTTGCAGCAAAGCAAGGAGGGGCAGGATGCTGTAAAAGTAGCGAGAGCCGGCAAAAGCCGCTGAGTTTTCAGCATTGGCTGCCATGGGATAGAACAAGATAGGAAGGGCTATAGGAGCGGCACAGAATAAAAAAGCTTTGGCAAAATCTTTTCTGATAATGCCCAAGACAAGACCAGTAAGAAAAACCACTATTGAAACCGCATCTAGGGCAAGCAGGCTGTTCTTTAGTATCGGCATTGGTGCTGGGGCCAGCACCAAAAGTAGTGACGATAAGTTGCGCAATCTAATATTTCTAAAGACGGCTAAGTCTTGCAAGAGTAAGAAGATAAGAATAAGAACGATGCCGAGAGCTGCCAGTCGAGCTAGCTTCTTTTGTTCTTTTGAGAAGAGGGCTAGTAGGCTGAAAGATGCCAGACTTAACCCGCTTAGTAAAGTTGAGGTGAAAAGAGCGGCTATGATTTGTGCCTGACCTTTGTTATTGCTGATTGAAAGTGCCCCAATCAAAGCTAAGGTGGTGCCCAGCACCACATGGAATGAAGGAAGGTAAGAGACTGCTTCTACGGCAAGGGGAGAGGCAAGAAAGAGAAAGGCAGCAAAACCGGAACCGGCTTTAGCCCCGGTTGGAGATATTTGTAGATGTTCTTGCAGCACGATCTTGCTTACTTTGCAAAACAGGACAGCATTGAGGCAATGTAAGCCCACCAGCAAGAATTGCATAATTGCAGCGTTGAAAAACGAGACTGTGGCAAAAGGAAGAAAAACAAGGTTCTCGAAGAAATGAAAGCCGGTTTCTTGCGAATTGCCGACTAGGAATGCCGGTAAGTCTTTCAAGTGTGCAAAAAGATGGGCGGCATAGGCTAATTTGAAATGTTCATCGAGCAGGTTGTAGCTCAATAAAACTGGAATATAGAAGACCAAACCAAAAAGCAAGAGAAAAACTTCCAGCTTGGTCGGTAACTTAGCGGACAAATCTTTCATATGCTGCTTTTATGTCTTTATCGTTCGGATTTTGCTCATAGGCTGTTTTGATTTCTTGCTCACCGGCTTTTCGTTGCCCAAACTTTTCAATCAAAAGCATGCCCAGGCGATAATGGGCATCCGAGTCAGCGTAATTAGTTCTGGTAGATTGCTCCAGCAGCTCTTTTGCCTTTTTATGGTCTTTGAATTCTGAAGAAAGCAAGCAAGCTAAGGCAGTTGTATAGGCAGATGTTTTAGGATCAAGAGAGCAAGCTTTCTCTAGATCTGCTTTCGCTTCATTGAGCTTCTTTTCCGCCTTGAATTTTTGCCAGTTGATCAGTCCCAGGTGGTAGAGCGCCGGGGCATAGCCCGGATCGGCTACTAAAGCCAGTTTGTAAGATTCTCTCGCATCTCCGAGTTTGCCTTGAAATTTCTCTTGCACTTGTCCAAGGGCGTCGTGGGCGGCGGCAAACTTAGGATTGATTGCTAATGCTGCTCTAAGCTCGGCTTCGGCACCATGAGGATCCTTAAATAAGCGCTCTTTGATTGTAGCTAAGCCAAAGTGGGCTTCGGCATTCTTTGGATTTAGCTTGAGTGCTTTCAGATATAGTTCATTCGATTCGTCGTAGATTTTGCGGTGCTCGACCAGCAGATCTGCCAAGTCAACCATGGCTTCGAAGTACTTATCATCCGCTTCTAAAGCTTTTCTGTACTCTCTTTCCGCCTCGTCGATGCGACCTCTCTGTCTAAGCAGAAAGTTAGCCATAAGATAGTGCGGTACGCCACGGGTATCTTGGCTGGCATTCAGTTCTATACCTTTTTTGAGTTCTTTCTCTGATTCTTCCAATCTGGCTTTGTCTGAAGCCAAAATATTGCCTAGTTCGCTATGCAGACGGGCATTGGCCGGTGAGAGCTCGATTGCTTTGCGAATTTCCTTTTCAGCTCCCGTGTAGTCCCCTTTAATGGCATAAAGTAAGTGACCCAGAGCTCTGTGGGCTTCGGCATCATCATCGTCCGAAGCAATTGCTTCTTTATAGAGTGCTTCGGCTTCTTTGTAGTTCTCTCTGTGACGCTCTAAAAGTTGACCAAGATTTACCAGAGCGCGGGTATTGAGACGGTTCAATTCCAGCGCTTTTCGATATTCTTTCTCAGCTTGGTCTACTTTGGAAAACTTGAATTCGTTGATATAGCCCAAAAGATTATGTGCTTCCGAATTGAGCGGATCTAGAGTGATTGCCATCTGAACCTGTCTCAAAGCTTCTTCTGTGTTATTCAATCTGAGATTGGCCATAGCCAACACTTCTCTGCCTCTAGAAGACTCTGTGTCGTTCACCACCGCCCTTCTTGCATTGTCGAACATTTCTTTGAAGCGAGTTTGATTGTCATAGAGTTTGGCCAGGGTGATATAGCCTTCAATAGTGCTTGGATTGGCTTTTGTCGCCGCTTCGAATTCATGGATGGCGTCCCAGACTTTATTCTGCTCTACCAGTTTATTGCCCAGCCTTATATGTTCGCCATAGGCGGTTAGGTCTACTGCACCGCCGGCGGTGCGACTACCGCTCGGTGCCGGGCTTGACCCTTCCGATGTGGGCGTGGTAATCGGGGCTTCGCGATTGACTAGGGGGGGCACCGAAAGGTTGAGATTAGGACCGGCAAAGACCCCTGCCATAACCGGTGTTTGCACTTCCCCTTTGTCCTTCAATACCGAAGATTGCACTTTGGCTTTCATACTATTGAAGACTTTATCGAGGTCGTAGCTGCCGTTACCTTCTTTCATTGTGTCGATGAGATAACGAGTGAAATAGCTATTGCGCAGTTCATCTGATTCCCACGCTCTTTGGTTTGCCGTAGAAGAGGTAATCACCACCGAGCCTATGCCTTGCGAGACCGCCTGGCTATTGATATTGGTGCGAAACATGCCCTTATGGCCTTCCACTCCGGCACCGCTGTAACAGGTGTCCAAGATCAAGACCAGTCTTCTTGTGTGTACCCGCTCTTTGATTTTTTGCACCATCTCGTTTAGCTGAATGCCGGTAGCGAAGAGTTTCTTCACCTGGGTGTCGTAGGCTACTAAATAATTCACCCCTTCAATATCGGCACCAGAAGGTGAACCATGGGTGGAGATATAGATGACTACCAAGTCTTTGGAGTCGGCGGCATGGGGCAAAAAAGAATCGCCCAAAGTGTCGAGAATATTGACTTTAGTCGCATCGCTGTTAAGTAGAAGTTTGACGTGATCGCGATTAAATTTACCGCCCTTAGGGTCGACTAGATAGTCATAAAAGTCACGGGCGTCTTTGCTGGCAAACTTGAGCTTGGGTACTTTCGGGTCGACAAAGTCTGAAATGCCGATAACGACCGCCCACTTGTCTTCTATGGGGCTGGTCAAAGCCGGTAATTTGGCCGGGGCGGCTAGACAAGTCGAGCTTGTGAAAATTAATGAGAGCTGCAAAAGTTGGCTGAGAAGAAAAAACGTTAGACAATTGAGGAGAAACTTTGCCTTGAGTGTTCTGCGTCCGCCTGAGACCTGATTTGGTTTTGGCTCTAGTTCTGGCATTGATATTTCTGTCGCCACTCTTTTCACCTTGTTGCTCCAAAGATTAATGGCTAATTTTGCCTTTTTTTCGACAATTTGAGGTGGAGCGCGTCTAATATAGGCATTCTTAGTTTGATTATGAGTGCGATTTAGTTAAGCTTGACAACGGTAAGACGATGAAGCTTCTTGTAGCTCCAGGGTTCAATTTCTCTTGCAGTCGCTGCGGACACTGTTGCAATAGTTATCCGGTGCCCCTCACAGCGCTGGATTTGGAACGTTTGCAGGCGGTGGAAGGAGGGCAGCCCTTGCCTGTGCGGCGTCTGACTTTAGAGCCGGGTTTGTCGCAATCATTCAAAGCAGTGCTCTTAAAGGGCGAGGATGGTTTTTGCAACTATTTCGAGGGTTCAGCCGGCGCCAGTCGTTGTCTATTGCAAGACCAGGCTAAACCGCAGATGTGTCGACTCTTTCCCTTTACCTTTCTGCATGCGCCCGATGGTGTTTTGTCTGGTTTGAGCTTTTCATCGACTGCTGTTTGTCTCAATCTTGGCGAACCACTTGCCAGTCAGACTGCCACGCTTGACGAGATGCTCGCTCTTTTTGAAGACCTGAATCCGGGATTAAAAGATAAGACTAGAGCCGAGTTTGGTCGACTTTCTTTGGCTGCTGACTTGCCTTTATCTTTTGAACTTTATTTGCCTCTGCAGAAAACTATGGAAGAAGAGCTTTGGCAAATAATGGGCAGGAAGCAGCGGGCTATAGCTTTGCAAGCCCTAGCCCTGCTTTTTGGCAATCTCAGAGAGATGTCCGATAACTATGCTGGTAGCACTCCTCAGGCTGGTGAAGCTTGGTTTGACTTAGCTCTAATCGAGACTTATCTTGGTTCTTTCTTTAATGCCGGCGCTGAGGGCTCACTCTCTCTGGAAGAGCAGATAACCACGCAACTGACAAAGTTTTCGCAAGAGCGTCATTTAAACTTGCCTTTGACCGCCAGATTGCAGTCTGCCGCTTTAAATTTGCCGGCCTCTGTTTTGCTGGAAGATCTTTTTGCTCGTTTTGCTTGTATGCGTCTGTTCTCAAGGCTTTATTTCGGTCCAGGTTTTTCCGGCTTGTCCCTCACTGTTGGTCTTGGGCATCTCTTTCTAATGCTACTTGTCGGCTATCTGAGGGTAAAACTAGACTATATGGAAGCCCTGGAGAACGGTATCGAGATGTCTGAAGAGGCTTTGTTCGAGACTGCAGTGAGAAGAATTCGTCAGGTGGAAGGTAAGTGGACCTCGCTGCGTTACAGCAGTCGCGAGGCAATCAATATGCTTGAGCTTGCTTTCCTTGATGGCTTAAGACCTCTCAGGCTCTTAGACCTGGCCCTTTAGAGAAAGTGTTGTAAAATTTTAGACATGCCTGAAATTCCTGATAACGTGCCAATCTATATAGCCTCTGATCACGAAGATGATCAAGATGATGATCACGGTGATTCTCATAAAGAAGCTCGAACAAATCTTTATAGCGAGCAAACTAAGTCTTCTAGCGGCGAGAAGCAGACAAGCAGAGCTAATAAAGATGATGCGGATAAGCGTAAGTCTTTAATGGAAGATCGCTCAGCCGGCAATTGGCAGCCCTATACCAAAGATATTACCAGTGCGGGTGATAAGGAGAAACCTGCGCTTCAGTCTTCCAGTGAATTAGGCTCAGTTGGGAAGAAGTCCGAAACCTTGCAAATCAAACGCAAGACCATGCAAGTTCTACTTGGCATTACGGCGTTGAACTCACTAGCCGTCGGTCTTTGGGCTGGTAATCAGATCATTCCCCATGCACCTGTGACATCAAGTATCGATCCTGTACTAGGAAATCTCTTCGATACATCGAGCAAGGTAGCTCCTGCCAATATCATTGCCGATATAGTGCAGAAGTCCAGCCCCAGTGTCGTCACTATTGATATCAGGGTTGTGCCTAAATTGGCTGCCACTCCTGAGACTGCCGATCAGTTCAATAATCCTAGTTCGGAGATGTTGCCTAATCAGGCTACTGGTGTAATTGTCCGTTCCGACGGCTATATACTTACCTGTGCCCATGCTTTCAAAACCTTCGAAAGTATTGATGTCACCTTTGACAATCACAAGACGATAGAGGCTAAACTTGTTGGCAAGGATGACTTTACCGACTTAGCCCTAATCAAGGTCGAAGCTCAGAATTTGCCTGTGCTCAAATTTTCAGAGGCTAGTCTGGTCAGACCCGGCGATTGGGTTGTCGCCATCGGTTCTCCAGTGGGTCTAGATCATACTGTCACAACCGGTGTGGTTAGCTCGGCCAGGCGTTCGCTCGAAGAGGTCAATAACAATCGAGTGGAATTAATTCAACATGATGCTCTTCTGTATATTGGCAGTTCTGGCGGTCCGCTCCTCAATATCAAGGGAGAAGTTATCGGTATAAATGCTGCCGTGCGCGGTGGTACTCCTGGAATTAGTTTTTCGGTGCCTGCTGATGTAGCAGCTGAAGTCTCAAAGGAATTGATGAGCAGCGGCAGGATTGCTCGCCCTTATATGGGCATGGTTATGGAAGATGTAGATCCGAATATGACTCGATCTTTGACCTTGCCATCATCTTCGGTGGCGGTCCGGGTGACTCGTGTCGAAGCCAAGGGACCAGCCGAAGCCGCTGGTATCAAGGCTGGTGACATTCTTTTGAAGGTCAAGGGTGTGATGGTGCGACGCTCTCAGGAAGTGCGCACCCTGACGAGGGATGATAAGCCTGGTGTGGTCTTAGACTTGGTATTGAAGCGCGATGGGCAGGAGATACCAGTGAAGCTTCAGTTGGGCGATTTTGCCAAGTACAGACCCCATGGATAATTGTTTTTGAATAAATCATTTGGGATAAGTCTTTATGGATAATAGTTTTGATAGTCTAGAGCAATTGGCTGCCTGCCAGTGTGATTGTCGGCATTTGTCGCCTTTGTCGGGCGAGAAGATAGAATCATACTTGCACTTGCTGGGCCACTGGGTGATTTCGCCTTCAGGGTATCTTCAGCGCAGCATCAAAACAAATGATTTTCTCTCTTCATTTGCTTTGGCTGAGAAAGTAGTTCCTATTGCTGAGGAATTGGGACATCATCCCGACCTGACAATAAAGTATGGAGCACTTGAGATAGTGGTGTTCACCCATTCGATCAAGGCCTTGAGCCTGGCCGACTTTGTGCTTGCCGCCAGGCTCTCTCGCTTATTTTGATTCTTTTGAATCTTTTGCTTCTTGCGAAGTTATTGTCAGTGTGGACGCATATATAGATAGTAACCGACACAAGCCATGATCACTAGCAAGATAACGCCGAGCATCCAGGCTGGTGTGGAGGGCATGTTGTACATCTCGGCCTTGCTGGGCGAAGGGCGTAGATGGTTTTCGCTTTTCGGTCTAGGCGTGGGTAAGGGAGGGGGCGGACCATCCGCCCGAGGCGGGCGTTCAACCAGTTCCATTTCTTTTGTCACAGCCTTGGGGGTGGGAATAGCGTCAAGGTCACCCCACTTGCTGCCTCCGCTACTCTCTGCGCCTGTAAGAGCAGGCTCAGGTGCCGGAACTGGCATCGGGGCCGGTGCTGGAGCAGGAACCTGCGGCGCCATGGGCGTCGAACCCGAAACAGAGCCCGAAGAAGATCCGGAAGAAGATCCTGGGGTCGGTATAGAATCAAGATTGCCCCATTTGCTACCGCTTTCTATCGGCGCTTCGCCGGCATTGTGAGCGGGAACTGCGGCAGCCTGGGCTGGAGCTGCTTGTGTTGTCGCCCCCGGTGTGGGTATTGCGTCCAAGTTACCCCATTTTCCTCCAGCGCCTTCAGTCTGGTTTGCAGCCTGATGTGGCGTTGCGACGGTATTGGAACCAATACTGCCGCTTGCTCCTGCACTTCCAGGTGTGGGAATCGAGTCGAGGTCGCCCCATTTTGAGGCTCCGCTCTGGGCTTGCGGCTGAACTTGTGCTTGAATCATTTCTTTCGCCTGGGCGGCGCCGACTTCCAAGTCGGGTCGAGGCATCTGTTGGATATTGATTTCGCCCGTCGCTTCTTGAGCTTTGGCGGCTGCGGGTATTTGTGCCGGTGCCGACGCTGCCTGACCGGCAGGGCGGGATGCCGAGCCGGGGGTTGGTATAGAGTCTAGATCGCCCCATTTGGATGAGGCTGCTGTCTGGCTCGCTGCCGGAGCCGGAGCCTGAGACGGTGCGGCCGCTGGAGCCTGCCCGGACAAACGAGCCACAACGTTCGTCAACTGTTGCTGTACAGTTTCAGGGCGAACTAGATCGAGAGCCCCTAAGTTGAGAACTGCTCTCACCAGTTCAGGGCTGGGGCTATCTGCCGAGGCGATCATATTGGCTTGAGGGAAGAGATTCTTCACCTCAGAGATTAGCTCTAATCCTTTGTCTGTCTCATCCTCAAGATCAATCCAGATTAGCTTGCCGCCGACCTTCAAGGCCTGATCGACAGATCTTGCACCATTGGTGAGACCAACAGTGGCCAGGTATTTCATACCGGGCTGGGACTTAATTGATTTTTCCAGTAAGTCCTGTCTGGATTCTCCGCCATCACAAACCAGTAAGGTCGGTATGCTCACGGTTTACAAGCCCCTCTATTGCTTAAGACCAATTCTCGATAGTTTACACCTAAGCCTGCTGAATGTTGTCATCAAGGGTGAAGCCAAGCAATCTACCATTGGTTTCCAACATACGTTTGCGCATTTCCTCAACCGGCACATTGCCTAATTCGAGGTCTTTGTACATTGCTAAGAGTTGCATGGAAGACATCAGGCAGAGACTCTTCTTGCCGGCGAATTCTTGCAGTGCCGGGGTGAAATCTGGTTCGGTCCGCTCTCTCGGGGCTTTAGAGAACCAGGTTTGCCCTATTAATATGCCTTTGGGTTCGATTTCATATTCGTCCCAAAATGCAATCACTGATTCGGCAAGTTGGGCTATATCAGAGCGGCTTGCCACCTGAGGGCTTCTCACTACTCTAGCAATAGCGTCAATTTGGTCGCCACGCGAGAGCCAGAATTCGCCGGGATTGCTGCGCGATGGCGAGACTGTCCAACCCAATCTAGACAGAACTTCTTGCGAAGCACTCATGAGGGCGTTTTGTTCACCGGTGAGAAGAACATGCTTGAGACCTTCTATGGCTCTGATACGGGCATCCAGAGCAGAGATTCTCAGCTGCATCTGTCTTAACTGCTCCATCATTTGACCATGTTCGCCCTTGAGAGAATCGGCGTATGGGAAGGAGAATTCCTGGGTCCAGGACGGTGCGAGAGTCGGAGTTAGTTCTTCCATTTTGATCATTATTTCCTTGACGTATTGGGGCGCTTCTAGTTCATTCTGGTCGAAAGCTTGATGGGCTTGATGGATGACTGTCTGGTTTGGTATTGATGCTTGTCCTGTTTGCGAGACCGTTTGAGAGACTTCGGCAGCCGGTTGGATTGGATTGGGCAAAGGAGCCGACGGCGGGGCCGGTGGAACATAAGTTGGTGGAGCGGAAATATCTGCTTGCGGAGCTGGTGGCGGTGTCACCGGCAATGCTGCCATCTGGGTATCTGGCATTTGCGCATTTGGCATCTGCGCATTTGTCATCGGTGTGAACGGAGTCGCTTGATTTCCATGACTTTCTGCTTCGGGCGATAAGGCTGGTTTTTGAATCTGATGCGTGGTTTCAGCACCACTCAGATAGGGTGCTGGAGGCGGAGCCGCAAATGTTTGCGGCATCGGCGCCGGAGAGGCAAATGGTGAAACCGGCTCTTGATTTGTCGGTATATTCGATACACTCTGTAGATTCGGTGCCGGTGGTACAAAAGCAACAGCCATTGCTTCGCTAGCAGCTTCTGCTGCCAGCGGAACTGCTGCCGGAGCCGCCAGAAGATCTGGTTGCCCCATAAGCTCTGCCTGATAGCTTGGTCTGATGATTTCTTTGGCTACCTCTAGAACCGGCAGCGATTCCTGAGTAGAAGTCTCATCGAACTTAGCCTGAGGTTTCACTCCTTCATTGATCGCGGCCATCCAGGCGGGTTGAATCTGCGCCGGCGTGGGCATTGGCATGGGAGAGGGGGCTGCAGGGGCTGCCTCAACTCTGCCAACTTCCAAACGCTGCTCTTCGCCTGGATTATTGATAGCACCGACTATTGAGCGTAAAGAGCCCTTCACTTCGCTATTCTTGGCCGTGGCGCTGACGGCAAAGGCGTCAATAATTTTGCTTTCGTCTTCAGAAAGATGGTTGTCTTGCCCTGTAGCTGCCGGTGCTTGGCTTGCTGTGGATATCGGCTCAGGCTGCTCTGGTTCTGACTCTGAGTCTTCTTTGAGGAATTCAAAAGTATTTCTGAATTCGTCCATGCTCATCGAACCCAAAGGCTTGTCAGGTCTGGCTGGTTTCTCTTCTTCATGCCTTGGAGCGCTAGGTGTCGATGGCAGTACTTCCAGAGGTTCTCTGCTGACGATTGGAGCCTGCGGCGGTGCATCATGGAGCATATCTTTGATCATGCCGTTTAATAGCTGGTTTTGTTCGGCAGAACTCAATACCGGTTCGGCGATCACATCGGTTATCTCTACAGTTTCCACCGGCGGCGGTGGCGCTTCTTGTTGTTTGATTATCTCTTGTATGCGCGATACTGGAGTCTGTGCCGCTGCTTTACCAGGTTCTCTCGTGGCCGATTCTATCTCGTTGGCTTGTTGCACTAGTTGGCGCGCTGTTTCGGCAAATTCACTAAGCTCCATATCCATGGTCGCTTTTTTCAGTTCTACTCCGGCAATCTCAGTACTCTCCCCAGCCGGTGAGACCTTAAGTTCTACCACTTGCGGAAGTTCAATTGCTTCAGGTTGCACATCGATAAGCTCTGGCGTGATTTGCACTGCTTCCAGGTCTTGGGTGGCGAATTGATCTTCGGCGTCTATCTTTTGAGACAATTCCATCGAAGCTTGAATGATCTTCTCCAGGTCTAATTGATCTGGTTCGGCGGCGGGCTCTAGGCTTTTCTGAGCCTGAGTTTCTAATTGTGCTTGAGTTTCAAGCTGAGCTTCTAGCTGGGGCTGTGTCGTTATCTGCACATCAGGCTGTGTTTCAGGTTCTGATAAATTTCCGGCTTCGACAGCAGTCTCTGCATCAAACAGCGGCGCTTGTGGTTCTAACTGGTGTTCTATCTGTGTCTCTAGTTGTGCTTCTAGTAGTGCTTCTGGCTGTGTTTCAAGTCTGGGTTCCAGCTGGTTAATAGTGCTTAGGATATCTTCCAGCGAACCGGCAAAGTCCTTAGTTTGCTCGGGCGCCTCTATAGTCTCCGCCATTGACATGGGCTGAGTGAGCTGTTCTTGAGCTTGGGACTGGGCTTCTTGCTGCTCTAATCTCTCAGCTTCCAGTGATACTGATTTGAGGATGTCTTCTGCTGTAACTTTTATAGGTGCCGGAGCCGATACTGGGGCCTTTGACTCCAACTCGTCATCGTCATCGAAACCATCGTCATCGAAGAGTGATTTGAGAGCTCCTCGGGGAGGTTGTTTAGCATCGGGTTTACTTAGGTTGCCGGATACTGTGGAAGGTGCTGATTCTGTCAATGCTTCGGGACCTCTGGCCGTGGAATTTTCGTTGGCTAATGCAGGGCTTGAGCTTGATGCAGAGGCAATTAGCTCGTCTAGAGAAATTTCGTTTTCGAGTGATTCTTGCGTGTTTGTCTGAAGCGACTCAGCTTCTAGATTGCTGAGATTCTTCAGGGTGTCTTCTGCACTGGCCACAAGGCTGGAAAGATCTAGTGAAAAACTATTGTCGGGGGCGTTAGCCTTAGCCATATCGGCTGAACTAAAATCGGTTGGCATGCTGAACTTGTCGCCGCCACTGGTTGCGTACCATTTCTCCACGCCGTTCATCAAAGCCCGGTCAAAGTCTGGAGAGTACGGCGAAGGCAAGAAAATTACTTTGCCGCCCTTGTCGCCTGCCCAAAACTGGGCGGCAATACATTTTTTCGGACCGGCAGTAGCCAAAACCGAATAGTTGCTGGAGAGGAAGTCGGTTCTGATAATTGTGTTCCATTCCAGACCGGGTAAGTGCAGAAATTCCGACATCTCCGACTCTTCGCCTTCGTCGGTGGGTTCGATGATTCTGCCGTGACTGACGGCGCTCATCTGGCGCGGGCCGCCATCGGGTGATTTCTGGGTGGGTGCATAAACTGAGAGCCAGTCGTAGTTATCTATAGATATCGAGGGACCGGCCAAAATGAAAGGACGGCAAAGGAAATAAATTAGCAATCCACCTTCGGCAAGAAATGGAATCAGCTCTTCCAGGCGGGCGTCGCATTCATTGACGAGCTCTTGAATAAGGGCATCATCTGGAACATTCAGTTGATTGATGCCTTCCTGCAAGAATGAGTTGATTCGTCTAGTGGCTTCGGGACCTTTGTCGAAAAGATGTAAAAGACTGACCGGATTGGCGATGATTACCTTGTATTGTTCAAGTGATTTTGCCTGGCCTAGATTAAGGAAGGATTCTTCGCCATAGCCGGGGCAATTTAATCTGAGCACCCGGTTGCTATCGATAGACATCTGGCTTTTCCTTTCAGAAGCTTGCCCTGTCTGTAATTCTTTCAGACCGACTGTCGTCGAACCTGTAAGGAGGATCTGTCAGGGGGGATTTCCCAAACTTTTATACCCAGTATTCAAAAGGCAAACGCTCATGGCAATTGCCAAATTTACCTGGGCTTGATGTCAAGCCTTGCTGACAAGCAGAAATGTCCAAAAAAAACGGACCTATCTCAAGATAGGTCCGTTTACTTATTTATCCGCCTGATTTATCTCAATTGCGGAATTTATTCTAGTTCTTTGTCGAGGCTGAATGCGGCCAGGGAGAATGGTTTTTCTACCGAATTGGCGAAGGCATTTCTGCCGCCGTAGTAGAGACCTTCACCGGTGCCGACCAGAAGACCAAAGGGAAGACCAAAGACAGAGCCGAAGACTTTCGGCGGAATGTGGTCTTTGCCGCCCAGTTTATCGGCAAAGTTACCGGTGTACTCGATGACGCGGTTGGAGCTTCTGCGAGCGATGGCAACAGGGATACCGACGACCAGACCAGAGGCAACGCTGGCTGCTCTTACGGGGAAGAGCACGACATTGGCCGCCATATCTTTCGGCTCATCAGCGAGGGCTTGTACGTTAGCTGTGGAAGCCAGGGCGAGCATGGCCAATCCGGCGCAGGTCAGGGCTTTAAATTTGTTGCGATTGTTCACGAGGAATCCTCCGTCCATAGAATCAGATTACTAGTAATGTAATTGCGACCATAATAACACTGGTTGAGCCCAATATAAGCTCATCAATCGGCATAGTTGCTAATATTGTATTGTTCGAGCTGCCAAGAATAACTGATGTCTATACAGTTGCTGTCTATCTGGAAACTAAGTAATGAAAAGCCCCGACTCTGAAGTGGAAGCAAAGACTAATAAATCTGTCTATCACCGCAAAGGCTTTGGTCTGAAGGAAGAGGTCGAGGGCGAATTAAAAAGTGTCTATGAATCTCCTTTGCTGGAGAACCTCAAGAAGTCAGGTAATGTCATCACTCAAAACGGAATCACAGTAAGGCTTGCCGAAGCTTTTGGTTTTTGCTGGGGGGTCGACAGAGCGGTTTCTTTGGCGTATGAAACGCGTAAACATTTCCCCGAGCGGCGCATCTGGATCACAAATGAAATTATTCATAATCCGGTCGTCAATTCCAATCTTAAAGAGATGGGAATTCGCTTTCTTGGCACCAAGCCGGATGGCAGTAAAGACTTCTCTTCAATTGGTGAAGGAGATGTGGTCATCCTGCCTGCTTTCGGCGCCTCAGTTGAAGAGATGAAAATTATAGAAGGTAGAAATTGCGAGATTGTCGATACCACCTGTCCCTGGGTGTCAAGAGTTTGGAATCGAGTCGTCAACTATGGCAACGGCATCTTAAATAAAGAGAGCAAATTGAAGTTTCGCTATACGTCAATCATTCACGGCAAACCAGATCATGAAGAGACTATAGCTACTGCTTCTCGAGCCAGCTGCTATTTGATTGTACGCAACTTAGCGGAGGCAGAGTACGTTTCAAACTATATTCTCAATGGCGGCGAAGCCGCTGCTTTCCTCAAAAAGTTTAGCCAGGCTCATTCGCTGGGCTTCGACCCCGATAAAGACCTTGATGCCATAGGCGTGGCTAATCAAACTACAATGCTTAAGGGTGAGACCGAACAGATCGGCAAGTTGTTTGAGCGGACCATGTTGCAAAAGTTTGGTCCGCAAGAGCTTGATAAGCACTTTCTCAGCCCTGGCGATACTATCTGTGATGCTACACAAGAAAGACAAGATGCCATGCTGCAACTTGTCGATGAAAGTCTCGATTTGATGCTGGTCATCGGCGGCTTCAATTCTTCAAATACCGGACATCTGCAAGAAATAGCCGAAAATAAAGGGCTTCCTTCTTATCACATAGACGGTCCAGATTGTATTGGCCCTGGCAATCGCATACGATTCAAACCTTTGCACGCTTCAGGTTGTGATGAGGCTCAAGATTTTCTGCCCTCGGGACCGGTCACTGTTGGTATCACTGCTGGTGCATCGACTCCAGATCAGGTCGTCGGTGCGGTGCTTGAAAAGCTCTTTAGTATTCGAAGCCAAAACGCTTCCTGATTATTGCCGAAGCTATAGACATGCCATGTCCCACCGATATGGCCATGCGGGCTAGTTCACCAGATACGATGTCACCACCAGCATAAAAGTTTTCAATTCTTTTGCCATTTTGACTGAGGCAAAAGTCCGGCTCCACCATGACATGTCCATCAGGGCTAATATCTACCAAACCATGCAAAATCTCGGTATTGGGCTTGTAACCTACTTTGGCGAAGACTCTGTCGGCAGGTAAATGGACCTTTTGGCCAGGCTCGTCCTTGGCAAGGAAAGTGACAAGCAATTGCCCTGTTGCAGTCATTTTTATACTTTCGGGTACTAACCCTTTCAGCATTTCCACATTAGTGCGCTTGCCTAATCTTTCAACCAGGTCGGGTCTGGCTTTCAATTTCTCGCCGCGAGCCACCAGATAAACTTTGCTGCAGAGGTCTGCTATATCGAGGGTATGAAGGAAGGCACTGTCTCCGCCACCGATAACCACGGCGGTTTGCTGTCTGTTTTCTTCGTTTTCAAGACCGCCGTGGTAATGGAGATATTCAGCCCCTTGTACCAATTCAAGGCGATTTTCTCTGTAGCCGGTGGCCACCACCAGAGTGCTGCAGGGCAAAACAGTATTTGCTGTTTGCACCTCAAACTCAAAATTATCGAGCTTTTCATTGTGCTTATCTTTGTTTAGGGAGATTTTCTCTACTTTCACGCCTCTGCGGTATTCGAGCGCTATTTTGTCGCGCTTGGCATCTTGGGCGGCGAGATTAAGTGCTTCCAGAAGGCGGAAAGAAGCTTCCTTCCCGTCCCGATAATGACTGCCGGCGAAGTTGATGATTTTGGACGGGATTTCACTCAGTTGACCGCCCGCGTATTCTCTATCATCAAGCAAGATTACGGGAATGCGAGCCTCAAGCAAACCAAGGGCACAGCTCACTCCAGTTAAGCCGGCGCCTATTATTACCACCGGGTCACTGCTCGCAGGACGATTCATGATTTAGCTCCTTTCACGACTAGCCGAGCTAAGTTTGATAAAGTTTAGATCTTATTAGTGGCTCTGGAATTGCTTGTGAACAAAAATAGCAAGACTGTTGAACGGCTTGATGACAGCCTTTTCATAAGGGCATTGCGAGGAATGTCTGTCGAACGCACCCCTGTTTGGTTGATGAGACAGGCTGGGCGTTATCAAGCTTCTTACCGGGCGATACGTGAGAAGGTCGATTTTCTAACACTCTGCCATAGCAGTGAACTGGCAGCACAGGTGACTGTCGAAGCTGTTGATTCACTAAAAGTTGATGCCGGAATTATTTTCGCCGATATTTTGCTGCCATTAGAGCGAATTGGGCGCTTGAGCTTTGCTCGGGGCGATGGTCCGCAATTGGCCAAACCAATTGCTTGCAGCCAAGATGTCGACAGCCTGCCGTCTATTGATGTAGCCGATGAACTTTCCTATGTTTTTCAGTCGGTAAAGCTCTTTTGCAAAGAGCGACCACAAGTGCCTTTGATTGGCTTTGCCGGTGCGCCGTTCACTCTTGCTTCCTATTTGATTGAAGGCGGTTCATCGCGCAATTTTGAGAAGACTAAAGCCTTCATGTTCAGAGAAAGTGCTGCCTTTGAGAAGTTGATGTCTTATCTCACCGATGTGACCATTTCTTATTTGAAAGGTCAGGCAGAAGCTGGAGCACATGCCCTTATGCTTTTTGATAGCTGGGTCGGGGCTCTTAGTCGGCAGGATTTTCAGCGCTTTGTTTTGCCTCATTCTAAGAAGATTTTTGCTGCCCTAGATGAGCAACCGACAATTTATTTTGGCACCGCTTGTGGTGGGATGTTAGATCTTTTCGCCGCTAGTGGCGCTGCCTGTATTGGCGTAGATTGGCGCAGCGATTTGTCTGATGCTCATCGCATGATTGGTCAAGATAAAGCTTATATGGGTAATCTTGACCCCTGCGTTTTGTTTGCCGAGAAAGACGAGATTGGCCGGCAGGCTGCATTTATTCTCGATCAGGCAAATAGAGCTGGCGGTAGTCATATCTTCAATCTTGGGCATGGCATTTTGCAGCATACAAAGGAAGAGAACGTGAGATTCTTGGTTGAGACCGTTAAAGAATATAGTGCCGACCGCAAGAGGCTTGGCTGAACGGAGGCGTTTTTCATGGTTGAAGAAGCTGCAGAAGAGAGAGTTGTCATTATTGGTGGTGGCATAACCGGATTGACTGCTGCTTATCGCCTGCGGCAGAAAAGCAAGCGTCCCATTACCCTAATTGAGTCTAGAGATCGAGTCGGCGGGGTTATAGAATCGCGTACTCTCAAGATAGAAAGCCATGACTATATGATTGAAAGCGGCGCCGATTCTTTCATTACCAATAAACCTTATGCTCTAAATCTTGCTTCTGATTTGGGTATCCAATCTGAGATAGTGAAAGTGAACAGCGAGGGCGGCGGTGCTCTGGTTCTCAAAGACGGAGTATTGCACCGGGTGCCGGATGGTTTTGTCATGTTGGCTCCTTCTAAGTTTCTGCCTTTTGCTTGCAGCCCGGTTATTAGTCTGAAAGGAAAGATGCGTGCTTTGCTGGAGCCTTTCTTGCCGGCGCGGCGCTCATCAGAAGAAGAGAGCTTGGCTAGTTTTGTGAGAAGACGCTTTGGCAGTGAAGTCTTAGAAGGGCTTGCCCAACCAATGGTGGCCGGCGTCTATGTCGGCGATGCTGAGAAACTGAGTGCCGATGAGGTGGCTGGTCGCTTCGTCGATATGGAGCGCACTAGCGGTAGTGTCATTGCCGGACTGATCAAAGTGCAAGAGAAGTCTTCAGGGGCCAGGTATGGTCTCTTTGCCAGCTTTAGGGGCGGTCTGGGCAAGCTTTGTCAGACCCTCTTGGATAAGACGCCTGAACTCGATTTGCGTCTATCGAGCCACGTAGATAAAGTCGAGGCTGGACAAGGGCGATTTCGCATTCGACTTTCTTCCGGCCAGGATATTGCAGCCGCTCATGTAATCTTGGCTATTCCGGCTAGGCAAGCCGCCTCTTTGCTCGACTCTTCTTTCCCAAAGTTGGCTGCAGCGCTCGCTGAAGTCGAATCTGCTTCTTCTGCGGTAGTCAATTTTGTCTTCGCCAGGCAAGATCTAAAGAAACTGGAGTCCAGGGTGGGGCGCAGCTTCGGCGCTGTAATTCCGGCCCGTGAAAGAGCCGAGCATAAATTGGACATTATGGCTTTTAGTTTTGCCAGCAATAAGTATCCCCATCGCGCTCCAGACGACCATGTGGTCGTGAGGGCGTTTCTTGGCGGTGTGGGCCAAGCGCACTATCTCGAAAAAGCCGATGACGAACTGGTGGAACTGGCTTTGAAAGACCTCAGAAAGATTTTGCCTCTAGCTGAAGGCAAGAACGGCACCACTAGAAGTTATATCTATAGCAGTGTGCACCGCTGGCCGGTTTCTATGCCTCAGTATAATCTCGGTCACCGTTTGCGTATCGATAAGATAGAAAAACTGGCAGATGAAGCTGGGCTTTTTCTGGCTGGTGCTTCATATGCAGGTGTAGGCATACCTGACTGTATCAAAAGCGCCGAGTCTTGCGTCAAGAAACTAATTGACCCAAATGCTAAATAAACTAATGATCAGTCACTGGCGAGCGTGTATAAATAAGTGATGGTCAACTCTAAAGGTCAGAAGCTGAAAATAGAAAAGAGCACACAGGCTCCAGACTCTAAGCCAAACTCTAAGCCAAACTCTAAGAAGGGTTTGGATAAAACGTTTGAGTCAAATGTCGAGCGCACCGGCGAGCGTGCCAAAGGCTCCTGGGTCAAGGTCAAGGGTGGACCGATAATGGCCTGTGTGGATATGGGCACCAATTCCTTTCACATGATTGTTTGTCAGGCTTCTCCCGACCGTGAAGGCTTTGAGGTTCTGGCAAAGATAAAAGAAGCGGTACCCTTCTTTAGGCGTTCACTTACAGCCCATTATATTGATGAACAAGCGCTGCGTTCGGCATTGCGCATATTGCGCGATATGCTCAAGCATGCCAGAGAGCATGGGGCGAGCTATACCATGGCGGTTGCCACTTCGGCGGTGAGAGAATCCAAAAATGGAGAAGAATGTCTGCGGCGTATCCGTTCTGAATTGAAGATGGATGCTCGGATGATTTCAGGCAAAGAAGAAGCCCGTCTGATTTATCTAGGCTTCCTTTATTTCCTCAGGCAGTCTATGAAAGATCTGCATGGGCGTTTTTGTATTGTCGATATCGGTGGAGGCAGCACCGAGCTAATTGTCGGTGATCGAGATGCCATTTATTTTGCCGAATCATACAAACTAGGAGCGGCTAGGTTGACCGGCCGTTTTTTTCGCAAGGGTGAGGTGACTGACGATGCCATCGCTGCCTTACACAATGAAGTGCGCGGTGTCTTGAGACCAGCCGCGAGCAGCATTGCCGCAACCGGCGGCTTTGAGACCCTGGTGGGTACTTCCGGCACTATTCAGGCTCTGGCTAAGCTGGACCGTGTTGCCAGCGGCAATCCCCATGCTGAGCTGGCCGGATGGACGATTCCCCTGACCCGTCTCGAGAAGCTGGTCAATTATCTACAAGATGCCACTTTGCGCGGCGAGAAACCAAAAGGTGTCAGTTCTGACCGTAACGAAACCATTCTTGCCGGCTCTATAGTGTTGCTTGAAACGATGAAAGCTCTTGGTGCCGGAGAACTTAAAGTATCAACCCATGCCCTGCGAGAGGGCGTAGTGGTTGATCGTTTCTTGCAGACTGGTTGGTTGGATGCCGGCTTGTCTATGCATCGAGATCCTCGTTCGATGAGTGTTCTCAATCTGCTCGAGAAGTATCAAGGTGGTTTCGAGCATGCCCAGCAGGTGGCTTTTCTTAGTCAGCAACTGTTTACCCAAACTAGAGGCATTCTGCACAATCATCCCGAAGAAGTGGGGCATTTATTGTGGTCTGCCGCCATGTTGCACGACATAGGCATGTTCATTGGGCGCAATGGTCATCATAAGCATTCCTACTACTTAATCAAGAATGGCGGCTTGCTTGGTCACTCTGAAGAGGAAGTCTCGATGATAGCCAGCATAGCCCGCTATCATCGCGGTTCAGAGCCTAAGGTCACCCATGAAGCCTGGTATAGTCTTGACTTGGAAGGGCGCAAAATTGTTCATGACTTAGCTGCTTTTTTGCGAATCGCAGAAGCTCTAGACCGTTCCCACAGGCAAGTGGTGCGAGATTTGAAAGTAATGGTCAGCGCCGGCTTGAGGGATAGTCGCACGATAAACTTGCTTTTGCTCTTGCATGAGGGCGAAACTGCTCAATCTGAGATTTGGGCATTGGGTGAAAAACAGCTGTTTTTTGAAAACCACTATCAAGTCGAATTGTCTGTGCTGGTGCAGGCCGACTCGCTTACCTAGGTTAGAGTTTGAGGAGGAATAATGCTCGATAAAACTATGAAGAGACTGAGCTTACTGGCTGCTTGCACTGGCTTGTGCATTACCGCCGCCCAAGCGCAGCCGGCTAATATGGTACCCATGGGCAATACCAACCTGCCCACTGGTCAATACATGATGACCAATATGAATACCGGTCAGTCTTATTATGTTTTTGTTTCTGGCACCGGACAATTGATGGTGCAAGATCCACGCGCCCTCAATATTTCAGTGCAAGCTCTCAATCAAGCTGCGGCGGCACCAGTGACGCCTACTGCCGGTGCACCGGCAAACCCGCAAAATGCGGCGGGCGGCAGAGGTTTCGGCAGCATACTCAAGCAAGGGCTCGATACTTTCTTGCAAACCCAAACCCAGCCGGCAGCCGGTCAATAATTATATAAGCGACTAATTAACGAGTCTGGCTGGTTTTTCCAGCCATCAGTTTGCCTTGGTCTGAACTGTGAATATAATTGCGCAAATTCAAACTGGAATCGCTCGATAGCCTGGTTCCTGATTTGATTTGACTTTGATTGCTCAGTCCCGAGACGATGGCAGCAGCTGAAGGTCCGGCGCTGAGGCGATTGACCCTCTCTCTTGCTGCTTGCTTGATGCGTTCAGCCTCTTCTTGGGCCGGTTGCATAATAGAATTATAGGCGCGGGTTGATATGCCCACTCCTGCTTCGCCGGTAATCTCGCCTTTGTCGTTGAAGGCATAGAGTCTCGTGTTTGAGCTTTTGTGCAATTCGTCAGCTTTCTGCTCGGCTTGGCTGATAAGCTGTTTGGCTTGTTTATCGGCTTCTTCGAGAATGCGTTTCTTCTCCATTTCCAGACTGGCACGGCGCTGAGAGTCTAGCTCATCGGCCTTGCGGCTCATTTCTTCGTAAAGTGTAGGGCGTCCTGAAACTGTGTTGTTTTGCACATCAGGGCTTATCTTCTTATTTTCAGGAAGATAGGCAAGTTGGGCTAGAGCTTGTTTGCAGGCAGTTGCGATATTGGCCGGTGGATTGAGATTCAAGGCCAGTTGATATTGTCTGCGAGCCAGACCATACTCGCCTAGCTTGACCAGGGTGTTGCCCAGCTGATAGTGGGCGGGGTAATAGTTTTTGTTGTGCTGAATAAAGGTGAAAAAGTGGTTGCGGGCTTCGTCCAGCTCACCGGCTTGATAGGCTTCGACCCCCTGCTGATAGCGTTCTTGGCAATAGGCGCTGGCTGGTGGGCAATTGATTGTGGAAATCTGCAGCATAGACAGGGCAAGAGAAAGAGCAAAAACAAGATTGGTTTTCATAGATACTCCCTAGTCTGAGCTTGTGGTCTCGAAATCGAAACTGCTGGAAAAAGATACACCCCCTTGTTGGTGATAACAAGGGGGAATTTACCATTAAAGGCAAGAAACTTGTTAGACAGCCGCAGCGGCTGGTCTAATGGGTGATTTTCTTATTTTGGGCCAACTTTGCGTGTCTGGTTTCGGCCATTTCTTTTACGTGCTTTAATCTTGTCGCCAACTTTTTAGCGGTGATGGCGTTGACCATGCCTCTGGGAACAGGTATGCCCATATCGAGGTTTGTGGAAAGATCCAGTCTGGTCTTACCTTCTTCCATGGCGGTCAATACCCAAGAACCTTCCATTGCCTTGAAGCGGTCCGACTTTATTAGTTTGTAGTCGATACGTTCGTTGGGCACTTCGTGATTGTACATTTGGCAGACGGCGGTACCTATAACCGGAATGAATGTGAATTTCTGCTCCAGCTTACATTCGTTTTCGCCCTGTTCAAGTATTTTGCTGTAAGCCAGATCGGGGTCGCTGTTGCGTTCATCATGCACAGCTTGCCAGACAACTTCAGGCGGCGCCTTGATTACGATAGAGCCGGAAGCCCACTGGGAGTTATCCCTGGCCTCTACCTTATTTAATTCGCGATTTAGATCGCGATCAGGATCGCTGACGCCTGCGCTTTTGCCTGTATTTTTTGCTTTTGAATCGCGGGCTGATGAGGGCAGCGAGGTTGCAGCTAGAAGCAGGGAGGATATAACAAAGATATGCAGAATTTTTTTCATCGGGCACCGGCTTTTGTGTTGTAAAGATTCTAGCCTAAGCCTTTCATTTAGACTAGACACCAATTGGGAAGAAACTTGGTACCAATCGTCTCCACTTCAGTTTGGCTGCATATTCCTTGTAATTGTCACCAAAGGTCTTGATCAAAAGTTCTTCTTCGTACTTGGCTCGGTTAAGCCAGAGCGGAGCCACTACAAAAACTGCCAGACCCAAGCTCAAGGGTGAGAGGGCGGCAATTGATGCACCGGTGAGTGATTGGATTATGCCTGAATAGGCGGGATGCATAACAAATTTCAAGAGACCAGTATCTTTGACTTTCTGCCCGTCTAAAAGTTCCGCATCGGTAGAAAAAGCTTCGCCCAATGAATACCAACCACCGATCATAAAGACGAAGCCTGAGAGCATTACCAATACACCCAGCCAAGAAACTATGCCGAGCGCGCCCGGTTCTGCCTGCGTGAGTGTGAAGAGTGGGGTGGCCAGCGGCGGACTTATGTGATTGTTATAAGTGAAGAAGCTAATAAAGACAAGCACGATATTGAAGACTGATACTAGTTGTGGTGCGCGCTGAATGAGGAAGTTTGATTCGTAAAATACACCTTTGCCGCGGCGTGAGAAACCTTTAGCCAGAACAGGCGTGGAAAGGGCTACCGCCACTGTAGCCAGGGCTACTACAGCCCATGTGGGTGGATTGAAGAAATGCGCATCCATTACTGTACTTTTTCTCCCTTGATGGTGAAAACCTGATCTGATAAACCTACATTACCCTTGAAGCTCTTCCATTTTGAATGGCTGACTAGCTTTCCTCTCTCAAAATCCCACCATTCAACAGGTAGCTTAGTGCGCGGATGCACTGTTACTCGCTTAAAAATGTCGGTCTGTTCTTTGTCATGATAGACTTCGAGAATATGTACTTTCTCGCTTAGTTCGTCTTCGCCGTAGTCAATTGGCTCGGATGTGACCCGCAGCGACTTACCTTGTCTGACATAAGACCTCAGAGCCTGGGCTAATGAGGCGAGGTCTGATTCAACCATGGGATGCCCGTTGGCTGACCGCAAAAGCCCGGAATCGGGAGAAAGTTCTACAACAATAAAGCCAAGACCACCACCGGCTTTAGCCTTGATCTTGCCTTCTTTTCCTCTGACTGCAATAGAGCCTCTTCTAAAGGAACCGGTTTCTTCCAGTCTTATCTGTTGCGGTTTTTTGAAAAAGAACTTGCCTTCTTCGACTACGCGACCCTTTTTGAAGGCAATCATTTGAAATTCAAAGAGATAGTCTTCGTATGAGTCTGCACATTTATACATCTCTTCTACAAAGCTTTGGGCATCTATGAAATTGTCTTTGTTCTCTCTTGCCATACCGGCTATGGCTATTTTGCTTTCTTTCTTTGCACTGCCTGCCCAGGCGGGCAAGACGGCTGTGCTCATGCCAAGCGCCAAGACAAGAGATATTAGGCTGTAATTTCTAAAGGTCAGATGCATCATTTATCAGTTAAGTACGTGCTCGTCATTTTTCCAGATTGCTTTCAAGCTGTTGGTGATTTTATCCACTGCCGGTTCAGAATAATTAGAGGACCCTGGGTCGCCGGGCGTGCCAATATTAGAAAGTTCTCTATTATCTTGATCCTGTTCTGCTTCCTCTTCTACAACCAGCAAGAGCCGTCTCATCCAGATGGCGTGTCTGGTGTTGGGCTTGGCGTGAAGGCGCAGCCATTCTAGACCAGTGTCTACCAGTTCTCTGGGGTATTGTTGCGGCTTGCCGGCAAAATAGGCTTCGAAAGCCGGTAAGGCGATGCGGGCAAACTGCGTGGCCGCAAGTTCAGCGGTGATTATTGCTAATACACCCTCGCGGGGACTGCTTGCCTGACAGAACTGGTCCATTGCTTTGCTGAGATCGGCGTAAGGGCTTGTGCTTTCCTGCACTTTCTTTACTACTTCCTGCAAATCTTCCGGGCTTAGACCGGCTAGCCGGCATTGATTTAAGTAAAGGTTCTGATAATGTCTCTCGTCATCGGCAAGTTGCTGCAACAGCTTAAGACCGGGGGCCAGCGCCGCAGCTGTTTCCGGCTCTGAAAAACTGGCGGCTAGTTTTTCCTTAACAGAAGAGATATTGTCGGGCAGTCCCTTAATGAAAGGCCAGAGATAAAGACAGATTTCTTTGCCGGCCTTAATGTCTTTGCCTATCGATTCGATGAAAGTGCCATCTTCAAGAGCCGAGGCCAACGATTCTGAAATTCTGGTCAGCTTTTCCAGGGTGCGTCTATTGAGGCTGCCCGCCTTATCAGTCTTATTTAGGATTTGGTGGTTGTGTAGCCCTGGTTTTAACATCGGTCCAAGATTATCTTTGGGGGTAAAGTCTAATACTTTACTACGTCCTGGGCTTGCTTTGCCCGGCGCCGCCAGCATGTTAAACTTTTCCTCAACAGTTGCATGGCGCCTCCACTTCGGTATTTTTCTTGAAAGACCTTGTCTCAACCCCTCTGCCTTCTATTGCCGGAATACAGCAAATAGCCCCCGACTTCGTGAAGATGCGTATGTCTGATGGAGTGGAACTGGCTACTCGCATTTGGAAGGGCAAGTTGGGCCATCCGGTGGTGCTCTATCTGCATGGTATAGAAGGGCATAGCCAGTGGTTCGAGAACACAGCCAGTCATCTCAATTCTCTGGGCATCAATGTCATAGCCCCCGATAGACGCGGTGCCGGGCTCAATCCTCGCGACCGTGGTAATCTCTCCAGTTACAAAGCTTACTTGGCAGACCTAGAAGTAATTTTAAGAAAAATTGCTTTTGACTTTGTTGGACACCCTATTATTTTGCTTGGCAATTGCTGGGGTGGAAAAGCTGCATCGGTTATTGCTCAGAAAGACTATAAGCCTGTCGGTGGTGAACTCAATTTACCGATTGCCGGCTTGGTTTTGACCTCTCCTGCTATCTTTACCAAAGTAGATTATGGCGCCGCTACTAAATTGCAAATCGCCTATACCTCTATCTTAGGTGGTGACAGTGCTGCGCACCGTAAGTGGCCTATTCCAATAGAAGTGGATATGTTCACCGATAACCCTACTTTTCAGGGTTTTCTCAAGCGCGATACTTTGCGGCTCACTGAAGCAACATCCAATTTCTTCGTCGAGTCTTTCAAGCTTTCTAAGCTGGCTGAAAAGGCTTGCAATTCTATTGAGATGCCGGTCTTGATTTTGCAATCCGGCTCAGATCGCATTGTTGATGTGGACAAGTTGCAGGGTTGGTATTCTCGTATCAAGTCTCAGACCAAAGACTTGCGTATTTTTCCAGATGCTCAACATGCACTCGATTTTGATGCCAACTGGATCAAAGAATACACACATGTTCTGGCCGACTGGATACTTGCCCGCCAGCCGGTAGTTACTTAGTAATTGATGCAAGTCAGCGCTGTTCATGTCAGTATAGTCAATCTGCCTTTTCGCTTTGCATTCGGGCATGCACTTGCCAGTCGTAGATTTTCTGAGAATGTCTTTGTCGAACTGCATCTTAGAGACGAAGTCTCCGGTCTGACCGTCGTGGGGCTGGGTGAATCAGTGCCAAGGCTGTATGTCACGGGAGAGAACGTTCAAGAGGCCGCGCAGTATGTCAGAGAGGTTCTGGCACCACTGGTGGTGGGGCGCTCTTTTCTTGATGTTGCTTCAATTCTTGATTTTCTCAAAGGGCTTTTTGTCGAGAAGGGCTTAGACTCAAAGAGTCTTGGTGCCTCCTTCTGCGCCTTTGAATTGGCTTTTTTAGATGCCCTGGCTCGCTTGCTCAAATTGGGCATGGCTCAGTTTATTTGTTGCCGTTTGGCTGCTTCTTCTCTATTTCGAACCGACCCGAAAGATGCTTTCTTTCGCTATGGTGGAGTGGTGCCCTTTGGCAAAAAGCAGACTTTAGCGGCTTTGCTTGCCTCTTATAAGCTTTATGGCTTTAAGACCGTGAAGATCAAGGTCGGCGGAGATGACGAAGATGATCTAGCTAAAGTTAAGTTGGCTCGCCAAGTCTTGGGCTCTCAGACCATTTTGAGGCTGGATGCTAATTGCGCCTGGAGTCTCGCCCGGGCGGAGCGAATGATGGAAGTCTTGCGTCCCTATCGCCCGGCTTCGATTGAACAGCCTCTGCCCGCCGACGCGGTGCACGACCTGGCGATTTTGCAGAGTCGCATTAAAGAGACCATCATCGTCGATGAGTCTCTCACTACTCTCGACTCGGCTAATCGATTGATTGAAACAAAAGCTTGTCGAGGCTTTAACATTAGAATTTCTAAAGTCGGCGGCATAATGGCGGCGGTTAGGCTTACCGAACTGGCTCTCTCCAACAAGATAGAAGCCCATCTGGGTGCCCAGGTTGGCGAGTCAGGCATCTTAGCCTCAGCCCAGAAGCACTTGGCTTTGGCCGCTTGTCCTGAGACTTTCACCAATGTGGAAGGGGCGATGAATTTATTTCTGCTCAGGCGTGATTTGACTAGAGAATGTCAGACTGTACCCTTTGGTGCAGTAGTCTCTTTCAAGCCGGAACAGCAATTTGGTCTAGGCGTAAGTTTAAAAGACAGTCGACAGTTGAGGACAGAACTTTGAATGAACTGCTTAACTTAGATATTCTCGCCGGTCAGTTCATCAGGCGCCATAGCCATATACGTCGTTTTTTTAATGGTTTGAAAGAGCCTAGGCGGGTGCAGGAAGCTTTCTTGCAGAACTTGGTCAAAGCAAATGCCGATACCAGCTTTGGCCGTGCTCATCATTTCGACAAGATAAGTTCACTAGATGATTTTAGACGGCGGGTGCCGGCCAGCGGCTATGACTATTTTGAACCCTATATAGAGTCTTTGTGCAAGGGAGGCAAGAGGCAACTGACCGTTGACGAGCCCTTTATGTTTGCCACTACAAGCGGTACCACAGCCAAGCCCAAATTCGTGCCTATAAACAAAAGCCATGTGCGCGATTATACTCATGCCTTCCAGGTACATAATTACCATCTGATCAAAGATCATCCCCGCGGGGCGTTTGGCAAGTTCTTGATCATCACCTCTAACGACGAAGAAGGCAGAACTGAGTGCGGCCTGCCTTATGGTGCCGTCTCGGGCATGCTCAATCGCAATCAGAGCCCGGTGATTAGAAGACATTTCGCCCTACCCTTTGAACTTTGTCAGATCAAAGATGTTGATGCCAAATATTATTTGCTTTTGCGCGCCGCCTTGGTGCAGAACGTAAGCGCCATGCTCGGTTGCAATCCTTCTTCATTTCTACTACTGGCTGACCAATTGCGACATCGTGCTGAGAGTCTCATCGATGATATAGCTAGGGGGGCTATCAATCCTCGTTATACCGAAGGAGTGAGCAGTCGTATTCTCAATGCCTTCACTCCCTATCTCAGGCCAGATCCCAGCCGTGCTGCTCAGCTGGCAGCCATCTTAGAGAAAGAAGGGCAGATTTTGCCTAAACAAGCTTTTCCTGATGTAGAAGTTTTCTCTTGTTGGAAAGGCGGCCCTATGGGTTTTTATCTCGAACAACTACCCGAGCTTTATGGCGACATCAAGATCCGAGATTTCGGCTATATGGCTTCGGAAGGCCGAGGCACGGTACCCATAGATTCCAAATCCGCCGCCGGACCCTTGGCGGTAACATCTCATTTCTTTGAATTTGTCCATGAAGATGAGATTGAGAATGCCAGCCCTCGTTTTCTTCTTGCCGATGAACTGAAGAAGGGCGAGCGCTACTTCATATATTTCACCACCAGTGCCGGTCTTTATCGCTATAACATCAATGACCTGATGCTGGTTGAAGATATTCTGCATGCCACTCCTGTTTTGAGCTTTGTCAGAAAAGGCGGTGGTGTCAGCTCGGTCACCGGAGAAAAGATTACCGAAGAACAGGTTCTAGCAGCTTTGAAGGGCTCGGTGGCAAAGCTTGACCTCTCTGAGATTAAGCATTTTACCGCCGAAGTGGTACTGGACCGGCCGCCCTACTATCTATGTTATGCCGAGGTAGATCATTCGGCTTTCGGCAACGAAGATTTTGAAAGAAAGTTCTTGCAGGAATTCGACCGCCACCTTAAAGAGAACAATCAGGAATATTGCGACAAGAGAGACAGCCGCCGCCTTGGACCACCACGCTTGCAACTTCTTAAGGCCGGCACCTATGCTCGTCTAAGGCAGATGCGCGTTATGGAAGGCGCGCCGGAGGCGCAGGTCAAGATTCCTTTATTAAGTCAGGGCGGAATAGCCGATCGGATTGCCGCCTTATGACTGCATCGAGGGCAGGTGCAATGATCAGAGTTGGTATTACCGGCGCTACCGGTCTTGTCGGTTCCGACTTGGTTTCTTATCTATCCGACCAGTCATCGGTTGAAAATTCTGCTATCAAAGTGCGGGCTATAGCTCGGCGAGTCGATGCTGTTCTAAGGCGGGGCGACCTCGAGACAGCCGCTGCCGATGTTTTAGACAAAGCCGCTCTTGAAGCGGCCTTTGAAGGCTTAGACGTAGTGGTGCATGCTGCTGGTTTTGTCGATCCTCTTGCCGATAGGCAAAAAATATTTGCGGTCAATCTCAAAGGTACCGAGAATGCCTTCCAAGCTGCTAAGGCTTGTGGAGTGAAGCAGTTCATTCATATTAGCTCTCTTTCGGTGATTACCGGGCAGCATGACCAATTTGATCTTGATGAGCAAGCTCCCCTATGTCTCTGTGGCGAAGCCTATGCTGATAGCAAGGTGGAAAGCGAAAAGTATCTGCAGGGGCTTATGCACGGTGGGCTTCCTATAACAATCCTGAGACCGGGTTTCATCTATGGTGAGGGCGAGAGAGCCTGGTTGAAGCGAGTTATGCAATCTGTCTCTAAAGGACAAGCAATTCTTGTGGACGGCGGCGCCAGGTCGACTAATGTAGTTTATGTGCGCAACTTGAGCAGCCTTATTAAGGTCTGTCTCTTGAATGAAGCTTCCTACGACCAGATTTTTAATGTAACCGACCCAGAGTTTGTTAGTAAGAAAATGCTCTTTGATACCGTGGCAGATGCCCTAGGAGTGCCTCGTATTAAGAAAAATTTGCCAAGAGCAGTGGTTAAATCTCTGTTTGAGATCATGGGTACAATCGGCTCAATATCAGGTATCTTTAACGAGAAAAGCAAGGCACAGTTTGCTCGGTTTTCGCCGGGAGCCTATCGGTTGATTGCAGTCAATCAGGGCTTCAGTATTGAGAAAGCCCGCAAAGTTCTGGGCTATCCCTGTGCCGACTGTGTCGGCTTTTCGCAGGCTATGCAGGAGACAATTGTCAGAATTTCTCAAGCGAAGTGAGGTTTAGATGACTTTTCCAAGAACAGTGGTTTTGCGCAAAACTAAGAATGCGGCGGTGGGCTTCCTCAGCGATTATGCCAAGCGTCATAAGCATCCCGTCAATTCTTTGCTGCACATTTTCGGCGTGCCTCTAGCTTTTTTTGGTATTTACAAGCTTTTCTCCAGCAACCTCAAAGAGAAGGGTCTTGGCCTTTCTTGTTTGGTCCTCGGCTATTGGTTGCAGTTCATTGGCCACAGAAGTCAAGGTAATGAAGTAGGTGAAATACTCTTGGTCAAGAAAATCTTGAAGGCAAGCGGCTTCAAATCGAGGGCGACCAACTTAAATAGCATGGGCAATAGCTTCAGCGGTTTCAGCCGAGCCAAGCCGAGAAGAAAGCACAGACATGAACACAGACATGAAAACTGTTCTAGTTGACGGCGCCAGCGGCTATTTGGGTTTACATGCAGTCAAAGCCCTAATTGATAGAGGCTATGCAGTGAGAGCGCTGGTACGTCCCCAGTCGAGACCGGTGGACCGGGCCACCCTGGAATCGCTCGGTGCCGAAGTTTGTATCGCTCAACTGAAACTTGAACAATCTGATACTGCTAACGATGCGGCTCTGACTGCCGCTTTTGCTGGTGTAAGTTATGGGCTGCATCTTATCGGCTCAATTGCCCCGCGCCGTGGTGAAACTTTTCAGGGTTTGCATCCCCAAATGGCTTCTGTTTTCGCCTCTTGTGCCCTGAAAGCTGGGCTGGAAAGAGTTGTGATGGTCACCGCCCTTGGTGCTGATAGAGAGTCTCAGTCGCTTTATCTCAAAAGCAAAGCCTTGGCGGAAGAAGCGGCAAGGGCGCAGCTGGCAGAAAGTCTTACAGTTTTGAGGCCGTCTTTGATAGTCGGCCGTCAGGTGGGCACACGCGACAGTAAACTGGTGAAGCGTTATTTAGAAATAGCCGCTTCGCGCCCCTTTATACCCTTGATAGACGGTGGACACAATCTTATCGAGCCTGTATATGTCGGTGATCTAGCCTTGGCTATAGTCGAGACTTTTGCGCGAGCCGATCTTGCGGGGACCACTCTTGAAATTGGTGGGGCTGAGAAGCTGACAATGAGAATCTTTGTGGAAAGGCTTCTGGCTGTAGTCGGAAAGACGAAACCTTTCCTGCCTTTGCCTTACAAGCTGGCATCGGTGCTTGCATCAATAAGTGAGAAAATCAGCGATGTTCCTATCTTGAGTAGCGACCAAGCCTATCTTGCCACTATAGACAATGTCACCCAAAACAACGTTTTGAGCCAACTTACTGAGGTGACTCCGCTTAATCTGGCATTGTCTAGTTATAGAGCTTATGCCGGCAAGGTCAACAACGAGACGATAGACCCGCATAAAGGTTCGCGCCGATAATGGATGTTTTGGTGACCGGCGCCTCGGGCTTTATCGGTAAGCATCTGGTGCGAGCCCTTGCCCAAGCCGGGTATAATCTCACCCTTCTTGGCCGCAACAAGCCCCCGTTCGATTACCAATTTATTTCTTGCGACTTAAGAGATTGGCAGTCTGTAGAAAGCTCTATCGGCACCAGGCGCTTCGATGTTGTCTATCATTTAGCCGGTATGGTCAGCTATCGCACAAGCGATCTAGCCGAACAGATGAGAGTAAATGTAGAAGGCACTCGTAATCTGATGAGAATAGCCCATGCCATGGGTGCTCGCGTCATCCAGACAAGCTCCATCGCCGCTCTCGGCCTGCCCGACCAAGAGCTAGTCAAAGAGGGAAGCTTCGGGGATGAGACTATTGTTTACAACCTTGCCGGTAGAGGACTCTCTTACTGTGATACCAAGCATGCAGCAGAACAGGTCTGCCTTGAGTTTTTCAGGCAGGGCTTGAATGTAGTCTTGCTCAATCCCGGTATTGTTTTCGGCGAGGGCGATACCCATCCTCACCATTTGGCTATTTTTCGCAGTATGAAAGATGGGGTGTTGGCTGTTCCCCCCGGTGGTATTCCCTTTTCAGACATCGAAGATGTGGTCGCCGCCCATTTGAGCGCTATTTCGAAGGGTCGAGCCGGTGAACGCTATAACTTGGTCAGTGCCAATCTTACTTTTAGAGAGGCGGCTTGCATTTTTGCTCAAATTTATAACTGTCGCCCGCCTCTTTTCGAGCTGCCGGAATGGCTTGTCCGTCTAGCCGGCGAATTTGCCGAACTGGCGGTGATGGCCGGGGCGCCGAAAGAGAAAGTAACCCTAACCAGACAGCAGGCCTTTTTGAGTTGTAAACGAATATTTTTCAAAAGTGACAAAGCAAAGGAAGAACTGGGTTTTGTTGCCACCCCGTTCAAGCAGACGGTGGAGAGAACTGCGCCGTACTATTTAAGTCGAGTGTGAAGTGAGCGTGAAGTATTTATGGGGTACTTTTATGTTGGTAAACAGGTGTTAGACTGGGGATTGTAGGGGTAAAATTATAATTGAGTTGGGTTGGAGAGAAACTCCAAAATCAAGAGGGAGAGACGCAGTGGTAAGCAGCACAATGTCCGCAGGCAGTATGGACGCTCCTAAGAGCGCTTCATCAGAAAAACCCTACCCCTGGATCATCTCTCCTTTCATCGATTTCTTTTTCATTTGCGGCGGCGGCGCTCTTATATTTTATGTCGTCAATTATCTCTATTTGGGCTGGACAATACCCACATCGCTGACTGACCCGGCTTCTTTCTGGCTTGTTACTATCGGCTTTCTCTCTCAACATTTATTTGCCGATTCGCATAATAGCGCTACTTATCTGCGCATCTGGGGATCGGCCGAAGACCAGGCTCGCTTTAAATTCCACCGCACCTGGCTGGCTTACTCGACTATTCCTATGTTCATAATGGGACTGAGTAAGCCTGAGCTAACCGGTATCTTTGTCTACATCTACCTTATTACAGTTTATTGGCATTATGTGGCGCAGACCTTTGGTATAGCGCTCATTTATTGTTATAAGCGCGGCTATTACATGACAGCCATAGAGAAAGAGATATTTCGCTGGTTTATGTTCTCTATGGTCGGCTGGACTACGATTCGCTTCCTCACCTTTCGCGACCTCAGTCCGCGCAACTGGTACGGTGTCGACATTCCTTTTTGGGGACCTTTGCCCGAGGTCTTCCACAATACATCTCGTTTCCTTTTCTTCTTTATGGCTGTAGCCTTCGTCATCGTGCTTGTCCGCAAGTATCTGCGTGAAGATAAGGTCATGCCCTGGCAAGCCTTCCTTTTGATTTTCACAGTGGCTTGTCTCGGTCTATCTAAAGATGTTGCCAATACAATGTTCTGGTTCTATGTGCCTGGATTCTTCCATGGCAGTCAGTATCTTGCTGTTTGTCTCGCCTATTATCTAAAAGAGCGCGGCATGCCTGAAGGTATGAATACCTGGGAGATATCCAAACAGGCTATGGGTGCACCAGGCATGAAGTATTTGGGATTGGTCATTCTTTCCGGCGTTTTCTTTTATGTTGGTATCCCGCATTTCTTTATGCAGATTGGATTTAACTTTTCGATGGTCGGCGGCTTGGTTCTTGCCTGCGTCAACTATCACCATTTCATAACTGATGCCGCTATCTGGCGTCTGCGCGACCCTTATTGCCGAAAAATACTCTTGGCCTGATTCTATTAAGAGGTAGTCCCATGGTAAGTGCAACCTTCGGCTCAGATAGCGCTCCTTCGCAACCGCAGGCGGTGGCGACCTCGACAAGCCCTTATTCTTGGGTTGTGGGTCCAGTATTCGACTATCTTTTTGTGGTGGGCGGATTCTTCTGGATCTTGTTCATGCTCCAAATTTATTGGTTTCATTGGGATACTCTCGATCCCAAGGCGCCGGGCTTGGCTGGCACTGCTTCATATGGTCTGCTTCTAGCCCAGACTTTAGGCACCTATTTATTTGCCGATGCTCATACTGTCTCGACTTATATGCGCATCTATTCGACAGCGGAAAACCGGGAGAGATTCAAGCTTTACGCTTACTATCTTCCCTGGATGAGTTTGCTTCTCTTTTCACTTTGTTTGCTTTATCCAAGGGCGGCAGGCTTTTGTGTCTATCTGCATTTGATGTGGGTCTTTCAGCATTATGTCGGACAGACATTCGGGATTTCTCTGGTCTATTGCTATAAACGCGGCTATGTCCTGAAGAATTGGGAACGCGAAACTTATCGTTGGTTTATGCATAGCTTTTCCGCCTTTGTCATATCTAGAATTCTTTGCTATCGCGACCATTCACCCGATGATCTCTGGGGCGTCAAGCTGCCTTTCTATGCCCTGCCCGAAATACTGGCTCAAGTTTGTACCGTTATTTTTGCGGTCATGTCTTGTGCCTTCGTCTATGTCTTGCTGCGCAAAGCCATACTCGAGAAACAGTACTTTCCCTTGCCATCTCTCTGTCTGGTCTTCACCATTTTGGGCATCGGCTTGTCAACTGGTATGGCCCATGCCATTCTTTGGGTCTACGGACCGCCCTTCTTCCATGGCAGTCAATATCTTGCTGTTTCGGTCAGTTTCTTTTTGAAAGAGAAAGCTTTGAAGATTTCTCGCGACCGCATGGCAGAGGTCAGTCGACATGTCTTGCGCGAGTGCTTTTCTAGAGATGGTCGTTTTTACTGGGGTATGGTCATATCGGCCGGTTTTCTCATTTATGTCTGCATTCCTAAGGTACTTGAGAACTATGGTTTCGACTTTGTGGCCACGGCTACCATCATTCAGGCCTGCATCAACTTCCATCATTTCACCGCCGATGGCGCTATATGGCGTCTGCGCGATAAAACTTGCCGGGAAGTCCTGCTTGCCTAGCGTTTGATATAATTGACCACCGGTTGGTTCTTTTGGGAAGTAATACCGGTGTCTAATTCAAAACAAACAATGGGCGTTGTGGCTGTAGTGCTGGCGGTTGTGGTCGGCCTAGGCCTTTATAGCGCTAATGTCTTTCAGGAGAGAACCAAGTTCGTGCCGGCTAAGATCTTTGAAGCCGCTTTCGATGAACCGGTCTCAAGGGCTGAGAATATGGTTGGTGTCAAGGACGATAGCTATCAGTACGATGTCTATCTCAAGTTCAAGTACCCCCACAAGCCTATCCATAAGTTTCAGAGTGAGTTCAAGACAGCCTGGAACCTGGAAGCCCGCAATTGGTTTAACGAAAAGTTCCCTAATGATGAAGGTCTCAAGAAACTGGAACATCTTGATTTTTGCAGTCGTCAGAAGAACGATCCGACTCTGGTGACCAACGAATGGATTTTGTACAACAAGCTCACCGACGATGTTTATTATCGAATTTTTGGGACATCGCGCTAAGCGAGAAAAGAGAGTCAAATGATGAATCTTCCATTTGTTAAGCAAGTAGCGGCCTTTGGTCTCTTCGCGATTATGTCGATCGGGGCGGTTTTTGCTCAGGGCAACGATATTACTTTTCAGAGCGGCGTGCGTTGTTATAAAGCCGGTGAATACAAGAATGCCCTCAATTATTTTCAGCAGGCTGAGAAAGATGCTACCTACGATTTTCGCCCGCTCTACTATCGGGCCATGTGTTATCAAAAAATGGGACAGATTGGCTCGGCCAGGCAGGCTTTTGCCACATTGATTAATCGCTTTCCCGATTCGGAAGGGGCTGAGCTGGCTCGCAAAGCTCTAGCCATGCCTTCTAAAAAGAACCCGCCCCTGGCAGGAGCCCAGGGCTTGAGCAATATGCAAGTACCGCAAGATATCTTGCCCAAATCTGCCGAACTGAAAGGTCAGGAAGTAGATGGACGCATTATTGTTGCCGCCAATATCGGCGGTAAAGAAGTGTCGGTCGTGCTTGATAGTGAGCGTAGTGAATCTGTTTTAGGCATGAAAGTGGCCGAAAAAAGTAATCTATCGATGATAGCCCTCGGCGGTAGAGATGGCAGAGAAGATGGCATCTACTCTGTCTATGATGTCACTGTCGGTGGTATCAAACGTCCGCAGATGCCGATTTATCTATCTAATAAAGATAAAGAAGTGGCCGTCCTTGGTCGTGACTTCCTATCAGGCTATAAGGTCGCCTTTGATAAAGATAAAAGCTTGGTGCGTTTAGACAAAATCGCCGGAGCTTCTAATCCTTTTGCATCTGCCATGGCTCTGTATAACAAAGGCAAATACAAAGAAGCTCTGCCTCTCTTTCGTTTAGCCGTCACCAATCGTCCGCAAGATCCTCGACCCCTCTATTGTTTAGCCAACTGTTTGCAAAGAGCCGGTTATATCGAGCAAGCTAAAACTGCCTATAGGCAGGTGCGTAAGCGCTTTGGCAATAGTGAAGCCAGTTTCTTGGCGGGAGCGGCCCTCGAGACATTCGACCCGGCATTTAGAGCCGAGATGCGTGCTTTAGAAGCCTCGCAGCGCAACGAGAGTGGCCTCGCTAAAACTAAGGAAGACTATTTTGATGTGCCGTATGTTGTGGAGAATAGTCGTTTGCGAGTCACTGCCTATTTTGATAATGTGCCGGTGCAATGCTATTTTGAGTTTAATGAGCCCGCATGTGTTTTTTCGACCGACCAGATCAAACAAGTTGATGCCAATTATTTGATCGATCACGGCAATGTCACCACCACCAGTTCTGACCCCACTGGTCAAGACAATCAACAGTTGATCACCACCACCTGGCAGGTTCGCATTAAGAGCATAAGGCTTGGCAAAGCCGAAGCTCGCGATGTGCCGGCAAACATCATCGAGTATCGCGGTTTGAACGGTATTACCGGTTGGTCGACATTTGTCAGACCGCTTCTCTGTGGTTCGGTCTTGAGAGACTATCGCTATGAAATTGAAACCACCAAAAGAGTATTGAGAATCTGGAAAAACAAGTGAGCAAGCCTGGGCATTACTTCTTATTGGCATTGCTCCTAGTTCTCATTTTTTCTTTGCGCATGTTGGTTTCCATTTTCGCGCATCCTTTGCGAATTGGTTGGGATCCGGCTTTGCACTTGCAATGCGCCGAACTAATTACCATGGGAAAGATTCCCTATGTCGATATGTTTGATGTTAATCCGCCCCTGATTTGGTACCTCGACACCATACCCGCTTACTTTTCCAAAATCTTGCAGGTACCGCAGACTCTCTCTTTCAATCTTTGCCTAGTTGGTCTCATGGCAGTCAGTGCCTTACTTTCTTCTTTTGTCATTTTTAAGCGACTGCCCGCCAAAGAAATTAAAGATAGAGAGCTGCTTTATCTAGGTTTGATTTGCGGGCTCTTGTTTTTCAATTTCCATCTGCGCTATGACTTTGGGCAGCGAGAAGAGATTTTCGTACTCTTTTATTTCCCTTATTTGCTCTTGCGCTATGCCCGTTATTTGGGTGCCGGTTTCAAGGGGGCGGAAGCTGCCCTAATTGGTGTTTTCGGCTCTATCGGTATTTGCTTGAAGCATTATTTTGTTTTGGTGGCGTTCTTTGTGGAATTGGTGCTCTTTATTGCCCTGAGGCGCCGAGGTGAAATCAAGTCTGTCTTACTTAGTGCTGAGAATATGGCTTGTTTGATCTTTGCTTTGCTCTATGCCGGTCATTTTCTTTTGGCACCGCCGGCGATGTATGACAACTACTTCCATTTCCTCATTCCTGCCTTTGCTAAGGGCTATCAATTCTGGGACACCTGTTTAGCCAATAGCTTGGGGGCTTGCGACAAAAGAGGGGTTTTCTTTTTGCTTTGCGCGGGCAGTTCGCTATCTCTACTAATTATGCCGCGCTACAAAGTCTTGCTTCCTATTACGGTTTTTTCTTTGCTGTCGGTGATACCGTATTTGATGCAGTTTAAGGGTTGGAATTATCATGATATTCCAGTTTTCGCCGGGGCGTGTATGCTCTTGACCAGTTTAGGAGGTGTCTTCACTTATCGCCTTTCTAAATTGCCAATCAAAGATTTACAGGCTTTCATGCCAATCTTGCTGGTTTGTCTAATCGGCGGCTACAGTTTGGTCAATGCTCTGGAAGAAGTCACTCAGACCAGAGCCGAGCGGCAGTTTGATTTGGCAAATCTTGGTTTTTCCACTGTATTCGGTCTAAAGCTTAGTTCTCCATATAGTGATATTGATTCGCCCTTTACCGATACCTTGCTCAAATATGCCAAACCAAAAGAGAACGTACTTTTTATTTCCAACGGAGTCTCGCCGGGCTATCCCCTTTTGACACAATTAGCTCTCAGTCCTACGTCAAGACACTTACATTGTTGTATTCTTTCTGTTTTAGCCTTTATCAAAGATACTCAGCGACCGACTGCCGAAGTGAAAAGACTTTTGGCAAGAGAGCCTGAAGTTATCTCTCAGTATGCAGAAGACATCAAGAAAAATAGACCACCGCTTATCTATATTCAGGTGGCGCCGGTGAGCGGTTATCTTGAACAATACAAGTTTGTCGAGACCCACATGAAAGATTATGCCAAGCTTGGCGAGGCAGCTAATTTCTACGTCTATAAGAGGACTGACCTATAAAACTGAAGCGCTTTACTATTCTTGAGTCGGCTACCCTGGTTTTATTGGGAATTTTCCTGGTTAGATTGGCTTTGCATCCGCTTAATATTGAGCCGTCCACAGCGGCTCATCTCACCTGTGTGCGTATGCTTTGCAGCGAGGGCTTGACACTGTCGGTCAATTTTTTTGATCGAATTTGGCCTCCTCTTCTTGTTCTGCTCTATCCCTTTGGCTGGCTGGCTCGCTTTACAAGTGTAAATACAATTGCCGCTTTGAATTTTTTAGTGGGTATTTTAACCGCCGGGTCTGTTTGTTTTTGTCTGAGACAGGCTCGCAGCTTTAACTCTAGTCTTTGTTTTGATACTGCTGTCCTTAAGCTTCTGCCTTTAGTCGTGATTGTTTTTGCCAATCTCACCTTCAACAATTTGTGCTCCGCCGGACAGCTTTTTCCTATTTTCCTCGCCCCGTTTCTAGCCTATTTGCCCAGGCATGGGCGCCGCAGTTTTGTCGTGCCCGCTTTCTATTTGGTGCTTGCTTCTTCTCTTGAACCCTGTTTAACCCTTTATTTGCTTCTCATAACGGCTGCTGCCGCTTATTATTATTTTGCTCTGCGAAAGAAGGCTGTTTCCCTACTTCTTATCACAGTGTTCGCCTATCCGGCTCTCTCTTTCTTGCTTTGTTTTGCCATAGACACCGGCTCCATCGGGCGCTATTTAGATACAGTCGCATATGTCGATTGGCTTGATTTCAAGAATTTCAACGACTATCTCTATTGGATGGAGAAGTCGCCCGACTTGCGTAATGCTATTTACGCAATTTTGGTGATGCTGTCTTTATCAATGGCTTATACAGTTAGGCATGGGCAACTGATTCGTCTGCTTCTCTTCTCGTCCTTGCTTGGTTTTGCCTATTTTATTTCCAGTCAGATTTTGACTACACCTTTTCTCTTACCCATGTTCTTTTTTGCCTCTCTAGGTTTTTCTGCCTGTATAAGGCAGCAACGCGTCCTTGCTTTTGCTGTTCTTCCCTTGATTTTTTTTGGTTCGCTCGCTTTTATCGGCGCTCAGGAATACAATTCTCTCTTTCGCATAAAGACCGATCTATCAATTTTTGCTGAATTCTTCAAAGACTTAAAATGTGAGCGGGTCATGGTCTTGTCCTGGTATGCCCGTCCGGGCTTTCCCCTTATCGAGCAACTCAAGCTCAAACCGGCGCTTTGTACCTATGTCTATCCATTTATGGCGTTTCACCATGGCACCGATAATGAGCAAGATAGAGTCAGGCTTCTCAATCTTGAGAATTCTTTCTATAACGGCATCAATGCTTCCTTGAACTCAAAGAATCCACCTCGTCTATTGCTTATTGAAGATGGTGATATTCGTCAGCGGCTTGAAGATACAGGCGTAATGAAATTGGTTTATGAGAAATATGTGCAAATGGCTTCGCTTTCTCCCAATAGTCAGGATGAATTAGATAAGCACCCATATTTCGAATATCCGGGATATCGCAATACTTTTTCGGCCTATATGCTTACCAAAGAGTAGAATAGGAGTATATTTTAGTTGTGTCATTGCTTACTTGTACCTTTTTGAGCTATTGAACGAGCCAATATCAATTTTGTTAGTTGAAGACCAAGAGATTGTGCGCCTTGGTCTATCTACTTGTTTGAAGCAACATTCCTTTGATATCGTCGGTGAAGCCACTGAAGGTGATGCAGCGGTGCGCAAAACGGTTGAATTGCGTCCTGATCTGGCTTTGATGGATATTCTTTTGCCTGGGCTCAATGGCATAGAGGCGACAAGGCAGATAAAGGCGCTCGCGCCGCAAACGCGTGTCTTGATGGTCACCAATAAAGATGACCATGAGAGTCTTTATGAGGCTCTTAACGCTGGAGCCGACGGCTTTTGCTCTAAATTTATCTCGCAAGACGAATTGGCAGCCAATGCCATGCGCGTTGCCCAGGGACATTTCTTTATCGAACCAAGGCTTGTGCAGATGCTGCTCTCTGAGAATGTGCCATCTGGTCGCAGTCGCGATATCATCGAGCTTTTGACAAGAAAATTGACCGTGGATGAGATAGGAATCTTGCTAGACAGCGGTTCAACTGTGAGACCGCCGCGGGAGAGTGCTCCCAAGCTTCTGGTCGGCACAATATTTCTAGGCAAGTATAAAGTTGAACGCTTTATCGGCCATGGCGGTATGGGTATGGTTTATCAGGCTACCCATCTGCTTATGGGTAGAAAGGTGGCTATCAAGCTCTTGCAGCATCAACTCTGCGGCGATAAGAAATGGTTGAAGCGCTTTCATGAAGAGTCGAGGGCCTTGGCATCGCTTAAGCATGCCAGTATCGTCACTGTTTATGACTATGGTTTGACCAGTGACGGCATGCCCTACTTGGTTATGGATTTTATCGAAGGACGGGGTCTCGACGCTTTACTCTCTGCTCGTGGACCGATCCCACTATCTGAATTTTTTGAGATTTTTGTACAGGTTTGCGATGGTTTAGCCGAGGCGCATGAAAACGGGATCGTGCACTGTGATCTAAAGCCCGGCAATATTGTAGTGGAAGAGACTGTAAAGGGTAGACGAGTAAAGATCGTTGACTTTGGTCTATCTAAGGTGCAACCTGTGGGCAAAGGAAATCAGTTCAAATCAACCGATGCCTTTGAGATTCTCGGCAGTCCACTCTATATGAGCCCAGAACAGTGTCGTGGTCTGGCTCTTGATTATCGCACCGATCTTTATTCTTTAGGGCTGGTTATGTATGAAGCTCTATGCGGCGAGCCTGCTTTTGCTGCTCCGACCGCCATGATGGTTTTTATGAAGCAGGTGGAAGAATCACCGCCGCGTTTGGAGACTAAATTCTCCGGTGAACTGCCGGAAGCCCTGCTTGGTGTATTAGATGTGCTTTTGCAGAAAGAACCTTCGGCCCGGTATCTTAGCGCTGCCAATGTCTCTATGGTCTTAAAAAGTCTTATCTGAGTGAGACTTGCTTTTAGCATTAGCCAGATATATTTCAATTTCTTCTAGGAAGCTGGACAAATTAGCCGAGACTGAGCCCAGCAATATTGTTGACGTGCCTACTTTTCCTTGACGCAACTCTTCTTCTAAATCTTTCAGCAATTGCTGCAGATGCTGGGCCTGCACTGTGGCGCAAACCCCTTTGAAGCCGTGGGCACGGTCGGCAGCCTGGGCAAAGTCTCCTAGTT
Source organism: Candidatus Obscuribacterales bacterium (assembly GCA_019745415.1). Classification (GTDB taxonomy): domain Bacteria; phylum Cyanobacteriota; class Vampirovibrionia; order Obscuribacterales; family Obscuribacteraceae; genus Obscuribacter. The sequence goes on along the minus strand of JAIETF010000028.1, from coordinate 43,495 downwards.
GCAGGGCTTCCTTTATTTGTCTGGTATAGTCTCGCCCCTGCTCTTTGAATAACTGCAAGAGTTGTACATGCTCTGGCCCGTAGTTTTTTGAGAGCTTGGCTAAGTCAAGTTGATTTTCATAGATATCACTTGCCGTGGTGTCTTCGTTCATTACTGTTATAGCTGCTAATCTTGGTTGGGGCGGTAAATTGAAATGTCCGTCATCAAGCCATTTGTTCAAGAGATTGACAACATTCTCAGATATGATCGGCTTGGGCAGAAAATCGTCCATGCCTGCTTTACTGAACTTTTCTTTGACCAGGCTAAAGGCACTGGCTGTGACTGCTATGATTGGAGTCCAGCGGCTTTTTGCCGCCTGATCTTCTCTAATTTCTTTGCAGGTCTCAAAGCCGTCCATACCCGGCATCTGGCAATCTAGAAAGATAATGTCATAGTCTTTCTGCGCTGCCAGTGAAATAGCTTCTTGACCGCTTGCCGCTGTATCGGCATTAATGCCCAGTTGCATCAGCAAGAGTTTTGCCACTCTCAAGTTAATGGGGCTATCATCGGCGATTAAGGCTAATCTCTCTCCTTTATTATGTCCAAAATCAGCATTAGGTTCGCTGCGGCGCCCCGATCTGTCTGCCGGTTGTCCAGCAGAAATTGCCTGTATTTCTACGCCTTTCAAGGCCGCTAAGAGATGTGTGAATTTCACCGGGCAGGTGAGATAGACACAGTCGGGGTGATTATTTCTGTGCAAATCCAGACTCATAATCGGGTCATTGATTATGATCACTTTTTTGAAGCGACATTCTAGAAAGGCTTTATCTCTCAGCCATTGTTTGGGAATTTTTCCCATACTTATAAGATAGGCCTCTTGCGCACGTGTATTTTCTTCCTCTAGAAGACAATTGACTTGAGCCCAAGGTGTGGCTGTAGTTTGGGCTCTTACTTTCAGCCCGACATTTCCCAGGTAACGAGCCAGGCGCTCGGTCATATGGCGGCTGCGGCCTACTAGAATGATCGTCTTGCCGAAGAGATTCCGCATATCTAAAAGTGGTGATATCGTTGATGGTGCAGTATTTACCGCCTTGGTTAATTTTACCGTGAAGCTGAAATCAGAGCCGTTACCTGGTTCGCTTTCAATATCTAGAGTACCGCCCATTAGTTCAACTAGATTTTGCGAGATGCTCAGACCAAGACCGGTGCCGCTCTTGAAGCCCTCTATAGAAGTGTCTTGCACAAAGGGCTCAAAGACTCTCTGTCTTATTTCGGGTGATATACCAATACCCGAATCCATCACCGAGAAACGGACTGTGCAAGTTTTTTCGTCTTCACTTACCATGGTGGCACTAAGAACGATACCGCCAATTTCGGTGAACTTGATTGCATTACTGAGAAGATTGAAGAGCACCTGTCTAGTTCTCTGTCCGTCTAAAACTAATGTTTCGGGCAGGAAGGGATCTAAATAGGTAAGAAAGAAGAGTTGCTTGCCTTCCGCTTGCGGGGCTACAACATTGGCGGTGCCATCGATCAGTGCCTTGAGTGAATGAGGTTCTAAGATAAGTTCAAGTTTGCCAGCTTCTATTTTGGAGAAATCCAGCACATCGTTAATGACTCCAAGCAAACTTTGTCCTGCTTCGGCAACTACGCTCAAATATTCACGTGCTGTCTCAGGCAGTTCCATAGCCAAGAGCAATTGAGTCATACCCAAAACGCCGTTAAGGGGTGTTTTCAATTCGTGAGAAATGTTAGCCACGAAGGACGACTTTAGTCGCGAGGCTTCTTCGGCACTCTCCTTTGCTTTAGAAAGAGCGGTCATCAAGTTATGCTGCGACTCCATATCGGTGCAGGTCAGGCACCAATCGCTGGCTGTTTCTTGCACAGGCAGCCCTCTAATTAGATGCCAACGAAATTGACCTTGTTTGTTGCGCAGTCTCACCTCTAAATCAAGCGGTGTTTTTTCTCTCATCGACTGCTCCCAGATTCTTTCGAATTTATCGAGATCTTCCGAGTGGACTATTTCTTGCCAAAACTTATCGCTTTCGCTAAAACCCGTATAGTGCTGAAAGCGCCCGTTACAATAGGCAATCTTTCCTTCGTTTGAGACTTTAGCAATTAAATGCGGCGAAGTCTCACAGACTATGCGAAAGACCTTTTCGCTTTCAGCCAGTTTGTCTTTAGACCGTTGGTTTTCTTTGACCAGATTAGAGAGGGTCAAGACCTTTTGCGCTAATTCTTCCTTCAGTTTTTTCTGGGTATTTATCTCGGTGCAGGTGCCGAACCATTTAGTGATATTGCCCTTAGGGTCAACATAGGGCAGTGCGCGAGTAAGATACCACCGGCTATGCTGATCGTAACCAGATTTGATGCGAAATTCCAGTTCAAAAGGATTCCCGGTAGCTACGGCTTCCAACCATGAATCCTGCACCATCTGCCGGTCTCTGATATCCACTGCCGCAAGCCAGCCTGAGCCTAGAGAAGCGCTTATTTCCAGACCGGTGTATTCTGAAAAGCGCTCATTTATATAGACTGCTTCTCCTTTGCTGTCGCTGATAAATAGAAAGGTCGGCGAATATTCAATTAGCTTTATAAAGGGGGCGAAATTGCTCTTCAGATCTTGCAAGCTGGTAGTTTCTTCTTCCGCCAAAAGCATGAGTTGTATGAGATGATTGCGCAGTCCATCTGAAAAACCGCGGTCGCGGCTCTTCTCTAGAACATTCCAGATAGGCTTTCTCAGCAGCTTTAATAATCTTTTGTTGAATTCAGTCATTATTTCAAGGCTTTGCTTTCGCTTATCAAACTTTTTGCTCTAGATAGACGCTGGCTTTAATCAGAGCTTGAGAAAGTTCATCGGCTGATTGATAGCGAGCATAGGGATCTTTATCGATGCATTTATAGACAATTTCTTCCATAACCGGTGGCACACATGCCATAAGCAAAGGTTCCCGCGGAGCGGTTCCTCTGATATGCATGTTCAAGATTTCGTAGTATGAATCAGCTTGAAAGGGGAGTTCTCCAGTCAGTGTTTCGTACATCGATATGCCTAATGAATAGATGTCGCTTCTTTCATCCAGGCATTTGCCCATGCACTGTTCTGGACTCATATAAGAAGGAGACCCGACTACCTCTCCTGTACAAGTCAGCTTTACCAGGCGTTCCATGCCGTCGAAACTCTTGCAGAGCCCAAAGTCGACGACCTTTATGTGACCTTCTTCTGTGAGAATGAGATTGCCTGGCTTTAAATCTCGATGCAATATACCGGCTTGGTGCACCAGTTTTAGTGCCTCGCAAACCTGTAGGTATAAGGGAATACAATCTTTTGCCTTGAGTTTGCCTCGAATGCTGATAAGGGTCTCTAAACTTTTGCCTTGGCAGAAATCCATAACCATGAAGGGTTCACCCAACTTGGTCACACCAAAATCAAAAACCGAAATCAAATTGGGATGATTGAATTGACTGAGTGTACTGGCCTCATGCCGGAAGCGTGCCACCACAGCTGCATCGGCCGCCAACTCGGGATGCAGAATCTTTATGGCTACCGACCTGTTCATGAATATATGGCGGCCCTTGTAGACAATGCCCATGCCGCCTCGGCCCAAGACTTTTTCTACCTGGTAGCGCTCACCGATGATGGTGTTTTGAGAGCCGCTGGCCATCTGTTCTTTCAGTAGTTCGTTGGCCAGACCTTCTCTCTTGCTTTGATGCTTCTCTTGTTCTTTAGAAGTGCTGCGCAGTTCGCGGGCAATATATTTTTCACCTGAGTTGACCAGCTTGATTGCCGAATAGAGATCTTCCCCCGACATTTTCTTGAGACAATAGCCATCGACGCCGGCTTTGAAGGCTGAGTCCATTAGATCGGCGTCTTCGGCGCCGGTAAAGACGATCACTTTGGTTTTGGGAAGAGCTTCTTTGACTTTGCGAGCAGCCGTAATACCGTCTACTTTGGGCAAGCCTATGTCCATTAAGATTATGCTCGGCTTGGTAGCCAGTGCCTGCAAAATGGCACTGACCCCGTCTGCGCTCTCGGCCACCAGTTCCACATCTGGAAAGGTCTTGAGCGCAAATTTCATACCCAGTCTGGTCACGGCTTCATCTTCCGCGATCAGCACAGAAATGGTGTCTGAAGACATTCAGCACCGTCCTTTTGATATATGAATTTCACTACCGCCGTACCTAATATCAGTATGTCATGGGCCGATAGGTTCGTAAAGTGAAAGAATCAGTGAATTAATCGGCTTAGCCTTGAAAATATCCCCCAATCGGGTGACTTAGCGCCATAACTCGTACCCCATAATTATAGTGGAGAACTGCTCCGAGCCCAGTCTAGTGCAAAATAGTGAACATATTTTGCTTCCGGAGTTGCCTTGGTTGCTCGAAACCTTTGTCCAGATTAAATTTGAGACAGGGGACCAGTGTCGCTATCAAGTTTACTATCAGGGCTCTCGGCAAACTCGATTCATGCTCTTGTCAATTGCCAGGGCGGTGCTTCGATAACCTTCAGCTTCTTCTATTTTGTCTTGGTCTCTCACTACCAAATAGAGATTCCAATAAACTGAGGAGGCTTTTGTGCTCTTTTCTATATTGTTCTTTTTGAGAATCTCCAAGCCTTGCTTCAGGTAGCTTTCCGCTTTGGCAAATTCTTGATTGCGTTTGTCTTTCTCTTCGAAGGCTGAACCGCGCATATAGAGGGCCATGGCTAGATTATTGAGGTCTCTAGCAATGAGTGGATCATCAGCTTTGAGATATTGTTTGTCGTGGTCCAAGACACTTTGATAAACCACAATAGCAGCCTCGATTTGGAAGGCATCTCTATGTACATCGCCCAGTTTGCGGCTGGTCTCAGCCCAAGCATGGTTATATTGATTTTGTTTCAAGGGCCAGGTCTCAGCCATTTGCTGAGTGAGAAGTTTGATTGCTTCGTCAAAACGTTGACTTTCCCAAAGACAATCAACAAGCGTATCTCTAGCAGTCCAGACATCGCTCACTTTATGATCCGGATCGCCCAAGATCTTTTGGTAACGAAGCTGGGCCAGTTCCAATTGGTTTTTGACTTGGTCGTCATAGCGATTGTTTTTTTGGTATTCGATCGATTGATAACGACTGGGAAAAGTAGCACCAATTACGATGGCAAATACGGCAATGACAAAAAATACTTGCATGGCAAATACTTTCTTCATGTGGCGGCACCTCCGCTGACAATTTCTGCAGTTGCCTTTGATTTATTCATGCCGAACCAATAGCCTGAAGTGGCAGTAAAAAAGGCATAAAGCATTGAGACTGGCAGCGAGATGACCGGAATACTGCCCAAGACCCCGAGTGGAAACAGAAGCGGTGAAGAAATAACTGCTGCGCGGAATGCATCGAAACCGGTGAGCCATTTTTTGTTGCCGTCATAGTACATGACTTGACCATCAATATTCTCAGCACCGGATTCTGCCAAGAACTCTTTGTTCTCGGGGGCTCTGCCGTCTACCGGCTTGAGGCGCCCGAGTATGTCCATGCGATGCAGGAAGCCGATATATTTAACGCAGGCAAGATTAGCACTGTCAAAAACTACAACTTGAGGTGGACCAAACTTCGCTTCAACCCAAGCTTTCAGCTTGTTCCAAAGTTTGGTCATGTCTTCCGGATCAATGAACAATATGTAGGTGAACATAAAAGTCCACTCGAACATGGGCAGATTCATAAAGTATTCGATACCAAGGTGAAGCAGAACACCGGTGAGCATCACCCAGTAGCGAGCCGGTTTCCACCATATCAGGTTCCAAATTATGAATTCAACAAAGAGAGTCCCCCAGGTTGATAACTGATAAAACCAGAGCTGATCAAGAAAATGGGGAATCGGAAAACGTATGATGTCATCGTAACGTACTGCATAATAGACAGCCGTACCGTCATTCCAGCGAGCGCCTTCTATCTTGCAAAGCCAAGTATGCATATAGGCAATCATCAATTGCAACTGAATCAATCTCTGGGCCCAAGGAGCGCTGTAGACAGGTTGAAAACCGGTTTTCCTCCAGTCTTGCTTGAGCGATTTGAGCACCGCATCGATTGAAAGAGCGTCGCCGCAGTTACTCATTGCCAGGCACATAGCGGTGATGCGAATATAGTTGTCCCCGGCGTTTTGGTTGAGTTCGAAATGATGACCAAACGACATCATCAAAAGAAAAACAAGCCAACTGGATAGGCGGGTGAAGAGACCTAAGGTCATACAGACTGCCGCGCCGACTAGCACATAGAAACAAGCGTAGATATATTTGTCTTCGTTGGGAAAGAGAAGCAATAGGTCGAACATGTGGTCGTTATGCCAATAGAGCGGAATCATGTCTCTAATTGGAATAAGATTGTTCTTGCTGTAGTAAATATCGAAATCAGGCCAAATATGTATGACCAGGTTCTCTAGAACGATCAAGCCAAATAGTATGCGGAAAATAGCTATAGCAACCGGTGATCTCGGTTCAAACCAGAAACGGTCCCAGTATTCCAGCCACCGCGGTCTTTGCAGTTGCTTGTCTGTCGAATTACTTGCTTGACTGGACATCATCTAATCCTGCTAGATCTTGCGCGGTAACTTTATAGGTGAGTAGCATTCCTGTTCCTGTGTGTTCTGGTAGTTCATCACGATACACCCACTTTTTTGTGTCTGGTGGGGGTGTGTCGTGATATTGGAAGAACATTGTCACCGTATCTGGTGGATTGTCTTTGTCATAATTTGCTCTTGCTATAAAACGGGCGATACTGGGATAGAATGGACGCCCCGAAGGCCAGGCGAAATTGTCGATAAAGAGCTTTCGCATTTTTTCTCTTTTGAATTTGGTGAGAAGATCCATTTTCTGTGTGCGTGGAAACTCATAAAGCTTGCTTGTGCCGTCTTTAAAAGTAATGAAGGCATTGCAGTGGACATTTGTTTCGCGAACTTCAGGAGAGAAAAGACTCCAGCATTGCACCCAACCAGTTGAAGCCATGATAGGCCAGGTGTACTGAGTAAATTTCCACTTTTCGGGAAAGACTTTGTCAGGCAAGAGCCAAGCGATCACAACGACGAAAAAGGTCGCTAAGTAAAGGCTGATAATTGTGCGCTCAAACTCACTTGCCTTGCGAATGCGAGGAGCTGGTGCCTTCTTTGTGCTATCTGTACATTCGCTCATAGTCTTGTATTATGAGAGTGTGGGAAAGTGAGTTTCTAAGTGTAGTCTGCCTTTTGAGCTCTGATCATACCTCACTTTCTTACCCAGAAAACAGGCGTTTCTAAAGCAATAAAGGGTTTTGTGGAAAAGGGCATTTACAATAGCGAAAATGACTCTCACGAAAACGTTGAAGGCTCTGCTGGTGCCGGTTCATCTAATATAGATTGTTTCAAAGCAGCTTCCAGTCTGCCTGTGCGCCGCAGACGTCCTTTAGACTTTCAGTATGTTTCCTACAACGCCGTCCTTCTCTCTTTCCTTGCAATAGTCCTAGTTATGGGCATTTCAGAGCTTCCTTTCTTGAGCTATAAAGAGGGACGCAAGATCAGAACAGTCTTTGCACCTCTCAACTTAAGGCAGTTTTGGCGTCTCTTTGGTCCAGATCTGCGCACATATAATTTCCATACATTATTGGTAATCGAGTTTGCAGACGGCACGCTCAAGTATAGAGAAGTGCCCAGAATGGAGCTGCTTTCTGTTCATGAGCGCTTTATTCATGAGAAGTTGCGCAGTATCTTTTCACACTTTTTGCCGGTGGAAATGAACAGAGTCTTTTTTCCTTCGGTGGCAAGATATTATGCTCGTGCCAATTTCGATGCAGACAATCAACCTGTGAAGATAAGCTTCTATTTTCTGTATCACGAAACACCGCCCCCCGACCCGAAAAATTGGATCTATCGTGATCAGTCTCCCTATCACACAAGAAAGATCCTGCATTTTGTCTATAGAGTGATGCCATCAGATCTGGTATCAAACTAGAAACTGGTTTCAGAGTCTAAGCAAAGATATAAAGGCAAAAGCCCCGCCGAAGCGGGGCTTTTGATTTTGCTCAAGGAACCCATTTCTTGGGCTCGGACTCGGACTTGGCTTATCCGCCGACTGTTCCTGGACCAGCTGGACCACTGGGACCGCCGGGACCACCGACGCCGCCTGGACCACCAGGACCGCCGGGACCGCCGGGACCACTAGGACCGCCGGGACCACCGGGACCACTAGGACCGAATGGACCACCGGGACCGCTGGGACCGCCGGGACCACTAGGACCGCCGGGACCGCCGGGACCACTAGGACCGCCGGGACCGGTAGGACCGCCGGGACCGCCGGGACCGCTGGGACCACCGGGACCGCTAGGACCAGCAGGACCACTAGGACCGCCGGGACCGCTGGGACCGCCGGGACCACCGGGACCACCAGGACCGCCGGGACCACTGGGACCACCGGGACCACTAGGACCGCCGGGACCACTGGGACCACCGGGACCGCCAGGACCTTTAGGACCGCTGGGACCACCGGGACCGCTCGGACCGCTAGGACCGCCAGGACCGCTGGGACCACCAGGACCGCTAGGACCGCCGGGACCGCTAGGACCACCGGGACCGCCAGGACCTTTAGGACCGCTAGGACCGCCAGGACCGCCGGGACCAGCAGGACCTTTAGGACCGGCAGGACCACCGGGACCGCTAGGACCACCGGGACCGCTGGGACCGCCAGGGCCGCTAGGACCACCGGGACCGCCAGGACCTTTAGGACCGCCGGGACCGCTAGGACCACCGGGGCCGCTAGGACCGCCGGGACCGCTAGGACCACCAGGACCACCAGGGCCTTTAGGACCGCTTGGGCCGCCAGGACCGCCAGGACCGGAAGGACCGCCAGGACCAGCAGGACCACCAGGACCACTGGGACCGCCAGGACCGCTGGGACCGCCAGGACCGCCAGGACCACCAGGGCCTTTAGGACCGCTTGGACCACCAGGACCGCTTGGACCACCAGGGCCGGCAGGACCACCAGGACCAGCAGGACCACCAGGACCGCTGGGACCACCGGGACCGCTTGGACCGCCGGGACCGCCAGGACCTTTAGGACCGCCGGGACCACTGGGACCGCCAGGACCGGCAGGACCGCCAGGACCAGCAGGACCACCAGGACCGCTAGGACCGCCGGGACCACTAGGACCGCCGGGACCGCCAGGACCTTTAGGACCGCCGGGACCGCTAGGACCACCGGGACCAGCAGGACCACCGGGACCAGCAGGACCACCGGGACCACCAGGACCTTTAGGACCACTGGGACCGCCAGGACCGGCAGGACCGCTAGGACCGCCAGGACCAGCAGGACCGCCAGGACCGGCAGGACCGCCGGGACCACTGGGACCACCGGGACCACCGGGACCTTTAGGACCACTAGGACCACCAGGACCGCCAGGACCAGCAGGACCACCGGGACCAGCAGGACCACCGGGACCACTGGGACCACCAGGACCGGCAGGACCTTTGGGACCGGCAGGACCGCCAGGACCGGCAGGACCGGCAGGGCCGCCAGGACCGGCAGGACCGCCAGGACCAGCAGGACCGCCAGGACCACCAGGACCACCAGGACCGCCGGGACCTTTAGGACCGCCGGGACCACTGGGACCACCGGGACCACCAGGACCACCGGGACCACCAGGACCACCAGGACCGCTGGGACCACCAGGACCTAAGGGACCACCAGGACCAGCAGGACCACCGGGACCACCAGGACCACCAGGGCCGAGGGGACCACCAGGACCACTGGGACCGCCGGGACCTAAGGGACCACCGGGACCACTGGGACCACCGGGACCGAGAGGACCGCCGGGACCTTGGGGACCACCGGGACCGTTAGGACCGGCAGGACCCAAAGGACCACCGGGACCAATAGGACCTGTGGGACCAGCGTCGGTGCTACCCAGAACGCCGGTGGAAGCACCACCGCCGCCGGGACCACCAGGACCGCCGGGACCACCGGGACCACCAGGTCCGCCGGGGCTACTTGTTCCGGTTGTTGAAGCGCCGCCGGGACCGGGAGCGCCGCCCGTATTACCAAGGCTTATCGGGCCTGCTGTGTTGGTAATCGGATAAGTGTACAAGCTCTGGAATGTGATCAAACCGTTGCCTGCAGCGAGAGAACCTTGTCCGGCATTGGCTGCGCCACCGAAATTGGCTTGGAAGAACACGATTGGAGCCGGAATACGGGCTACAAGGGTGGTTCTTACCGATACGAAAGGACCAGGAGAACTTCCAGGACCTCCCGAGCCAGGCAAGGGCACGCCTGCTGCACCACCGGTTGTTGTACCAATGGGTCCATTGGTACCGGTAGTCGTTGGCGAACCGTTGTTCGGCGACTGCAGATAGTCTTCATAGGTTACTAGCTCGGCAGTCAAGCTTTGGATGACCGTGCCGTCTACAGGGTGGGTGCTTAGTGATGCTTGCATAGCATCAACAGCTTGACCCACTCTTGCCATTTGTCCGGCTGAACGGGCGCAGTCCTTACAGGCTCTGTCGCACATATCAGCAGCAAATATTAGAACGGCGATGTTGAGGGCTAGGGCGCATATCACAATAAGGATAGACACCACGGCTCCCAACTCGATTGCAGTGATACCACGCAGCCGCTCCTTGAGCGACTTACGACTGCGAGGTACCTCACTATGGTTTTTTACCACCTAACCTCCTCCTGAATTTTGCAAGTTCTTTGGGAAAAGATATTTGCAAGGATTGGGCACACTTACTCACATACAATTTTCCCTGTCGAGCGTGAAGTATGGGTGAAGGACAAAAAGAAACCGGTCTCATTTTTGAGACCGGTCCTTTTCTTTTCGCTATTTTCTATGGGCTTAGCGTTGCGACTGGGTCAAGCGTCTAGCCACGGCGGCGAAAGCTTGCTCTACAGTGTCGGCGCTTGCGCAGGGGAAGAACTTACCACCGTTCTTGGCGCGACCGGCTAGACCGTTCGAACCATTACCGAGGAAGACCGACTGCGCATTCTGGAGTACCGGGTTATTGGTCACATCCAGACCGATTGTGAATATAGCGATACCTTTGGTGCGGCAGTTGTCTGCTCTGCTTCTGCATTCTGTGGCTTCCGAACCGGTGTCGCCCCCTGTGGGCACACCATCTGTGAAGAAGACGATGGCATGCTTACCAGCTGGGCGGCTCTCAGAGAGGTTGTCCACATTGTAGGCGCCGGCATTGACGAACATGTTATAGGCAGCAGTCATGGCTTCACCGCAATCGGTTCTGTCAATCGGGCGACCATTTTCAAGTCCGTTGGCGTCGGCGTTGTTGTCGAATGAAGACCAAGCTGCCGATACTCCGGCTGATATGTTGGCAGCTTTGCGGCAGCCTGTGATAGAGCCTAGTGATGTAGCTTGAGCCTCATTCTTGTTGAGAATATGTCTGGGCAGACGGAATCCCGAACCGGAAGGCAAGGTTGTATTGTTTTCTGATGGGTTTGCCCCGTTTGATCGGTTTGGAGACGTACTGTTCGTTGGATACCCTCGCTCAATATGTCTGATGTTATAGCCGTTGTACATCATCGACACAAAGAAGGCGCCGTAGTCGGAGAAGCCTGTACCATGGTCGCATCCGAGCGAGTTGAAGGTGTAGGACGCGCCTTGAGCGCCGGCACGGTTGGAGAAGCCTACGAGACCAAAGCGGCAGTCGGTGAGAGTGTTGATCTTCTGGAAGAAACCTCCGTCGGCTCCGTCGATGGCTGTAGCGATTGGCTGAGAGAAGAGCATTGCCAGTCTCTGATAGGCGAGCTGATAACCAGCTTTGACATCAGAAGTGGACATGCCGGTAGCAGCTGCTGTGTACGAGGGAGCCAGATAAAGGCTTGTTCCACGGTCGAGCAAGGCTCTTTGGAAACGCAGGTTGGCTGAACCGCCCTCAGGATCTAGGTTTCCTCTTGCTGCTTCAACAAGATATGCCAGGTTGGGGAAAGAATAGGTCTGACCTCTGATTGTGGCATCGGGCTCTTGCGAGGGGAAGGTGTAGCTGAAGCTGACAAAAGTATTGGGACCATTGAGCGGTTGTACATAAGGATATGTACCGGGACTGGCTATGTTCACGACCATATCGGTGATCCAGCGGTTGGCTGAGATATTGGCGGTATTGTTCGGATCATAGGCAGTGTGCGGTGTGGTCGGACCCTGCATGAGGGTGGTCACATCGTTGGGGTTATAGGCAAGCGCGGTGTTATTGGCATTGCCGGTGTCTACAGTGGGTGTACCGGCGAAGTACCTACCGTAGCCACCAATATAGTTTGGTCCAGAGAAACTAGGCTGCAAGGTGCAGTTACCCGGAGGGGTGCCGTAGTCGGCTCTGTGGTGGGTGAGGAAAGCATTGCCGGATGTGAAGGTCAAAGAAGGGTTGAAAGCCAATAGGTTGACTCTCAGTTTTTCATCGAACTTGAAGTGAGGGTTAGCCTGCGAGTCGGAGTTGTCGACCAACTGCAAGTTCATCGGGGGCAGAACGTTGACGTTCAAACCGGTTGGGTTGGCGTTGTAGTTGTGCACCAGATAGTTTGAAAGTCTGTTGCTGTCGCCCGAAACTGTCGCCGAAGGCACTTCATAGTAGGCAACCTGACCGCGGTTGGGCACAGCAGTGCCGGAGGACATCTCCATCAGAGCGCTGGAAGCGTTTGCTCCGGAAACGACAGCGTTCGGGTTCCAAGCCCGGCGCATAAAGGTAACCGAAGTGGCGTCGTCCATCGAACCGGAATAGTCGAAGACCAGCACAGCATCAACCTGAGGTAGACCGCCGCCTGAGGCAGCGTTCAATCCTACAGTCGAGACTCCGACCATGCCCATGAAGACCGGAGTATAGGTGTAGCCGGCATAAACCATGATGGCTCGCCCGTTGCGGCAAGCCGGTGAAGTCGGTGGCACTCCGACATAGTTGTTCTGCGGGTCGGCCAGAGAGACCATCACTCTGCAGCTACCGGGAGTACCTAGTACCTTGGTGGCTGCATAAGTGCTGACTGTGGTGGCGCTGCTCAGACTGGCTCCCAAGAGGTTGCCTGCCTGGAACATATTTCTGGCATAGCCGGCAGCATTTTGCTGGGCTGCTAGTAATTTTGTATCGCTGGCGTCGTCGTCACTTATGTCCTGCGATGTGAGCATGGCTGTACCGGCCAATGCCGCTGCGTCGCAAGTGGCGGTCAGCTCACGCTGAGCCATCTGCAATCGGCACGTGTCAAACACGAAGAAGCCGATCATCATTATAAAAATGAATAGTGCAAGGACTAGTCCGGTGACTGCCGCTCCTTTCTGTCGCCTCAGTTTGGAATCAATCATTTAGTTTTGGTCCTTTAGAGAGTTACTCGTATGTAGTTTTGCTTGGGGAAGATTTTCGAAAAATACAATTTTGAATTAGAACTGAAGACCTGGGGGATTTTCAAACTGCGCCTGACATGTGACGTTCATATTCATAGGAGCTGAGAGCCCTTGAATGCTGAACCAGGGTACCGGAATAAGAGGATCCACCGAGCCCCTTATTGTAACCCTAATACTGTATACAAATGAATCAACGTCAGGTACATGACTGACGCTTTGTAGGGTAGCCGGACCAATCACCTTAAAACCTGGTCCAGGCGGAGGCGTGACATTGGGAATGGGCGTGACGACGATGTCTACTTCAGGGTTGATGGCACTCATGGCAAAGTTAATGCCTGGGAACATGTCTCTAATTTGAGCCGCCCTCTGCTGGGCTGTGGCGTAAGCTCCCGGATAAGGAGTGCCGCTGGCTGTATCTGGAACTCTGATCAAGGTGTTGAATGTTTTGGCCTTGGCTGCCAGTACGACTGCCTGGTTACAGGCAAACCACAAGAAAAAAGACCGTAGACAAACAGTGCCCAGGTTCAAGACTGGAAAGAATATAAAGAGGAAGAGAACATACATTGTGGCGACATACTCAGCCGCCATCGCTCCCTTTTTCTTCCTAGTGCCGCGCCTGTACTTAAACATATATATTCACCACGCTCACTTTGTAGAGACCATTACCAAATTGCAAATACTAAAACTAACCTATATTTTTCCCTAAATCTAATTAGGTGTAACTGCTCCATTCGACTTTGCCTTTTTTCAGTCAAGTGAACAGAGCTTACGACCTCCCGAAAAAGATGACGTAATCTCTAAGTTAGTACTGTTACCAGGCTATCATGGCGAAAAAAGCGTTGTCAAGCTGCGACGACTGCCTGGTTCAGCCTTATCAGTTGCCGCTCGTCGGTTGAATCATTATGGGACTTGTCTCTTGCGGCTGAGAAACTGGTTCAGATTCAGGCACTGGATTGGAATAAGTTCGCTTTGCCGCTTCTTTCAGGTTGTATGAACGCTGATAAAGGCTGAGAAAATATTTGCGGATGGCTGGATCGGCTGATTTTGACAAAGCGTCTTGCGAGGTGCTGAATGCTTCGTCGAACTCTCTTAGTTTTATTTGACTTCTAATTAGTCCGGCGCGGGCGGCAGAATACTCGGGACTGAGAGTGAGAGCTTGATTAAAACAAGATTTTGCATGGGCGGCGGCACTGGCCGAAAGATAAGCCTCACCAAAGATATACCAGTCAAGTGGACCGGGCTGGGTAAGCCTGGCTAGACTCTGCAGCGTTTTCAGTGCTTTTAGGCTGCTTCCTTTTTTGAGCTGGGCAAAGGCCAGATAGCGCTTGGCCGAAATAGAGGTTTCGTCCATGGCAACCGCTTTCTCAAGTGTTTGCTCGGCTTTTTCATAGTCGCCCTTGCTCAAAGACTCATAACCGGCATTAAGTAAAGGCACTATTTTTTCATTGACTAGCTTGACCGAGCCGGTTTCGGTTTTGCTTTCGGATTTAGTTTCTTTAGATTCAGGTTTGCTTGCTTTTGCTTCGCCGGCTGTCTTTTCTGCTTTTGTTGCTCCCGGAGTCGGTGCACCTGCAGCGGTGGCAGCGGGAGCAAGTATGAAAATTGAAGATAATGCCAGGATCAGATGTTTTTGATTCTTGTTGCTTAGGGGATGAAGATGTCTCTCAGACATTCGTTTGCTCCTTTTTACTGACCGGCTGAAGCCGCATGAGGGCAGATTTTAACATCTTTATAAGTCGGTTGGTGGTAGGACTTGTCAGTCTGGGCAAAATTATTAGGGAGGTGAATGCATTGAACCAAGCGAGCGGCCAGACAAAAAACAGTAGCAAAGCTAAAAAGGGACAGGGGCGTAAAATTATCGCCCGTACTTTTGTCACCCTGGCAGCCCTTGCCCTTGCCGCCTGGCTAGCCGTGACTGTCTATATGGTTTCGCACGGCGGCATCACTACATATAACAACGATACTTTTCAATCGGAGCGACTGCTTGCTGATAAAGAGAAAGCCGAGGCTGAGGTGAATTTTGCCAGAGAAAGCGGCAAATCAGCTCTGGAACTCTCGCAGGCCTTGCAGAAATTGGCTATCTATTATCGGGAGAGCGGTAATTTTGCCGCTGCCCGAGATACGCTCATGAGCGCCGACCGCAGCGTTGCCGCCGAACATGACGATGTTTTACACCTGGTAAGAAGAATGCAATTGAAAAGAGAAGCGGCCATGGTTATGGCCGAATGTGGTCTCTTTCAAGAGGCGGAGCCTTTATTTCGGCAGGCTGGACGTCTATTGCGACCTCTTGAAAAATTAGACGGCAGCGCGGCTCAGATGGCCCGTGCCGCCTTACGAAACGATCAAGGAGTGCTCTATTACCTATGGGGTAATGCCACTCGCGAGTTGCCCCTGCGTTTTGAGAGACTTGAGATAGCCAGGCGTTGCTTTGCTGAAAGCTTTGTCGGGGTGAAAGATATCGCCACAAACGAGGCTGCCTCTTTGCGTAAAGCAGTATCTCGCAATTTGAAAGTACTGGCGGAAGATCTCAAATTTGAGGTCAAGACTTATTCTAAGACTTAACAGCTTCTTTCTGCGAGAGCCTCAGCTTGGAGCGTCCCCAGAGCAAGAATCTGCGCAAGTCTTCGCTATCAATGAATAAGACATAAGAGAAAATCATGATCCACTCGAAAAGTGGAATGTTCATGTGCAAGTCGATCATCAGATGGAAAAATACTGCCAGCACGATGACGTAATAACGCAGTTCTTTGATCCAAATTAGAGAAAAGAGGGCTGCTTCGATGACCAAGGTGCCCCAGCTGAAAAACTGGCAAAGCCATAGTTGGTCGAAGATATAGGGTATCTTTATTCTTACCAAGTCTTCGATGCGTGTGCTGTAGTAAACGGCAGTGCCGTCAACCCAGCTATCTCCCCAGGCTTTGGCCACCACTGTGTGCAAGTAGACCAAGTTGAGTTGCAGTTGCAATAGTCTCTGGGGCCAGATGCTAACCGGTTTGTAGATTAGGTCGGCACTTTCCTTGCCTTTTAGCCAATTGTCTAGAGAAAGAGCTTGTCCGCTGGCCGAGAAGAGCAGCCAGACACTCATCACCCTCATATAGGTGTCGCCTGAATTGAATAAAAATGGATTGCGGTGATAGAGGCTGGTTAGACAAAGATAGACTATGAAAGTCGAGATGCGTGTCTTGTAGCCCACAGTCAGTGAGACTGCTGCAAGAAAAAACAATGTAAAGAAGGCAATCAAAAGACCGTCGTTGTCTCGATTTAAATTGAGGACATTTAGTCCGACAAAATGAGCGAAATTGCGGGCTGTCTGATTGGAGGTAATGCCGTATTGACCAAACCAAACAAATAAGTCGCAGGTAAGAAGCAAGACAAAAAGAATGAGAATGAGCCCGATCAAAATACGAAAGACCGCCACCACCAGTGGTGAGGTTTCCGAGAACCAGAATTGATCCCAGAGTTTAGCTAGGGTCTTGAGTGGCATTTCAAATCCTCTGGTTTAATTTGAATGGTGAGAAGCAAGTTGTGCTCGTAATGGGGTGGATTTGGTAACCACTTGGGATTTTTTTCTTCTTCTGAGATTGCCAGCGGATTTGGTATCGGGGCAGGTGGTATTTTTGATGAATATCTAATCAGTGAGACACTTGTCGGCGGATTGTTTTCATCTAGGAAAGAATTGCGGGCTATATATTTTGCGATGTCCGGCCAGGCATGGGGAGCCTTGCTCCAGCAAGTATTGTCGTCGAAGAATTTGCGATAGCGCTCTTTGGGAATCTTCTCGAGAAAACCAAGTCGTTCCATTCTGGGTGATTCCCATAGCAATGTTGTGCCGTCTGCATAGCGCACTACAGCAATCATATGTGGATTTTGATCTCTTGGTTTGGGGGCAAAGACACCAAAGTCTTGATCAAGCCCCATAAAGAAGTAATAGCCGTGGAAAAGCAGGTTTACTTGAGCTATAAAAGGATGATGGTTGAACATATAGCAAAAATTGAGCATGGCGTGAAAAAGAATAAAGAAGCTGATCACAGGCTTCCTTATTTTTTGCCATAATTCCGGAGGCAAAATTAGCTTGCCCAGACTGAATAATAGACTAGGACGAGGCTCTTCTTTTTTGCTTTCGGTTTGCTGAGGCATACCGGACTACCTCCGGTTTAGCCAAGTTACATCTTCTTGATTTGTTCCTGCACGGCCTTGGCTTCTACAGTCTTACCCTGTCCAACCAAAGCTATATGCAATTGTTGCAGCGAAATTTTGCGCCATTCTTTGGAGATCAAATTTATAGGCGCACCGGCCGCTATGTTAATGCACTTTCTCCAGTCCTGCTCGGCTTCGGCCCATTTTCTCTGACCGTTGTAATAGAGACCTGGATAGAGATGGCAGTTGAAAAACCAGTTGGGCATCGGGCGTTTTTCTTGGGGCTGTTTATAAAAAATGCGCTGGGCTAGAAGGAAGTACTTCATCGACTCTTTGCACTTATCTCCGCCCTGCATCCACAGTCCGATCCCGAGACGGGTGCAATACTGCCCTAATTTAGTTTGACCTGCTTGAGCCTTGACCGCATCATCAAGGTGCTTCTTCAAGATCTCTACCCCTACACCTGGTTTGTTTTGCGTAAAAATATAGGGATGAGCTTCTTTGAACTCGGCTTCAGGAAAAGCTACTTTCGTATCAGGTTCGGCATCGACATAACGCGATATCTCTTCGTCGGTGACAAGCGGCGGTTCTTTTGGTGCTTCAGGCTTACTTGGTTTGCTTGAAGTTTTGCCGCCGCCAGGTTCACTGCCTCCGCTGCAGGCTGTCAAAGAGGTCACTGCAATGGCAAAAATGGCGACGATAGCCAGACTCTTCAAGCCGGCGCTTCCTAGAAATACTAAAGGAATGTTTTGTACCTTGCCTTCAGCGGCGGGGGATTGCCTCATCTTGCCTACTCCGTACCATTAACTAAGAGAAACAGTAATAGATAATAAAGCAACTTACAACTATAGAACTAGACGGCTCTATTTTTTTGCCAGTAACTTTTTCACTTTAGTTCCGAAAACCACGGTTATCGGTGCCATTATCAGCGAACCGACTACAACTACAGCGCCCACTGCATTTAGTTCTTTGAGGAAATAGAGGCTGGAAACCAGGCTTAGACTCTCTTCTAGATATATAGCAATGAGAGCGCTCAAGAACAAGACTCCGACATTACGAAGGCTGATAATTACTCCTGCGTTGCCGCTTTGGTTGAGACCGCTGAGAAATCTTGCTTCTTCGCCTATGGCTGTGGCTCCTGTCAAAGCCGTCGAGGCATAGAGGCAGAAAACCGCTAGGGTAGAACCCTTGCAAATTGCTCCGGCTAAATATAGAGATAGTGATAAGAGTGACATAACCAACCAAAGTTTCTTTATAGAAAGTCTTTGTTCTATAAATGGAGACAGAAGAGCACCAGCAGCAAATGAGAGACTCAGTCCAGCCGCTAACTCAGACATGGGCAAAAAGACCAAGGCTGACGTCTGCACCACCTGGCCTTGCAAAGCAAATATCGAGCAAGCTGTCAGCAAAGCGATAGCGGGCAGGCTCATCAAGCCGACCATCAAGCCGTGCGGGAAAGTATCTTTCAAAAAGGTGTGTTCTGAAAAGGCATTCGCTTTAAGCTGCTTAGAGTGTATTGGGGCAGAGCTATCTAAGTGCTTGTAGCTTGTTGTCTTAGGCGTCGGTAAAAGTCTGAAATATACTGTCAGGATTGATATCAAATAGAGTATCAAACATATATTGAGAGGCCAGTTGGCGCCGAAAGCATTAGTTAGCGCCGGAGCCAATTTCAGACTAACCGCCTGGCCTAAGCACCAGCATGCTACAGCCGGGGCTAGATTTTTATTGAAGTTCTCTTTGTCGGCCAATGGCAAGACTTTCTTCAATATGAAGAGCAAAGACCAATGAGATGAAAGCAGAATTAGACAGAGCAGAGCGGCAATGCTTTCGGGTCCTAGGGTTTGGCGCAGTTGGCTTGATGTCAGTGCTAAGGCTATAACCAGGCGAAACAGCTTGGCTTTATCCAGTCGATTCCAGTTGCTTACTTGTTGCTCTAAAGCACTTAGCTTTTCAGACAGATAACCTGTTACGGTCATAAAGAAAATGAGCGGGATGAAAATCAAAAGACTGCCTCTTATCTGGCTGTCGTAAGTTGGTCCCGGTGTGGTAAAAACGGCGAAAGAGGCTAGATACAAGAGCATCGACCAGTCTGCCAAACTAGTCAAAAAAATAGGTGCCAAGGCAAAGGCAAACAGCTGTCGTTTTGACCGCCCCTTATCTCTGCTTAAATCCGCTTCGACTAGTGTAGAAGCGGATACTTTAAGGACTCTGTTCATTAAATTGGCTTGCCCGAATACCAGTCTAATTGTCCGCTATTGCATACCAGTCATTTGAGAAGTGCCCGAGGCTCATTTAAATCAAGCTAAGGCTGTGCTTGCAAAGGGAGTTCTCTCGCTCACCCATATTAATTCCTTATAAGTTGAGCGCGGCTGGAGCCGCTATGCGGCGTATATTCAATCGCTAGCGGCTTTGCATTAGCATTGTGAAATTACAGAACTGGGCGCTTCTGGGACAATCAAAGAGGTAACTCAATAACTTTCGGGTTTCTGGTTTATTAGGGTAATCGCCCATGCACTCACTGCTAACGAAAAGGACAAGCAATTTAGGTCTTACTCTAATTGCCGTTCTAATCAGTCAAACGCTTTGCTTTGAAAGAGCCTGCGCCCTTGCCGCTCGCGAAGGGGCTGCCACCGATTTTAGTGCCACTCCAAAAGCAAACGCCAATACAAAAAGCAAAGTGAGACGCGGCAATGCTCCTTGTTTGAGCTGGTACGAATCTGCTAAGCCGGTGAAAGCAGTCTTTCTCTGTGTGCATGGTCTCGGTCTACATAACGGTACTTATGAGCCTTTAGGTAAAACACTGAGCGCTCTTGGCTATCCGGTGTATGCCATTGATGTAAGAGGTTTTGGCTCTTGGATGGAGGCTCGTGGTCGCGAGCGGGTCGATTTTGAAGGTTGTTTGGCTGACATAAAGAGTACGCTCAAAGTGATTCGTAGAGCCCATCCGGGTAAGCCGATTTTTTTATTGGGCGAGTCTATGGGTGGTGCCATCGCCTTGCGAGCCACTGCTCTTTACCCTGAGCTAGTCGATGGTCTCATCTCTTCAGTACCTGCAGGGGACCGCTTTAAGCAGGGCCGCACTTCTCTCAAAGTAGCTTTGCATTTTCTGGCCGACCCGCATAAACAGATTAATGTCGGCGAAAGTGTGATCAAGCAAGCCACAGACAAACAAGAACTACGTGAAGCTTGGCAGAGCGATCCGCTTGCTCGCATGAAATTGTCTCCTAAAGAGCTTTTGCAGTTTCAGCTCTTTATGAACCAGAATCATGAGAGCGTTAAAGAGATAAAGAATAAGCCTGTTTTGATTGTGCAAGGGGTGCAGGATAAATTGGTCAAACCAACTGGAACCGTGGAACTTTTCAATGAGATGGCCACTCCTGACAAAGAGATTGCTCTCATTCCCAATGGCGAGCACCTAATTTTTGAAGAGAACCAGTTTACTCAAGAGGTAATCGAGAAACTGCTTACCTGGGTCAATACCCATATTGAAGGTTCAAAACTTGGAGAAGATAAAGTTGAGAAATAACACCGCAGTTCCAAGCAGAGCTTCTTTAGTGGCGCTTTCTTTGCTCTGCCTGCAATTTAGCCAGGTCTCGGCCGGAACCGTTACTAAGCCGGCTCTTTCCGAACTTGTGAAGGCTGTTGAGAAAACCCCTGAGTCTGCTCCGGCCAGATTGGCTTTAGGTGAAGCCTATATCGGCAGCAAAGATTTTCAGAAAGCAAAAGAGAACTTACGCATAGCAGTGCGTCTTGGTAGAGGGAACGCTATATCGCAGAAGGCCAATACTTTGCTTGCCGGCTTGCCAAGCGCCGTGATCAAGCCTAAGACAGGTCCTCAGACTCGCATGATTGCTTCCATGCTTGGTTTGGGGCGAGTACGCGGTATGGAAGGCGCCAAGCCGACTGTGATCGATTTTTATGCTTCTTGGGCGCAGCCCTGTAAGCAACTCAATGGTGTCATGGATAAGTTCAAGACCTCGTATAAAGACAAGGTCAAATTTATGCGTGTTGATGTTGATGATCCCGGCAGCGAAAGTCTGCTTGATCAGTATGAAGTAAGCCCTGTTCCTACCGTGGTCTTTCTTAATGAAGAAGGCGAAGTTGTCTCTTACTCGGTTGGCTTTTCAGGCGAGAATAGTGTAAAAGAAGGGCTGAATAAAATACTGAGTGCCAACGCCAAATAAGATAGTCTCTTGGGCTTATCACAATTGAAGCAAAGTCCGCTAATTCAGCTGTTTTTTGATGCTTGCCGCGAGCATCCGCAGAAGACTTTTCTAGTCTTCGGCAGCCACAACTATAGCTATAGTGATATCCAGCACAAAGTCTCTCATCTAAGCGAAAAACTGGCCCGGCAAGGACTTAGAAAGGGCGATAGAGTAGCAATCTATCTCTTCAATTCGCCCGAATTTGTTGTTTCTTTTTTAGCCCTAAATAATTTGGGCATCACAGTAGTGCCGGTCAATCCACTTCTTAAAGAAGAAGAGATTGAGCATATTTTGCATGATTCACAAGCGAGAGCTCTCATTACTCAGCGCGAAATGAGAAATGGCGAAACTAAGTTCAGCAAGAATTTGAAGACGAGTCTAGAGCTAAGTCTAGACCTAATGCTTGAACTCAATGAGAACCAGGCTTACTCTGTTGCACCGGAGAGTCTTGGACAAGATCTCGATAGCGCCTCTGCTGCCTTGATTGTCTATACGAGCGGTACAACCGGTAAGCCCAAAGGCGCGGTTCTAAGTTATGGCAATGTGGCCTTTACCATCCAATCATATCCATTGCGTTTTTGCCTCAATCAAGATGACATACTGCTCGGAGTTTTGCCACTCTGTCATCTATATGGCTTACTCGTAGTGCTGGCCGGTGCCATGAAGGCGGGCTGCGGTATAGTGCTTATGAAGCAATTCGATGCCGCTGCAGCGCTCTTGTTAATTAGATCAGAGGCGGTATCAGTACTACCGGCGGTGCCGACCATGCATCAGTTTATTTTGATGGAATTAGAT
Source organism: Candidatus Obscuribacterales bacterium (assembly GCA_019745415.1). Classification (GTDB taxonomy): domain Bacteria; phylum Cyanobacteriota; class Vampirovibrionia; order Obscuribacterales; family Obscuribacteraceae; genus Obscuribacter. The sequence goes on along the minus strand of JAIETF010000028.1, from coordinate 21,056 downwards.
AAGGAAGGTAAAGACAGTTGCTTGGATAGTTTGCGTCTTTGCACTACTGGTGGTGCGGCTATGCCCAAAGACTTGCTCGTGTCCTTGAAAGAACGTTTGAAGGTGCCCGTGCTTGAAGGCTATGCCCTTACCGAAACGACTGTAATTGCCACTCTCAATCCTGAGGATGATGCAAGGCTTGGAAGCGTCGGCTCTGTCTTCCCTGGAATTGAGATTGCTATAGAGAAAGATGGCATCAGGTTTAACAGCAGCTCTGTTCTAGAAAGGACCGAGGTTGGAGAGATCTTGCTCAAGGGTGCCTGCATAATGAAGGGATATTTCAATAATGCGGCGGCCACTGCCGAAGTAATAAAGGATGGCTGGTTTTACACCGGAGATCTTGGCTATCTTGATGCCGAAGGCTATCTATATATAGTAGGTCGCTCCAAAGAACTGATTGTCAGAGGGGGGATGAATATTTATCCCCGCGAGATAGAAGAAGTCCTGCTTCGCCTTCCTGCCGTCGCCGAATGCGCAGTGGTGGGTGTTCCAGATCGTTATATGGGTGAGAGGGTGAAAGCCTGCATAGTTCTGAGAAGCGGTGCTTCCCTCAGCGAAGATGAAATCAAGAGTTTTTGCAAGGCTCATTTGGCCGACTATAAGATGCCTCGCACCATAGAGTTTCTTGAAAGGCTGCCCCGTAATTCTACAGGCAAAGTATTGAAACGCTTGCTTTGCTGACTTGGATACAGATAATAGGCTAAGATATTCGGTGTCTCATGTGGAGTGTGCTAAGTGAAGTGGGCTTCTTCTCTAGAGCTAACTGAAGATCTACCTGAAGAAATTCCAGAGGAGATTCTGGCGCAATTACCCGATTGCAGCGAGGACACCACTCTGAGATCTGCCCTCAGGCTTTGCCATTCATTGGCCGGCACTTTGAGTTTTAAGCTCGGTGGCAACCCTGATTTACTCTTGCTTTTTGTCTCGCCTGAATATCGTGAGAAATTGGAGCCAATCAGTCGCTATCTAAAAGAGCGGCTGGCGCCGACTTCCTTTATCGGCTGTACCGGTGCCGGGCTGATTGGCGGTGGCGTGGAAGCAGAGAATCAGTCTGCCATAGCCTTAACCGGAGCTATTTTGCCCGGGGTGGAAATGCGCGCCTTCCATATCGGCAGCGATGCCATTCCCGACCTTGATGATCCGCCCGATAGCTGGGAAAAGCTCATGCAGGTGCAGGGACAGGAAGAACCGGTTTTCATATTGCTTGGGGACCCTTTTAGTTTCAAGATTGAACCTTTTGTGCAAGGTCTTGACTATGCTTTCCCCCGGTCGGTCAAGCTGGGTGGTTTAGCTTCAGGGGGGCATAAGGCCGGTGAGATTCGCATGCTTGCCCAGGATAGAGTATTCCGTTCCGGGCTTGTCGCCCTTACCCTAAAGGGAAATATTCAGGTAGATCCGGTGCTTGTCCAGGGCTGCCGCGCTTTTGGCAAAATCAGTCGGGTCACGCGCTGTGACCGCAATCTTTTATACGAACTAGATGGAAAACCAGCCGTATCGGTACTTAAGGAGGCGGTGGAAAGACTTTCGGAGAAAGACCAGAAACTGGTAAAGGATCAGCTCTTTATCGGAGTGGCCATGGATGAATTCAAAGACCAACTCAAGACCGGCGATTTCTTGGTCAGGTCGATAATCGGCATTGAACCCTTGAGCGGTGCACTTTTGGTCGGCGAGGTTTTGCGACCGGAAAGGACCGTGCAGTTTCATCTGCGTGATGCCGGATCGTCCGAGAAAGATTTGAACCAGCTTTTTTCACGTTATGTGGAAGATAAAGAAAGAAAAGGCGAACCCCGCGGCGCCCTTTTGTTTTCTTGTTTGGGACGTGGGCAGGGGCTCTATGGTAAACCCAATTATGACAGTGATACATTGAGGAGTTATCTAGGCGAAATTCCCATCGGAGGCTTCTTTTGCAACGGCGAAATAGGCACGGTTGGAAAGTCCACCTATCTGCACAATTACACTTCCAGTTTCGGCATTTTCAGGGAGAAATAGCTATGTTCAATGGCAAGCTTTCAGCACCGATGCTCTTACTAGCTCTGGCATTCAGCCTCAGTTCTTTATCGCTAGCTGATGCGGCGCCCGGTCAGAGCGTCACCGGCAAAAGCACCACCGGCAAAAGCAAGACTACAGCCGCTTCTGCCAAGAGCGGTGCGCCATCTCAAAGCGGAGGTGCTTCACAGGCTGCAATTCGCGCCTATTGCAATCAGACTTGGAGCAAGATAATCAGCAAGTGGCTTTTGGCTGACGGTAATAATCATGTGACGATTACATCCGAAATTAGTTCGGACGGCTCTCTGGGCGATCTTTCGGTGACCAGTTCGCCGAAAAGTGCCGAGGCGGAAGCCGCAGCCATAAATGCCCTGCAGGAAAGCAAGCCCCTCAATCTTTTGCCATCGGGCATGAGCCGCGCTAAGATAACAATAGTGTTCGATTCAAAGGCAGATCCTCATGGTGATTCGTCTTCTAGTGGTTCTGTTCGTTTGGATCCTATTTAGTGGATTTAGCGGATTGAGCGGAGGCCAATTGTTTCTTTTCGGACAGTCTGGGAAAAGACCTCTTAAGTTTGCCGGCACCTGGTATGACGATGAGCCCTCCAAGCTGGCAGGGCAACTGCGTGACTATGAAAAATTAGCTTGGCAGCAAGCCTGTGCTAAGGGGAAGAATACAGGTGTCGGACTGATTGCCGCCTCGAAAGAGAACACGGCGTCAAAGCCGGCAATACTAGCAGTGGTGGCGCCGCATGCCGGTTATTCTTATTCGGGTAAGACTGCTGCATTCTCGTATCTATCGGTTGGTAATCAGCAAGTAAAGCGGGTCTTTCTTTTGGGACCATCCCACTACAAAGGTTTTCACGGTGCCGCTCTTTCCTATGACAAGTCTTTTCAGACAGTGCTTGGCGAGATCGAATGCGATACCGAAGTGGTTGATGAACTGAAGGAGAATATACTCTTTCAAGAGATGACTAGGGCTCACCATCATGAGCATTCACTAGAGTTGCAATTAGCCTTTATCAAAGCTAAGTTTCCCAAGGCTACTATTGTGCCAATAATGATCGGTACACTCAACGACGCCTTCGAGGCTCGCTTTATTGCTCGCGAGCTCGCCTCACAGATGGAGGACGGCGATTTAGTGGTAGTCAGTTCCGACTTTACACACTATGGTCCGCGCTTTGAGTACGAACCGTTTAAGAGCGAAGGCGATGAGGGGAAGTTCTTGAGTCGTTTGAAAGCCCTCGATATGGAAGCTTTGAGCTATCTTGAGCGGGTAGACTTAGAGGGCTTTATGAGCTTTTATAAGCGCACCGATGATACTATATGCGGTGTTTATGCGCTTTCTGTCTTGCTTGCACTTTTGCCTGAAGATTGTCGCGGTATTCTCCTCAATTACCGCACATCTCTTGACGCAACAAAAGAGATGGGTCAGTCTGTCGATTTAGAGCATGATTTCAATACAGTTTCTTACATGTCTATTGCTTTTGAAAGCAAGCGAGGCGGTTGGAATGCAGTCAGAGAAAGTTTACTTGAACCTAAGCCTTTGACGGCTGAGGAGAAAGAGAGTCTACTCAAGATTGCCCGCATTACTTTAGAGGAGTACGTTAAGGCGGGCCGCGTACCTGATCTTTCTGCCCTCGAGAAAGCCGGCGTTGTCATCAGCGAACGTATGAAACTGCCGCACGGAGCCTTTGTGACTTTGCACAAGACCGAAGCTGGTGAGCGGGATCTGCGTGGTTGCATCGGCTATATCTTTCCGGTCAAGCCGCTCTATTTAACTGTAATTGAGAATGCCGTCTCTGCCGCTGCCAAAGATCCTCGCTTTAAGCCTGTCACTGCAAGCGAATTAGATTCTCTAGATGTAGAAGTCAGTGTGCTGACGCCGCCGCATAAGGTGCCTGCCTATAGCGATATCAAGATCGGGCGCGATGGTGTCTTGCTTAAGTGTCGCGGCAAACAGTCGGTCTTTCTGCCCAGTGTGGCTGTGGAATATGGCTGGACTCTTGAAGAGACTCTTGAGCAATTAGCTTTGAAAGCCGGTTTGCCTAAAGATGCTTGGAAAGAAGGCAAGTTTGAAGTGTTTCGCAGCGAATCAATGCAGGAAAGGCAAGTGGGGCAGACCCATTAAATAGACAAGAATGTTTTGCACCATCACTTGGAAGGCGGCAAATAGAAGGAACATAAGAGTATGGTCTTGATTGGCGAAGCGAGTCAACTCCGCTTCTACCGAGGGGGCAATGTCTTTTTCCGCTGTCTTTTGCAAATGGGTGGCAGACATGATCAGTCTGGGATTATTGCGCCAGAGTCCATAAGAGAACACTTCCGAGCCATCATCGACTACGGCTAGCTTGAGACCGGGCAAGGCTAGTTTCTCGCACTGGCTTTCCAGCATATTGGCTAGTTCAGGATTGTCTTTGGCTACTTCTTCCAGCGCCAAGAATCGAGCTTTGAAATAGCGGCTTTCCGCCCAGTCTATAACTAGGGGCATGATCATGATGAACAAAACGTTCAAGGAAAGAATCATGATGGCAGCACCTCTCATGCCGACATCGTCTGTTCTCACCCAATGGGCTAAGGGAACCGTGAGCAGGAGCCCTAGAACAAAAGTAATTGAATAATAGAGTTTAAGTGCTCTGGACGGCTTCATAAGAATGACCCGCTCTTCTAGTTTGGTTCCGACATCTACTATGTGCCCCTACAGATTTTGGGCAAAACCTGAGAAATTGCCAAGAAATGCTTGACAACGGGCTCGATTAGTAGCACACTGGGGCAGTGCGAATTTATTAAATTGGTTCTTTCGCTTCGACCAATTGGTCTATTACTAGTCAGCGCCTTCACAGCGTACACAAAATGAAAGTAGATATTAGAGATGCCCAGGACCTCCTGGTGAAGGCCATACGTCGGCGCGAAGAGGCGTCGGTGGCTAATGATTATGAAAGACTTGAAAAGCTTCGGGCGCTTGAAGAAACGCCGGACGACTATCTACTTAAGAAGACTGCTTGGTCTCTGCTGTTTTTCTCGGCCCCTTTAGCTTTTCTGATACTGCCCTTGGTTCTAGGTCTGGTTGATAAATATCTGCCTGCTCAGACAAGCCAGCTTTTATGGTTTTCTGCCAAGTCGTTTATGGCAGTGGTGCTGCTCAGTTTTCTTTTTTCAATTTATCTGACCTTCAAAGAAAAGTCTTCTTACTAGAAAAAGTGCTGTGCAATTCAAACAAAAGAGGACGACGAGCGTCGTCCTCTTTTTAGTTCTTATATGAGGTGGTCTTACATAAGTTCTTGCATGATTTGCTTGAGAACATCTTTGCTTGGTCTGGTTACAGACTCGGGCAAAGTAGCAAGCGGAGCCTCTCCCACTCGTAAAAGCGAGGTGAAGTCTGGTTTTTCTTCATCAATGTAAAGCAGACCGGTAAGGAACTGCTTATCTTTGTGGGCTTGCTTGATTGTTTTCATGGCATTGATTGCACAGGTGGGATCATAGTCATGATCGGTTTTCTTGAGGGTGATGCGAGAACCGTCATGCATTTCCACTTCTTGTACAGAGCCCGGCTCATATTCGACGTTGATTTGCTCAAAGAAAGGAATGTAACCAAGCTCATGCAGAGGAGTTTCCATTTCTTTGGCGTATTTGTAGCTCTTGGTTGAACCTTCGTGGTTGTTGAAGGTGACGCAGGGGCTAATGACGTCAATAACGGCGGTACCTTTATGGGAAGCGGCGGCTTTGATGAGGGCGGTGAGCTGTTTAGGGTCGCCGGCAAAAGAGCGACCGACAAAACCGCATCCGAGCTCGATGGCCAGACCGCAAAGGTCGATGGGCGGGAGTTCGTTCAAAACACCAGACTTGAGCTTGGAGCCAAGGTCGGCGGTGGCTGAGAACTGACCTTTGGTGAGTCCGTAAACACCATTGTTTTCGACGATATAGATCATCGGTACATTGCGTCTGACCAAGTGGCAGAATTGACCAAGACCGATTGAGGCGGTGTCGCCGTCGCCTGATACGGCAATCATGGTTAGGTTGTGATTGGCCATGCTGACGCCGGTGGCGATGGACGGCATTCTGCCGTGAACGGCATTGAAGCCATGGGCCCGGTTCAAGAAATAAGCCGGGGTCTTGGATGAACAGCCGATACCAGATAGTTTTGCAACTTGGTGCGGCTGAGTGCCTAGTTCAAAAAATGATTTGATGATCTGGCTGGTGATGGCATCGTGGCCGCAGCCGTCGCAAAGGGTCGAGGGAGACCCTTTGTAATCGGCGAGGGTTAAACCAATTCGATTGGTTTTAGGTGCTGCTGCTGTCATTATTTTTTCTCCTCCCCTGAAACAGCTTCGGTGACGAATCTGGCGTTGAGGGGCAGACCGTTGTAGTGTTTGACTGAACGAAGCTTGGTGGCCTGACTGGGTAATTCCAGAGCAATCAGGTCATGCAACTGACCGTCGCGGTTCTGCTCCACGACATAGACACGTTCATGACTTTCCACAAACTTCTTGAGCTCTGCGGTAAAGGGCAGAGCTTTCACTCTCAGATAGCTGGTCTTGATACCGGCTTCTTTCAGCTCATCTCTAGCTTCTTCCACAGCAAAATGGCTGGAGCCAAAGGCAATGATTCCGACCTTGGCGTCTTTTTCAGTCACTACCTGTGGTTTCGGAACGAACTGTCGAGCAGTGTTGAACTTCTTCTCAAGACGATTCATCAAATTGACATAGTCTTCAGGACGTTCAGTGTAGGTGGCTTTCTCGGTGTGACCGGAGCCGCGGGTGAAGTAAGCGGCGAGTGGGTGGTCAGTGCCGGGCAAAGTACGGTAGGGGATACCATCGCCGTCTATATCTGCGTAACGCTCAAACTTACCGGCTTTTTCCAAGGCGGCTGCATCGAGCACTTTACCGCGATTGATTGGTTTGGTTGGATACTCGAAAGGATCAGACATCCAGTTGTTCATGCCCAAGTCGAGATCGGTGAGCACAAAAACTGGAGTTTGGAATTTCTCTGCCAGTTCGAAGGCTTCCATAGACATCTCATAACATTCAGTCACCGAGCCGGGCAAAAGAATAATGTGCTTGGTGTCGCCGTGAGAGAGCAGGAAGGTGGAAGTGAGATCGGCTTGAGAAGTACGGGTGGGCATGCCGGTGGACGGACCGACTCTCTGTACGTCGAAGATGACGGCGGGAATTTCGGTGAAATAACCATAGCCGGCAAATTCAGACATGAGCGAAATACCGGGGCCACTGGTGGAAGTCATCGATCTGGCTCCAGCCCAACCGGCGCCCAAGGTCATACCGATGGCTGCCAGTTCGTCTTCGGCTTGCACTACGGCAAAGCTGGCTTTGCCTGTTTCTTTGTCGATGCGGTGCTCTTTCAAATAGTCGATTAACTGTTCGCAAAGACTGGAAGAAGGTGTGATTGGATACCATGCCACCACGGTGACGCCGGCGAACATGCAACCAAGAGCAGCTGCGGCGTTGCCGTCGATGATTATTTTGCCTTGAGTTTTGTCCATGGGCTCGACAACAAAATTGTCTTCCTTGGTCAGATTCTCTTTCGCCCATTCTCTGCCGAGTTTAACGGCATTGAGGTTAAGGTCGACAGCCTTGGCTTTGCCTTCAAATTGCTTGGCGATGGCATTCTCTATTTCAGAATGAGTGATGTCGAGCAATTCGGCCACTACACCGACATAAATCATGTTGGTGAGCAGTTTGCGCAACTTCAGATTGTCACTGGCTTTAGCAGCCAATTCGCTGAAAGGCACTTGATAATGTTTGACGTCGCTTCTCACTGCATCCAGCTTAAGTTCAACCGGGCTTATGCAGACCGCGCCGCTTCTCAGGCTCTTTACGTCTTCGATGGCGGTTTGAGGATTCATGGCCACCAGAATGTCAATCTCTTCCTTCCTGGCAATATAGCCGTTCTTATTAACTCTGATGGTGAACCAGGTTGGAAGACCGGCGATATTAGAGGGGAAAAGGTTTTTGCCGCTCACTGGAATGCCCATCTGGAAGATGGAGCGCATGAGCACATTGTTAGAAGATTGGCTTCCAGAGCCGTTTACTGTTGCTACCTGGATGGAAAAATCATTGACGATTTTACCCTTCTCCAGTTTTTCTTTGCTGTCTGCAGCTAACGTTTTCACTGTGCATTTCCTATTGTTAGTCTTGTTAGTCGTAGCTTTCTCAAGGGCTTTTCGCCCTTCTGCTAAAGTTTAGCCCCAAATTAGAGCAAAGGGGCTGTAAATACCACTTTCGCTAAGCTTTTTGAGATGAATTTGAATTTCAGTAATAAAGAGCTTGTTTTTGTTTACTTTATCTTGACATCAAGCAGGGTTGGACCCTCAGTTTCGAACATTTGAGACACTGCTGTCTCCAATTCCGACATTTTCTTGGCGGCAAAGGCTTTCATAGAAAAGGCTTCAGCCATTGCTTTGAAGCTCACAGGCGGAGAGCCGAAGGGGAAGATTGCAGCACTCTCGGGAGAATGATGCATGAGGCGGGCGGCGCCTCCGGCTGAAAGTATCACGACTTTAAGTGGCAGACCATAGTGGACGGCCGACCAGATGGTTTCCATAGAATGCAGGGCTGATTCGTCGGTGGTTAGACAGATAACTGGAATTTCTCTGACCCCGAGCTGGGCTCCGAGAGCGGCTGGCAGAGCATAGCCGTCAATACAAGCATTAGAGCCGAGATAGCTAGAGCTTGTTTCTAGGCTCATCACCGAGCAAGGATCCGACTCAACGCTGATGACATCGCTGACCACGACCGATTCGGTAGGTCTGACGCCGTCAAGGGTGCGCATCAACCAGAATGGGCTTATCGGATCATCCCCCGAAGGATACATCAGGTCTTCTTCTAATTTACGCCGCTCCTCAGAGATAAGACGGACGGTTTCCTGCGCTCTTATCTTGGCTGTCGACAGCACTTTAGAGTCGGTAATTAGCTGTATTTCAGCCCGCAATTTAGTTAGTGTTTCGGCAATATCGGCTGTGGCTGCCGCTATGCAGGGCAAACTTTTGCCCGACAAGGTGGGCTCGACATTAACCTGGATGATGGCAGCCTTTGGGTTGAAAAGAGACAATTTGTCGGCTTCAGCCGAAAGTCTGGTCTGCATCCCCAGGGCGAGAACCAGATCATGTTCCTTTAGTTTCTCTCTGACACTGCTTAGGCCAAAGTGCAGAACTCCCCCAAACTGCGGATGTCGGTTGGGAAAGTTGACACCGGTGGGCATGGGTTCGGTGTAGACCGGACAACCCAGAACTTCTGCCAGTACCACCACTTCTTTGCGGGCCCGATATTGGCTCACTTCATTGCCGGCAATGATGCAGGGATTGGCCGCGCCTGAAAGGGAGCGTGCTGTTTTCTTGAGAAAATTGTCGGCTGCTGCACCAAGCGGACTGGTGTGGGGCGGGTTGATTACTTCCGCCTGGGCGAATTGATAAAGAATGTCCACCGGCAAAGAGACCAAGACCGGTCCTTTAGGGGGTGCCAGAGCTTCGGTGAAGGCTCGGCGCAAGAGTCTGGTTACTTCCACAGTCGACCTTGCCTCGGCCGACCATTTGCACAATTTGGCCACCGGTGCCAGGTTGTCGAGGGCGAGGACCGGATCATCATTTAAAATTTGGGTACTTTGTTGTTCAGCCAAAAGCACCAAGGGGGCTTGAATCTGTTTGGCAGCAAAGATTGCCGGCATGGCATTAAGCAGCCCTTGCCCAGGGGAGAGCAAAAGCACAGGCGGCCGGCCGGTGGCCTGAAAATTACCGATGGCAGTGAAGGCTGCCGCCTTTTCGGTGAGAAGACGTCCGCATTTGAGCATCTGAGATGCCTGAGCCATTTGCACCAGCACCGAAGGATTAGAGCGAGGGGCGTGAAAAATGGCGCTCGCCCCCTCTAGAAGGAGCTGTTCGATAATCAGATGGCTGGTCAGTTTAGTGGCTGTATTCATTCCTTCTACTATAAATGATCCAGTTCGAGGAATGGTGAAGGGCTGAGATCAAAAACTTCGTTCAAACAATCTTCCATAAGGGTGCAATTCGCCGCTAGCATCGGATGTCCCCAACTGCGTTCTTCAAAATATAATTCGCAATCTCGAAAGATCGAGCCAAGGCGAAAACCAGGGTAGAGACTTTTCAAGGTACTCTCCCAGCCTCTTAGCTTTCGCGTTTTGAACCTAGATGTCAGGCATTTAATTGCCTCAAAGAAGATTTGGGGATCTTGCCAATCGATAATTTCAAGTATTCGCAAGGTTGATCCACCGCATTCAAGCAGGGCATAGCCTTCTTTATTCCTCAACCTCAAGGTGAGCAGCTGCGGCCAACCAAGATGCGATCTTTGATGCAGGAAAAGCTCTTTATCGGCTTTATATTGCCAGTATGACAAACCTCTCTCGATTGAGAAGACCTGCCTGGCTTGCCACTGAAGGTAGTGGCGCTCCAATTCCTCCAGAGGGGTCTTGCTAAGTGGTTCCAGCACAATATCAGCAGCCAGGCTCTTGTTTTCTGCTTGCTCTGATTTGAGAGTGAGATTAAAGGCGGCAGAACCCATTTGGCAAAAGCCGAGCCGGTTGTAAAAGTCTGCTCCTATGTCTGAAAAGAGAAGTGCCCCATCAAAGTCGCCAATCAAAGCTGAAATAAGCTTGGCGGCGTAGCCGCGCCCTCGCTCTTCCGGCGCAGTAAAGACAGCTCCGATTCCAGCCAAACTGAGGGGCTTTTGCCTATAGCGAGCCTTCAGGTTATATAGCTTTGCCGAACTCAAGACCTTCGAGTCTTCATCCACAAGACCATAGAGTTCAAGGTTGCGGCCCCAAGCGCTGCTCTTTTGTTTGGCAAAATAAGTTTGATAGTCGAAATAGCTTAGACCGCCAGACCAGATTTTGTGGGTGCATCTCAAGACCTGATTGCTTTGAGGGTAATCCAGTTTTAGTTTTACTAAATTCGTCAATTTTTCATCCGACCAAAATGAGCTATCATACTTAGTTTCGTTTTTAGTTTCGATTCTGGTTCTGTATATTGGTGCAGTTGCTTATGGGTTCTGCAAAAACAACTTATCTCTATCGCGGCCATATTGTAAGCCCTGTGAGCAAAGAAGGGGCCGATTGTCAGTCCCTGCAATATGATTTTATCGACCTGCGAGATGGTCTTTTAGCCGTTGAAGAAGGCCGGATCGTTGCGGTTCAAGACGCTTCCAGTTTGGAAGGGCAAATACTGCTTGGCAAGGTGGGAAGCAGCGCAGTCCTTGTTGACTGCTCCGAGCGATTAATTATGCCCGGCTTGGTGGATATGCATTTGCATTTGCCCCAAGTGACCCAAACTGCTAAGTCCGGCCAACACTTGCTTTCTTGGCTCAATCAATATATTTTTCCGGCTGAAGCTCGCTTTGCCGAAGACGACCATGCCCGCAAGATAGCGCGTTGGTTCTTTAAGGAACTGGCGGCTAACGGCACTACTCTTGCCGTGGTGTTCACGACGATTCATGAGACTGCCTGCCGCATAGCTTTTGAAGAAGCTGAAGCCGCCGGAGCGCGGGTGATTATGGGCAAGGTGATGATGGATTTCCATTCACCCGAGGCTCTTACCGAGAAGACTGAAGAGTCTTTAGCCCAGTCTCTGGCTTTGGCCCAGCGCTGGCACGGGGCGGCGGATGGTCTTTTGCAGTATGCCTTTACGCCTCGCTTCGGTGTTACATCCACTAAAGAATTGCTGAGAGGTTGCGGTGAACTCTGGAATAGTTTGCCTGGGACCTATTTACATACACATCTTTCTGAAGCGCGTGAAGAAATTTCAACAGTTTCTTCTATGTTTCCTGAGAGCCGCAGCTATTTGGACATGTACAGTCGTTTTGGTTTGACAGGAAAGCGCAGTGTTTTTGCTCATTCAATTCATCTTGATGATCAAGACTTTGCCCATGTAAAAGAGAGCGGCTCGGCTCTTGCTCATTGTCCAAGCTCAAATTTCTTTCTCAAGAGTGGTGTCTTTCATTACAAACGAGCGAGAGAATGCGGTTGTCTCTTTGGTCTTGGTTCCGATGTGGCAGCAGGTCCCCATATGTCACTTTTCGAAGTAATGAAAGACGCTAACTTTATTCAGCCCGATTATTGGATTGAGCCGCGTGAACTTTTTTATCGGGCAACCTTGGGTGGTGCAAGAGCGCTTTATATGGGCGAACAAGTTGGTTCGCTGGAAGTGGGGAAAGAGGCTGACTTTATCGTGGTAGACCCGCGCGCCAAGAGCGGCATCGTAGACAATATAATGAGTCATCCCACCGATGAGATACTCTCTTGCCTGGTGTTCTTGGGCGACGATCGGTTGATAGACCAAACTTATGTGAGAGGACGCCTCTTATTCGAAAAATCTAAATAGATATTTCGAGAAGTCTGAATAATAAGTCTAAACTCAAGCCGGCCCGTTAATTACCTTCTTCTGTTCACCTGCTAATATACATCCATTCAAGAGGGGCAGTTATGGCGACACCACAAGTAGAAAGCATCAAGACCATTTACTCTCAGGAAGAGATTCAAGAGAGAATCAAAGAGCTTGGCGCAGAGATCAGTAAGGACCTTTGCAAGCTTGAGAATCCGGTAATCATCGGGGTGATGAAAGGTGCTTTCTGTTTCCTCGCTGATATCGTCAGACATATCAAGACCGAAGACCCCTTGCAAATCGAATTTGTCAGACTGGCAAGCTATGGCAGCGCCACCGAAAGCTCCGGTCATGTACAGACTCCATATTTAGAGCTTCCCAATATTTCGCGCCGCCATATTTTGGTGGTGGAAGATATTATTGATAGCGGCAGAACCGCTCGTTTCTTTATGGACTATCTCAAGGATCAGTTCAATCCAGCTACTTTGAAAATGGCTGTATTTCTAGATAAACCTTCTAGAAGAGTGGTGCCCATCGAAGCCGACTATGTTGGTTTTACAATTGAAGATCTCTTTGTGGTCGGTTATGGTCTCGACTATGCTGAGAAGTTTAGAGAGTTGCCTTTCCTCGGCGAGTTAAAACTGTCTTCTTAATTGAGAAAAGGGCATGTCTTGTCAGAATTAGCTAGCGACAACGCAGACAAACGAGAAAAGGATGAAGCAAGCCAAGCCGAATCTGGTCTAGACTCGGGTCTTGAAACTAAGTCTGAAACTGAGTCCGAAACTGAGTCTGAGACTAAGTCCGAAACTGAGTCTGAGACTAAGTCCGAAACTAAGTCTGAGGCCACTGAGGCTTCCGAACCACTGCCCCCGGATTCTCAGAAAGTTCCACTTGCATCTGCTGAAAAACCTGTTTCTCAGCCAAAGAAGAACAAAAAGAAAAAAGAAGATATTCTGGAACTCGGCTTTGGTACCTTATTCCTTGCCTTGCTCTCTATAATTGCCATGAATGTGGCGGTGCTCGGTCTCGCCAAAGACTACAACAAGCGCTGCTGCAAGACCGCCGCCTATCTGGCTGGAAAAGCAGCCATGGACGGTAAAGATACACGCAATGTGCAGTATGCTGCCTGGCACTATCTCGATGGTTGTGCCAATCCCGGCTTGTTCATCGAAAAGCCATGCATGACAGGCTTGGAAGATATGATTACTCCGAAACTGCGCAAGATAACAGTGACTATGTCCACCAAAGTGCTCGTGCCGGCTTCATTCTTATTGAGTGATGCTTCAGTTTTGGAAAACGATCGTATGCATATGTGGTTTCACACAACATATGTCTTTAAATTGAAAAATCCCAAGAACTGTCAAGGCACCCACAAGGTCAATCCGCCCGCGGGCTTTTCCTCCGGCTCTAAGAATGAGAATGATTCGGTCGAGCAGGGCTTACCCGAAGAGATTAGTAAGTAAGGGAAACAAAAAAGACAAAGAAGTGAAAGCCTGCTTCACTTCTTTGTTTTTCCTGCTTGGTTAATTCGCTTAGCTCTATTGCTTAGCTACTTGCAGCACATCTTTCTTATTGCCAGACCAAATCTCGATTTCGTGCAAGGGTGGGGGAACATTCACCGCCATTGGTGCTGAGCCATTCAAATGCAATGGAATCGGACCGGGGGTGATGTCGGGGAGACCGGGCATCGGCGGTGGTTCCAGTGCGGTGAGTACAGGCTCGTTGGCGACAGTTTTCTTCGGTTGAGCGAAGAGCGCGGTTACGTCTACCGTAGTTACTGGACTATGATCTTTGTCATTGCGCAGTGAGAGATAGAGCTTGCTTGCGGCAACGGCTTTGACTAGCTTCTGTGTGTCTTCGGGGGTTACCGCCACAGTTACTGAAGACGCTGGATTGGCACCGCCCTTGGGGGCTCTTTCATAGGTCTGACCTACGGCAATGATTTCAACGTCAGAGAGAATCGGTGCTACTCTAGTTTCGGCGCCATTACCCACCATCGAAAGTACATCAACATGGCTCTGTGGTTCAATAAAGCCGGCAACACCTGAATTAGAATCTACAGCAAAGGTGACGGCTCTCATTCCCTCTTTGAGACGGGAATTGAAGTCGATAGCTATACCCAGAGGTGCTAGGTCATGTGAAGATAGAAGTTGACCGGCGCTGACACCATATTTAGTCGTGCGACCAATGGCGCTGGAAGCACTGGGAAGTGCATCCAGAGGGGCTCTTCCTGCTTCTATTTCTTTTTCACTAAGCCAATCTGCTTCGATATTGGCTCCGGCCGGAATATCTTTTTCTGCATAAACCACTTTTAGTTTTGCCGATGATTTTTCTTGAGCTTTCTTTATGGCTTCTTCTAATTCTCTTCTGTTGGCGTCGGAACTTGTCGTAATCGCCATGGTGATTACGACTGAAAGCCCGACTATGACCGCTACCATCAAGGTTGGGGGCGTGCGTGAGAGCAGCAAAAATAGAGAGCGTAGTGGATTCATTCACACCTCCTGGATTTCTCAATCACTGGATTTTTAAATCATAAGTTTGAATATGTTGCAGACATGGAAGATCTCGGCAACTTCTACCATTCTTCCAGAGAGCGTTGGCGAGATACTAGTAAAAACACTGAAGCTTGTCAGGAGATTAGTCTAGACTTTGCCCTTTTGCAAAGTTGATGAGCGACGATTTATATTGCCCTTTACACTCTAGGGTTGGGCTTTCTAAATTGGTCTGCGGTCCATAGGCGGCATGTCTCTGGCTTCGATGTTGACATCGGCAGGCATCTGTGGCACCTTAGCTCTTTGTTCCAGCACACAGTTCCAAACCTATATATAGGTAGAAATGGCCAGCTCAGAAACAATTTGTTTTGCCCCCGGCTCTTATCAGAGTGAATTCGATGCAGACGAGGAACTCTCTGAATTGGAGGAAGAGTTGCAGGGTCTTACCGCTACTCTGGAAATGGCGAAAATAGATTTTGCCGATGCTTCCCGTAAGTCTGAAGATATCAAGATCGAAGAGATTCAGGATTGGGACTCGAAAGAGTCGACAGGCTCTATAGACTCTACAGATCCTGGAGATTTTAGTCCTAGTTCTAGAATTGCGGCAGATGCATCTTCCTCAGACATGGGTTGGAGAATAGCGCGGCAAGCCATGGTGCGCGATTTTCTCTTTCTAGCTGGACGCAGTTTTGTTGGTATTGCTTTGGTTGGGCTTTTGGCTTTTGCCTCTTACCACCTCTATAAGGCCAGTCAAAGTATCAAGCCGGAAGCTCTGACTGCCGGTTTCTATAGAGTCTTTCCGGCGCTCAAACCTCATCAGCCGGTCTTTATAGATGAGGTCAAGGCTGATAAATCAGATAAGAATACCGCCGAGCCGGAAAAGAAGGCGGTCAGAAAAGAGCGCAAGCGCAAAATTGCTCGTAAAGGACATAACCGAGTCAAGGTGGCTAAGCGTTATAACTATTCGCCCTGGGCTGGAGATCACCCAAGCGGTGGCGAGATTACATATACTGACGGTACAATAACTGAGTATACCTGGTACTGAGATACCGTCACATAAATAGAGTCGTGTTCAAATGCTGCCACCAAAAGTAGTGCCCGGCGACCTGGATGTTCTCGACTATCAAAGGCTAATGCTGCGTTACCAGGCACTTGTTTGGTTGTCGCAGATGTCTTTTTGCAGCAAGCAAGTTTTACGTCTATCCCCAGAGGGGGCGATGCCCGAAGCCGAAAGACGTAAGATGCTGGCTTTGATGACAGCTGTTCAGGCTTCTGTGTTTGTTACCGATACTGTCACTGGTGTGCAGGAGACAGCTTCTGAATTGGTAAAGTATGCCGCCGGTGAAGGGGGGCGGCTTTTGGACAAGAATGAACTGACTCGTAAAGCTAAAGATAAAGCTGTTTTTGCCTTTGATTTTGTCGGCAAGTTGGCTGGCGATACAGTGCATAAGGTCTTGGAGGACGTTGTCCTTCCCCATGTTGGCTTGCCTGTTCATTATGTGCCCGAAGGCGGTTCGGCCAGACAGTACCTGACTATGGCCGAACGGTTTGAAAAGTTGGGCTATGTCGAGCCGATGCGCAAGGCCTTAGATCGTGCTATTGCCTGCGGCGATGCCGAAGGAGAGAGAGCGAGAGTTTTGAGAAAGACCAGACTGCCGCTTAAGGAAATTCGCAATCAGTCTATGTCTAAGTTTCTTGATGCTCTCAAGTTTATTTATACCAAAAAGGAAAGTCAGGCTAGACCGCTTCTGCTTGAGCTGTTGCGAGACGAAGCTGGTTTTGATTGGGTCTATCCTCGTTTGGCTTTGATTGAACTTTCCAACGGAGAGGAAGAGCGTGCTCGTGATCTGATGGCAATGTTAATCAAGCAGAATGCTAGTTCGATCTTTGCTTATTCCACACTGGTAACAATTGAACTGGCCGCCTGGCAGCTCGATGCCATGGAGAAGCATGTAAACAAGCTACTGGAGCTTGATTCAGTAGCTCCTGAAACAATACAAGCCGAGCAGATTTTCAGCCTCATTTGTCAGACCGGACTGCGTTGAGCTCACTTAGGTCTAAGAAATCAGTCTAAGCAATAGGCTTTATTTCAGTTTACCGTCGCTGTCGTAAACCGCTACCGGTGCAAAGAGAGCAAGTTCATTTTTGATTTTGCCGGCATCGCCGACAACACAGATAACCAGGTTGTTCTCGTCAATTAGCTTTTGGGCGGCTTTCTGCACGTCATCCTCGTTCACTGCCATGATCTTGTCGGCGTATTTCTCAAGATAGTCGTCGCTGAGATTATAGATATTGGCTTCCAATAATCTCTGGGCGATACCTGCCTGGGTCTCCAGCCCTAGTTGGAAGGAGCCAGCTAGGTAATTTTTTGCAGCCTTCAACTCATCTGGTTTAACCCTGGTAGTGCGCATCTTTGTCAGCTCATAGATAAACTCCAGAAGGGAAGGATTGGTCACCTCGGTGCGCACTTCTGCTTTTGCGAAGAAGGCTCCTGGTTCGCGGCGCGGCGCCAGGCGACTATAGGCGCCATAGGTGTAACCTTTGTCTTCTCGAATATTCATGAAGAGACGCGCGTGGGCTGTGCCACCCAGTATCTGGTTTGCCACAAGCATGGCGTAATAGTCTGGGTCATCTCTTCTGATGGAAAGATTTCCCACTCTGATAGAAGTTTGCACTGAGCCTGGACGGTCGACCAGATAGATTTTGCGCTCTCTTTTCTCGGGGGCTAGTTCTAATTTATTGGCTTCTATTGGTTTGCTCGGCCAATTTTTTGCCAGGGTCTTTTCCAGATATTGCAAGGTTTCGCTTGCATTAACATCGCCGACGATAATCAGCACGGCATTGTTGGGCACATAATTGGCGTGGTGAAAATCCACCAGATCGGCCCTGGTCAATTTATTGATATCGCTTTCACTGGGCGATACCAATGAATAAGGGTGATTGCCGAAAACGACTTTAGAAAAGCGTTCTTCCACGAGGAAGTCTGGTTGAGACCTTTTCATGGCGAGAGACTGGATAGAATTGACTTTGAAAAGCTTCAACTCATCTTCAGGAAAACTGGGATGAAGAAGGACGTCTCCCAGCAAGTCGAGCATATTTTGATTGTAAGCAGATAGGCAGGATGCGCTGAGAATACTATAGTCGTAGTCGGCACTGGCCTTAATGGCACCTCCCATGAACTCGACCTTATCGGCCAGAGCTTTGCTGCTTAGAGTTTCGGTGCCTTCATTAAGCATCTTGGCCGTAGCATCGGCTACGCCGGTAAGGTCTTTGCTTTCATAGGCCGAGCCAGTCTTGAAGCCAAAATTGAAAGAAGTGAAGGGAAAGCGGTGGTCTTCTAGAAACTGTACCTCTAGCCCATTTGAAAGGCGATGCTTTTCAATCTTAGGCAAAGTGAACGGTCTTGGTTTAGGCAAAACCGGAGCTGATTTGCGGAAAGACTCGTCTATAGTTTCAGTCTTAATAGCTTCAGCGCTCACTGCTTTTGGTTGAGCGATTTCGCTCTTCTTTTGGCTTCCTATTCTGTTTAATGCTGCTTTGGTTTTCACCGAATTGGGCTTTACCTTTGCTTCTCCATTAACTATTGGAGCCGCTGCGACCGCCGCATTCTGCAAGCTGAAAGCTAATGCCAGCAAAATCGATTGGGCGAATAAAGCTTGTTTGTTCATTTTGTTTTTCAACATGACTGTCTCTTAATCCCTCAATCCTATTTCTTTGCGGCTACGGGCTTAACATCCAAAGTGGTCATTCCTTCTTTGGTGAAGAGGCGACGAGCTAAATCTTGTATATCTTCGGCAGTGATGCCCATATAAGTATCGAGGTCTTTGTCTATCAAAGTGGGGTCTTTGAAGAAGGCTGTATACTCAGCCAGCAACTCCGCTCGGCCCAGGCTTCTTTGCAATGAGTTGTAAGATGATGACGAAAATAGACCTCTCAAAATCTGGTTTTTCGATTTCTGTAATTCTTCGGCACTCACTTTCTCCTTTTGCACTTTCTCAATTTCAGAAAGCAGGATGTCTTTTACTTTTTCGGGTGAGTGTCCTGGTTTGAGAATGACGAAAGATTCAAACAGAGATGGGCCTCTTCTCTCTTCATAAGAGCAGCTAACCGAGAGAGCTACTTGTTCGCCTTTGACCATGCGTTGATAGAGTCTTGATGATTCGCCCGTTGAGAGAATATTCTGCAAGATATTGAGAGCATAAAAATCTTTCTCTCTTCTTCCCGGTGCCTTCCAGGCAAGCCAAAAGGCGGGCATCTGGGCTTGTTTGTCTTCTACGACTTCGGCTTTTGGCTTGCTTTGTTTGGGTTCAGAGAGATCTGGACGAGAAGGCACCTTGGCCCTCGGAATGGTGCCAAAATATTTCTCGGTCAGCTTCACCATTTCATCGGCATTGACATCGCCGACAATAGCCAAGGTGGCGTTATTAGGTGCATAGTAGGTGTCGAAGAACTGTTTCACGTCTTTCAGACCTGAGGCTTCAAGGTCTTCAAAATAGCCGATGGTTGGATGCCCATTGGCCCAATTATCGAAAGCCAACTCTTCTAATCTAATCGAGGCCGGTGCGTAGGCTTGGTTGTCCACTCGCATCCTCTTCTCTTCTTTTACGGTCTCAAGCTGATTTTTGAAGTTCTCGGCGTTTATCTTGAGCGAGCGCATGCGATCTGATTCGAGCCAGAGACAGAGCTCTATTTGGTTGCTCGGCACTTTCTCGAAATAATTGGTGAAATCAGCATGGGTAGAAGCATTGAGTGTGCCCCCAACATTCTCTATATATTTGAAATGGTCCATCTTGCCCACATTGTCTGAGCCTTGAAACATCATATGCTCAAAGAAATGGGCAAAACCCGAGCGGCCTTTCTGCTCGTCTCTGGCGCCGACATCGTAAATCAGAACGAGCGCCGCCACTGGTGCCGAATGATCTTCTGAGACAATCAGCCTTAGACCGTTCTTGAGTGTATAGTCGCGAGTTACTGGAATCAAAGGCTTTTTGATATCGATCTTGACTGCAGTAGTTTTCTCGGTTTCGGCGGCGCTGCTCGGCAAAGCGCCAGTCTGCATAATTGCCAAAAGAGTCAAGGCAGCTAAGGCTGACTGGCGGCATTTTAATTTACGGCTGACCATCTCATTCCTCTTCGTCATCGTCTGTGCCCAAAAGAACGCATGACCAGAAAATTCCCACAGCCAATATAGATAGTATGGCTCCACCCACGCAGACTTTGTCGGGCATGTGGTAGCGGCGCAAAACCAAAAAGGAAGCCAGGGCCAAAACAAAGGCCAGGAGCGCCACTAAATGATTGACTGAGAGATTTCTGAACATGATATTTTTACTCTAAGCGAGTCTAATCACAGTGATTCTACTCAATGCGTGCATGTTTGAGAGTGTCGGGACAGTCGCATTTTTCGCGCACATCGGGAATTTCGCTGATTAGATTTTTGAGCAAGCTTTGCAGTTTTGAGATATTCTGCCCAAAAACTTTCACCACCTCAGAATGCGAAACCGGCTCGACATTGCCGACCAGACCGCTATCGAAGTCGGTGATCAAAGAAATATTGACCACACACATTTCCAGTTCGCGAGCCAGAAAAGCTTCGGGGTACTGAGTCATATTGATTACTTCCCAGCCCATGGAGGTAAACCAGCGCGACTCGGCTTTGGTGGAAAAGCGCGGTCCTTGAATGACAACCACGGTGCCTTGCTTGTGCATCTTGATGCCTGACTTTTCACCGGCAGCCACTGCCAGTTCTCTTAGCTCAGGGCAATAGAGTTCGGCCGGAGAAACGTGGGTGGCAATCGGTCCATCATAAAAGGTATCTGTACGTCCCGAGGTGCGATCGACAAACTGGTCGCACACCACAAATTCTCCCGGTTTGACGTCTGGTTGGAGCGAGCCGGCGGCGCATGGCGAAATGATGCGGCTGACGCCAAGTTTTTTCATGGCATAGACATTGGCCCTGTACGGCACCTTATGGGGCGGAAACTGGTGTCTCTCGCCATGTCGCGGCAGAAAGGCTACTCGTTTGCCACCCATTTTGCCGATTGCCACAGGGGCAGCTGGTGCGCCGTAGGGTGTCTCCACCATCTTTTCTTCATAGTCGTCAAAGAGCTTATAAAAGCCGGAACCGCCGAAAATTCCTATATCAGCCAGCGCTTTGTTACCGTCAGCCACTTAATGCCTCCTCAGTCGCTATTTTCAGGC
>JAIETF010000025.1 GCA_019745415.1 Candidatus Obscuribacterales bacterium | reverse complement strand
ACATACCTCCTGAGGCTGCTTCTCATCAAGCTAATAAACAAGCTAACAAATGAGCTGAGCGTAGCATGAAATCAGGCCCATCCCTTTGAGCTTAAGCTAGCCTTCATAACAGCCCTTCGGAAAGTTCGCAGGCTTAAGGAGAAGGCGGCTTAAACCTAAAGATGAATCTAAATAAGATGGAGAATTATGATGTATAAAGAAAGGTAGACGAAGGAGGGGCTGGTCAGTGAGCTTAACTAGAAAGCAAATCGGTCTCACGCTAATCGGGGTCTGTATCCTATCCCCTTGGCTTTTTCCTGCTTTAGCGGCCGACGGCAGTCAAGGCAAAGATTCATCAGAATTGCAGCTCAAGCCGTCTGTTCCTAAGCTTGATACTGATTCTGCCGGCGAGTTGTCGGTACTTAAGGGTGGGGTAGAACACCGCATTCATAAGAAGCCACTGGAAGCGGCGGCCAAGAAGACCAAGAAGACTGATCTTTCTGGAAGCGCCGCAAACGGCGCTTTGCAGGCATCGCTCAAGGCTAAGCAAGAGGCCGAGCGTCTGATGCGTCAGCGAGCCAGTATTGATTCGGAAGATCGCCCCCAGTCTTTTCAATACAAAATCGACCGTTCAATCGGCATCATCGGTGTGAAATTTCTCAAGGTGGCTGAAAAGTCGC
Source organism: Candidatus Obscuribacterales bacterium (assembly GCA_019745415.1). Taxonomy (GTDB): domain Bacteria; phylum Cyanobacteriota; class Vampirovibrionia; order Obscuribacterales; family Obscuribacteraceae; genus Obscuribacter. The sequence goes on along the minus strand of JAIETF010000025.1, from coordinate 202,502 downwards.
CGGTAATAAACAGAGTTTTCCCGGGCACTCCAGCCTGGAATTCGGGTTTGCAAGTAGATGATGTGATTGTTGCCGTGGACGGTGTGCCCACCTATGGCTTGACCAAGGATGAGTGCTATGACCTGATCGTCGGCACGCCAAACACACCTGTGACCATATCAATTAGACGTCATGGTGATTTCATGGCAAAGAGCATGCACCGCATGGATTTTAATGATATTCCCGATCCGGCTGTCAGGCGAGACTATCTCCGCAGCCTCTAATCTATATGTTAAAATCAGGCAATGAAACTATGTTTTGATGCCACCAGATTTGGTTGCGGTTTAGATGGAGCAGTGGAGTTGGCTTCGCATCGAGGCATAAGCTCTATCGAATATTCATTTGCTCCGTTTGCTCCGCCTGGACGTTCTTCAGCCAAAGGCAATGCTTCTAAAAAAGCTGCAAAGGGGGAAGAAGAGGAAAGGCACTACTTGGAGCAAGTCAAGGGAGTGGCCCAGTCTGCCGGCGTGGATTTCGCCATAATCAATCTTGACTATGCCTTTGATGTCAACGATAAGAAAGCGCACAAGCACTTTCTGGCTATGCTCAGTAAGCTCTCGCAGGTGGCGGCTGCTCTTGCTTGTCCTCGCCTTGGTGTTTCCTTGCTGCCCGGAGCTGATTTTGTCTCCAGTTTCACTGCCTTTTATCAAAGTTTGAAAGATGATGCGGCCATTGAGCAAGAGCTTGTCCTGCGCCTAATCACACCGGCTCCTCTGCGTGGCCTCAGCCTTGCCAAGTGGCGACAGCTGGAGCCGCAAGAATGGCGTGACTTGTTGGCTGCTTGCCCTGGTCTTTCTTTGGCTTACTCGCCGGCGGACGCCCTTTGGCTTGGTCTTGACTATTTGCAAAATATGAGCAGCTTTGTGCAAGCGATATCGCATGTGGTGGCATGTGATGTGGAGATCAATCGCAGCATGCTTAACGATAGCGGCCTGTTTGGACCGCTATGGTGGCGGTACCGTCTAGCTGGTAAAGGACAAGTAGACTTTAAGCAGGTGATTGAACTGCTTAAATTGCACGATTTTCAAGGAGCTTTTTCAATGCACTTCGAAGATGAATTCCTGAGCAGCGAAGACAGTCTGCAGCATCTGGAAGCTCTTGATGAGAGCGTCAAGTTTTTCACTCCCTTGCTCAAATATTAGGGGTGGATGGGCGTGTCTAAAACACTTAGTCTTTATTTGCATACCCACTGGGACCGTGAGTGGTACTGGAATTTCAATGCTTATCGCATGGCTCTTGTGCCTCTTGTGGAGCAGATTTTGCATGGTCTGGAGGAAGGGTGTTTTCAGCACTTTATGCTGGATGGGCAAACTTCGCTTTTGGAAGATGTTTTTGCTGTTAAGCCTGAATTAGAAAGCCGCATTGCCGATTTGACCGTGCAGAAAAAGCTCTCTTTGGGACCTTGGTATGTGCTTGCCGACCAATTGCTTGTCGGTGGTGAGAGTTTGGTGCGCAATCTCAGCCTCGGGTTAAGGCAGTCTCAAGCTTTGGGGGCGAGCCTCAAGGTCGGTTATATGCCTGATACATTCGGACATAGCGCCGACTTGCCGACTATTTTGCATGGTTTCGGCATCGATAGCGCCGTGGTTTGGCGCGGTGTGCCTGGGCTTTCCAGTCCCTATTTTTTATGGGAAAGCCCTGCCGGTGCCAAGGTCAGAACTTTTCATCTGCGTCGCGGTTATTACCAGACTGCATTTAGCGAGAACCTAAGTAATGAGCAGTTGGTTAAGTATCTAGCTGCTTTTCTTTCTCAGGCAGTGGAGGACAATAACTTGAACAGGCACGGTCTTGTGCCTGTCGGCGGAGATCATATGGGTCCGCCGCCCGGTCGATTTTCAGCTTTGCTTGAGCAGTTGTCCGGTTTTGACCATCAAGGTGAAGCAGTCAAAATAAAAGAAGAAAGTCTCTCTGCTTTTCTTGAGCGAATCGGCACCGAGCCGCCTGATATCATGCCGCTTGTCTCTGGTGAGTTGCGCGACAACAGAAAGGCTTTCGAGCACGAACGAGCTTATATGCTTGATGGGGTTCTATCGACGCGGCTCTATCTTAAGCGGGCTAATCGTTTGTCTGAACACCGCTTGTTTGCTCTGGTTGAACCGTTTCTCAGCGCCGTCTGCATACTGCAGCCGGGCTTTAGATATCCTTTTGCAGAGCTGACCAGTCTTTGTAAGACATTGCTTGCTAATCACCCCCATGACAGCATTTGCGGTTGCAGTGCCGATTCTGTGCACCAAGAGATGCTCAGTCGCGATCGCTCATTGCATGCCGGTCTTGATACTTTAGAGAGGCGGGCCCTTGAAGCTTTGCAAAGACCGACTCCTGATAAAAATCCTGGACAAGATTCCAGAGCTGATCAAGCTCAACTAATGCAGAAAGATCAGTCGAGGCCTCGAGCTAAATATGGTCTGACCGAGCCCCTCACCTTGAAACCTACTGAGGGCAAGCTGCCGTCCCTTTATTCATTCTGCACTTCAATTGGTGCCGCTGCTTCTCTGCCGCGCCCGGTGCTGGTGAAGTTTGCTTTTGCTAAAGCTCAACTGGCATTTCTCCAAAAACTCGGACAGGTGGTAGCCGTGCAGGAGAAGCATGAAGCTTTTGCCGAAATAGGCGGTGTACCGGATTGGCAGGATGTTTGTTTGGTGGAGGCTTGGACCTATGCAGGGCAGTCGGCGCCTTTGGCTTTCAGTCCCTTGAGTTTTGCCGCAGACCAAATCTGGCCTACATCTTCTGAGCAGTCTCTGCTGCAGGAAAACCAAGATAAATGTGAGGGAGGCTTGCTTCTCTCAAACCAATACATAGAGGTCTATGTTGGCAAAGAGAGCGGCAATCCTCTTTATGTTGGAGTGCGAGATGGCGCGACGACTAGGTTCAGAAAAGTCGGGCACCACATTTATGACCGCGGTGATGGCGGTGATACATATAATTTCGATCCGATTTGTGGTGAAGGTAAAGGGCAGAAGCCGCTGCAGGCAACCTTGAAGTCGGTCCGGAGTGGCTTCAGTGGTCCTCTCGTTTCTTCACTTTTGCTGGAGTATGAAGCCGAAATACCAGAAGGTCTTGAGGTTCTAGGCGAATGGCCCGTAGATAAGGAGCCGACTTTTCCCAAGTTCAAGCGCAGTGCCAAAACGCTCAAGCATACTTTTCATTGCCGGGTCCTCCTCAAAGCTGGTCTGCCCATAGTCTTTTTCGAGACCTCCTTTACCAATCAAAGTAAACAGCATCGCCTGGAAGTAGTCTTTGATAGCCCCGGCTGTCAGGGCACTATATCAGAGAATCACTTTAGCCTGATTGGGCGACCCGAGCCTCTTTCAGCGCAGCTGGACTTTCACAAGTTGGAGAGCCGGGCGGCGGAGCTGGGTGCTATAGCTACTGGACACGAAGCGCCACTCAATCGTCAGCCTTGTCAGCGCTTTTTCTTTACTGATGAGGCGGTCTATTTCAACAAAGGTTTGCCTGAGTATGGGCTCTATAAAGATCTGGTCTCTTACACGATTTTGCGTGCAGTAGGCAAACTTTCCTCAAGGCGCTTGCTCACTAGGGGTGGTGGCGCCGGTCCAGACTTGGATACACCGGAAGCCAATTGTTTCGGTGAGCAGATTGTAGAATACGGCTATGCTCCCTTTGCTGCTCTCGCCAAGGCTTTTGCCGAAGCTTTGCCGGACAAGTCGGACAAGTCGGAGAATATCAATGGCAAAGCCGCCCTAGCCTATGCCGGCTGTGAGCTTTATGAAGGGCGTGACCTTGTCTTGGATGTTTCTTCAGATTCTCTGGCTGCTTCTGCAGGCAGTTCGCTCTTGCAGATGGACGATCCGCGTCTCAGTCTAATGTCAATGCATCTAGATAAAGATGAGCGCGGGGAGTCTTTTTTGATCTTGCGGGTACTGAATGTGACCAGTGAGACTTTTAAGACCGATTTGACCATTAACTTCGACTGCGGTCCTGTATATAGCTGCCGTTTAGACCTCAAGCAAGAAAAGCTCCTGCCAGCCGATGCCAAACAAAACGGCAATGCCGGTCATTGCTCTTCAGTTTCGGTCGGTTTTGAGCGCTTTCAGCTTCGCACCCTTAAAATAAGACTGAAGAATTAGACTAGACCCCAGGAGGATAGCGCCTTGTCTTTATCTCGACCTAGACCAACATTTACAAGCCGCTTTTACTTCGGTCTTTTCTCTCTGACAGCCGCTCTTCTGCTTACCAGCAGCCTCCCGTCGCTTGCTAAATCTACGCCCTATCCTGATTCACACTTGCCGGTGGAATTGCAGGGGCAGTTGGTGAAAGCGGTCAAGGGCTTTAAGCAAAAGAAGTTTGCCCAAGCTACCGCTGATGTAGAATCGGTGGCTGCGGGAGCGCAGGACACAGAGTCTCTTCTCTTTATTATTTCCACCTTGGATGGCTTTGGCGCCCCTTCGGTTAAGGCCAAGCGCGCTTGTTTAGAGAAAGCGCTCTCTCTAGCGAAGACCTCCGATGAACTGCTCAATATAGCTCTAAAGGCTCGGCAAGCGGAATGCTTTGATATCTCCAAAGCGGCGCTGGATAGTCTTGTAGCCGCTGCCACCACTTTCGAAGATTTAATCGATTTGGCTCATAAAGCTCATCAGGCTTCTCAGCATGAAATTGCCCAGACTGCCGTAAAGAAGGCTTATACTCTGGTTGATAATGTGCCTGATGTTTTTACTTTCGCAAAAGAGTCTATGAATGTCGGTTTAGAGGCAATGGCCCGCACAGCCCTTAAAGATCTGGTCGAAGATCAAGCTTCCACCTCTGAGCTGATGCTTTTGATGCCGAAGATTGGTGCTTTCAATATGATTGATGTCACTAGGTTGGCTCTCAAGCGAGGGCTTGAGAAGAGCAAAACAGTTGATGATTATCTGGCTGTTTATAATCAAGCCAAACGTTTTGAGCAGGAAGACATTGTCAAAGTAGCCGCTTACCGGGGCAAAAAACTTACTTTGATCAACAAAATCAAAGACGAAAAAGAAGGACCGATGAGGGCTAAAGAGCGCGAGTTGGAAGAGAAGGAGCGCAAAGCAAAAGAAGATATGATGCGTTCTACCGGTCAGATACCGAGCGGATTTTAGATTTGAGCCAAGCTTCGAAAAGTTCATCTGAAGCTAAATGGTTGCCGAATGTCGGTGATTTGCTTTTTGTCGGCGTGGTGCATCTCTTGCTCTTTATGCGACCTAACTATCTATATTCCGATGGTTCGACCGGCTGGCATATAGTTTCGGGTTTGCACATACTGAAGACCGGGCTCATTCCACATAGCGACATTATGTCTTATACATTTGCCGGCAAGCCATGGGTTGCTTATGAATGGCTCTCAGACTATTTTATGGCTTGCCTGGTCAAGGTCGGCGGTTTATCGATGCTGGCGGCTGTTTGGGCTATTTCTCTAGCTTCCTTGGTCTTACTGCTCTATCAGCGCATGCGCTCTTTCGGCTGTCATTTTGCTCCAGCTATGTTCTTTTCAATTATTGGTTTGATTGCATCCGCCAGCCACTGGCTTGTTCGACCCCACCTGTTTACATTTTTTGGAGTCTTTCTTTTCTATACCAAATTGGAAGATTTTTACAGGGGCAAGCTCAGTGCTCGTGCTCTCTACCTCTGGCTCTTGCCCTGTATGGTGATCTGGGTTAATACTCATCCGGCTTTTCTTTTGGCTTATGCTATTAGCGCTCTCTATTTTTGTCTCACCGCCTGCGGTGCGGTATTCGGGCGTCGCACCGAGGGGCGCCCGGTGCTTGTCTTGGCGGTGCTGCTTTTGGCGCTTATCTTAGTCAGCTTTGTCAATCCTTACGGCGTTACTCTCTATCATTATATTGCCGACTATCTTAAAGGCACGGCTATCTTGGCCGTTACCGACGAATTTAAAATTCCTGACTTTAAGCATAGTATTCATGCAGTCTTCCTTGAAATATTGTTTGGTTCTATATTGGTCGGCGCCTATTTGCGCGGGCGCTTAACGGCCACCACTACAGCCATGGTCTTGGCCTTTGGTCATCTTGCTCTAAATGCCGTGCGCAACATCTCACTCTTTGCCATTGTGGCATTGCCGGCGCTGGGCTCTTTGTTCGGCAGCGCTATCTTTTCACCTGCTAAAGATAGTTGGCTCGGACGGATTTATGACCGAATCTGTTCAACTACTGCTGAATTCAATAAGCAAGAAGCTTTATCGCACTATCACATTTTGCCGCTTGTCTATAGTTTGATTATCTTGATCGGAGCTGGTTTTGGCTGGTTTGTAAAGAGTGATTTTGATTCTGAAGTGCAGCCATCCACCACTCTTCAATACATTAGTGAACATAAGCTATCGCGGGCTAAGGGCTTTAACCTGGACAACTGGGGTGGTCTGTTGCGCTACAAACTCGATCAGCCGGTCTTTATCGATGACCGTGCTGACTTTTATGGGGCTGATTTTTACAACCGATATGGTTTGATTTGTGAAACAAGAAGCGGTTGGCGACCTGTTTTTGACCAATACAATTTCGACTGGGTGCTCTTTCCAAAGGACAGCACTCTTGTACAAGAGCTGAAGAAAGATCCATCCTGGCGGGAGGCATGTCAGGATCAGGCGGCTGTATTGCTTGTAAGAACTTCCTTATTCAAATAGATTTTGATTCCTCTCTTCAGCTGGGCGATGCTTCCGAGAGTGCAGAACTCAAGCTATCGAACGGTGTGAATTCACTAAGTTTATAGAGTATTTTGAAGCGTTGCAATTCATCGCTTGTGCCAACGGCATAGACTTCATCGCCATTATTGAAAATAAAGTCGGAAGATGGAAAAGTATGGGTCTTGCCGGCGCTGCGCACGGCTGTAATCGTCACACCGGTATTGCCTCTGATATTCAGCTCTTTCGCCGACTTACCAGATAGCATGCCCGAGTCATTGATTAGCCAGCCCCCTGTTTGTTCTTCTTCCAGCACCATATATAGAGGCAAAATGCGTTCTGTCTTCATGGTCTTGGCAAAATCAGGATGCGGATGCGGATAGCGCATGGCTCGCACTTTATCGAGGGCGGCTTCGATTTCAGAGGGCGGGCGGTTGCGGCTAAATAGAGCTAGTCTTGTGATTTCAATAGAGGCTTCGAATTCCGGTTGTACTACGGCGCTTACTCCGGCATCGGTGAAAGCGGCAATATCAGAGGGACTATGGGCGCGAGCGATGATTTTCACATCTTCGTTGCGCTTGCGCACAAATTTGGTTATTGCAGTTATCGCTGAAGGGTCAGGCATGGTTAAGACCAGACAAGCTGCATCTTTCAAATTAGCTTTGGTCATGAGCATATTGCTTGTCGCATCGCCCCAGATATGAGGCACTCCCCGCATAGCCAAGTCTTCAACTATGGCTGCATTAAGTTCAATAACCAAATAGGGTATTCCGTATGAAGTGAGAACGGTGCCGAGATTGCGCCCGGTTCGCCCAAAGCCGCAGATTATCACATGGTCTTTCAGTCGACTGGCAAGCGAAGTCGAGTCTTTTTCTTCTTGTTGTCCTTTTTGCTGCTTTGGGTTGCGATTTTGAAAGAGATAAATCAGCCGAGGAGAAAGGGCATAGATAGCCGGGCTAGCCATGAGAGAAACCACTGCCCCGGCAAAGAAGAGGTTGTACATATCGTCGCCCACTAGTCCGAGGTTGCGACCCATGGTAAGCAGAACAAAAGAAAATTCTCCTATTTGTGCCAAACCGGCTCCCACCAGAATGGCGCTTCTGGTATTGCTGGTGGTGCAGAGGGCGGCCAGGGCACCGACCAGGGTTTTACCCACTACCAGCAGCACAACAAAGAGCAAGACCTCGAGGCTGTGAGCAAAGATAAAGGCGGGAGTGAGTAGCATACCCACCGATACAAAGAAGACAACCGAGAAGAGGTCTTTCAAAGGTTGGACGTCATGCAGGGCTTGATGGGCCCAAATCGATTCACTCACCATGATGCCGGCTAAGAAGGCGCCTAAGGCAATGGATAGTCCCATGCTGTGAGAAAGCAGGGCAATGCCTAGACAAAGACCAAGCAGGGTGAGAAGGAAAAGTTCTCTGGAATTGGAACGAGCCGCCTGGGCCAGCACTACCGGGAGTATTCTGACGGCGCCGAAGACAACAATAAGAATGAAGGCAATGGCTTTACCTGCTGAAAGAAGAAGGTCGGTGATTGAAGCCGTACCTTCGCTAGCCATAAGCGGCAAGAATGGAATGATTAGAACCAAGGAAAGATCTTGCAGAATGGCGATGGAAAGCAGAATGCGCCCATGTACAGAGTCGGTTTCGCCTCGGTCATAGAGTATTTTTGAAATAATCACCGAAGAAGAAAGGGCGCAGACACAGCCGAAGAGAAAGGCTGTGCCGCTATGTTTGGCTAAACCTAAAGAAAGCGCCAGACCCCCGGCCAGAAGTGCTGTCAAGACTATTTGCAAGGTGCCGGTTGCCAAAAGCTTGCCGGCTTTAGAAGCCAATTGCTTCAGTGAGAGATCTACACCGAGGGCAAAAAGCAGCATGGCTACCCCAAATTCAGCCAGAACATTAATCTGGCCGGCATCGGATATCAATTTGAAACCATGGGGACCGAGGGCTATGCCGGCAAGCATATAGCCGGCGAGGGGTGGTAATTTGAGCTTTAGGCAGATGTAGCCCGAGAATAGGGCCGAAAGCCAGATGAAACAAAGATCTTTTAGCAGGTGCAGGTCATGCATGTGCTCTCTCCTTCCTATTTAAGTAAAAGCAAGGTTTGCTTTCTTAAATGAGAATCGACCTGAAAACAAGCCAAATTGGATTTCCTCCAGGTTTGCAAAGCTGGGGCTCTGACCTTGGCCAGAATTCTTCGACTGCACTGACAGAAATTTGACTGCTGGAAGGCCAGCTTGTCCAATCTTTGACTAACCCGGCGGCTTTTTTGCCTATGGGAAGGGAGAAGGCGGATTGAACACAATCAGGGCAATAAGTGACTGCTTTGACAACTTCGTTTGGCTGAAAGGCACCCTGTAAGAGTTTGTTTGAAGGGTTGGCTGACCATGAAAAATCAGATCCTGAGCTAATTAGCAGGCAAAGACCAAGCGCCACCAAGACCGGAGCGGTAATGGCTTTAGCTCTTGCCAGCTTTTGGGCAAGCCGGCAAAAGAACATGGACAATTTGACTATAAGCTGTTTCAGCACCTAGGCCCCTTTACCAATATAAAGGTAGACGTCCTGATCATGAAAGATAGCAGTCGGTTTTTTCATGAATCTTCCAATACTTAAGAAATGTCAAGAGGTTGCTGGTCGGGCTGTTATTTTACTGTAGCTTAGTGATAAGCGTTACAACAAACGTATCAAAGAGAATATACTTTGGCGAACGCGTCAGTCATTCAGGAGTGTTTCCATGTTTGATCTTTTCAAGAAGCAGTTTATCGATGTTATTGAGTGGACCGAGAGCACCAATGGTGTATTGAGCTATCGCTACCCCACAACCGACAAGGAAATCCAGACCGGCGCTCAGCTTACCGTGCGCGATTCGCAAATGGCTTTATTTGTGAACGAGGGCAATGTGGCTGACGTATTCAGCCCAGGTCGCTACGAACTGTCCACTAAGACCTTGCCTATTTTGACCAGCTTGCTCAACTGGGACAAGGCCTTCAAATCGCCTTTCAAATCGGAAGTTTACTTCTTTTCCACTCGTGAACAGCTGGACCAGAGATGGGGCACACAGCAAGCCATCACTGTGCGCGACAAAGAGTTCGGTGTGATTAGGCTTAGGGCTTTCGGCACTTTTGCCTATAGAGTAGAAGAGCCGACTACTTTCCATCAGAAAGTCTCAGGCACAAGAGAAAAATACACCACCACCGAATTGGACGGACAGCTTCGTTCAATCATCACCACCGGCATTGCCACCACGCTTGGAGAAGCCAAGACTCCTTTCCTCGATATGGCGGCCAATCAAACCAAGCTCTCCGAGGCTCTCAAAGAATCTCTCGATCATTCTTTCTGGGACTACGGTTTGAAGCTGACTTCTTTCCTTGTGCAGAGCGTTACTTTGCCCGAAGAATTGCAGCAATATCTCGACAAACAGTCCAGTATGAATTTAGTTGGCGATCTGAAGAAATACGCCCAATTCCAAGCCGCTGATGCCATCAGTGCTGCTGCTGAGAATCCAGGCGGAATGGGTATGCTCGCCGTCGGTATGAATGCTTCAGGTGTGATTGGACAGGCCTTTGGGCAAGGTCTAAGTGGCGATTCCGGGGCTAAACAGGAAGATCCTTTTGTGATTCTGGAAAAACTGCAGACACTGATGGAGAAGGGCGTCTTGTCTAAAGAAGAGTTCGAAGCCAAGAAAGCTGAAGTGCTGAAAAGAATTTCCTGATGATCAAACTGAACTGCCCGGCTTGCGGCGCAGAAGTAGAGTTTCGTTCGAAAGCCTCTGTTTTTTCGGTCTGTTCTTTCTGTCGTTCGACTCTTGTGCGCCAAGATATGAATCTTGAGAAACTCGGCGAAATGGCTGAGCTCCAAGACGACATGACGCCCTTGCAAATCGGCACTAAGGGCGAGGTCGACAACGAGCCTTTCGAGCTGGTGGGGCGCTTGCGCGTCGCTTACGATGCCGGTGCTTGGAACGAATGGTATGCTCTGAGCGGTGACAAAGAGTGCTGGCTGGCTGAGGCTCAAGGATTTTATGCTTTTTGTCGCCCGGTAGAAAATTCTGCCGGTATCACCCGCGATACCGTATTTGCCGGCAAGAGTGTCTATGTAGACAAGCTGGGGCTGATGGATATCGATGATGCCCGCGAGGTCTTCTGTCTTTACAGCGAAGGTGAACTGCCATTCAATGCTCGGCTGGGACGGCGTTCATTTAGTGTTGATTTAAGCGGACCGTTCTTAAAGATGGCAACTATTGAGTTCACCGATACAGAGACGCGCATATTCAAAGGGCGATATCTAGATTTTGATGAATTCAATTTTCAAAATTTGAGGCGTATCGATGGCTGGTGAATCTGATAAGCCAAACTTAGATAGGGAGCCGGAGAAGCCTAAGCCCCTGGCCCGCACTTTCTCTTGTCCCGGTTGCGGCGGCAATGTCGTGATTCGCTTTCCGGGTGCGGTTTTGTCTTGCGCTTGCGAATTCTGTCATGTGGTGATCGATGTCACCGACAGCAACTATCGCATCATCGAAGGCTTTTTCTATAAGATGAAAGGCTATGAGCCTTTTGTGCCGCTCGGTACTAGAGCCGAATTGAAAGGCAAGACCTGGGAACTTATCGGATACATGGTGCGCTCCGATACCGTTTCGAACTATATGTGGGAAGAGTATCTGCTCTTCAATCCTTATTACGGCTTTCGTTGGCTGACCAGAAACGGCAATCACTGGAGTCTTGTCACCATGATCAAGGACAAGCCCAGTGAGAATAAGATGTTTTCAGGTGCTTATATCACTTCTGTTTCGCTCTATGAGCGTCAGTTCAAGCTTTATTATCGTGGACGCGCCAAGGTCGAGTTTGTCACCGGTGAGTTTTATTGGAAGGTTAAGGCTGACACGCGTGTGGAAATGTCCGACTTCGTTTCGGCTCCCTATATGCTTTCTTGCGAGCAAGATAGTAGTGAGAAAGTTTGGAGCCTTTCGGAGTATATCGAGGCCGATGAAGTTGAGAAGGCATTCAAACCGGAAAGGCTCCTATCTCGCCCGAAAGACTATGCACCTAATCAGCCGATTCCCGATATCAGAGTTTCCTCCCAGATTTCGCGCATGCTTCTTGGCGCTTTTCTATTGCTATTGGCCTTGCAAATCTGGCAGGTCTCGATCAATCCTGAACACGTTGTCTATAGCGATGCGCAGATCTATCAACCAAACGATAAGAATGCGCCTACATACACGACAAAGACTTTTGATTTGTCGCGTCCTGTATCTGGCGTGCGCTTGACCTTTCGCAGCGATGTCGATAACAGCTGGCTTTATCTATCGGGTGAGATGGTCAATGATGAGACCGGTGAGACTTATCCTTTCGGTGAGACTGTCGAGTATTATTCCGGCTATGACGGCGGCGAAAGCTGGAGCGAGGGATCGCGCACCGTATCAAAGTTTATTGCTGCAGTACCCAGGGGTAAGTATTACCTCAATATAGATAGCGAGAGTGGTGACTTTCGTACGCAGGCGCCGCAACAGTATTCCTTGGCTGTCACAGAAGGGGCGCAGGTGAATGGTAATTTCTGGTGGGTATTGGCTGGTTTACTGGTGGCGCCGATACTTTCTTGGATCGTGGCTTATTCAGCCGATTCGATGCGCTGGGCCAACAGCGACTATAGTCCTTATCGATCTTCGGAGAGTTAGTAAGCAATGAGTGGTGATAGAAGATCTCGCTTATTCAGCGCTAAAAGCGATGGTGTCGACTTTCGTGGCAAAGTCTGGCTCTCCATGTACGCTCTTTGGGCTTGTTATTTGTTTTATTCGTTCATAATTTGCGCCGTCAATGGTGAACAGATGATGGATGCGAGCGGCAGTCACAAGAACAGACCCCAGGGTAAAGGTATCTATCACAAGTAGAAAGAGTTAAAGCAAAGGAGTAAGAGTAAAGAGATGGATCAAGTGATATCCCTAAAGTACATAGTTGCTTCGGTAGTCTATTCGGCACTGGGCATAGCAATTTTGAGCACTACATTTATGGTGTTCGATAAGATAACTCCCGGCGATATGTGGAAAGAGATTGTCCATGAAAAGAACTTGCCGCTGGCCATTGCTTTGGCTGCCATGACTTTAGCCGTAGGACAGATAGTGGCATCGGCAATACACGGTTAAGGTCTTGATCTATCCGCTCCTTATTACCGCTTTCGTCATTTCCACCTGCGGGTTGGTTTATGAGTTGATAGCCGGTACAGTAGCCAGCTATCTCTTGGGTGATTCGGTAACCCAGTTCTCCACCGTCATTGGTGTTTACCTTTTCGCCATGGGGGTTGGCTCCTTTCTCTCTCGCTATATTGAAAAGCGAGTGATCGAGACCTTTATCAAAGTAGAGCTTTTGGTTGGTTTGGTCGGCGGTTTTTCTGCCACAGCTCTCTTTGTTTTATTTGAACATGTAGAAAACTTTCGCATCTTGCTCTATGGTTTGGTACTGCTAATAGGCATTTTAGTCGGTTTGGAAGTGCCGCTTTTAATGCGCATTTTAGAGAAGAAGCTCGATTTCAAAGAATTGGTTTCGCAAGTGTTTACCTTCGATTATGTGGGTGCCTTGCTCGCTTCGCTACTCTTCCCTCTCGTGCTGGTACCGCATCTGGGGCTCTTGCGTGTGGCTTTTCTCTTTGGCATATTCAATGTCATAGTGGCCTTTTGGTCGGTCCGTCTCTTTAAAGAAGAGCTGAAGATAAGAGAGAGTAATATCTTCAAAGGTGCCGCCGCCATCTCGGCAATTGTCTTGGCTTGCGGCTTTGCCCTATCAGAAAAGATAATGTCGTTTGCCGAGTCTTCTACCTTTAGCGAACCAATTATTTTTTCTACCACTACACCTTATCAGCGTATTGTCATCACCGGCAATGGCAGAGACATTCGCTTATATCTAAACGGCAACTTGCAGTTTTCTACCCGTGATGAGTATCGCTATCATGAGGCTCTCGTTCATCCGCTTATGGCGAGCCTGGCTAAGCCTGAAGATGTCTTGGTCTTGGGAGGCGGCGATGGCATGGCCGTGCGCGAAGTCCTCAAGTACCCAAGTGTCAAGAGTGTACAGCTCGTCGATTTGGACGAGAAAATGACCAGGCTCTTTTCAGAGCAGGCCTTTCTTACTAGACTCAACAAGAACTCTCTCAAAGATAAGCGAGTGTCGGTACTGAACGGCGATGCTTTTGTCTGGCTGCGTGAGCTTGGCGGAAAACGACAATTTGACGCCATTATCGTCGATTTTCCCGACCCCAGCAATTTTTCTCTCGGTAAGTTGTACAGCGATACTTTTTATAAGACTCTTAGAAAAGCGCTCAAGCCGGGTGGTTTGGTGGTTATTCAGAGTACTTCCCCTTACTATGCCAAGAATAGCTACTGGTGTGTGGTCAATACTCTCAAAGCCAGCGGTTTTCTAACCACTCCCTATCATGCTTATGTGCCGGCTTTTGGTGACTGGGGCTATGTCATCGGTTCGCTCCAGCCTTTTCAAGCCCCAAGCCGGTATCCTGCCGGTCTAGCCTATATTTCTCCCGAGAGTTTTGCTTGCATGCTCGAATTTCCCCATGATATGCAGCCTACTAAGTTGGCTGTAAACAGGCTCAATAACCAAGAACTCGTGCATCTATTCGAGTCAGAGTGGAGCGAGTATGAGCAACACTGACAAGCTCAGCCGCAAATTGTTTTTGAAGAATCTCGCCGGCTTAATCATGGGTGGTGCCATGGGTGGTGTCGTGGGCGGTTGTTTGACTGCGTGCAACAGACTAGACCGTGCCAATTCTACTTACTCAGGGAAATTTCCGGTCAAGATGCTCGGACCCTCGATGGCGGTGGGGCATCGTTTGCGCGATATGCTTGGTCGTCTCAATAGTTCATTCTATACCGAGGTCAAAGCCGATCGCTTTAGTAAAGTGGTCATCGTCGGTGGTGGCATCGCCGGGCTTTCGGCCGGTTGGTGGTTGCAGCGTAATGGCTTCAATGATTTTACCTTGTTGGAACTGGAAGCGGATTGCGGTGGTAACAGCCGCTCGGGCAAGAACAAGGTGAGCGCCTATCCCTGGGGGGCGCACTATGTTCCCTTGCCCAATTTGGAGTCAGAGTATGTGCGTTTGTTATTTGCCGAGCTGGGTATTATAGAGGGCGATTATACTTCGCCGGCGCCTCGCTATAACGATCTTCATCTTTGTCATGATCCCCAGGAAAGGCTTTTTAAAGATGGTCAGTTTCAAGATGGGTTGGTGCCTCGGCGTGGTCTCAAACCTGAGGATAGTCTTGAGATAAAGCGCTTTTTTGAACTTGTACAGACATTGAGGGATGCAGTCGGAGTCGACGGTCGACCTGCTTTTGCTATTCCTGTCGATCTCAGTTCGCAAGACCCCAAGTTCCGCGAGCTTGATAAAATTACTTTTGCTCAGTGGCTTTTGCAGCGAGACTTCTCATCTAAGCCTTTGCGCTGGTACATAGATTATTGCTGTCGCGACGATTATGGTGCCCTTTCGGCAAATATCTCGGCTTGGGCCGGTCTGCATTATTTCGCCGGTCGGCGCGGGCGAGCCGCCAATGCCGAGACCAATTCGGTGGTGACATTCCCTTCCGGTAATGGCTATTTGGTGCAGCAATTAAGAGAGAAAATCAAGGCGCATATTATTGAGAGCGCACCGGTTCTGAGAATTTTGTCTGATAAGAGAAGCAAGGTGATTTATGAGCAAGGCGGTGAATCTAAGGCGATGGAAGCAGAGGCTGTGGTCTTTGCCGCCCCTCGCTTTATTGCGCCCTATATAGTCGCCGATTATAAATTAGAGAGCAAACCTGAATATGCACCGTGGCTGGTGGCTAACCTTACATTGAGCGGCGTGCCCGGCAGTCGCGGAACACCCTTGGCTTGGGACAATGTCAGCTATTATGGAGACTCTTTGGGCTATGTTGTTGCCAATCATCAAGATATCACCACTAGAAGAAGCAGCATCGTCATTACCTATTATCGACCGCTGGCACAGATGCCGCCTGTTCAAGCCCGGCGCTTTCTAAAAGCTCAGGGCGAAGATTTTTGGCGAGATGAGATTGTCAAAGACCTCGAAACTATGCATCCAGGCATAGCAGCGCTGATAACTTCAATGGAGCTTTGGCCCTGGGGGCATGGTATGGTCAGCCCATCTATAGGCTATATCTGGACTGCCCGGCAGAAGCTGGAGCGCCGCTTTAAGAGTATAGTTTTTGCCCACTCGGATATGAGTGGTATTTCTAACTTTGAAGAAGCCCAGTATCAAGGCATTATGGCTGCCGAGTCCGTAATCTCGTCATGCTCTGCCGCCAAGGAGTCTACATGACTGCGGGCTTGATCAATGCCAAATCTTCCAAGCAACCCTGGCTTTCTTCGCCGATTTTCGACCTGCCTTTTATTTTGGCGCCGGCTCTCTTGACCAGTTTATTGTCTCTCTATTTTGCTGGTGACGGCAGCGATGGACTCTCTCTCGTCTCATGGGTGGTCTTGGTGCTCATGGTCGATGTCGCCCATGTTTATGCCACACTCTATCGCACTTACTTTGATAAAGAAGCATTTCAGGCAAACAGAACTTTGCTTATTGCTATACCACTATTGTGTTTTGTTCTCGGTGTACTTTTGTACAGCTTGGGGCCGCTTTATTTTTGGCGGGCAATGGCCTATCTGGCGGTCTTTCACTTTGTGCGACAGCAGTACGGTTTTATGGCGCTCTATGCTAGAAAGGAGCTGCGGAGTCGTTTTGCGGTCTTAGTAGATCAGGCGGCAATATATGCGGCTACGCTCTATCCGATCATTTACTGGCACGCCCATTTGCCCAGGCATTTCAATTGGTTTGTCGAAGGCGATTTTATTTCTCTAGGCATTTTCGGCACTATAGAGCCCTTCTGTCGCTTGCTCTATGTCTCAATTTTGCTCTTGTATGTCTTTAAAGAGGTTCAATTGACTCTCAAGAACGGCATTTTCAACTGGCCCCGAAATCTATTACTTTTAGGTACTATCTTGTCTTGGTGGCTGGGTATTGTTTGGTCGAATTCCGACTTGATCTTCACCATGACTAATGTGGTCAGCCACGGCATTCCCTACATGGCTCTTGTTTGGCTCTTTCATCATGGGCGCCGGAGCGAGAGTGGAAGAGGCTTCGATTTTTTCAAAAACTGTCTCTTGAATTTTGCTCCAGCTTTCTTTCTTTTTCTGGTCTTACTTGCTTATATCGAAGAGGGTTTCTGGGACGGCTTTGTCTGGAGAGAACATTTAGCCTTCTTTGCTCCTTTTCGCTTTGACCAGCTGCCGGCTATTACCGATGCGGCGACGCTCTCATTGCTTGTGCCTTTGCTTTCTCTGCCGCAGTCGACTCACTATGTGCTCGATGGCTTCATTTGGAAGTTGAAGGATCGTGATAATCGCTGGTCAGTCTATTGATCAAATCTACTGTTTCATAGCGCTCTGCTGCATAGTGAGTTCATTCCAATGGTGCTCTTCTTGAAGACAATCGCCCGCTAGGCTTTTGGAAAGAGCTTGGGCCAGAAGTCTCGCTTTGGAAAGATTGTCGCTCATGTAATCGCATACGTGAATATCAATTGTGGCGCTTTCGTGCTCTGGCCAAATATGCACGGCGACATGCGATTCTTTCAGGACGACTACCGCCGAGGCTCCATGCGGTGCAAAGTCGACTGCGATATCGGCCATGACATCGAGACCGCTTTCGTTCACTGCTGCTTTCAGTAGGTTGGTTAGTGCGGTAGCGCTCATCTGTTTGATGCTCTCGTGCAAAGGCACGATACCTGAGAGGTGATGAGAGGTGAGCGGTCTCTGGTTCATTCGCATTTAGCACATAGTCGAGATTTTGAGGCAAATAGACGCCGGCTGAGCCGCGGGCGCTTATTATAGATCGCTTGGGTCAGGCAGCACATTTCTTGTCAGTAAAGTGCTTAGCACAATACTGGTGATGGTCTTGCGCACCCCTTTCACTCTTCTTATCTCGTCTAGAAAGTTTGAAAGACTGGCGGTGTCGGCGGTGCGTACTTTCAAAAGCAGGCATTCTTCGCCGGCTACCGAATAAACTTCCTCTACTTCTTTAAAGCGGTGCAGGGAACGGCCAAGTTCGCTACCTACCCCTTCGGTGGTGACCCGTACAAAGGCGCAGAGCTTGAGTCCTATTTTGCTTGGATCCAGCTTGAGGCTATAGCTTTCGATAATGCCCGCCTGCTCCATTTTCTTGACTCGGGCGTGCACTGACGGGGCTGATAGATTTAGCATTTCAGCCAGATCTGCATACTTATGTTTAGCGTCTTGTTGCAATAAGGTTAATAATTTTAGGTCAATTTGGTCCATGGTCTGACTCGGTTAGGTGATTTTGCCAAATACTATTAGAAAGTTTGGTTTGTTAGTTGAATTGGGGTTGCGGACGAACTCAATTAGTTTCATTATAAAGGAAGCCTGATGCAATTAGTCGATTGCTCTGGTTCACTTTCGCGTTATTTGCCGTTTATCGGCATGGAAAGAACAGGGAACACCATGGAAGCCAAGATTAGACCTTCAAAATTTCAGATAGCCTTAGCCTTTTTAACCATCTATATAATTTGGGGCTCGACTTATTTAGCAATTCGTTTCGCCATCGACACTATCCCTCCTCTTGTTATGGCTGGTGCCCGTTTCTTGTTGGCAGGTATTCCTCTTTATCTGGTTTTACGCATCGGTGGAGCCGCTCGGCCATCTTTGGCCGAATGGCGCACATCTGTTTTGCTGGGTGTTTTGCTTTTAAGCGTCGGCACAGGCGGCGTCGTCTTATCTGAAAAGTCGGTGCCGAGCGGCTTAGTTAGTTTACTTGTGGCCATGGTGCCGGTTTATGTTGCTATTTTGGAATGGGTTTTCGCCGGTTTCAAGAAAGTCAGCAACCTTTCGGTGCTGGGGCTTTTCGTCAGTACAATCGGTATCTTTATCTTGGTAGCGCCGTCTTTAACCGGTGCCGGCATGCGAGTCGATTTCGGCGGCTTGTCCCTAGTGCTTCTCAGTTCGTTCAGCTGGGCTCTCGGTACAGTAATCGGGCGCAAGTTGACTATGCCTCGCTCGGTCATGCTCGGCACTGCCATGCAAATGATTAGCGGCGGATCTTTTCTTCTAATGGCGGCCTTTCTTATGGGTGAACACCGAGAGTTCTCATTCTTTGAGGTCTCCACCCAAAGTTTTTTGGCCTTCATCTATTTGACCCTCTTCGGTTCAATTGCCGCCTTTTCAGCCTATACATGGCTAGTGAAGCACCTCAGTGCCGGAAAGGTTTCTACCTATGCTTATGTCAACCCGGTTGTGGCCGTGTTGCTCGGTTGGGTGATCTTGGGTGAGCCGGTTGGTCCGACAACAGCTCTAGCAGCCTTTACCATTCTGTCTGGTGTAGCTGTACTGAGTCTGGGCAATGCCGGCTTTGAGCTGCGTAAGCTAAACTTTTGTCGCATCGATCTTAAATAAAGAAAGCGGCTAGTTTGCTCCTTAGATTTTGTCGGTAAGCTATACTCGCCTAGCTTTAGTCTGTTAGCTTTGGCGTAAAGTCAGAGTTAGAGGCAGTTTGCTTCTTCTTAATTAGCTGATTGGCTATAGAAGAAACACCGCTCAAATCTACAGTCGTCTGGCGGGGACCGAGTCCGAACCAGGTACGCTTTGTCTCGATCTTGTCGCCTAGTATAGATGTGGCTTTGTATGACTTTTGGCCAAATAGCCCTTTCTTTTCTTCAACTGAGTTTCCCAAGACTTTTACTTCTTTCTTGCGACTCAGCCAACCTTTGCTGTTTTCCAATTTGTTGCCGAAGCGGTCCTGTACCTTTATAGAATCTCTGCCGAACCAGCCGCTTTTCATTTCAAAGGTCTCGCCGCCGCCCGATTTGACTGTGACGTTGTTGCCTTGAGCTTCAGCACTGCCAATAGTGGCGAATGCCAGCGCTGCAACAATCAATGTCTTCATACTCAGTCTTTGGGATTGCCCGATCTTCATCTCAGTCTTTGTCTTGGTGTTTTTGCTGCTGCTTTTCTTAGTGTTCATATATAGGGTCCCTATTTATGCGGCTTGAGTTGATTGAGCCGCGTGAGATGAGTAGATAGAAGTCGGCGTTCTGTTTTTGTTCCCGCCTTCTTAACGATCGTTAATTTATCGGACTTTCCAGGAACAGACTCCCGGGTCTCTCGTCTGTCTCTTTTGTTGTAGGAAACAGCAGTTTTAAATTGGAGAATGATTATGACTAGTTCACAGCTGGTGGCTGTCGGCTTGGTCTGTCTTGCATTGGGACAGCCCGCCGCTCTGGCCCAGGGAACCCTTTTATCCGGCAGTGTAGAGAATCATAATGCCTTGCCTAAATTGATCAGACAAGAGCCTAAGTATGACTTTGATGATCCTGATGTCAAACGCCCGGTTCAAAAAGTATATGCAACCAAGACCGTATATAAGCCAATCATTCAAAGAGTCTATGTGCAAGATAATCGCACATATTGGCAGAAGCATCCTAAAGTAAGAGCAACCGCCTTAGGTGCCGGTGTCGGCACCGCTGCCGGTGCTGTGACCGGACTGGTCAGTGGTCGGGGTGTGGTGCGAGGCGGTCTTATTGGTGCTGGTACCGGAGCCGGTGTCGGTCTGGTGCGCTCTAGTGAGACCATGAAGCGGCATCCGATAGTCAGAGATGTGGCGAGTGGTACGCTTGTCGGGTTGGGTCTTTCTGCTGCCGCTACTCGCGGCAAAAAGCGTCTCTGGCAAGGCACCGGAGTTGGTGCTGCCGTCGGTCTCGGTTATGGACTACTTAAGAACGGTTTGCGCTAGCATAGAGGATTTAGTTATGAATGGTTTGAAGAAAGTGGCCGCCTTGTCTTGCGCTCTCGGTTTAGCCGGCTGTGCTCTGATCGGTTATAGTCTCAGTCGTGGCAGTGGCGTAGCAGAGCTCACCGCCCAGAGTCTGATTGAGAAGAAGCGGGGCAATTTGACTACGGCTCAGAAAAAGCTGAAAGAAGCTCTTGCTATTCAAGAAGCTGCCAGCCGGGAAGATGCTGCTACAGTCGAGATCCTCGATGAACTGGGAGCGATAGCTGCCTCACAGGGACGCTCTGCCGAATCTTTGAGATACTTCGAACGCTCTAGGCGTATGAGTGGACGTCTAATGAAGCCGCATTTATTGGTTGCAGCAGCCAGTCTCACCGGTCTGGGCGAAGCCCTGACTGAAAGCGGTCAATACGAGAAGGCCGAGAACGTCTTGCAAGAGGCTTTGACGATCAGAGAGAGTAATCTGGAAGGCGATGCCGTTGAAGTGGCTGAGACTCGCGACGCCTTAGCTAGGCTCTATTCTGCCGCCGGCTATTATGTGCAGGCAGAAGCCTTATTTAAGCAATCCCTTGCCGCTTTAGACAAGTATCCCGAAAGAAAAGCCGAAGTGCTTAATAACTTCGGCGCCTGTCTCTTCAACCAGGGTGGTTTATCTTTTGCTAGAGAGAAATTTATCGCGGCCCTCGCACTTTTGAACGGTGATAGCTATAGAAATTCTCTTGTCAGGGCCAATGTTTTGACCAATCTGGCAGAAGTGGAAAGGCGCTTAGAGAGCCCCAAATCAGCTGAGGGACGTCTGACTGAAGCCTTGGCTATTTACGAGAAGAATTTGGACGCAGACAGCCCGGTTCTCGCCAATGCCTACAACAATTTGGCCTTGGTGCTGCGCTATCAAGGACGTATGCAGGAAGCTGAACCACTCTATAAGAAGAGCATAGCCATTTACGATAAAGGCGGTGGAGACGGCGAGAAGAATAGTTCACTGTCGAATGTGATGCGCAACTATGCAGAACTCTTGTCTGCTACAGGCAGGACCGATGAAGCCGAGAGTCTGCGCCGTAAAGCAGCCAAGTCGACCGGCTAAGTCAAGCTCTAAAAAAGAAGCCTCTTCATTACACTCAAGATCAGGGTGAATAAAACCAGGGTACCGGCTTCGGTCAGTTCGACCACGGCGCCATAGGTGTCGCCGGTATGTCCCGATAACCGTCTATTTAAGTAGGCGCTGAAAAAGAGTGCGCAAAATATTGCAGCCATAAAAAGAAAGAGCACATAGAGTTCGCCTTTGAGAAAGAGCAAAAGCGCGCATAAAGTCGGGAAGATCATGGCTAAAAGAAAGTCCCCTGGCAGGCGGGTGGAATCGTGCCAGATTTTTCCCTTACCCTCAGGTTTGGCATATTCATATCTTCCGATTGCATACACCTCTGCCAGGCGTCCAAGGGCCGGTGTCAATAAAAGGGCAGTTGGTAAGCTCGGTTCTGGCATGGCGGCTAAGGCGGCAAACTTCAAGAGAAAAACACTGAGTCCGCTTAGCGCGCCGAAATTGCCTACACGACTGTCTTGCATTATGGCAAGCATGCGGTCGCGATTCTGGTGCGAGAAAATACCGTCGGCGGTGTCCATTAAGCCATCCATGTGCAAGGCGCCTGTGACAACCAGCCAGAGCACGCTAAGCAGGGCCGCTTGCAAGATGCGGTCAACCCCAAAGGCTGTCATAATCAGACAGGCGCCGGTTAGTAGACCCCCTAAGAAAAGACCGACTGTGGGCAGATATTTAGCCAGACCGCTTAGGTCTTGATAGTCTTCCTCTTTGAGTTTGAAGAGCTTTGCCAAGGGCAGGCTTGTTATATAGCTGGCCGCCAGAACCAGGCGCTTCGTCGACTTGCTTAGCAGGCTGAGCGGATTCAACAGGGTCATTACCTCGGGAGTTCCGCTGTGTACTCCGGTCGAGACGGAAACTTGATATGGTTGTTGAAGACCAATAGTTCAAGCTTGTCTAGATAATAGTCTATGGCTTCCTGGGTCTCTCTCAAGATGTCGGGATCCGACTCCATAGCTACCAATTTTTCGAAGAGCTTTTTGGAGAACTGCTCTAGTTCTCGGGCATTTTGTTCTTTGCCTTCCCATGGCATATACAGATCTTCGCTGACATAGCTAATTATGTCGGGCACTACTGGTAATGGCTCGCTCGGGCTAATAGCAAGGGCGAAAAGTCCTCTGTTTTCACCGTTTTGAATGAATACTTGGTGCGGTCCTAAGATGTCTGTTGTCCAGCTCATCAATAGTAAGCAGCGATCGGGACGGTCTGGGCCCCGGTAGCTGTCGCTCGGTAAGCCGAACATTTCACCAAATACGGTGGCCATCGGTTTGGAGCGCAATGAGTAAAACTCCACTCCTTCTTCTTCCACCGAGATCCCCGACAAGAGACCTTTTAGTATGGCTAAAGACCCTGCCACATCTTTGATTTCTGCTTTGCCGGCTGTTAGTGTCTTACCCGGTCTAAGAAGAATACTGCCGTATAAAATGAAAAACCAATCCCTATCATTGAGAGTCTTTTTCTTGGAGAGTTTGGAAAGGCGCTTGAGGACTATTTGGCGATGTTCTACTTCCAGTTTCTCTTCTTCACTTTCAGCAAGCGGCCGCAACATTGCTAGGGCTTCAGCTGCCGCTGTTTCGTTGCGCAAGAGGGTATAGCAAACACAGAGATTAAGAATGACATCAAAGTCATCGCGCTTGTCTTTGAATTTTTCGAAATGCCCTACTGCTCTGGCAAAGTCTTTAAGGCACATGAGCGAAAAGCCAAGCTCATAGTTGACGAGCGGGTCTTCCGGCAATTCTTGGTGAATCTCCGAGAGTATCATGGTGGCAAGCTGAAACTGTCTCATGTCGACAAGAGCATATCCCACTTCGAAGAGTTCTTGGTGGTGCTTATATGGTGGCAAAGGTTCCTTCAGCTTCTCAACCAGTTTGCTGAATCTTTTGCTCGACTCTCCCTCACCTATCTCGTTCAGTAGTTCGGCGAATAGTTCAATAGCAGCGCGGTCGTAAGGTGCTTTTAGCCAAATCTCGCTTAGCTTGGCTCGGCAGCGCTCATACTCCCCATTTTCAAAGAGTAGTTTTGCCTCGTCCAGGGGCGACATCTCTTGCCCTATGGTTTCGGCTTTAGCTTCGCCTTGACGCGGACTGAAGTCGAGCAGCTCTTCCTGGCTACCCGAGGCTTGACTTTGGTTTGGCTCTTTCTCGCTCAAAACTGCAATTTCACTATTTCAGATTGTTGGCTAATTCTTCGGCATGGTAGGAACTTCTCACCAGTGGACCGGAGTGCACCATCTTGAAGCCGATCTTCCATCCATAGGCGCCAAGCTCCTCAAATTCGGATGGCTCGACATAGCGCTTGACCGGTAATTGGTCGCGCGATGGTCTTAGATACTGACCGAGTGTGAGGAAGGCGCAGCCATGGTCGCGCAGATCGTGCATTACTTCCTTGACTTCGTCCATTGTTTCGCCCAGACCCAACATCAGACCTGATTTAGTGGGAATATCAGGGGCGATTTCGGCTGCCATTTTTAGAACATTGAGCGAGCGGTCATATTTCGATCCGGGTCGTACTCTTTTATAAAGGCGCGGCACTGTTTCCATATTGTGGTTGTAAACCACGGGTTCGGCTGCTAGTACTATCTCCAGGGCATCGCGCCTGCCTTGAAAGTCAGGTGTGAGCACTTCAACCGCCACACCCTTGATGCTTTCCTTCAGGGCTTTGATGGTGGCGGCGAAATGATTGGCGCCTTGGTCAGGTAAGTCGTCGCGGTTGACCGAGGTGAGGACCACATGGCGCAGCCCCATCTTCTGTGCAGCTGTGGCGATACGCTGTGGTTCTTCTGGGTCGAGCGGGGATGGCGTACCTTTATTTACAGAACAAAAACGACAGGTGCGAGTGCAAAGGGCACCCATGAGCATGAAGGTGGCAGTGCCTTTCGCCCAGCACTCGCCTTTGTTTGGACAGCGACCGCTTTCACAAATAGTATTGAGATTTTGTTCTTTTAAGATAAGCCTGGTCTCACGGTTCTCTTCCGTATTCAAAACCGACCGCCGCACCCATTCGGGCAGACGTAAGGGCGCATTGTCTTCTTCCTGCTCTAGACGTCTGGCGGCCTGGGCTAGCGCTGCCATTTTCTTATTACTGTCCGACTGACTTGTTGTCATTGACTGCACCCTTAACTATGGCTTTGTAATGTCTAGATTCTAGTTCATAGCGATGTAGAATTAGACTTCTGTTGCAAATATCTATCTATTTGAGGGGCGAGTCGTGCGCAAAACTATCATTGCCGGCAACTGGAAAATGCATAAGAACCAGGCTGAATCTAAGGCTCTCATCACAGCTGTTTTAGAAGGCGTCAGCCAGATGAAAGGCGAGACTTTGCCCGATATTGTTCTTTGCCCGGTCTTCTTGAGCTTGCCTCTTGCGGCCGAGACCCTTAAGTCTCTTAAAGAAAAACATGGTGAAGTTCTGAACACTTGCTATGTCGGTGCCCAGAACATGGACTATCACGAAAGCGGCGCTTTCACTGGCGAGATCGCCCCTGGAATGTTAACCGATATCGGTTTAACTCACGTCATCATTGGTCACAGCGAAAGACGGCAGTACTTTGCCGAAACAAATGCTTCGGTCAATCTCAAGACCAGGGCTGCTCTTGCCAATAAGCTGGTCCCGATTGTCTGTGTCGGTGAAACTCTCGATGAGCGAGAAGCCGGACTGACCGATCAGGTCATTCGTCGTCAGGTGGCAAGTGCTCTCGAAGAACTTGACAAAGACCAGGTTGCCAAGATTGTTGTGGCTTATGAGCCGGTCTGGGCAATTGGTACAGGTAAAAATTGCGAGTCTACCGAAGCAAATAGAGTCTGTAAGATGATTCGCGAGACTATTAATGAGCTTTATGCCACTAATGTGGCCGATGCAATTCCTGTTCTTTATGGCGGCTCAGTCAAGCCCTCGACAATTGTTGAGCAGATGGAGCAATCTGATATAGACGGGGCTCTGGTCGGCGGTGCAAGCCTCAAGGCCGAAGACTTCTTGCCGATAATCAAAGGTGGTGCCGGCAGAAGTAAGCTTATGGGAACCAGAGCTTAGGGATAAAGTTTTTTTTCCTTTGCGCTTTCATTCCGCTCGCGGCAGCGTAGTCAGGATGACTTGCTTGTTATAATCACGAAACCACTTGGAGAGGTGTCGGAGTGGTCTATCGTGCAGTCCTGGAAAGACTGTCTGTGTGAAAGCGCAGCGAGGGTTCGAATCCCTCCCTCTCCGAATTTTTTTAGGTTACTTTCGGGTTGGTAGGGCTCTTAGATGGAGCATTTTGTCGAGAAGCTCAAAGATATTGAGCGTACTTTCAATGAGCTTGAACAAAAGCTTTCTGACCCGGCCATAATCTCTGACCAAGGCACTTTCATGCGCCTGGCTAGAACCAGGCATCAGCTGGAGCGCACCGTTTCAACCTTTCATCGCTACCAGGGAGCGGAGCGCCGTATCTCTGAGGCGCTGGAGATGCTGCGCACTGAGACCGACAAGGAGATGCGTGAGCTGGCTGAGGTGGAGCTGACCGAGGCAAGGCAAGAGCATCAGGATTTGCAGGCTGAGCTGAAGATTTTGCTTTTGCCCAAAGACCCTAATGACGAGAAGAACATCATGCTCGAGATAAGGGCCGGCACCGGCGGCGACGAGGCTTCGCTTTTTGCCGGCGACTTGCTGCGCATGTATATGAAGTACGCAGACCGTGCTGGCTTTACTCCCGAAATTGCCAGTGTCAGTGAAGGCGAGGTCGGCGGCTATAAAGAAGTAATTGTCAGCTTCAAGGGTGATGCTGCCTATAGTAAGTTCAAGTTTGAGTCAGGCGTGCATCGTGTGCAGCGTGTGCCGGCAACCGAAGCCTCAGGTAGGGTGCATACATCTACCGCCACTGTGGCTGTTATGCCCGAGGCTGAAGAAATCGA
Source organism: Candidatus Obscuribacterales bacterium (assembly GCA_019745415.1). Taxonomy (GTDB): domain Bacteria; phylum Cyanobacteriota; class Vampirovibrionia; order Obscuribacterales; family Obscuribacteraceae; genus Obscuribacter. The sequence goes on along the minus strand of JAIETF010000025.1, from coordinate 176,084 downwards.
TGTTCAACTCAACGATAACGACCTGGATATTTCTACTATGAGGTCAGGTGGTGCCGGTGGGCAGAACGTCAATAAAGTTGAAACCGCAGTGCGCATTGTCCACAAGCCCAGCGGTCTGATGGTTGCCTGTTCGGAAGAGCGATCACAGTTGCAGAATAAAGAGCGGGCTAAGCAGATTCTGCGCAATAAGCTCTACCAGATTCAGCTGGAAGAGCAGCAGAAAGAGATCTACGATGCCCGCAAATCGCAGGTAGGATCTGGTGATCGCTCTGAGAAAATTCGCACTTACAATTACAAAGACAATCGAGTCACTGATCATCGCCTCAATCAGAACTTCCCTCTGCAGCAGGTTTTGGAAGGTGATCTGGATAAACTTATCGAAGCCTGTATCTTGCAGCATCAGCAGCGCCTGCTCGAAGCCGAAATGAATACAGTAGCTGGAATTTAGTGTCTCTGTTTAAGGCTGAACATTCGCTGGTCGAAGCATCTTCGATTTTTGTCGACGAACTGGTTCGCCTCGGCATAGACCGAGAAGAAGCTCAAGCTGAAGCTCGGCTTGCATTGTCGACCTTGATGTCCATAGCCTATGGAGTTTTGCCGCTCAAGCAAAAGCTTTTGCTTGGAGATAAGGCAGTCGACCTAAATAGGGTTTTGGAAGATAGACGAAATAGACGCCCAATTCAGTATGCACTTGGACAAGCCGATTTTATGGGCCAAACTTTCCTGGTTGGTGATGGGGTGCTCATTCCCCGACCTGAGACCGAGCTGTTGGTCGAGTATGTGGGAGGGCGTCTGCGGGGTCTCCAAGAAGCCTATGGCATAAGCCAGAAGAACGTACTCTTGGTAGAGGTAGGCGGCGGCTCCGGCTGTATCTCTATAAGTCTATTGCTGCAGTGTCCGGACCTAAAGGCGTTGGTTTTTGAATGTTCGTCTCACGCTGCTGGGTTTTGCCAATTCAATGCTGAAAGGTATGGAGTAGCGGCAAGAATGGAGCTAATCCGGGCAGATTTTTTTCGACCGGAGCAAATTGAATTGTTTACTAGGCGTCTAATCGAGAGTGGTTGCCATTGCTTCTTCGTTTCTAACCCTCCCTATATCGATGCCGTGGAAATGGAAGAACTGCAGCCAGAGGTTAGACACGAGCCGGAGCTGGCTCTGCGGGGCTTAGATGCCGACGGCATGGGCTTCTATAGGGGATTTGCCGCGGTGCTTTCGGGGGTGACTGGAAAACGAACCGATATCGGTTCGTTTATAACGGAAGGCGCACTTTTGGAATTTGCCGTTGAGGTAGGGCACAAACAGTCGGGTCCGGTGGCTGAAATCTTCGCTAGTGCGGGATTTCAGCATACTGAAATCAGGAAGGATTTAGCCGGGATTGGGAGAATAGTGGCTGGCCGTCTCATTAACTAGGCTTTAAAAAATGTAATATGCTGCTATGATGGAAAAATAGAGCGTTTTCAGGTTTAAGCAGATATGGCATCTAAAGAAAAAACGCAGAAAGACGGTCTGTTGAGAGCCATATCAACCGACGGAACCATCAGGGCTGTCATTGCTACTACAACCAATCTGGTTTCTGAGGCGCGCGAGCGTCACGAGCTCTCTTTTACGGCTACAGCGGCATTAGGTCGAGCCCTCACTGCCGGTGTATTGCTTGCCCCGATGCTTTTGCGAGATGGACAGGTTGCTCTAAAGTTTCATGGGAACGGGCCACTTGGCCGCATGATGATTGATGCTTCGCCTCGCGGTACCGTGCGTGGCTATGTCGAGCATCCAAAGGTGGAGCTGCCTCTGAATTCTCTTGGCAATTTTGATGTTGGCTCCGCAGTAGGGCGCAGAGGTTACCTTCATGTCACTATTGACTCTGGCTTTGGCGCACCTCATACCTCAACCGTAGAGCTAGCTTCCGGTGAAATTGGCGAGGACGTCAACCGCTATCTCGTTACTTCAGACCAAACCGGCTCTCTGGTTGTAGTTGGGGTCCATCTCACCAGCCGGGGGGTTGAAGCGGCTGGCGGCTTATTGGTCCAGCTTCTGCCTGACCATACCGAAGAGACTATCTGCAAGATTGAGAATAACATTACAACTTTTGGGACATTCACATTCTTGATGCGTCGGGGCATGAGCCTCGAAAATATATTACAGAGAATATTGGCCGGTTTTGAAGTAAGGCCACTGGCTGATGTGATGCCGATTAGGTTTCACTGCAAATGTTCCGAAGATAGATTTGTTGAGGCCCTAAAGGTTCTGCCTGCAGGAGAGTTGTTGTCAATGGCCGAAGAGGATGGGCAGGCTGAGGGTCGCTGTCAGTTTTGCAATGAGCTTTACCTTGTGAAAAAAGAGAGACTCCTCGACTTGGCCAAGGGCCAATAAAGTCGAAGAACCTCTCTAAATTCTCTTCTGTCTAGATGCTTAGACTGCTCTCTGCACTTTGCCGGCTTTGATGCAAGAAGTGCAGACCTTAAGGCGCTTCACAGTCTTGCCCACAACAGCTTTGAAAGGTTGCAGGTTAGGCAGCCAGCGTCTTTTACCATGCGGGTTAAAGTGCGAACGAAGGAAAGTGTACTGAACACCAGTCTGGGGTCCTTTGCCGCATACGTCACAACGCTTAGCCATTTTGAAATATCCCGTCCAGTTCTTGTTAGCTAATCGCCGCGTTTTTCGGTTTTGACTAGCTAGATTCTCTTAGCGTGCTCGCCTGATTCTATAACGCTCAACAATTAGCTGCCTGTAAGGAACAGCTCAAGCTGAATGCCGTTATTAGCTTCGGGCACAAGCAAAGTGTGAATTGTACCACGACGCATATACATAGGCTTGCTTTTTTGCTTACTTTGCTAAGTTTGTAATAGTTCTAAGTGATCGGCATTTTTTGCCGTTGAAGGGTCCGTTCCTGGGTATAAATCGTGATAGTCTAAACTTGGGTGATCAACCATTCCTCTTTGTGGGTCAAGGATGATCGTTGTAAAGGTGTCTCGTTCATATTTGAGTTACTAATATTTCTATTATCGGAAGGTAAGAATTCTGGTTTACAAGATTGTTCTGAGTAATCATTTGGGTTACCTTTTAGAACGGTCTTAAGGAGCAAAACCGATAAGCTCCAAAAATTTACCGGAAGACTCAGCCGGACGGCGGGGGAAGCAGGAAACAGTAGATGGCACTCGTTAACTACGCGGCACGCGAGATAAACTGCAAAATCGTTTACTACGGCACCGGTCTTGGTGGCAAAACTACGAATTTGAAGTATATCCATGGTCAGCTCGCTCCGACCACTAGAGGAGAACTGATCAGCCTGGCAACCGAGACTGAACGTACTCTATTTTTCGACTTCTTGCCTTTGGATTTGGGAAGTGTTCAAGGCTTTAAGACAAGATTCTCACTCTACACCGTACCCGGTCAGGTGGAGTACAACGCCAGCCGCAAACTTATTCTTAACGGTGTGGACGGAATTATTTTCGTGGCTGATTCAGATGTCATGCGCTCAAAGGACAACGTTGAGTCATTGCAGAACATGGTTGACAACCTAAAGGAATACTCGCTCACCTTGGACAATATCCCTTGGGTTCTGCAGTACAACAAACGAGATTTGGCTAATGCTATGCCAATTGAGCGGATGGAGAGAGAGCTGAACACCATGGGAGTTCCTAGCTTTGAAGCTGTAGCTTCTGAAGGTTTGGGCGTGTTTGCCACATTGAAAGCTATTTCCAAGCTTATTCTGAACCGTCTGCAGTAGTACATTTTTCATTGGTAAAAGAACATATTCTCGGCTAGTCTTTAGAGTAGGCTGCAACAAGTTTTGCGCCTTGCTATCTAGTGTATATGTCCTTCGGCCGGTACTATGGTCAAGATCGTCGGTAAAGAGAGACCATCAAAAGAAGCTGAGATAGCAGCTCTTCGCAGAGCTATAGCTGTCGAGCGCCGTGCCCGCTATGCCGATTTTCAAGGAAGGCACAGCACCTTTTCTTATTTCATGCGCAACACAGCCGACCGATTGGTGCGGCGCTTCCCTTTAGATCCTGTTTGGACTACCATAAGAGCTTTTTTCAGGCAGTATCCTAATTCTGATGTAGCCACTCGCATTTCCATAGTCAGTCGTGCGGAAGAATTGTTGGCGCCCTACTTCGAGCAGCTTGAGCGCGGCACTGACACATCACAAACTAAGCAGGCTGATGTGGGCTCCGTTCAGCGACTTGGCACTCTTGATGCAACTGCTGCCACAGGCGGTATTCCAAATTCTGGCGAGGCGGCGTCTCACCATTTTCCTGGTCAAGTCCAGAATAGAAACTACGAAGCTACACAGCGCCGTCCGGCTGAAACAGAGCTCAGTCATGATCAGGCTTTGGACCGCGGAGCGACGCCTGCACCTAGTCGAGGAGCGATGCCTGCACCTGGTCGCGGCGCAGGGACAGTGTCCGGGGGCGGAGCGATGCCTGCACCTGGTCGCGGCGCAGTGACTGTGTCCGGGGGCGGAGCGATGCCTGCACCTGGTCGCGGCGCAGGGACTGTTTCCAGCAGAGGCTCAGCTCAATCTGAAGGTAGAGAGAGTTCAAATACAGGAAGAAACTCCGCTAAAGACAGGGCGGATAATTCAGGGAAGCAGGGCTCTCGCTCTCAGAATATCGCCGAAATCCCTGTGCAATTTGTCAAAGGTGTTGGTCCTAAACTGGCTTCACTACTAGATAAGCTGGGTATCACGACAGTAGAGAAATTGCTTTGCCATTATCCACGCAAACACTTAGACTTTCAGAATCGAGAGCATATTAGAGACCTTGTCGTTGGCGATGAGGTGAGTATATTCGGGACTATTCGTTCCGTTAGCGCCTATCAAGCCAAGAAAGGTAATGTCTCGATCTTGACCGCAATACTCTCAGACGGCACCGGTTCAATCATGGTCAGTCGATTTGTGGGCGGTAAATCAAATAAGTATCTACTCGACAGATACAAAGCGCAATTCCCCAAAGGGGCTCAAGTCCTTGCCTCTGGTGTTGTTGAACGCGATGAATACTCAGGCAAGCTCAAACTAAAGAATGCAGAGATCGAGATTCTTAGTCTTGCCGGCGGCGATCAGCTTTCGGCTGGCTTCAGAGATGATCCAAGCACTTTAGGCTCACCAGGGCAATTTGATATGCCTGAAAGTTTGCACGTCGGACGCTTAGTCCCTGTTTATCCGTTGACTGAGGGACTATCGCTGCGCTATTTGCGCAACATTATTCATAATGCCCTCACCGGATATGGTGCTCTAATCGGCGATCCTTTGCCTGAGCTTCTGCGTGAGAAGTTCGATTTGATGGGCCTTCGAGAGGCGTTCTCTAAGATTCACTTCCCCGAGAATCCAGAGGATAAAGATGCCGCCAGGCGTCGTTTGGTTTTTGACGAGTTGTTCGCTATTCAATTGCAGATGGCGCATAGACGTTATCAGTACGAGCAGAGAGAAGACGCTCTTTCGATCAGGTATGAGCCAGGAGAGAACAGTCTGGTTAATCGGTTAAAGTCTAGTTTGCCTTTTCAGCTGACCGGCGCCCAAGAGAGAGTCTTTGGCGAGATTGCTAGAGATCTCGCTTCTAACAAACCGATGCACAGGCTTGTGCAGGGTGATGTCGGTTCGGGTAAGACGGTGGTGGCGCTTCTCGCCTTTATGGTGGCTATCGAGAATGGTTTTCAGGGTGCGATGATGGCGCCCACTGAGATTCTCGCGGAGCAGCACTACCGGCAGTTTCAGCGTTTGATGGCTCCACTTGGTCTTCGAGCCACCCTTGTTCTTGGTAAGCACGGTGCGCGCGAACGTCGTCTTGCTCGTCAGGAGATATTGTCGGGGCAAAGCCATATTGCTGTTGGTACTCATGCTTTACTAGAAGATGACGTTGAGTTTCAGAACTTGGGGTTGATCATAATCGATGAGCAGCACCGGTTCGGAGTAAAGCAAAGAGCGCGTCTAAAGGCTAAGAGCTTGAATCCCGAGCTTCTTACTATGACCGCAACGCCTATACCTCGCACAATGGCTTTAACTATGCATGGCGATCTCGATGTGTCGGAAATAGATGAGTTGCCGCCTGGTCGTAAGCCAATAGTCACCGAGATCGTCATGCCTTCCAAGAAGAAAGCGCTCTGGCAAAAGGTTAGAGAGCAGATTGAGTTGGGGCGCCAGGCTTACATTGTCTTTCCGCTGATTGAAGAGTCCGAGTCTCTCTCTGCTAAAGCTGCAACTCAAGAATACGAGAAGCTCAAAGAAGGCGAGTTTTCTGACTTCAAGCTGGGTCTTATGCACGGTAAGCTTAAGCCGCAAGAGAAAGATGCTGTCATGGACTCTTTCCGAAAAGGTGAGTTTCAGATTCTTGTGTCTACAACTGTCATAGAGGTTGGGGTAGACGTACCAAATTCGACTATTATGGTGATCGAAAATGCCGACAGATTCGGACTGGCGCAGCTTCACCAGCTGCGCGGACGAGTTGGTCGCGGCGGGGAGCAATCCTACTGTTATCTCGTATCTGACCTAAAGTCTCAAACTACTCGCGATCGACTGGGAATAATGGAGCAGACTAATGACGGCTTCGTAGTCGCGCAAAAAGACCTTGAGATCCGCGGTCCGGGCGAGTTTCTTGGATACAGACAGAGTGGTCTTCCCGACCTAGTTCTTGCCGATTTGGTTAACGATGCCAAAATTCTTGAGGAGGCGAGGAACGCTGCGTTGGCTGTAATGCGCACAGATCCTGAGCTTAACGGGTATCCTAGTTTGCGCAAGCTGATCGAAAAACAAGTGGTTGGTGAGCGAACGGAAGCGATGCGTTCCGGGTAAAAAAATGAACCGATATCGGTTCATTTTTTTGTCGCGAGGCTTCAACTTTCAATAAAGCTGTCTCCTAGCTGGGTAGTAAGGGTAGATCCTCTAGCTGCTCTATGGGAATTTTATCCATGGCTTCGCGCAATTCTTTTTGTCGGTTTGTCGACAGAAGTTCTAATCGTGCCCTTAGATCTATCGCCAGGTTTCTCTTGGTTTGGTCGTCAGATGCATCAAGTAAGTCGGCCTTCAGTTTGAGAGACCAGAGATCGTTAAGATCATGCTGTAAGAGTTTTTCAGCCGCATTAAGTGCTTCATCGAGTTTTCCACTCGCCCACTTTATGTGGATGTCAGCAGATTGAGTTAATCCGAATTGCCATTCCTGAGCCAGTTGACGTGCATGCCATTGCACGGCTTGCTCGAGGTTTCCAGTTTTGGCTAAGCAGATAGTCTGAATGTTTATCGCTAGTGAATGGTCTGGGCTAGTCTGTAAAACTTTGCTCGTTATGGCGAGTGCTTTCTCAAAGTCGCTCTCTCTTGTGTATAGCAGTGCTACTTGAGCCTGCCACGAAATCGACTGATTGTAGCTTTTTTCAATTTTGAGCAGAAGATTCAGTCCATCCTTGGCCATCATACAGTCGTGATAAATACAAGATAAAACAATGAAGTTACTCAGATGATCTAGCTTCCTTTCAAAGTTGGAGCTTATAGTGGAATAGGCGAGACCAGGCTCTCCGAGCGCGCTTAGCGCTGTTGCCCGAACTATATGTCCTGTTCCATCTATTAACTGTCCCGGTCGAATATCTGTAAGAAGAGAAATAGCTTCACTGTAGTTCTCTCTTGATGAGGCAATAGCCGCAATTCCAATTCTCTTTGTATCCGGATACTTACAAGAGGTATTCGCCCAATATGATTCAGCGCTATTGACTTTTCCGCAAGCCAGTAAGGCAAAAAGTTTGACCAATAGTACTGATTCTCTGTGCTGCCTAAAGCTTGCTGGATTCTCTGTAAGGTCCAAGACTCGCTGATAGTGTCCTAGCATATAGTGAGATATTAGGATGTTCAAATTGGCTCGTTTGTCAGCGGCGTTAATCTTAAGAGATTTTTGTGAGTTCTCAATCGTAGCTTGATAGTCTCCGCAGTAGTAAGCCGCAGCAGCTTGGTTTAGGTATGCTATAGACGAATTGGGATTCTGTTGAATAGCAACAGTAATGTCTGATTGAGCTTGCGCAAAATTTCCTTCCATCATGTTTAAATAGGCGAGATTTATATAGGCGAGCGGATTTTTATCTGATAGAGAGAGCGCGCGGACCAAAAGCTGTTTTGCAGAGTCATATTTTTTTGAGTTGATATGGAAAGTTGAACGATAGACAAGAACTTCCGGAAGCAAGATAAAGTAGGCAATTGGTACAGCCAGCAGCATAGAGATCGCCAGAACCGGACTACCAAAGGGAAGGAGCAACGCTAGTCCAAAAGACAATGCCATACAGAGAACAAAGAGGATTAGAATCCTTAGATTCATGTCGAGCTTAAATATTGTCTTGAATACATTCACAATTGAATCGTTCTGCTTTGTTTTACTCGGGCACTGAGTACTTTATAGCGCACAGCTAACTGCTTTGCTATAGGCAGAGTTTCTACGGGCGGCATGGGCAAGCCATTTTTTGTCGCATAAGCGGCAAGCTGGCTAAGAGTGATTGTGCGTTTTTGAAGCAAGTTTGCTTCTCGTCAAGATAAAACCAAGCGACTCTTGACTTTCGTATTTATAGAGCCGTCTGGACCCAACATAACGACTGAAGATACAAGTTTCCAGAAACGAATCATTTAGACTCGCGCTCGCGAGCCTGTTGCACAGGCCTATATAAAGCCCAATATATTTTCTGCTGAAGCCCTTAAGAATGTCGGACGAAATCATCTTTAATATAACGAACGAGTCATGGATTGATTTTCTTCTTCTGTTGCCTGCTGTGGAGTTTAGCTCTTGTTCAATACTTGGAAATTGTGCCTGACTGGCTATTTTTTGTGGCTGTGAGATCGTGTATTTGCCTCCTGATGTTGATGCAATTTTGCCGTCATATTCCAGTTCAGTTAGCGCTGAAAGGACCGTGCTACCTTTAAGCTTTGTCCTTCTTATGAGCTCATCTAAAGTGCTGTTCTCTTTCCCTAGGCAGGCAATAATCTTGCACAGAGCACTGTCGGTGGTATCCGTTTTGGTGTCATCCTTTTGGGCTTGGTTACCATCTTCTTTTGCTTTGGTGCGACCCGCTTGTGGTTTGTTTTTGCTTTCAGGCTCGTCTTTTGTTTCTGCCTCATCCTCTGGTTTCTTTCTTGCAGGGGTTAATAGCGATCTTTTATTGAAAAATAGACGAAATTGTTGAATGGAGAATCTTTTGCATTCTGTATTCGCCATTGACTCTTCAATCAAGTACAAGCTTGACTTCAATATGTGCAGCGCCGAGGATTGCGAAATTCCCAAGGTCTGGCCAAGCCACTTTGAACTTACATAGAAATTCTTTTCTAGTGTCCATATAGCGAAGAACCAAGCTCTAAGCTTCTTAACTCCGTGGAAAAAGCTTCCTGCTGTAGTGGACCCTTTTTTATTGCAAATCTGACAGCAGAACACTCTATGGTCTGCTCTGATTTCCACGACGGAGGAATTGCATTTTCTGCAATAGAGCAGTCCAGCCTCCTTCATATGCATCACTAGAGCCTGCCAGCACGATTCATCATCAGGATAGGCTTGATTGAATGATAGTAGAATTTCTTGCCTTTTCTCTTTGTAGTTTGGTTCAAACAGGTCTTCTAGAGAGCTTCGCTCTTTGTTTTTCTGCATATTTTTTGCTCCGCATGTCTCTAAAACTAAAGACGTAGTTTTTTGGAAAAAAGTTCAAATCTAGGGGTGAATTCGAAAATTAAATATGGGTAGTAGAGGAAAACGAACCGATATCGGTTCGTTTTCCTCTAAAGATTCCGATGGATCTTTTGCCGTCGCATGTCAAGAGGGTGCTATCCCTGTAACTTTTCATGCTGTAGCTCGTATCTCATTGAGTTGATCAGTGAGGTACTCTTCTTGTTTCGGCTATTTGCAAAAGTTCTTCTTTTTTCTCTCTTCCTTTTAGCTGGTTACGTTTTTTCTGTTTTGTGGAGAGTGAGCTTAGCGGAAGAGGCAGTTTTTGGGTGTTCGAAGCTAATTCGCATTGGTACATTTCAGAAAAAATTAGATATGCCAGCTCCAGCTATGTATCCAGGCAATAAGACCTTAGTGAATAACTTTGAGGGAAGAGATATTCGAGCCTACAGTCAGAAGATAAACGGGTTTCAGCATTTGTATGGCTCTGCTCTCGTTTGCTTTGAGCTAGGTGAGGAGTCTGCCACCTTTCTTTTTGCTGCTAACGAGTTCGTTGAGTATGCATTCGACTATGATGGGGTCCGCGCGGAAGACTTATTGGATAGGCGTAAGGACCTAATTAACAATAGACTTGGTCGAGAGCTTGGCTCTAGACTGCGGGGTGTCTACTATGGTTCAGAAGCAGAGAGGCGGCTGATTAGACTTTGTGTCGAAGCCATGGAGACTTCTGATAAATTTCTGCCGCACTTTGTAGACCAGAGAGTTCTAAAGGAGTCCGATGAAGCCAAGCTGGGCTGTCCCTTGTTACCCAAAAGGAATTTGTTCAACTACATTTGGAAACCCCAGAAGATAAAGGATGTTTGCTCCAGCTTTAGTAAAGGCTGAACTAATATTTGTGCTTAAAATCTGACTCTGGAGCGCTATTTTTCTATCTTCTTGTAGGTTGACTGGGGTAAGAAAGTGATAAAGTAATTCCTTCAAACTGGAGAGTACTCACCGGTGCTGAGAAAACTAGAAGATTGGCGGAATTATCTTCGCTATTTACTGATTGTAGTTGTCTTGCCAATCTTTCTCCTGATCTTGAATGTGTTCAGTTCCAGTTCATGTTTTTCAACTTACGCCGCAATGCGAATTTTCGCTGGTCGCTTGCTCAATGACGGGCTGTTGCTTTATTCCGATTTTTTTCTCCTAGAGTCGCCAATCGGCATTTCTGTGATTTCCCTTCTTCTTAGGGGACTAGACGCTTTGTCTCTTTGTGCTTCGACTGTGAATGCGCTGTTTGGAGGGAGTCTCGGTTGGCTGACTTTGTCTGTCCTGCCCGTTTTTGTAGTGCCCGCTTTAACGTTATTCTGCGGTATAGCTGCTCTCGCTTTTGCATTACCGATAATTTCTAGCAGTGGCTCACCTGTGGCTGCTGCTTTGAGAGCCGATTTCCCCGCTTTCGTCAGCGCTTATTTCCTTACTATTCTTTGCTGCTGCTTCGATTTAGGGGATTCTCAGTCTTTTTTGTTGGCAGTCATCCTGTTGTGGTTACCTTTGAGAATCCTGCGCTTTGAAGATGTTCGTCTTGCCAAGCCGATTGCCTTGTTTGCGGGAGCTTTTGTTTCATTGTCCATCTTTTGTGATCCGACAGCCGTTCTGCTTTTTGGATGCCTGGAAATTTTCTTCCTAGTCTCTGCTGCCGGAAGACCTGGCCGCAGGCTATTGCCAAAAGATGTTCTCACCTTTTTCATGAAGTACCTATTGGGTTTCGAAGTAGTTGGCTTCTTGCTGATTTCGATAGGTTGCTTCCTTTATCTTGGAGCCCTACCTGATGCGACTAAGCAGTTGTATTGGGAGGCGGTGCTGCCAATACAGTTTATGCAGTTTCAATCTGATCATCCTGCGATTTATGGTCCACTCTCATCTCCTAATCGCCTTGATGTCATTGTTTGTTATCTGCTTGCTTCTCTGCTTGCGATTTGGCACCGGCGCTTTAGCACTGATTGTCTTCCCTCCTTGTTGTCTGTGGTAGGACTGGCCGGGTTGGCGCAGTACGTCCTGCAAAATGAAGGATTGTCTCGAAGCCTTGTCTTAACTGTCTTTTCCGGCTTTGCAATTTTCTTGATCTGTGGTTATCGCAGTCTTTGTATGTTAATTGAGAGGACTCGAGATTTACATTGGCCTCTTCATTTTGAGAAGGTTTTTCTGGTATTGGTTGTCTGGTTGGTTTCAGCATACCTGCATTTTTGTTTGTCTATTGATAGACAAGCCTTGCGGTCCGAGTATCAACGTGATATCGAGTTTGGTGCGCAGAGCTTGGAGGATATATTGCTGAGTAAAACTAAGCCGGGAGAGAAGGTGGCGATAATTGCTGATTTCCCTGAGGCCGCCTATCCGCTCTTGTTAGTCCACAATCGCATAATCGCCACTCGCTTGCTTTCTTTCCGCTGCCTGAGTCTGCTTCACGCCCATAGTGAAAAGGGAGCACTCAGTCCAAGATTGAGAGATTTCTATGCCAAGCTACTGAGCGAACTGCATGAGGATTTGCTTGACCCGGCTTGTAAGCTCTGTCTGATTAATCGGTCAATCTCTTTGCCGATTCTCGAAGAGGCGCAGATTGTAAATAGGCGTTCTGACTCTAGCTATTTATCGAGGGAAAGACCAGAGATCGTTAGGTTTGTCAGCGCCGGCAACCGTCAGCCGCATGAGTACTTTGGCTATAACTACGATTTCGCTGTTTATGCGCCATGAGCCAAGTTGAAAGTTCTACCTTGTGGTTCCGATTCACTAAGGTTTCTCTAGTTGTTTTTGTCTTATGCCTTTTGCTCCTCTTTTTCGGTAAGTTTCTCTTCTTCCTAAGTTATCCACTGCTTACTTATGCTGATCAGGCATTTTATCTGCAGTGCGGCAAGATAATCATGGCGGGTGGTGTTCCTTATAGGGATGTGTTTGATTGGAATCCACCGCTGATTATGTATTTGGCAGTGATTCCAATTCTTCTTTCATCCTGCTTTCGAGCGTACTTTGCAAATAATGACTTACTAGTCTTTCTCTCGCCTCTACTCTGTGGCTTTACCTCAGATATCTTTTTCTTCAACTTGGTCACTCTTGCTTGCGGCTGCTATGCAGTCTTCTTGTCGATGTTCCTCCTCTATCGCTATAAAGGCTTTGTATCGCTACTACTGCGCATGCCGATGCTGATTCTTTTTATTTTTTACTTCTGCATGCAAAGTTACTCATTCGGAGAGCGCGAGCATTTGCATTTCGGGCTTGTTTTGCCGCTCTTTGTTCTTCGTCTTCTTCGGCTGCAGGGTAAGAAGATTTCCATTCTGCATTCGGTTTTGGCAGCTTTGCCGGCGTCCTTGACTTTATTGTTTAAGCCGCAGTTTCTTTTAGCTTACTGTGCTTTCGAGGCCACGCTCGCTCTTCAGGCTGTTTCCGGGCGGTTTCGGTATGATCCGAATACGCCCGCCTCTAGGCAAAAAGGTGAGCCCGCCTCCGGTGCTTTCCTATCTCGACTGCTTTCCTCCTTGTATGTTAGAAAGCTCGTGTCTTTTTATCGGCAACCAGAATTTTACTGCTTGCTGGCAGTGACATTGCTTTATGCAGGCTGGTTCTTCTTCGTTTTTCCTCCCGATGCACGAACTTGCTTCCTGCAGGAAATTTTGCCTTTGTACGATAGTGCCTATGGCTTCTCTCGGCGGGCGGTCCTGCTGCTATTTCGCGCCGACAATTTGATTTTGCAGTCGGTCTCGATTAGTTTTGCAGGTCTCTTCCTTGGCTTATTGCTTAGTCGTAGCAGTGCTTTTGCTGCGGCGCTCTCTGCTTTCCTTGCAGTATCGCTTTTGAATTTTTTCTATGGAAATCAGGTCTGGCTTTATCGTTTGGTTCCGTCTGAAGGTGCAGCCTTTCTTGTTCTAGGGGAAGGTATCTATCTTTTCAGTTTGGTGGTCTTGGGGCGTTTTCGCGCCGGTCGCATAATGGCACTTGCTCTGGTTTACATGCTCATTGCTTTTTTCTTTTGCGCGCAAACCTTTACCCAATCAGTAAACGCTAGACGACTAGATTGTTCGGCTCCGCTTGAAGAAGTCTCAAATAGTATGATGATTATTTATAGGCCTGTCAGTGGAAAGGACAATGAGATTCTTTGGTTTGGCACTGGCATAAGTCCGGGGTTCCCGGCAATTCTCCAGCTCGAGGGTCGTCCTGGTTCAAGATATGTGTATTCGATACTTGCCCAGGTGAGTCATGCCATGTCTCTCAGCCCGGCTAACCGTCGGCGCTTTGAGCCGGTGTTTCGAAGAATGCTCGCTGAGTACAAGAGATACATAGTTGAGAAAAAGCCCAAGCTGATTGTCGTGCAGCGAAATCCTATGCAGGCGTTTCTTAACCAGGGTGGAATCGACCTGGCTGCTTTAGGCTACCGCGAGGTGGAAGTTTATAAAGAGTATAGTTTCTTCGTTCGAAACTAGTTTTAAGCCTTAGTTCTAGAGAGGTGGTTGCGCACTGCCGGCGGTTTCACTGCCGGGTAGCACTGATTTGATCTTATCCAGGGCTTCTTTGACGTTGCTGGCATATGGACCCGCCGGTTCCAGGCTTAGATACTTCTCGTAGTTGGAAACTGCCTGCTCCGTTTCATTGCGGGCTTGATAGAGGCAACCCATGGCATAAAAGGCATTGGCATAGTTGGCATCCAACTGCACTGCCTTCTGGTATTCACTGAGAGCCCCTTCAGTATTCTCTTGACCGGTGTAGACTAGTCCTAGGTTGTAGTGCGCCAGCACGCTATCGGGCTTGAGTGCTAGGGCTTTCTGGTATTGGGCGGTGGCATCTTCATATTTACGCATGCCCAGATAGACATTGCCTAGATTGATAAGCGGCTCGATAAAATTGCCGTCTAGTTCAATAGATTTCTTGAACATTATGGTGGCAGCGGCCGCGTCACCTTTGCGGGAAAGTGCCAGACCAAGGTCGTTGAAGGCTTCCGAAGACCTGGGATTGAGTTGCACGATACGTTGATAGCTTTCGATAGCGCTTTCCAATTTGCCCTGCTGCACCAGGTTGTCGGCCAGCATGTTGAGTAAATCTAGGTCATTTGGATCTTTTACCAAAAGTTGTCGCAGTCTAAATTCACCTTTAGCGGGATTGCCCTCCAGTGATTCTAAATTGGCCATTGAAACTATGGCACTGCGATCGTTGGGGTTTAGATTGAGGGCGCTTTCCAGAGCCGAGCGCGCACCGACATAATCTTTCAGCTTGACCAGAGCGGCACCGAGTTCTTGGAACGCAGCCGGATCGCTCGGTTCTATGCTCAGACCTTGCCGATAGTGGCCGACGGCTTGACTGAGATCGCCTTTCAAAAGCAGAGTGCGCCCCAGGTTTATCATCGCTTGTCCGTCATTCGGACTGAGCGAGATTGCTGTTTTGAACTCTTGCTCGGAAAGTTCATAGTCGCGCTGTCGCTGTTTGATTATCCCCAGGTTGTAGTGGGCATTGGCATAGTTTGGATTAAGCTTGATCACTTTCTGGAAGGCTTGGGCTGCTTCGTCCAGCTTGCCGCTATTCTGAAGAAGATAACCCATGCTGTAAGCCGAATTCGCATCTTTCGGGTCGAGGGCAACCGCTTGGCGGTAGGCTTCGATCGCTCCGGTTACTTCCTTCTGGCGGGTCAGTGCGTCACCGAGTTGGGCAAACCATTCGGCACGATCTCCTTTGATTGCCAGAGCTGCTCTGAATTCGTTTACCGCCTCAGTAAGCTTACCCCTAGCAGCCTCGGTCTGACCAAGCAGGGCATGGGCATCAGCTACGGATGAGTCGATTTTTACTGCTTTCGCCAGTGCCTCGGCGGCGCCGTTGTAATCTTTCAGCGCTAGCTTACAGGCTCCCATGTTGTATTGCATGGTGAAATTCTGAGGTTGGCTGCGCAATATCTTGCCGTAATTTTCTATCGCTTGCTGGTATTCGCCTTTGTCTTGGAAGGCAGCAGCCAGCTGTGAGCGGGCTTTGAGATGCTCTGGATAAGCTTGCACAACTTTCTTTAGTTCATTGATTGCTTCATCGGTATTACCGGCGATGCGTAAAATCACTCCTAAGTTAAGACGAAACAAGACAACATCAGGTCTAAGCTTGATAGCTTCATCGTACTCGTTGACTGCTTCCTGCAATTCGCCTTGCGCCTGTAACAGCGAGCCCAGAGTCATTCTGGCGAAGGCATCATAGGGTCTGATTCTTATTGCTCTTCTATACTCGGCTATAGAGTTTTCAGTGTCGCCCGACTGGTGCATGGCTTCAGCCAGGCTCAGATGAACCAGGGGGTCGTAAGGGGCATTGATTGCCACTTGTTTGAAGATTTGCAGGGCTTTGTCAATTTCGCCCTTCTTCATATAGGTGATGCCTTGATAATAGAGGTCGAGAAACTGTTTGGGCATGGGTTGCGGCGTTATACCCTGTGCCGCCGCCGGCATCGCCGAAAGCCCGCAAACTGCTTGTGCCAAAATCTGCAAAGTCGCTGCCAGTGCCAGGCAATCCTTTCTAATTAACTTTGTTTTGAAAATAGACCTGCCGCAGTCATAGCTATTCGAACTTTTCAGGCTCATATCCGGCAATAAACCTCATATTTATCAGAAAGGTGGATGAAAGCGGCGCTTGTAAAAGAATTGGCGATTGTCAACAGGCTTGTCTTCCGACAGGCACAATTATTGCCCAAATGACGGCACTTTCCAAAGTAAGTTCCTCTCAGTTAAAAGAGATAAATTAGAGCGCCGAATAAAGCGGCTAAATGCCCGCCCGGCTTGATGTCAAGGGGTGCTTGCGCTGACTTTCTCTGCTGGCTGCCTTAGACAGGTTGGCTAAATTCTGCAAGCCGTTTTTGTACAACATGCACATTGTTCTGAATGCGGCTAGCGGTGTACATTAGAAGCATAGAGGAAAGGGAAGTTAGGGAGAAACAGCGCTTGTGCTGTGCGATCTCATGGCTGAACTACTTAAATCAATTCACCATTGAGTCTCTGTTCGACCGGCATCCAATTAAATTGATCGAACGACTTCCCGGCAGAAGCCACTCTATATGCGACGAAACCGTCCACTGTCCACAGTTCGCAGACCAAAGAGTAGTACCGTCCATAGGTAATTTATGTTCGCCTTATTCGCGGCAATACCTGATAAATCTTCAAGAGCGAAAGCTTACCAATCTACTTATCTGTAGCGGTTCTCGTTTGTTTGCCTGGTTCACCTGCTCGTGAACTAAAGCGCAACTTTATTGAAAGTGCAGTCGGTCTAGATTAGCAACTAGATTGAGATCATCGTCCATGACTTGCTGTGGCGTCAGATTTTGTCGACTGCTCATATTCAAAGCAATCAACCCATCATAACCAATTCAAAAATCTAAGGATCTGTATCGCACCGCGGGTGCTGGTACAAATGAAAGTGCATCATGGCAGTATATAAAAGAGAGTTTCAGCGTAAACGTTTCCCGGTGGTCGAGAAGACCGCAGGTGTTACAAATTACGAGAAGTTGGCCGAGAACGCTCTCGCCAATTCTATTAATCACCTCAACACAGCCTACGGTCAGAAATTGTCCGGCGCCGAAGGTGCCGTGGAGTTCAGAGACGAAGGCGTTTATACCTACGACAATCAAGGACGTCGTTATTTAGACTGTCTGGGCGGTTACGGGATATTTAACGTCGGTCACCGTCACCCCAAGGTGGTTAACGCCGTTAAAGCCCAGCTCGATCAGGTGGCCTTGCATTCGCAGGAGCTCATAAACCCCTGGGCTGCACACCTCGCCAGCCAGCTGGCAGCGATTGCACCTGGTGATTTGCAATATTGTTTCTTTGGCAACAGCGGTAGTGAAGCCGTAGAAGGCGCCATCAAATTGGCCCGCCTCTATACCGGCAAGACTGAGATTATCTCAACCAAGAACGCTTATCACGGCGTTAGCATGGGTGCCCTTTCTGCCACGGGGAGAGATGTTTTCCGTAAGCCCTTCGAGCCTCTTCTTAACGGCTTCGTTCATGTTCCGTTTGGTGACGCCCAAGCTATAGAAGCGGCTATCAACGAGAATACAGCGGCGGTAATCCTTGAACCCATTCAGGGAGAGGGCGGTATCAACGTTCCGCCGGCTGGTTATTTGCGTAAGGTTCGAGAGATTACCCGTAAGAAAGGTGTGCTTCTTATTCTTGACGAAGTACAAACTGGAATGGGCCGCACCGGCCGAATGTTTGCTTGTGAGCATGAGGGCGTGGTGCCGGATATTCTCTGTCTGGCCAAAGCTTTGGGTGGCGGTGTTATGCCGATCGGGTGCTTTATGGCCTCGGCAAAAGTCTGGAAGGTTTTAGAGCCGAATCCGACCATCCACAACTCTACTTTCGGGGGTAATCCGCTCGCTTGTTCTGCGGCTTCTGCTTGCGTGGAGGTGCTTTTGGAAGAGCATCTTCCGGCTCGAGCAGCAGTGATGGGCAACCATTTCAACAATCGTTTAAATGAATTGAAGGAGCGTTATCCTGAGCAGATAGCCGATGTCAGAGGTCGTGGACTTCTAATTGGTCTCGAGTTCACCAGTAAAGAGTTGCGAGAAGCAGTTCAGGTTGAGCTGTTCCATCGTGGAGTTTTGGTTGCCGGTACTCTCAACGCCAACCGTACCTTTAGAATCGAGCCTCCGCTCATCATTACCGAGTCTCAAATCAACTTCATGGTCGACACCCTCGAGGGCATCCTCAAAGATTTGCTTTCTGGCGAAATTGGTGAAATTGAGGAAGTGAAGCAAATTTCGGGTAAGAAGAAAAGAGAAAAGAAAAGCAGCGTTGGTAAAGCTGAGCGCAAACTGGCGCCAGTGAAATCTGGCGCGGCTGCGAAGAATTCCAAGTCAGCCAAAAGCTCTAAAAAAAGTGCGAAAGGCAAAAACAGTAGGAGCGAAAGATGAAACCTCTGAGTCGCAAGGGCGATAGCCTGTTGCAAGAGAGACTAAAGAAGTTATCTAACCCAGCCGATATAGCAGCGACATTGCAGGCATATCTGGAAAGCGAGAGGCAGAACCATGTCATGAGCGCTGCTATGTCTGGAGCTGATATCGCTCAGATTGGCTCTGCTCTGCCTGTGGGCAATGTGATTTGTCTCGACAAAATGCGAGTGGTTTAAAAAAATTGGGCGATGAGGGATTCGAACCCCCGACCTTCACTGTGTGATAGTGCTGCGCTACCAACTGCGCTAATCGCCCGCTGATTTAAATCATCGAATCTTTATCCTATCATGCCTGAGGCACGGCTCCAGGGGCTAGCTCTGCTTGTTAACCTGGTGGTTCAATTAGCGGTCCCCTAAACAGAAATTTGCCTTGGGCCGAAGAGTTCTTTTCGTAGCTCTGCTTGGAAACCCTCTTGCTTGAGAGCTATTGGCAAGCCCGTGCCTCATCTGTTCGGGGTTATTCTCGAAGTTTTTTTCGAAAGTTTGGGGGCGAAAATGAACCGATATCGGTTCATTTTCGCAGAGAAAACAGCGTCAAAAAAAACTCAAAGATAGAAAACCCCGCTGTCAAGAGGGCGGAATTGTCTAGGCGCATTCGACCCGTCCAAACGAATTTACCGGTAAATTTCTTTAGTGCCTGTTGTCTTTGCTTTTGCACAAAGCAAACTAGTTGAGCTCGCCGATCTCATTTTCCACCGCCTGCAAAAGTGAGCCGTCTGAAATTAGCTTTTCTACCTTCTCGATATCTAGACTGACCTGCCTATCTTGCATGAGAAAGTCCACATACTTTCTCACATGACTGTGGGCGGCTTCGACTCCGACGCCTGCTCTCAAGCGGTTTTTCAGTTTGCAGCCTGGCACAAATCCCTTTGAATCCCATTCTTTAGGCTTGTGATCTATCTGGGTGCGAGGGGAGCTGCCCTGGTCTATGTCTTCTCTCTCAACTCTTCCGGTTCTAAGGTCGAGAGCTTGACAGGCAATTAGAAGCTCGATTGCCAGCACTCGTCTCACGTTGTCGAGAATGGTTTTGGCCTTTCTTGCGGCTATAGTGCCCATAGATACGTGGTCTTCCTGGTTTGCGGAAGTGGGAATTGAATCAACGCTGGCTGGATGGGCCAGCACCTTATTCTCAGAAACTAAGGCTGCTGCAGTGTACTGGGCTATCATATAACCCGAATTGAGTCCGCCTTCCAAGGTGAGGAAGCCCGGCAGTCCGTTCGATAGAGCTGGATTGACTAATCTTTCTGCTCGTCTCTCCGAAATATTGGCTAGTTCTGCCAAGGCTATTCCCACATAGTCCATGGCTAGAGCAAGCGGCTGTCCATGGAAATTGCCTCCTGAAATCACCGCCCCGGCAAAAACCAGGGGATTATCAGTGGCGGAGTTTATTTCGATAGACAGAACTTCGCGGGCATGTTTGAACGCTTGACGACTGGCTCCATGCACCTGTGGCATGCAGCGCAGACTATAGGCGTCTTGCACTAGTGGGCAGTCTTTATGACTTTCCATGACTTCGCTGTCTTCCAGCAGATTCATCAGATTGAGGGCTGATGCCTTCTGTCCCGGATGCGGGCGCACATCGTGAATGCATGCTAGAAATGGTTTCTTGGAGCCCATTTGGGCTTCCAGTGTGACCGCTCCCACTATATCGGCTATTTTCGCCAGTTTTTCGGCGGCAAGTAGAGTCAGTGAGCCGACGGCGCTCATCACTTGGGTGCCGTTGGTGAGGGCTAAACCTTCTTTGGCTTTCAGTACAACCGGCTTCAGTCCGGCTTTTTCCAGAGCGAGAGCGCCCGGTATTCGTTCGCCCTTAAAGAAAGCCTCGCCCTCGCCGGTAAGCACCAATGCCAGATGCGATAGCGGAGCCAGATCTCCCGAAGCTCCCACCGAGCCTTGTTCTGGAATTACAGGATGAACACCGGCATTCAACATGGCGACAAGCAGCTCCACCACCTCGGTTCGGATGCCGGAAAAACCTTTGGCCAGCGCGTTGGCTCTTAGCAGGGTGATTGCTCTGACAATGTCTTCAGTGAAAGGTATTCCTACTCCGCAGCTATGGGATGCTAGAAAGTTCTTCTGAAGTTCTTCCGCTGCCTCGGGGGCGATGTAGACGTCTTTGAACTTGCCGAAACCGGTGGTGATGCCGTAAACAACTTCGCGGCGCTCAAGAAATTCTTCGACAACTTTGCGAGAGTTTGAAAGCTGCTCGCGAGCCTGCTCTGATAGGTGCACGCTATCGCGGTCGAGTGAGACCTTTGCCACATCTTCCAGGCTGAGGGTGTGTCCATCTAATTTGATCATGCTCGGTAGTCCTTAGAGAGACTAGAAGCATAGCTAATACGAGGCGGGGGCATTATTAAGCGGAACAAAGGTAAATCTGCTTCGTCCATCCTAAATTGACGCCAGCCTGACTAATACTACTGAATGCTTGTCTGCTCCCGGTGGCGGCTCTGGCGGGCGGCTAATTGACTCAGGTGGTAGAATTGGTGAGAGAAAGAGGGGCTTTTTTATGACTGGAGCCAGCTTTAACAAAGCGCAGAGCCGTTATGTTCCGTTCAGGCGGATTCATTTGGTTTTTGCGCTTGCCTTGACTGCCTCTCTCGGGCTTAGTTTCGCTTCATCATATGAATGTCTGGCTAATGTCGGCGGTGATCTGCGTCTGTCTAAGTTGGAAGTGAAATTCTTCAAACATCAATACCCTAAGGACAGTGATGATGTTCGTCTGGAACGTCTTGAAAAGATGGTCTTTGGTGAGGCTCGCACTGGCGCAGATACAGAGCGTTTAAAAGCTCTTGCCGATACTGTGCCTAATCTCGACTCGGTCAGTCTCGCCGATGATGAGCAAAATAGTGCTTCTTCAAGCGCTTCCGCTCGAAATGATAATGCTTCCTCCGGAACCGGCACATCTAGGAACGCTTCTGGTTCGTCGTCTTCATCATCTTCTCCGCCTTCGTTCAATTCTCGTGGTAGTGTCGCTGGTGGTGGCTCACTCGATCTTACCGAGAAGGCCGCTTCCAACTCCGGGAAGCTAGGTTCTCAGGTCTTGTCCGGTGAGTCAAAGTATCCTGCCGTAACCGCTCTGGAGCAGTCGGTCTTTAATAGAGATTTTGCCGGGGAGCCTGTCGGCGATAGGCTCAATAGGTTGGAAACCAAGGTTTTCGGCAAGCCTTCACGATTTACCGACCTGTCGGAAAGGGTTGATGCGCTCAAGGAAAAGACTCGCGTAGATGTCGCTCGTAAAGCACCACCTGGCAGCGATTGGGTGGAGGACGACGATGATGAGGGCAGTTATCCTCCTCCTCGTCAAGCGTTAGCGCCTCGCGAACCAGTGCCACGCACAGATGGTGATGACGGTAAGAGTTTCAGTGGGCGCGATTTGCGCAAAGACATGATGAAGGCCTTCGGCAGTTCCTATCCTTCGGGGAATATAGGTGGCGGCAGTGGCTCGTACGGCATGGGCTCTGGCGGAGGTTCTTCTTCTTTTGGATCTTCCTCTTCTTTCGGTTCTCGGTCCGGCTCGTCGGGCATGGGTTCGGGCGGCGGCTTTTCCGGTGGCAGTTTCTCCAGCCGCAGCGGTGGCTCCAGCGCCGGCGTCGGCTTGATCGATCCCGAGGGTGATGACATGCCTGCTGCCGCTCCGCCACGCCGCAGCCAGGCGTCTGCGCCGCCGGTCAGTGGAGGCGACAGACCTGATGCTCCCATGATGGGTGCAGTCGGCATTAATCAGAAAGTATCTTCTTTGGAAACCGCTGTACTCGGGCAGAATTATAGTAAGGATCCATTGATCGAACGGGTGGCCAGGCTGGAAAAAACAGTTCTGCCTAAGCAGGCTGAAGCGAACGCCAATCTCAGTCTGCCCGAGCGCGTCTCAAAACTACTTGAGAAAGTGCCGATATCCGGGGCTCAGACTGCTTCTAGTGGTCGTGGTCGCTCTAAGCCTAAGCCTCGCCGCGATGACTTCGACGACTTTGAGGACGATATGGATATGGGCACCGGATTCGGTACTATGTCCAGCGGTATGTCCGGGGCTATGTCTTCGGGCGGCGGTATTACCTCGGGCATGTCCGGACAGATGGGGGCACGACCCGGCGGTTTGTCCAAGATTGTTAACTCTATCGGCAATTTACTTGGTTCTGGCTATGTCAGCGGCTATGCAGTACCGGGCGGTACAATGGTGCGCGACCCCAGCACAGGGTTTATGATCGACACAATGACCGGCAATATGATCAACCCTGCTACCGGTGCCGTTGTTGGTCGCACTACCGCCATTCCGGGCGCCATGCCCGGCACTATGCCCGGTGTGATGCCTGGTGTTATACCTGGTGCTACAGTGATGCCTTCGTATCCTTATGGCTCAGCATATCCTTATGGCTCTTATGGCACTGGATTTGGCATGCCTTATGGCGGTTACAATAGCTTTAACAATGGCTTTTCGCCCTATGGCATCGGCGGCTCTGGTATCAGATTCGGTACTGGCGGTTTCGGTCTGGGTACAGGTGGTATCCGCTTCGGAGGCGGTTGGCCTTAGTTGCTTCTGGTAATTGGTGGTACTGGATTTCTAGGCAGTAAGGTGGTGGAGCTTTTGCTTCAGCAAAAGTATCCGATTAGGCTTTTGACCAGGGGCGCAGGGGATTGGAAGACTTCCAATCTGTCGCACTATCGCAAGAAAGGCATCGAGGTCGTGGTTGGACCTCTGGAAGACGATGAGGTTTTGTCGAAAGCCGTTGATGGTGCCACTTGTGTCATCAATATTTCAGGCAGTTTTCAGCTTGTCTCTAATCATCGCGATAGCTCATACGAGTATCTCAATGTCTTATTGGTTGAGAAGCTGATACATCTTTGCCTGGAGTACAAAGTGCAGAGGTTTTTGCATGTCAGTTGTCTCGGTGCGCGGGAAGAAAGCGATTGTAGCTATCTAGCCAGTAAGAGTGAGGGCGAAGCCCTCTTGCGCGAGACTGAACTCTACTGGACTGTTTTTAGGCCTTCTTATATGTTCGGCGAACGCTTTCCCTTTATCGAGATGCTGGCGCCGATTATTACTTTCAAGCCCTTTCTTGCCGTTGTCGGCAGCGGTCTCAATCGCATACAGCCAGTGCTTGTCGACGACGTGGCTCAAGCTGTTGTTTCTTCTATCTATAACCGTGAGACAGTGCGACAGATTTTTGATATCGGTGGTCCGGTCGATTATTCTTTTGTGGAATTGCTG
Source organism: Candidatus Obscuribacterales bacterium (assembly GCA_019745415.1). Taxonomy (GTDB): domain Bacteria; phylum Cyanobacteriota; class Vampirovibrionia; order Obscuribacterales; family Obscuribacteraceae; genus Obscuribacter. The sequence goes on along the minus strand of JAIETF010000025.1, from coordinate 152,321 downwards.
CAGTTGGTGCGAGATGAATTTGGTCTTGCTGGTTCGGTGATGACTTTACCCAGTCAGCTATCAGGGCGGGTCTTCGACATGGTCAAGAATGTTTTGCCAAAGAACACGCTCAATCTTGAGCTGGCGCATTTGCTTATCGCCGATTCTTTTAGCGAAGACAACAGGGCGCGTGACTTCTTTCAGTTGTCAGATACCTATATCGAAGACTATTTGCCCGACATTGTTGAGACAATTCAAGCTGCCAGAAAGAAACTCAATAAGTAAGTCTCAATCAATGAGTATTGCTTGTAAATGTGCTAACTTTGTCTCAATTCAATTGATTGTCTATTCTGGAATCTTGTGAGGGTTCTTTCATGATTAAACTGAGCAAGCCTGTTCAGCTTCTTCAATGGGGTGAAGGTACAAATACCACCAATCAACGCTGGATCGAAGTGGGTAAGGGGCGTATTGCCGGCAAACCGCGCAGAGAAGACGGCATCACCGATGTGGTGATTGTGCTCGACGGTTCCCTCAACAAGATTGATGCCAAGCGCGAAACTGACTTTGTCAAGATTATGCAGCAGGGAGAGGGCATGACTCCTCGTGCCGATCGTTGGGGTGAAGTAGCCATGGGAACGCTCAAGAGTGTTTCGTCCAGCGGTGGTCAAACTCTGGTCACTATCGCTGTCAAAGCCGCTACTAAAGTCGGACCTTAATAATTCAAGAATTTAGCGAGCTGCTTGCTTGCTTCTTCTTTCGTACTCTTGATCGAGGGTCTGCTTGACGCCTGCGATTATTTCCTTTTGCACCATCTTGAGAGCCCAGCTGGCTACAGGTCTTGGTATTGCCGGTCCCGGGTCTATTTCTAATGAGTACTTGACAAGGCAGTGTTTGCCTTCGTTTACTGGAATCAGTTTCCACTCTCCATAAGCTGACTTGAATGTGCCATCGAGCATTCGCCAGCGAATCAAATCAGGTTTGGCGCCGATTTCATTGACTGTGTGCTGGCAGGTCTCGCGCACGAACATTTGCGGCTTCAACTCTGTTTCAAGGTAAACTTGGTCGCCAGTGCGTTTCAAGATTTTGCACGATGACATACGAGGGAAAAGCTTTGGGTATGACAAAAAGTCGGTGAGACTGTCCCAGACAAACTCGCGAGGGGCCTTAATAGTAGCCTCGACAGTTGCCCTTGACAGCTTTGTGTTGGTTTCACCTTCTTTCTTCTTGCTGTTGGCTTGGGGCTTTTTGAGAAAGGGGAAGATAGAAGCATCGGCTACGGCGTCAACTTTCATTGAGTCGGCCATGGTTTGCTCTGGAGTGTTCAGGGCGGTTCTATCGGCGGTTTGGGCCTCGGCAGACCAGCACGATAAAGAAATAAGTGTTGAAAAGGCGAATAACAAGCCCGCCTGGCTGATAGACCGACTTGATGGCTCTATTCTTTTATGGCGCAGTTTTGACTTGTGCATTGTTTCCTATTATCTGTACCACAAGGCAAAAGGAGTCAGTCGACTATTTAATTGCACTTCACCGCAAACAACCTTACTTTCATTTTGTTGTTTGTACTCTGCTATTGTACCTCTTGGATCGATTAGGGCAGAAGGTCCAGTATTTGCTGCAAAAATCAGCGAGCGTCTGTTTTCGACAGCTCGGAAGACTGAAAAGGCGAGCATCTGCCTGCCGCAGTCGGATTGATGAAACCAAGCCAGGTCGGAAATATTAACAAGCAACTGGGCGCCTTCTCGACAAGTTGCTGTGGTTAATTCGGGAGAAATACACTCGAAGCAGATCAAAGGCCCGGCTTTCACCGAGTTGAGTGATATCAAGCCTGCATGCTTGCCGGCCATGAAACCCGAGCCTGAAGGAGTATTGGTCCAACGTCTCACCCATTCAGGCATATACTGCACAAAAAGGGGGGTATATTCACCCAGTGGTACAAGAAAGCGCTTGTGGTAGATTTCAGCTTTCAGACCGCTGCTAGTTACCCCGAAAGCAGCATTATAGGGATGTCCTACGGCCGGTCTATCCATTGCGCCGGCCAAAATATCGGTTTGGCGCTCCCGCGCTTCTTGTTTGAGCCATTCTAAGGTGGTTGGGCTCTCTTGAATATAGACCGGCAGCGCCCCTTCGGGTAAGACAGTGAGGGCGTTTTCGCAGTCTTTACCGGCTGTCTTAAAGAGCAATTTATAACGCTCGATTATTTCGGGCAGGGCAATTTTGCCCCCGGTCGCCGACTTTTGCATATCTATGTTGATGGCGCCTTCCAGCACAGCCACTTTCAAGGGTGTACTGGTTTTGAGATTGGAACCTTCCACAAGACCTGGCGTGATATAGGCTCCCAGTAAAAGTATGGTGCCCAGGCAGTAGTAGTAGGCGGTGTCTTTGTTTTCGGCAAAGAGTTTTTCAACGGCTAGGGGCCTTATGAAATTAGCCAGAAGTGAGGCAAGGGCAAGGTTGGCGGTAACGATCAGATAAGCCAGCCCTATGCCGCCAAAGACTGAGGCTCCTTGAATGAGCATGTTCTGACGATATTGGCTGTATTCAATCATTGGCCAAGGAACCCCGAGTAGGTCGGGGCTGTTGCCAATCTTGTTCATGACCAATACATAGATTAGCGGCACCACGCATAGCATTGGTAGTTGCCAATTACTCTTGCCGTTGGCTTGCGGCTCGCTTTTCTTTGGGGTAAAGCCGGCGCAGAATGGCAGTTTCCCGACAATTACCGCAAATATGCTAAAAAGTAGCGCTTGTTGGCTTGAAACCAAAAACCAGGCGAGCATGCTCAAGGCATGCCCGGTCAGCCCCGGGAAGCCCATCCAGTCGAGCGGCGCCAGATTCAAATACCAGTGCAAATAGACGAGACTGTAGCCCAGACCGAAGCAAAATCCAGTTCCGGCTAGTTTGAATATAGATCTGGTGGAAAAAATCGAAAGAAAAAGTGGCACTAGTCCGAACCAGGCTATATACCACTGCTCAAAGCCTGGACAAGATAGACCAAGAAAGGCGCCGCTCAAAAGATGGAAGAGTGGATTATGCATGAATTTAGGCAAGCTGGAATCTGGCAAGTTGAAACTAGTTCCCTTTGCACTTTGGACCTGAATCTTGCTTGCTTTTCTTGCTGCTCTATTGGGCTTGGTTAGCTGGGCCTGGGGCATTTTCTACTTTTGGTGCGGAATACACTGGCTAGATAGCAAATTGGAGTGATCGAAATCACTCCAATATTGCTTTACATCTTAATTCTTAGAGCCGGTTGTGCGGCCTGAATTATCAGTTTATTACTTATCTTTTTTCGAAAGCTCAGCTTTTACGCGGCCTTCGATTTCTTTGAGCATTTCTGGATTGGCTTCCAAGAAGGTGCGAGCCTGATCTCTGCCTTGACCGATTCTTTCTTCTTTGTAGCTGAACCAGGTGCCTGACTTCTTGACGATTTCCATTTCAGAGGCAATGTCAAGAAGGCAGCCGGCCGAGTTAATCCCTCTGCCGTAGATAATGTCGAATTCAGCAGTCCGGAAAGGCGGAGCGACTTTATTCTTCACTACTTTGACTTTGACCCGGTTACCAATTTCAGAACCATCCTTCTTGAGAGTTTCGATTTTTCTTATATCGAGTCTGACTGAAGCGTAGAACTTGAGAGCGTTTCCACCGGTAGTTGTTTCAGGGTTGCCATACATAACGCCTATCTTTTGTCTGAGCTGGTTGATAAAGATGACGATTGTATGAGTCTTGGCGACAACCGCAGTGAGCTTGCGCAGGGCTTGGCTCATTAGTCTGGCTTGCAAGCCGGGCAGGCTATCGCCCATTTCACCTTCGATTTCAGCTTTCGGTACAAGGGCTGCCACAGAGTCAACGATAACTACGTCGACAGCGCCGGAGCGCACCAATTGTTCTGTGATTTCGAGAGCTTGTTCGCCTGTGTCTGGTTGCGAAATGAGCAGCTCATCAACATTTACGCCCAGGGCACGGGCATAGTCAGGGTCCATGGCGTGCTCGGCATCGACGATGGCGGCGATACCTCCCAGTTTTTGCACTTCAGCTGCCACATGCTGGGCCAGGGTGGTTTTACCGGAAGATTCCGGTCCATAGATTTCGATGATACGACCGCGGGGCAAGCCGCCTATACCCAGCGCCAAGTCTAGAGAGAGGGCGCCGGTGGGCACCACTTCCACCGAAGTATGTCTAGAATCGCCGAGCTTCATGATGGAGCCGTCGCCATATTGCTTCTTGATTGAATCAAGAGCCATGCCGAGTGCTTTCAATCTTTCTTGTGTGGGGGCCACAGTTTCTTTCTTGTCGGCGCTTGCTTTGGCTGGCTTTTCGGTATTCTTTTCAGAATTGCGGTCCGAATTTTTTTCCACAGTTGCTTTCTCTTTTGTCACTACCGCCATATTGATTCTCCTCAGATAGATTAGCTAGAGCACGAGCTGTCGCTGATCCGTATATAAAGCGCCGGGCACGCTACTTTTAGTGCGGACCTATGTTTCATTGCACATCGGCAAATTATAACGGTTTTGACCCTCAGCTCGATATTAAAATCCAGCACAACCCGCATGCTGTCTGATGTATATGCGATCGCTCGCTTCCGTGGGTGCCCTTTATCTACCCCACCCTTCTTTTTAGTTAGAAAAGAAGGGGTAGGGGTATAAAAAGGTTGTTACCCAACAAAAAACTTGCGAAGGGTAATACAGATAACGTAATTTCCCGCGGTTTAGTTCAAAAAAAGCCGCGAGATTTTATTCTTGTCTGTCAAATTTAATCTTCCGCCTAATTTCCCTTCTGTATATACAAAAGAGGTCGAAGCTATGAAAAGCGCTCAGCGGCTCTTCAGTCTCAGACAATCAGAGATTTTTGAGTCTTTCAATCCGGTTGAACTGGGGCGACTTCTTGGAATTTTAGAAGAGCTTGAGCTGCCCAAGCATCATTTACTATTTTCGCCCGGCACCGCTTGTGATGCGATTTATTTCATTGAGAAGGGTCGGGTGCGGGTGACGCGTCTTTCCACTGAGGGCAAGACCGTCATTCTTGCCTTGCTCGGTCCGGGAGATATGATTGGTGAAGCCGCCTGGGAAAGCGAAGAACATGATAGTTATGCTGAAACCCTTGAGGATAGCCGAATCTATCAGATAGGTCGGGAGGCTTTCTTGAATTATGTCAGAGAAAATCCTGAGTTCGGCTTGCGCTTTATTGGTGTTCTTGGTGATCGGCTGAGGCAGGCTCAGGCTCGTATTGAAGACCTCGTATTTCGTCAGGTGCCCAGCCGAGTGGCTCGCTTACTTGTCACTTTGGCCGAGACCCACGGTAAAGTGACGCCCCATGGTGTGCGAGTCGAGTTTCCTCTTACCCACCAAGAGATTGCCGATATGGTCGGCTCCAGTCGAGTCACGGTCACTCAGATATTGAACAAGTTTAGAGACAGTCACTGGATAGACATTGAATCTAAGCGGGTGACCATCCATAACATGGATGCCCTAGAAGAGCTGGTTCGGCACCTCTAGAGAAGGTTTCTAGTTTTCTTCTTCTTGTCTTTCGAGTGGGACATAAATGTCTATCTCGCTAGTCTGACTGCTGGGATCGAATCTGTGATCATAAAGCTCGAAGTCGGGGGCGGAGCGTCTCTGATAGGGCGCTTCAGGTTGCCATTCGCCCCAGATATAGCCCACAGTGGAGCCGATTTCGCTTATCGGTCCTCTGTGGGTGAAACGAGCATAAGCTCCGGCTTCTAGTTTGATTTTCACCATCCCTGGTGGCACGTTGGTATCCGCTTGCGCCTCTTTTGCTGCCACATAAACCATGCAACAGTTTTCTTCGAACTTGATTTCCGGATGATCTGCAGCGCAGACACCGTAAGCAATTTCAGACTGACTTTCTATTTCATGGGCACGCTTGCTGAATTCGTCCCAAAGCGCCTTAATTGCTTGGGTGGATTGGGGGGCAAAGCTTTTGCCGAGACCCACGGCATAGGCTTGTTCGCGTTCGACGATTTGGGGCTGCACTTTTCTTCTCCTAAAGCCTCGTTGACTGATTTGCATGAGCTGGCCTGTTAATTTTATCGGGCTTTAGTTCGTTTTGAGAATGTATATATAGGGTATAAAATTAAGGCTCTCTTCTTACTATTTGACTTTTCTCTATGGACGGCTGATGACCGATAAGAACGCTGCGGTGGTAAAGGATAAGGCTGGGCAGAAGCCCGAGTCTTCCGAGCAGCCGGACGTCAAGGCTAAGGTTGCCGGCGAGCAGCAGGGCGAAGATGCCACCAAGATTTTGCACACTATCGACCGCAGCAAAGAAGCTAGAGGGCTTGCCAAGGTAGAGCTTTACGATTCTGCCTCAGCTAACGGCAAGACACATGAAGTCAAGCCGGGCGAAACCCTCTCGGGTATAGTCGATAAGGCTCTCACCCGCAAAGAGGGAGAATCATCAACCGCCTACGTCAAGCGCCTCTATGAAACAGTAGCGGAGGTGGCAAAGAAAAATGGGCTGGTCGACGCCGATAAGATTATGCCGGGGCAGAAAATCAAGCTTGATGGTGTGATGCCCCAAGCTGGAGACAAGCCGCAAGCTGGAGACAAGCCCCAAGCCGGAGACAAGCCGCAAGCTGGAGACAAGCCCCAAGCCGGAGACAAGCCGCAAGCTGGAGACAAGCCCCAAGCTGGAGACAAGCCCCAAGCTGGAGACAAGCCGCAAGCTGGAGACAAGCCCCAAGCTGGAGACAAGCCCCAAGCTGGAGACAAGCCCCAAGCTGGAGACAAGCCCCAAGCTGGAGACAAGCCCCAAGCTGCCGCAGTGGATGCAGCCAAAGTCGGCAAGGCGGTTGACGATGTTTATGCTGCCACCGAAGGCAAATGGATCGGTGTCGATAAAGAGAAGCTGAATAGAACGTTGGATAGTCTCAGTCCGCAAGAGAAGCAGGCCCTGGATGCTGCCTACAAAGAGAAGCATGGCAAGCCGCTTTCTGAAATGTTGCGCACACAACTGAGCGGCGATGATTTAACCAAGGCTCTTTCCAATCTGACTGGGCAAGGTGATGCCCAGCGCACGGCTGCCGCTATTGATCGCGCTGCTAATGGCGGCTTGACCGGGGCTGGCACTGATGAGAAGACGATCGAAGAGCTTTTGAAAGGCAAGAGCAAAGACGAGATCAAGGCTATTGATCAGGCTTACCGGCAGAGAACCGGTATCAGTCTAGAAGACGAGATGCGCGATGAGTTTTCTGGTTCTAAGTTGACCAAGTTTCTCGATTTAGCAAAAGGTAATAACGACGATGCAGCCAGGCTTAATGCCAGTCTGGAGGAGCACAAAGAATGGGGTGTTGATGCGCGCAGCAATAGCACGGTCGAAAAGGATATTCGAGATACGATCTCCACTTTGAATTCCACACAGATTGCCGAACTTGAGCGGACCTATCAAGAGCGCTACGGCAAATCACTGAAAGACAGTCTGCTTAAAGACGAGAACCTGCCTGAGGAAACAAAGCAAGCGCTTAGTATCTATCTGAAGGGCACCGACAAACGCAGTGCGGATGATACTCTCAAATTGGCCGAACTCGGTCTCAAATCTGGAAACCAAGATATTTTCCAGGAAGCCTTTCGTGACGCCTCGCCGGAAGCCAGGGCCAAGTTCTTGGCTGAAGATGGCGAAGCCAGAGTCAAGAAAGCCTTCGGCGAGGGCAGTGATGAAAGCCGCCGCGCTATGGACTATGTGCGCGACGGCAAGCTGGATGTTGCCACCAAAGTCCGCGATAACTCCAGTTGGCTCGGTGACAATGAAGATGCTATAGAACAGGCTATTGGTCAGATGAGTGATGCCGAAAGAGCAAAATATCTGCAGGGCAAGCGCTTGGCTGATAGTAAAGCTGATGTCTCTAGTTTGAGTGCAGCAGACAAAGAGGGTCTGGATTACTATCAACGTTTGCGCAGCGCCATGGAAGGTGCCGGCAATGAAAGAGAATTGGCCCGCTGGGAAGACCTGATCAAGACTGGTAAAGATGGCTCTTTGGTTGGACAGCTGGCTAAACACGGCGGTATTTTCGATGACAGTATGGATGCTGTGCTCGGCACCATAGAAGGCATGTCCAAGAAAGACTGGGAGCGTCTCAAATCTGATCCGGAGTATCGTCGAGAGATAGAGAAAACATTAGCTATAGATTTGAGCGATTCTGAAATGCAGAGAGCTCGCGAATTGCTGGATAGAAAGTCTGCGGCGGCGACCTTTGAAGAAAGCAAGGCCGCTAATCGTCCGCTTACTGAAGTCTTAGCCGATCGCCAGGGATTTTTCAGTGATGACGAGGAAGGCATTATCAAGGCTCTGGAGAATATGAGCCCGGCCGAGCAAGCGAAGTATAGAAACGATCCTGAGTACAAAAAAGAAATAGATCGGTTGGTGGCAGGCGGTATGGAGCCGGGAGCTGAACTTAATGCCGCCATGTCTATTCTCAATCGGGTCTCGCGTGGAGAGAAACCTGAGTCGGACATCGTTTCCAAACTAGAGATGCACTCTACAAATTTCAATGTTGATGAGACGAAAGTAGTGCAAGATCTGGAAGAAGCTTTCCGCAAAGATCCTACACTGCGTGAGCGGTTGAATAATCCGCAGAGTGAAGCCGATAAGGCTATGGCTAAGCAATTTGACTCTGCCTTGCGTCGGGCGTTAGATCCTGATGAATACGAAAAATATGCCAAACCTTTGCTTGAGACCGGCAGAATACCTATTGAAGTCAAGGCTGATCTCTACAAAGGCATCTTCAACGACGATGAGAAAGGTTTCTTTGAGTCTCTGAAGAAAGACCGAGCCACTGATGCAGACTGGCAAGAGGTTCTAAATAATCCCGATAAAACACTCTCTTTCTTATCTAGTGAAGAGCGCGAAATAGCTTTGAATATCGCTCGGCAAAAGGGCGAGATGCGACCGGAAGATGAGTTGCGCGCCGCCATGGTGGGCGTAGGCACTGATGAGGCAAAAATCAAAGAGATTTTTGCCGGGCTTAAGCCTGAAGAAAGAGAGGCTGTGCGTCAGGCTTACGAGAATAAGTATGGAGCATCTCTAAAGGGCGATGTTCTCGATGAACTCGGCGGCCGCGAGAAAATGGAAGCGGCCAGAGCCTTGAGAGGTCAGCAGACTGCCCGCGAAGCATATAACGACGCTCGTTCGGAAGTTTATGAGAGCGCTGACGGTCTTGGCCGGGCTTGGGTTGATAAGGTTTGGGACGGCACCGGTCACATGACTCAAGACCAGCTTGACCAATACAGCCGTATCACCGCTGATTATTCTAGAAAGTATCAAGAACTTCCGGCAAGCGAGAGAGAGCAATTTCAGAAGAGTCTTTATGAATCGCTTGAACTCTACAAGAAGTCGGAGAGCGCTGCCGCCGATGCCGTTGTTGATACTGCCATTATCGCTGCCGGTGTAGCTGGAGCTAAATTTACCGGTGGCGTCAGTCTCTCTCTGCTTGCTTACACCAGTGTCGGTGGTGCCCTCTTTAAGGTGGGCGCCAAGTCGGCTCTTATGGGTGCCGACTATGATTTCCAGAGCGCGCAATTAGTCAGTGATGCTGCCACTGGTGCTATTGATGCCGCCACTATTGTACTTGGTCCGGCACAGGCGGCGCAGCTGCTCAAGCTGGGCGAGCGCAGTGCTGCTACCGCTGCCCATGGAGTATTGTCTCAAGCTGATGATCTGGCCAAGACGGCAGGAAGATCGCTTTTGAAAGAAGGCAGTTCTGAGACTCTCGAAAGAGAGCTTAAGGAGAAGGTGGCGGTAGCCATAGCCAATGGTTCCGATTCTATAGACGATAAAGCTATGAACGAATTGGCCAAGAGACTGGCGGCTCAGGGTGAAGACATCCCGCAAGTGCAAAGACTGCTTACCGATGAACTTAATAAAGCCATTCGGGCAGAGGCATCTAGAGAATTGATTGCCGGCGGCAGAGAAGTGGCCCTTAATACGGCTTCTGGTATCGTAGGCGGTGCTATGTCGGGCGCCGTTCGAGGCGGCATCGAAGGTGAATCGGTGCAGTCAGCCCTGGCTGAAGGAGCTATCGGCGCTCTATCTGGTGGTGCCATGGCCGGCGGCTTCTCCATAGCCTTCAAGGGCTTGGGCCGGGGTCTCTCAAGCTTGAGAAGGGAAGGCGCCGGTATTCATGCCCCGGGCGGTGAGGCTGAGCTTGGTACTCGTCTGAACAGCGACGGACGCGTCTCTGAAGTGGTGACGCCCACTGGTCGAGCTCAAATTGAATATCATCAAGGCGGACCTCTTGAAGGCGCGGTGAGAGAGGCTCGAACCTCTGACGGCAGAGTCTTTAAGAGCGAAGATGGTTTGAATTGGAAGATTTCCGACAAAGACGGCACTATCGACGCTAGGGGGATTTTTAGAGTCGATAGCCAAGGCAATATGACCTGGCAGCCTGAAGGCGGCTCTAAGGCGGTCTTTGGTGCCGATGGCAGAATCTCTGAGTTCGACTCTATCTCGGGTCGGAAATTGGAGGTGGCTGCGGACGGTTCCTTGGATGCCGTTAGTGGCAGAGTGGGCGGAGCTAAATTTCAATATGATGAGGGCGGTGCCCTCAAGCAAGTTGATTTCCACGATGGTAGGGTGATTTCCAGTGATGCCGGTAGGTACAAACTTAGCGATAAAGACGGCAAGATTACCGAACTGAGCGGCGAAGTCAAACTTACAAGAGAGGGAAATATCAGAGTCGAGTCGGCTGATGGTGTAATGCTTATTTCTCCGGAAGGGGGTTATACAAAATTCTCGCCCCAGGGTCAGGCTATCGAGATGCATAGACCTGGCGGTGTCTATAAGTACGGTTATGGTGCTAATGGAGAGCTGAATCAGATTACCTTGCCCGACGGACGCTTTCATCGAATCAACGAGGATGGCGACTGGGCGAACTTCTCACCGGCTGGAGAGGAAGTCGGTTGGGGCCGCGATTCCTATCAAGTCTTGCCTGATGGTTCTTTCCGTATGCTGAGCGGTGATCATGCTATCTATTATGCGCCGGATGGTACCGATCGTGTAATGCACGTGACCGAGAACAGGTTGCAGTCAGTGGTGCATCCTGATGGACGGCGCGAGCACTTCGATAAACCCGGAGAGATGACTTTCGGCCGCGACGGTGTTGAAATTAACAAAGTGAAAGACCGCTTTAAGCGTCTTGGTATCACTGAGAACGAGAACTCTATCGCCCTGGTTGAGCGCGAACTGAAAGATGTAAGAGCGATTGGTTCTGATGGTTCGCCGGTGAGCGCCTACGAAAGTCTTATGACCGATAGTCGTCTAAGCGATAGGCAGAAAGCCAATATTATTCAAAACCTTGCCGTGGTGCGCGAGCACTTTGCTCAGTTCAGGCAAGGTGATCGTATGCATCCAGACCCTGAAGTCAACTGGATTCATACCCAGGGCGAGATGGCTAAGGTTTTGGAAGTTAGTCGCAAGGCTGGTCTTAGTGCCGATGAAGTGGAAGATGCGGTTTTGGCTTCTATGTATTCCGATTCGGTGAAGTTCGCCTTCCCGCCGCCTACGGGCGCCGATGCCAACTTCTTTACTCACCATATCGACGGTGCCATCGCCGCTCAGCACAGCCTCAAGCGGCAAGGCTATGACCCTGAACGCATAGATAGAATCTTGCAAGCGATTAAGGAACATCAAATAGCGCCCCCGGAATTTATGGGACAGCTCTATCTTAATGCCAAGATCAAGCCCGGATTGGATGCTAATTTCAAGGCTGGAAAAATAAGTGAGGAGCGCTATGAAGAGCTGAAGAAGGTCTTGGATGAGATGACAGTTGTCGGTCCCGACAAAGTACCGCGCCTCAAGCCGATGGCTGAAGTAGACAGCTGGCCAAAAGTTCAGAATGCCGACGGTAGCTGGGAGCTGAAGTTTACTAATGATCAAAAAGAACTCTTGAGATTGGCGGGTATCGATAGCTGGTCGGTGCCTGTAAATCCCGTTGATGCTCCTGGCTTTAAACAACTCTCACGGGCCGAGCAAGAGAATCTGATCAGTCGTTATAAGATATCGACCACGCTCATTGACGGCGATGGTGTTGATAATTATGCCACTCTTGGTGGTGCAAGCAAAATTGTTGCCATCCGCGGTCCCGGCACCATGTTCAAAGACGGCAATGTTTGGCAGTCTATAGCCTCAGTCGATGCCAGCTTCAAAGACGCCTACAAGGTACTTTCTAAAGAAGGTCGTGAAGTAGCCGATGCCAGCTTGGCTAGTCGCAATGCTCTTTTGCATGATGAGAAAAACGGCATTCAAGCACAAATGCTGGCATGGCTGCAAACAAAGGGCTTGAAACCGGAGGATGTTGAGTATTTCAAGAAGGACGGGGCGCTCATATATCCTGAGCCTCTCAATGCTGCACAGAATGCCCGTGTCGGTGAGCTGGAGGCTTTGCTGAAGGCTGGTGATAACGGCGATCCGATGGCGAGGGAAGCCGCTGTTACCGAGTTGCGGCAGCTCAAATACAATGGTCTCAGTGAAGCCGAGATCAAACAGTTCGAATTGGCTAAAGAAGTCAGGGCTAAGATGACCGACCTGCTGCGGTCGGGTCATCGCACCGGCGGCGATCTTCCCGGTGAATTCCCCGTTGCCAAGCCATTACCTCGTTCCGACAATGCCGAAGAACTACTGAAGCCCCGTCCTTTTCAATTGCCAGAGGCAACCGGTCCAGTGACCTTATTGCCGGACGGTTCGACCGTGGCCCCGTTCGAAAGGGGCACGATTACACGCCGAGCTGATGGTTCGAAAGTAGTGCTGGACACCGTGCGTGATACCAGAATGGAATACGACCCCGCCGGCAGAATTGTCGAGGCCAGCCACAAGGGGTTGGTGAGAAAATTTGCATATGACGAAAGCGGACGTTTGCAGCGCTTTGAAGATGAGTTGGGTCAGAAAATCTATAGAGAAGGCAGCGGCGATGCTTGGTCGGTTGAAGTGAAGAAAGCCGATGGTACTGTAGAGTCCAAGAATCTTGGCCTCGGTGCGCATGTGGCCGAAGGTGATGGTTCGATTCGCCGGGTCAAGAGTCTCTCTGATGGCGGAACCTATACGGTGGAAGGGCTGGACGGCTCTGTTCTTGAGGTGAAGAAGGGCTTCAGTCAGTATACTAGCGCCGACATTATTCATGAACGTAAAGAGATTGAGCGTTTGAGCCGCAACGCCTTCCCCGACGCCGCCAGAAAAGAACGCTTCGATAAGTTGGTGAAAGAATTCGAAGATTCTGGTCTGTCCAGAGATATGAATGTAAACCAGCGCGCTATCTTTCTGAAGAATATCAATCGTTTGCTTGAACCAAACCCTGCTGCTGTAATTGGCGATGCCGAGCGGGCTAATTTGGCTGAATTGGCTCTTTTCCATGCTGTTAAACCGACTACAGTCGACCAGGGCTGTAACGGTACCTGCAATGTCACCACTTTAGAAGTGCGCAATTATATGAACGAGCCCCAGCGCAATGCCAAGATTTTAGCCGATATTGCCATTGACGGAAAGTTGGTCACCACTGATGGTGCGGTAATTGATCTCTCCCATGTAGGGCATGGTCTGAAGCCCGACTTTGAGGCTCTGCATGCGCTCAAGATGCAAAATGAAGGTAAGCTTGATTTCGCTTCCATTAAGGCTGATGGCTCCAGAGACTATAGCAGTCAGCTGATTGAGACCGCCATGCTCAATACATACTGGCAGGGCAATAAGCACATCATTGTCAGTGGCAATAAGCTCGAAGTCAGTAACTTTGCCTACGATTCCAAGGGTAATATAATTGGACCGATTAGTTCTAAGAACCCTCTGGAATCTGTATTTGATGATAAAGGCAATAAGCTAAGCACACTTGGCAGTAATAAAAGACTTTTCCGTGAAGATGGTACCGAATATAGTGCAGCCGAAGTATCCAGACTTGTCTTTACAGATAACGGATTAATAGCAGGAATAAGCGCGCCCGGTTCGATAACCGAGCTCTTCGATAAGTCGGGTGCACGTTTGCGCTCTTTGGATGCCGGTCAGCCTGGCTATGACAAGAACGGCAATCAGATTATGTATGTCGCTCGCCGCGGTGAAGTGAAGTATGAGAAAGCGGTGCGGAACGGCTATGAAACCGAACAAGTTGTCTTCAGCTGGGGCGATAAGTCTGTACAGCTGAACGATAGCAAAGGCAAAAAATTCAAGGGGTTGAGTATCTCTGAACTTGAGGCTGTAAACAAACGCTCGTCGGGAAGCGATGCTACAGGCTTTTCCATAGCATATCAAAAAGATGGACTGAGTTATATTGGTGCTCATGGAGTCAAAGATCAAGATTCTCTGGCTAATCTGCTTGAGCGTTTGCAGAATGAGAAGAAACTACCGGCGGTATTGCAGGTTCATACCAGTCAGCAGCCCTTTTCCGGGCTGAGTGGAGTGAGATCGGCTTGGAGCACAGAAGGTGGCTGGCACGTGGTCAATGTCCATTCCTTCGATAAGGAAACTGGTATGGTGCGTTTCTCCAATCAATGGGGCTCGCGGCATGATTATCTGGAGCAGGGCGTCCCCCTCAAGACCTTGTTTAAGGCCATGCAGCCCACCAAAGCCAGTGAGATAGCCGAGAAAGAAATTTACAAGAAAATCAAGAAAGGGGCTGTTGTGTCGGCTCTTACTCTGGGTGCCGTTTCTGGTGCTACCGGGCTCTACTTTGTTGGCAAATCAATCTACGATAATTATCTAAATGATGAAAAACCGAGGTCGAGATGATGACGGCGCAGACAGCTACAGTGGTGCGAGATATCGGGCAGATTAGATCTATTCGTTTGCCGCTTGCCTATCTAGAGCGGCCGGATGAAGCTGTCAACGATACAGTCTATGTAAGAAAGTTCAGTCATAGTGAAAACACTGACGTGGCTTTTGTTTTCTTTTACCGAGGGCGGCGCTTGCCGCAAGCTTCGGCTGAGAGTTTTTTGCGCACACTTGCCCTCGAACCTCATGAGGTGGAAGCGGCTGAATTTGGCGAACTCGATCTTGTCGTCAGGGAAGCTTCCAACCCTGAGAACTTTATTTTGTCCAGCTGTCGTACTGAGATCAAGTCGGGGCGCAAGGTCTTGATTGTCGAAGGTATTTGGAAGGCTAGCGGCTTGGTCGAGTACGGCGTCTTCATTGATAGTGACGGCACCGGCTCTGCTGTTCAAGAGTTGCATTTCAACGCCCCGCAAGTTGACTATGCTGACTATATAGATGAAATTGAAGCATTGCTGGAAAACATTGCCTGGAAGCGAGGTTGAAAGAGAGTAAATGACCGAGATCGGCCCGAATAAAGAGCAGAAAACGGAAAGCAAAGGCGACAGCGCTAAGGCGGTTGAGAGCGCCGCGCAAAGCAGTCTTTTCGGCGAATTTATGCAGTCTATGAAGTATTCGGCCGTGCAGCGCCCTTACGACGGCTTGAATCAATTAGCGGGTCATGTCTTTGGCTATGAGCCTGCTGCTCGAGAACTGGTGAAAGCGCCGCCCCCTGCGGAAAGCGGCTCTGCTGCCTGGTATGCTCAGCAAGCCGGGGCTGGGCTGGCAACCGTCGGCGAGGTTCTTGTCTTGCATAGAGGTCTGCGCAGCCTTGCGCCTGGTGTTAAAGGCTCCTCGCTCGCACTTGGGGAGACCGCTCTGACGGGGCGAATGACTGCTGAAAGTTTGGCTCTTTCGGCTGGTATTTATGAAGGTTTTGCAACAGTTTCGCGCGAGAATAATTTCTATAAAGATAGGCTTGGTGCAGCCTTTTCTTCTGCGGCTTCGGTCTATGCTTTTGGCAAACTGCACTCGGAGGGCGGCAAGTTGCTTGCTTCTGAGAAAGTAGCTGAGAAAGGAGCTCTCGGCTTAGTCCAGTCTTATCCGCGCTTAGCCGGTGCTGCCACCGGTTTTGGTGCAGGGGGCGCCGCGTCGTTTATTGGGGTGGAAGTCCGTACTCGCACCTTGGAAGGACGCTGGGCTTCTATGGATGAAGTCAAGAATGGGGTGGCCGCAGGCTCCTTACTCGGCATGGCTTTTGGGGCTGGTTTCAAGCCTGTGGCGGTTAACCCCCGCGGCATGATGCGAGACGCTAGTTTGAGACCGCAGAAAGGTCCCTGAACCTGGTAAACTATAGATTCGCTCTACTGACAGAATGAGGTGAGTTTTGGAGTCGGAGAGGCAGGTGCAGGCGCTGTCTGACGCGGAGCTGCTCTTGCGCAAGGATGGTCTTGATAAGTCTTTGACAGCCTGCGCCATGGCTGGTGTCGAAGTGTCCACCAGTGAGCAGGCTGAGTTTGCGTTAGTACAAGATGAGATTGCTCGTCGCGGTCTTACTTCTTCTTATTCTTCCGGTATCGATTGGACTTCCTTACTCGGTCTTGACTTTGAAGGCTATAGGCTGACAGGCTTTTTGGCGCAAGGACGGTTTTCTTTTCTCATGCTCGGTGAGAATCAAGATGGCGATCGCCGAGTCTACAAGATTGCCCGCCCCGTGGCTGGTCTGCCGATGCAAGACAGTATTGGTCAGCGTTGGTTGACCCGAGCCATGGATGTTACTCCTTTTCAGGTCTGCGATATCTATCCTTCGCCTTCGCAGATGATTGATTTACAAGCTGAGAGGCTAGCTGGCTTTACATCGGGAGCTTTTGTTGAATTGCTCTCTGTTGGTAACAAAGATGGGCTTGTCTATTATTCGATGCCCTTTCTGCAGGGCAAAACTCTCAGACAGTATCTGCACCAGTTCAATCCCGGCGTGCAAGATATTCTCAAGCTTTTTGATCTGCTTGCCCTAGAGCTGGTGTTTGATCGAGAAGGGGTCTTTGGTATGGAAGAGCGCCCCGAGCAATATCACGGCGATATCACACCCGACAATATATTTTTGCAGGGAGATTTCGATGCCGACGGCGCTGCCCCTGAACTGACGGTCAAGCTCTTAGACCCCGGCTATTTTGGGCCTTTGCAAATGAGCGACCGCTATGTAGAAAATGCCATGGTGGGTACGCCGCTCTATTACCCTCTTTTGGAAGTGGACGACATTATGGCTTTCGGCTATTGTCTTTGGGAGGCAATCGGTGGAAAGCAGCCTTTATTGTCTTTATCGCCTTCGGAGTCTGAAGTCGTGTCGACGCTCTCTGCTGCCGAAGCTGCCGAGGCTTCTCAGTCTATCCTATCCGAAGCTCTGGAGCATTTGATTCAATTTCGTGACTCGCTTGGGCAGCCTTTTCTAGGAGGCTTGCGAAGTGCCTCTCTCCCCTCTCAGATTAACAACCAAGTCAATAGAGAAATAGAAGAAGTGGTACTAAAAATGGTGCGTCTGGCAAGAGATGAAAGTGGGCGTTTGACCATCGATAAAGGTTATGCCAGTTTCGCTGAAGTGGAAGCGGCTTTGGCTTCCATTATTCCTGAAATTGAGCCTGCTTTGGAGGAGACTCTATGAAGCTTAGAAAGTTTGACGACATGCACTTGCATTTGCGCCAGGGGGAAATGCTCAAGCAAGTTTTGCCCTATACAGTTAGTCAGTGTGCTAGAGCTCTGATTATGCCCAATACCAGTCCAGCAGTTCTTACCGATCAAGATCTCAAGAATTACCGCTCTGAGATTTTGCAGGCGGCAGGCTCTGCTGAAGCCGGTTTTGAACCGCTTATGACCTTTAAAATTACACCGGCCTGTGACTCTTCTTCCATTGATAACTTAAAGAGAGCCGGCGCCATAGCCGGCAAACTTTATCCAGATGGAGTCACCACTAATTCAGAAGGCGGCGTGCGAGACTTTAGAGCTCTATTTCCTGTCTATGAGGCCATGCAAGATCTTGGTTTGGTTTTATGTTTGCACGGTGAATTACCCGGTGCATTTTCACTTGACAGAGAAGAGAAATTTTTAGATGTCTTGCAGGAAATAGCGGCACGATTCACTCGTTTGAAGATTGTGCTGGAGCATGTCACCACAGCCGCTGCTGTTTCCTGTGTTTCCGCGCTCCCCTCTAATGTAGCCGCGACCATTACCCTGCATCACCTTTATATTACTTTGGATGACTTGCTTGGCGACAGGCTCAACCCTCACAACTTTTGTAAGCCCGTCGCCAAGCGCCCGGAGGACCGTGAAGCCCTCATCAGAGCTGCCACCTCAGGTAGTGCTAAGTTTTTCTTTGGTTCCGATAGTGCGCCTCATAGTATAGAGGCGAAAGAATGTGCTTGCGGAGCAGCCGGAGTCTATAGTGCTCCGGTGTTGGCGCCCTTACTAAAGCAGTTGTTTGATGATGTGGGCGCCTCTGATAAGTTGGCAGATTTCGTTAGTCGCTTTGGTGCTGAATTTTATGGTTTGCCCGTCAATCAAGATTTTATCGAGCTTAGAGAAGAAGAATGGCTTGTACCGGAGGAATTGGATGGTATCAAACCCTTTATGGCCGGCAGCCGGCTCAGGTGGCGCCTTGCTTAGAAAGATTTTGCTGGGGGCTTGCTTCCTTTTCTTAACAGGCGGTGCCGGTTTAAGTGCGCATGCTAGTGCTTACCAATTAGCAGAGAATTCTTCGAACAGCTTATCTCGCGGTCTTATCGATAGGGGCTCGCTTGATCTTGACGGCTTGAGCAGTTTTTCATCTGCCTGGGAGAAGTCTAGGGCACTGAAGAAGACGATGAAAATTCCGGCTGAGGATAAGTTGAAAGAGCGCTTTTCGCAAGCTGCTCTTTTGCTTGCCGCTCCCGAAAAATCGGCCGGCTATAAAGCAAAGGCCTCTATTTTGTTTGAGCTGAGTGAATATGAGGCAGCTGCTGAAAGTTTTGAAGAGGCGGCGCTCTACAGTCTCAACGACAAGAGTTTGCCGCTCTGGCAGGGGCTGTCCCTGCATCTGGCCGGCGACGATGATGCCGCTCTGTGGCTGGCTCATGTGGCTTTGATGCAAGACGATTCGAACGCCGATGCCCATAGGCTAAAGGCTGTCTGTCTTTCCTCGCGAGACTTTCGTCGATCTCTCACTGAGATCGATCGCGCCCTTGTCCTTGCTCCCGGCAATGCTTCTTTCCATGCCAGTAAGGCGCGTATTCTCATCGAGAATAAACAATACAAAGATGCACTTGCTTCGGCTAAAAAGTCGCTCGAGTTAGATAAGACTTTGTTGGCCGGTTATATCTTTGCCGCTGATGCTTTGCGCCGCTCGGGACATCTCAAAGAGGCGCTGGGTCTGCTCGACCAAGCCCTGGTTGTCTGTCCCTATGCTCCATCGACTTATCGCTTGCGGGCCCAGATCTATCGAGCCATGGGTGATGATGATGCGGCGGCGCAAGACATGGCTCTGCAGAGTCTCTGTCAAGAAGAAATTAGAAGACAGGCGGAGGTGAACTGATCTTGCCAAATAGTGCAAACAAACTGTTTCTGTTTGTTTTTCTCTTAGCTTTGGCTATTTCGCCGGGGCAGGCCGTTTCGCACATCGATGATGTCGAAAAGGCTGAAGAAAAGTTAGAGCTTTTGGAGGAAGGTTCGCTTGAGCGCACTTTCTTGAGAGATATGGATTTTTCACCGGACGATAAGATTTTGGCGGTTTCCTATGCCAATCGTCCGCCTGCCCAAGTGGCAGTCGCCTCCGGGCGCATTTTGAATGTTCTGGGCTATTCGCCCGATGAAGAGCTGAAGAGGCGCGAACTTAGTCGTCGGTTGCGGCAAGACCCCACCATAGCTGGTGCTGAAAGGGCTGGGCACGGTGGTTTTTCCTTGGCCAGCAATAGCTTGTTGCGTCGGGTCAATGATATTAATGCCGTTACTTATTCTCCCGACGGCAAGCAGGTGGCCGGCGCCGGAGCCGGTGTGCTCAAGCTTTATGATGCTCAGAGTGGGCGAGAAGAGCAAGTGATTTCTATAACCGAAACGGCCGCACTCACCCATGCGCAGGATCCTCAATATTTTGTCTCCATGGTGGCCAGCATGGGCGGCTCCGCACTTCTCGGCGGTTCGTGGGGAGTTGGCTCGTCATCGGTGGAGTATTCTCAAGATGGAAAATTAGTGGCTGTTTGTCAGCCCTATGGTTGTTCGGTGCGCAGCAGTAAAGACGGTAAAGAAGTCTATGGTTTCCATCATTCCGACCGTATGGGCGGTCGCTATTTTGCTCGTTTCAGCCCAGAGGGCAAAGAGCTGGCTGTCGTCTGTCAAACGACTGGTATGGAGAGATCGGCTTGCCGGCTTGATATTCTCGATGCTCAGAGTGGCAAAATTTTGCGCACCTATCAAAAGCGCTGGCCTTACGGAGATCTGCGTTGGTCTCAGGACGGCAAGCGATTGGCTTTCTTTACAGTGGAAGGTAAATTGGTCGAACTGGATAGTGCCGACTTTAAAGAGCTTGCTGTTTTGCCCGGCGGCGATAGGTTGTCTTTCAGTCCGGACGGGCGTTATTTAGTTGTCAGTGATAGAGAAGAAGGGGCACGCATCATAGAAGTCATGAGTGGCAAGATTGTGAAGCGCTTCTATCAAGATTTCCCCGATGCCGTTCGGGGCATCAAGGCTCGGCCGGTTGCCTGGTCGCACGACGGCAAGACCATAGCCGTGGGCGGCGAAGAGTATATGGTTTATTTTTGGGACGTCGGCGCGCTCAAGCAATAGAGTATAATAGGCTTTCAACAGCAGACTTGTGTGCCCGTAGCTCAGCTGGATAGAGCGTCGGTCTCCGAAGCCGAAGGTCTCGAGTTCGAATCTCGACGGGCACGAGTTTTACTTGAACTGTCTGCGCGGGCAAGCGCCCTCTGACTTATATCTAAATGTTCGAAAGAAGCGTCGAGCTCATCACCGGCCCCTATAGATCCGGCAAAACCATGTGGTTGTTGGAGGAACTGGTGCGGCACAGTCGTGAGCAGCCACTGGCCACAAGACCGGTTTTGCTTACCGTTCCCTCTCACCGCTATAAAGGTCTTTTAGAAAAGCAACTGGCTCAGATTTTGCGAAAGAACGGCGCTCCTGGTCTTTGTGCCGTCAAGATATTGCCTTTCTACGACCTCTGTCATTTGATAATGCGACAGGCCAGCGTTAATTTTCATCTTCTTGCCGATGGTTTGAGACCGGCTGTTTTGCTTAAGGCTATTCAGCAGGTGGAAAGTATAGGGAAGCTCAATACTTTCGCTTCGATTGCTAATTTTGCCGGCACTCATGCTCAGATGTTGGAGTTGATAGATGAGTTGATGCGTGCCGCCCTCTCACCGCGAGAAGTAGCCACTACTCTTTCTCGTGCTGCTTCATCCGAATCGCGCTATCAAGAGTTGGCGGCAATCTATCAGGCTTACTGGGACGAACTTGAAAAACTCAATGTCTATGACGAACGCAAGTTGGCTTTTAAGGTGCGTGAAATTCTGCCTCTCTGGGCTAAGGCGGCGCCGCCTCCGGCATTGCTTGCCATAGACGGCTTTGACCGACTCAGTCCTTTGCAGCTTTCGGTGCTTTCGTCATTGGCTCGACATTGCGAGCGCACACTGATCACTTTCGACTATGTCTCGCAAGGGCCCAAGCTAGATGAATACACCTGGAAGCAAAAGAGTATAAATGGCTTGCGCCTTGCTTTTGCAGAGGGCGGACTGGCTCTAAAGGAAACTCAGTTTGAACAGTCGGTGCCTGAGGTAGAAACTGAGCTTATATCGACTCTTGATAGGCAGCTGGAAATGGAAGAAGTGGCGAGGCAGGTCAAGTCTTGTCTGGTTCGAGGTGTGCCTCCGTCTGAGATTGTTGTGGTCACACGCTCTTTGCAGAGTTATTTGCCTGCAGTCAAGTTGGCTTTTGAAAGAGCCTCTATTCCCTATTTTCCAGATGAAGCTATACCCATCGCCACCTTGCCTCTCATTAAGTATGTCAGGCGACTGCTATCTTTGCCCCTATCTAAGTTTAAGCGTGTGGAAGTTATTCGTTCTTTGCGCAGTGCATTTTGCAATCACGAATGGCTTGGCATAGATAAAGAGGTGGTGGATAAATTAGACCGTCAGTCGCTGCAGTCGGTAGTGGTGGAAGAGAGCGATTGGCTTGAGTTTATCAAGCAGACCGACTTGCCTGCCGAGGCGCGAGCTCTGCGGCGTTTCTTTACTCTCTTGCAAGGCGAGGTTGTGCAAAAAACGGCTAGTCTCAGTACTCATGTCGCCCATGTCGAAGACGTTATCGATGCCCTTCTGCGCTTGCCCTCCGACGATGAGTATGCTAATCCCTTCATTGCCTGGGAAGAGCATCAGGGCTTGGTCGAACTGCGTAAAGTGCTTGCCGATCTGATTAGGGAAGAAGAGCTTTTAGGGCAGTCCTATGGCAGTGAGCTTTATTCTTATAAGCAGTTTTTTGTCAGATTGGAACAAGCTTTTGAAAATTCAAACTTTAGAAGAAGAGCCGGCGGCGATAAGTTTGTCACTGTTTGCGGTGCTGATCTGGTTCCTAACCGGCGTTTTCGTGTGGTGCTCATTGCTGGTTTGGTCGAGGGTGATTTCCCTCGTCGCCTTGAGCGTCCTGGCTTGCTTAGCCGCGATGAAGTGCGCAAGTGGGGTTCTCTTGGTATAGATATCGAGAACCCCAGGCAGCATGATTCTTTTGAATTCTCTCTCTACCGCTCCTTATTAGAGAGGGCCGTAGATAAAGTTTTGCTTTCTTATCCCCATTTCGAATCATCCAATGAAGAATTGGTGCCGTCATTCTTTCTGGTTGGTTCTTCCGAGCAGTCTAAAGCTTTACCCGATTGTCTGCCACCCCGTCTAGCTGCTTTGCAAAGACCGGTTTCGGTGGAAGAATTGGCCATGGCCAGGCTCTGGTACAAAGGCGCCGGCTCTGTTTCTGACTATTTGCAGAAGACCTTGGAGAGTAATTTACCCCAAGATTATACCGAGGAGTGCGAACGTCTGCTCAGGCGGTTGCAGGACCCTCTAGCGATAGTAGAAGCTCGCACCAGCTCGGAGAGTCGGCAAAATCGCAAGCTTGCCTGCGGCGATTTTTCCGACTTGGTTGCCCTCGGTTTACTCAAGATAGATATGCCCAGTGCTTGGAGCCCTAGCGCCTTGTCGACTTATGGTCGCTGTCCTTTTCAGTACTGGGTTTCTTATGTCTTAAAGCAAGAGGAAATAGAGGAACCAACCGCCGGGCTCGATATTAGATTGAAAGGCGAGGTTTATCACAAAGCTCTGGAACTTTTCTATTCGGGTCTGAGAGAGCGCGGGCTAAGACTCAACAGTGCCGACCAGACTTTTCTCTTGTCTTTCTTTGAAGAATGTATCGCTGCAGCGCTCACCTGGGTGCAAGTGGAACGCAAAGTCAAACTCGACGAGTTTTGGGAGTTTGAGCGTAAAGATATAGCCTTTAGATTGAGGCGTTTCTTAAAGGAAGAAATCAACAGTGCCATTAAGGACAATACCGGCTTCGAACCAGTTTTCTTTGAGCGCCCTTTCGGGGGCGAGTTAGTTGATGTCGCTGCCGGCACCCGCTCTTCTGAAGTTGTCTTGCAGCGTCCTGAAACCCTGGAGCCGGGCGCCTTTAAGGAGTTGCGTTTGCGAGGTCGGATTGACCGAATTGATGCCGATGGACAGGGGCGTTTGCGTGTTGTCGATTATAAGTCCGGCTCCAGTCCGATCAAGAGCGACGATATTTTAGCTGGGCGTGAATTGCAGATGCCCATCTATAGTTTTGCTGCAGCTAGCGATCTAGAACTTATGTCTTGTGGAAAAGTGACAGCCGGACTCTATCTCAGTATCTCTAAAGGTGCCGCCATCGGTAAAGTCGATTTTGAAGACAAAGAGGTCGATCTCTTGCAAGTAAGCCGAGAAACGATTTTTGAATTTGTTGAGAAAATTGCAAAAGGTCAGTTTCCGGTAGCGCCTAGTAAGCGTGAGGTTTGCCAGAAATGCAATCACTCTGCTGTTTGTAGAATAGCCGAGCTTGGCGCTGAGGAGGACTGATGCTTACCGAAGAGCAAGAACTGGCGGTAAAGAGTGTCGGTCAGAATGTTCTGGTCGCTGCCGGTGCCGGCTCGGGTAAGACCCATGTGCTGGTCGAACGTTATGTGGAGATTTTGCGCAATAATCCTGAGACCAGTTTGTCAAATATCATCGCTGTTACTTTTACCCGCAAGGCTGCTGCTGAAATGCGTTCGCGCCTAAAGAGTAAGTTCTTGCAACTTTCTCTAGATGCCGACGAGAAAGCGCAGGGTCTTGATAGACGTTGGCATGAGGCTATGCTTGAAGTGGACGGGGCAAAGATTGGCACCATTCACTCCTTGTGCGAGTCTATTCTCAAGTTGTTTTCGGCTGATTGCGGCATCGACCCGCAGTTTTCCATGCTTGATGAATTGACCAACAAAGAGCTTCTCTCTGAAGCGATTGAAGGCGCCATCAGAGATATTGTGCTCAGTGAAGCAGAGGCGGGTGCCGCCGCCAAGTCATCCTCTCATCAGCGCGAGCTTTTCGTTTTGAATGTGCTTGACTTTGACAAGCTTAAAAGTCTGCTTGAGTCTATGTTGCGCAGCTCGATGCAGATTAATGAAACACTGGCCATAGTCGACAAAGCTTATCCTCAAACCGGCATGATTCAACTAGAAGCTTTGCGAGATTTCGCCCATCGGCTTTTAGACGAGGTAAAGCGTCAACGTTTGAAAGAACTTTTGCAAAGCGAGAAGTTGAAGAGACTCTTGCAAGAAGCGGCAGTAAATGCCATCGCCAAAGATAGTGATGCGATGGAACAGAATCGTCGTCTTGTCTTATCCTGCTTTGCCGAGGCTAGCCGGCGCTTGGCGCTATTGGGCAGTGGTTTGCCCGTGCCTGCCGAAGAGATTGATCAGTGCTGGCGCTTAATCGCCGAGTCTGCCTCGATCAATATGCGAGGTGGCGGCAGAGGCGATGATGTGAAGGCTGTCAAAGAAATTTTGAAAGAGCTTAAGGCTCTTTGCAATGAATTTATAGAAAAGTTTGAGCCTAGCTTCAACTCATTTGATGAAGACGGTTTTGAGGGCATCCTCGGCATAGTTAGTCTCTACAGGATGGCCCTAGAGCGCTATCAATCTGCAAAAGCCGAGTTGAACTCGGTGGACTATAACGATTTAATCGCCATGACGATTGAGTCTCTATCGGCGCCTCAATCTCGTGCTCGTGCTTTCTTTGCCGAACGTTTGCATGCCTTGCTTGTTGATGAGTTTCAAGATACCAACGATTTACAGGCGCGCTTGCTCAGTCTGCTTGCCGGAGAGTGCACTCGTATTTTCTTGATCGGCGATGATAAGCAGTCAATATATAAATTTCAGGGTGCCGACGTCGCCACTTTCAACAAATGGCGCGATGCTCTCAGGCATGGTTTACCGGCATTGAAAGGCGAGAGTCTTGTCACCAAGCTCACCGCTTCTTTCCGTTCTCATCCGCATGTGGTGGGCTTTGTTAACGCTGTCTTTGAGAAGGTGTTTGATTCAGATCCGTCCATTCTCTCTTATGTGGCCTCTTTTGAAGCGTTGAATGCCGCTCGACCGCTAAGCGATACCTCTGAGAATCATATTGATATTGTGCGCTTCGTTGAAGACGAAGAGTATCCCGGTGATAAAGCACAGTTTGAAGCGCAGATTGTGGCGCAATGGATAAAAGACAAAATAGTCGGTGGTTCTGAAATTGAAGAGAAAAGCGGGGCTAGGCGCCCTCTCAATTTCGGAGACTTTGCTGTGTTGGTGCAAAGGAACGGCGATTTTCAGCATTTTGAGAAAGTCTTCGCCAGGCACAACATTCCTTTTGTTGTCTTCGGAGGCAGTGGCTTCTTGCGACGCCAGGAGGTTCTTGATTTTGAGAACTTGCTGCGCTTTCTTGATAATCCGCAGGAAAGCGGCCATGCCTTATTGGCTGTTTTGAGATCACCTTTCTGTTCGCTCACTGATGATCTAATCCATAGTCTGACTGATGGTTCGCGCCAGCCGCTCTGGCAAAGATTGTTAAGCAAAGGCGAGGAAAGACCAGACCTTTACGGACAAACTGTGCGTTTGCTTAAGCGCTTGATTGAAGATGCCGCTCTCTTGCCTCTCGATGAACTTGTGCATAAAATAGTCGCCGATACTGCTTTCGATTTGGCGCTCTTGGCTGCGCCCGACGGCAGGCAGCGTTCGCGCAATATCTGGAAACTCTTGCAGATGACTTCGGAATGCGACCACATCAGTGCGGGTGAGTTTGCCGATCGTTTAGCCAAGATGCGACAACTGGGCGTGCGCGAGAGTGAGGCTCCGCTCGATAGCGGAGATTCGGTAAAGATAATGACCATCCACGCTTCCAAGGGCTTGGAGTTCCCTGCCGTCGCTTTGCCTTGTCTTTCAGGCGGCAGAGTGGCCATGCTGGATAAGTGTATTTATCATCCCTACTATGGTATTGCCCTTAATACCGCACGGGAAGAAAAGAATGACAAGCCGGGCTGGTTCAAACTAGCCGCCTTTCTTAATGAAGAGATGGAGTGGGAAGAGAAGAAGCGTCTTCTTTATGTGGCGATGACCCGGGCGCGCGATTATCTCGCTCTCTTTGTGAAAGAGGGCGGTCGCAATGTGAAGAACTACCGCACTATGCTCCAACCTATTTTATTTGGTGCTCATAACCCACAGGCACAAGGCTCTATGCGCGCCTCTCTTAACTTCAGAGGCCAGGAGCAACCCTTCAACTCCTATCTTGCCAATGACTATCTTAGTCATTATGACTGGCGCAGCGGCGAGCTATTTGCCAGCCAAGTGGGAATACAAGACGAGATCAAATCTCAAGCCATGCTTTTGCCTGCAATGAGCCGCACTGCTCAAGACCCCGAGGTTGATACACTTGGTCTGACTCGTATTACAGCTAGAAGCAAGCGTGAAGACATAGCTATCGAAGAAGGCTTTGATCGTGAACTCATCTCTTCCAATTTCCTTGGTACTTTTTTTCACCAGCTTATGGAAAATTTGCCAGCTAAAACTAGACCCGACCAAGACTTCCTCAGGCGTTATGTAAGCGACGTCGCCTTTGGACAAAGCTTTCATATGGCACACGGACCAGTACTAGAGAAGCTTTTGCAAGAAGGTCTTAAACTGCTCGATACCTATTATGAGAGCCGGCTCTTTGATTTGATACAGGGCTCACCGCGACTTTTCAAAGAAATGACCTATTTGATTGACAGCTTTGGGGAAGAGTTCAAGAAACGACAACCCGACCTGATTTTTGAAGGTGCTGACGGCAATTGGTATATAGTCGACTATAAGACCGACCATTTGGAGGCGGGACCGGAATTGCAAGCCCGACGCCATAGAGAGCAGTTGCAAAGCTACGCCCGTGATCTGGAGGCTCTGACCGGCTTTGTCTTT
Organism: Candidatus Obscuribacterales bacterium; assembly: GCA_019745415.1. Lineage (GTDB taxonomy): Bacteria > Cyanobacteriota > Vampirovibrionia > Obscuribacterales > Obscuribacteraceae > Obscuribacter. Next base: position 125,107 of record JAIETF010000025.1, on the reverse strand, counting down.
GCTCCCTTTGTTTACTTTGCGCGACCAGGCATTCTATATCCGGTCTAAATTACTTGCGCCCTAGTTATTTTTCTTCTTCCGATTTCTGCTTGACAGGCGCCAGTCCATGGCTGAAGGAGCCGGCATCAAGATATTGAGGCGGCACTACCATGACGCCTTTTTTGTTGACAAAGCCCCATTTGCCATTTTGCTTGACTGCTGCTCTGCCTTCTTGATAGGGGCGGGCTGCATCATAAATGGCACCTGACAATTTACCGTCTGGACCGATAAAGGCGAATTTTTCACCGAATCGCACACAGGCACTGCCTTTTTCAGGAAAGATTGAAGGCAGTTCGCGTTCTTTGTCGGCGGGGTCGAAGATTACCGCTTCGCCGTCCAAAATCTTGTATGTATCGGGGCCCGCTTCAGCGGCACGAACTTCAGGCAAAGGCGGAAGTTCGGCTTTGTCTTCCGGACCGACCGGAATCTTCGATTCTTGTTTGGTTTCAGGGTCTAGGCGCATCAAATGTTTGTTGGTGAAGACCAGCGCGCCTTTGTCGCTAATTTCCGAGGCTGAGTCGAATTGAGGCAATATGATAAATTGACCTTGTTTGTCTATATAGCCCCATTTTCCGGCTACCACGGCTTCCTTCTTGGCGCAGCCACTGAGAGCGAGAATGGCGCAGGAGGCAAGTAGAATACTGGTAAATCTCATGATAACCTTCGTTGCTTGGACAATTCACTAAACAGACCTAAAGCATAGCACCAGGCTAGACTTCCAAAAAGCAAGGGCTCCGATTTTTCGCTAAAGTTAAAATAGAAGAGTCAGCAGAGTCGTCTAAGGCTTAAGCCGCGAAAGCAGGTTCACTTGCCGAGAAAGCCCCTAAAGTTGAGTTTGACCCATATTTTGCTGGGTTTGAATTTACTTGTTTTTGTTGCTTTTGTGGCAAGCCACGGCACCGCCAGTCTAATCAAGCCAGATTCGATGGAAATGGTCAAATGGGGTTCCAGCTATGGACCTCGTGTACTCACCGGTGAACCTTGGCGGCTTTTTACTTCCAATTTCTTGCACTTCGGTATCTTGCATCTTTTGAGCAATATGATTGTGCTCTGGTTGGTCTGTCCCCAGGTTGAGAAATTCTACGGATTCTGGCGCACCGCCTTGATTTTCAGCCTTTCCGGACTGGCTTCTGGTTGCTTCAGCCTCTTGCTTGTGCCAATTAGCTCAGGGGCTGGTTCTTCCGGCGCTATCTTTGGCTTGGTCGGCTCTGCCCTTTCTTTTGCTATTTTGCAGAAATGGGAAGTAGTGCGACCGAGCTTGAGCAAATGGGGTTTGGTCGGCTTAGGTCTGGCCATTACATCTTTTGTGGCTGGTATTGTAAGTGGTGCGGCCGATCGTGGTGCCTTGGCCTGCCATGTGGGTGGATTGTTCAGTGGTTTCTTGCTTGGCTTTTTCTGTTTGCGCACCACAAGCGCCTATAGTCGGTTCGAGAGAATTGTTTCTTGGATATGGCTCACCGCACTTTTGCTCATGCTTTTCTTTTTGGTTGGTTGGGCACCGCTTGATCTACGCGGTAACTATAAACTGGCACTAGCCTTGCGCCGCTTTGAAGAGGGCTATGCCGCCGACGCCCTCAACCTTTGCGATCAGTTTCTCAAGCGTAATCCAAACAATCAGCTCGGCCTGATTTATAGAGGACGTTTCTTTATTGATTTACACCAAGAAGAAAAAGCCTGTCTGGATTTTGACGAAGCACTGAGGCGCGGAGCAGATTTTGGCGATGTACTACCTTACCGCATCAATGCTGAGTTTGAGTTGGGTCGATATAGACAAGTAATTGCCGACGCCGATCGTCTTTTAGAGTCTTCTGGCAAAGAGTCGGCTTCGGCCAGCGCTCTTTACTATCGGGGACTAGCCCATCTGCAACTCAGTTTATACGACCTAGCGGGGCAAGATGCTAAGGCTCTGGCTCGCAATGGTGAGAGAAGTGATGCTGATTTTTTGCAAGTATGCAGCTTGCGTCGTCGGGGCGAATTGACCGAAGCCATGAGTTTGGTGGAAAAGCGTCTGCAGGATGACCCTGCCGACAAGGGCGCTCAAAGTCTACGTTATTCACTTTTGGCTGAATCAGGGAGGCGGCAAGAGGCATTGAAGATGATTGCTCTACGAGGGCAGTCTGAATCGCTCTCCAATAGATTGGTCAGCCTGGCTATGCACTGTTTGGCTCTGGCTGATTATAAACAGGCAGATAAGCTTGCCGACATGGTGCTTAGCGAGAACAAGAACTGGCAGTTGAATCAGGTTGACTATGCTTTGATAATCAAGGCACTGGCACTGCGTTGTGAGCATGATCAAGCGGCAATCAGAGCCTTGAAAGAGATGGTGGACAAACGCTTACAAGATCCGGCTCTCAAGCTGGCTAGACAAGAGTGGCCCTTCCCTATATTTTTGTATCTAGTAGAAGACGATGCGGCCAAGCAAGACCAACTTTTGCTGGCTGCGCGGCAAAAAGCAAGAAATATAAGTCGACTTACTGAACTCAATTTTTACCTAGCGGTAAAAATGGTGGCTGATGCCTCGGTGGCAACCACTAATGCAGAGCGAGAGAGACTACTTGCAGAAGCCCGCATTCTTCTCGGCGAGGCAATAGAAAAGGGAAACATTACTTATATGGAGTATGACTGTGCCAGGGTATTGCAAAAGAGCCTACACTGATCTTCTATCGAAATCTCGAAGAATCGCTGGCACTATTTTCTAACTAATGGGGAAATGATTGTTGCGCAGAATGTCTCGCAGCCTGCGATTAAAAGCTTCAGCCAGGTCGTATTGACCATGTTGATGAAACCAAATCGACTTACACATAAGCAAAAGGCAAAGTGGTGCCCGCTCTTCACCAAAGGCAGTGCGAGCCTGCGACAGCGCCTGATTGTAGATAGTCTCGACCCGTAAGCAGTCGCCCTTATCGGCGGCCTGGCATAGGTCTTTCAAGAGTGCTTCGATAGGGGTATAAGAGTTTTGCATAGTCGGTCCTGGGATTCCTGTATATTCCGATTATAACCAATGGAAACCCATTTCTCAGTCATGACTGCAGAGTCGCAAGAAAAGTTTGAGAAATTGCAATGTCATTGCCATGAAAGCGGCTTAAGAAGCCGGTTTCGTTTGCTATCTTGCTGTCGCTTCTGTCTCGAAAAGCTTGTCTACCAAGACTTCAAAGAATCTTTTCCCGCCCCGCGTATTCATATGTACACCGTCGCCAAAGTACTCAATCGGAAAGAGTTTGTGGTCGTTCAGGTCAAGCAAGTTTGCGCCATTCACCTTGGCTAGATTCTCCACCCTGCTGTAATAATTCTGGTAAAAGCCGCTGGGCATGAGGTTCATGTTCGACTCCGTCAGGGGCATATTGACTAGGATTACTTCAACATTGTTTTCTTTAGCCAACTTCAGTAATTTCTCAAGATAGCCGAGTTGTTCGGCAAATTGAGTCTCACGATATTTGCGATAGCGATTGCGATATTCAGAACTGTTATCGACATATGGTTCCGGTCCGACCGGCGGTGTCACAATCACTTCATTGGGGGCGCTATCTTCGGGTAATTCCAGAAATGCTTGTTTGCGAATGTGCATTGGTGCGTGCACCAAGTCTAGATCGCCGGTGCCTAGTAGTTTTCGACAAAGCAGTTTGGCATAGCGGGTTTGCAAATAAAGAAATTCTTCCCGGTGTTGATAGATGTAGCTGAGCTTAGCGAGCCAGATTTCTAGCTTTTCAGCAGGGCCAGTACGAGCTCTATTTTCAATTTCAGCAAGGTCGGTGACTCTGCGCATATACCGATAAATTTCAGTGCTTGTCACAGAGGGTAGAGCATGGTCCATAAAGTCGCGCGGGGCAATGCCATAAATTAGCTTTTCTGGGTGGCGGCCTCGACCTTGTTCAATCATACTTTTAAACAGTATGTAGGCATCGGAAACCATTTCGCCGCCCAGAGCAAAGGCAAAGTTGTTATTTGGTTTGCCGCTGCGCTTTTCCATCAGGTCTTTAAACAACTGACTCTTATGGTGCAAAGTGACATTTTGCGGCTTATCTAGATAGACTGCGTCGCCACCATGAAGGGCCGACATCATCAGTGATGAGCCGAAAAGCGCTGTGTGCAAGGGCTCTTGTTTGTCTTTCTTAGCATCCAGTAAAAATTCTCTTTCGTTCCAATAGACCCAAGAGCGGTGTGAAACCCTGAGCGGATTGAAACCTAGATAGCCGGCCCCGCCTAGAAACCGCAGCAGTAAATCAAGAGCAATTAGACAGACAAAGCCTTGAATGACAAAGCTCCCGGTAAAGTTCTCACCTTTCATGTCGTCATCTAGTTTGGGTTTGTCTATCGATGTTTGCATGGCTTTAGAACTGGAAATAGATGAAGCGTGGTGATTTGTCGGGCGAAAAAACAAGAATCAAGAACATCATTGCGAAGGCATAACCTATTTTGCAGAATCTGGGCACTCGCTTGTTCAGGTCGATACCACTGACCAGTCCTGCCAGATAGTGCATTACCGCAAGCACGGGCAAGATCAAAAAGATGGTTGGATAAATGAGAGGGTAGTTGATGTGGGGCAATAACATCGACACTTTTTCGCCGTTCTCTAGGGCCGGGCTCAGGCTAAACATTCGCTTGAGCATTTCGAGAGCTATCGTGCTGCTTTCGGCGCGGAAGAAAACCCAGCCGATAACCACTGCATGGAAGGTCAAAAGCACCGATATGAATTTGCCGACGCCACTGTTTATAAAGGCTTTTAGGGCAGGCCGTCCTTCTTTGACTGACTGAAAAAGTTTATGCCCGACCAGCAAAAGCCCATGATAGAGTCCCCAGACTAGAAAGTGCATGGCGGCGCCGTGCCAGAGCCCGCCTAGGGTCATGGTCAGGATCAAGTTGCGATAGTTGAGCAGTTTGGAAACCCGCGAACCACCGAGCGGAATAAAGAGATAGTCTCTCAGCCAGGTGGAAAGAGAGATATGCCAACGATGCCAAAACTCGGCGATATTGGCAGCCAGATAAGGCAAATTGAAGTTGATCGGCACTTTATAGCCAAAGAGCATAGCCGAGCCGCGGGCCACATCTGTATAGCCTGAGAAGTCAAAATAAATCTGGAAGGCGAAAGCATAGGCAAAAACCCAAAGATCCAGCCCGCTGAATAGGTCCGGCTTGCTAAAGCCTCCCTGGACGAAAAAGCTCAGGTTATCGGCGATCAAAACTTTCTTGAAGAGACCCAACAATATGAGACTTATACCGTTGTCAAAACTCTTAACTGTAAGTTTTGCCGGAGCTAAAAATTGCGGGATGAAGTCTTGGAATCTTTTGATAGGCCCGGCGATTTGAGTGGGGAAGAAGCTGGCGAACAGAGCAAAAGCTGGGAAGGAGCGAATTGGTTGGTGACCGCGATAAACATCGGTTGTGTAATGAATAAACTCAAAAACAAAAAAGGAAATACCGAGAGGCAGAACAATGTCGAAAGGCAGTTTGGTTGCCGGTTGTCCACAAGATTTCAAAATGGCTGATAGGGTATCATTGAAGAAATAGGCATACTTAAAAAATGCCAGAGTGAGAAGGTTGCCTACCACCGAGACGGTGAGCCATTTTTTCTTGCCCTTTTGATCGGCGGCGCCGGCGATGGCAAAGCCAAGATAATAATTGGCGACAGTTAAACCAATGATGAGCAGAATAAATGCCGGTTTCCAGCTCATGTAAAAAATATAGCTGGCAATAAGCAAGATCCAGACACGCCACTTATCTTTGCTCAGCCAAAAGAGAGCAAAGACGATGGGTAAAAAAACAGCATAATTGAGTGAATTGAAGAGCATGAATGCTTGGCTGAAACGGGGCTGTTTATGGGTCTGAAAGGGTTCGGTGAGAAGTCAATAATATCTTTTCCGGGCTTTTCAGTCCTTAAGCCATCTACATAAAATGGTCTAGACTCTGTTTAGCCGGTGCTGCACGGCTTGGTTTAGTCTGATATCTAGTTAATTTGGAGTGACGGAGTGGAAAAAATAGCCATGGATGTGGTTTTTCTTAGCTATGAAGGTCTTCCTGATGGTGATCCCGATGACAATTTAGCTCTAGCCGAGCTTGCCGAGATGGGGCTGAATTGCCGAACTATTGACTGGCGGCATGACTTGTCTGAATTGGAGCCGCCGAGAGTTATGGTATTGCGCTCTTGTTGGAATTATCACAAATATTTCAAAGAGTTCTGCGATAAGCTCAAAGTCTTCTCGAAGCGAAGTCTGCTAATGAACTCGCTTGCTTTGGTATTGCCAAACTTGCACAAAAGCTACTTGCTCAAATTGGCTGAGGGCGGTGTGCCTGTTTGTCCCACTCATTTCTTCAAGCAAGGAGTCAAGCCCGACAAGTCCACTTTGCTTAAGATTACTTCTTGTTATGATGCCTACATTATCAAGCCGGCTGTCGGGCTCGCAACCAGTGGCGTTCAAAAGTTCCAAAGCGGTCAGAGCGAATGTTCGGCCGCCCTCAATCATATAGAAACTTTGCTCAAAGACGGCGACTGTCTAGTGCAGCCCTATCTGAATGCCGTCGAGGGCGAGGGCGAGAAGTCTCTGGTCTATATCGACGGCGTCTTTAGTCATTGCGTGCGTAAAGCGCCTTTTCAGATTTTGGCTGCCGCCGGGCATGCCGGTGAGTCGCCTTCGGAGCCTTTGCCTGAGCAGTTAGAGCTTGCTCAATCGGCTTTGAGCACTCTTACTGAGACACCGTTGTATGCCCGGGTCGATCTGGTTAGGCAAGGCGGCGTTGACTATTTGATGGAACTCGAACTAACCGAGCCGTCTCTCTTTCTTTCGATGAAAGACGGCTCGGCCGCTCAATTTGCCCGGGCGATCGCCGACAGATTCAAGTCGGTCATGGACTGAGCCTATTGCAGTCGCGGGGAAAGAGCGAGGTTTGTTTCACAGAGGAAAGTCCCAGTATCTGCCTGGTCAATCGCTCAAGACCTATTGCCAATCCTCCATGCGGTGGCATACCGTGTTTGAAGGCTAAGAGGTAATCTTCGAAACTCTCCGGCTTCAATTCTCTTTCCAACATGGCTTCAAGAAGCTCTTCGTATTCATGGGCGCGTTCACCACCCGTGGTGATTTCCATGCCCCCCATCAGCAAGTCGAAACTGCCTGAGCCGCCTTCGCCTCTTTTCTTGGCGTAAAAGGGGCGTACCTGCCAGGGATAGTTGGTGACATAGACCAGTTCAGACTTTTCCTGCTCTCTAAAATGTTGCCCCAAAAGCTTCTCTCCTTCTGCTCCTAGATCGTTCTCCTGGCTGGTATAGCCATACTGACGCTGCAGCAGAAGCAAGGCTTGGCCCAGTTCAATCTGAGGAATTGTACTGAATTCAGGCAAGCTTGCTCCATAGAGAGCCAGTTCTTCAGGGCAGGTTTCTCTGAGATGGGTGAAGATATGTTTGAGCAAACCCTCTTGCATAGCGATCAAGTCTTGCATGCTTTCAATAAAGCCCATTTCAAAGTCGAGGCTGATGTATTCGTTAAGATGTCTAGATGTATCGTGTTCTTCGGCGCGATAGACCGGCCCTATCTCAAAGACTCTCTCGAAGACGCCGACCATGATTTGTTTGTAGAACTGTGGGCTTTGAGCCAGGTAGGCTGTTCTTCCAAAATAGTCGAGTTTGAAGAGGTTGGCACCGCCTTCGGTGCCGGTCGAGACTAGTTTAGAGGAATGAATCTCGATAAATCGGCGGCTTTGCAGAAATTCTCTAAAGGCCCTGACGATTTCGGCTTGTACTTTAAATATGGCGCGCACTTTTGTGTTACGCAATGTGAGCGGACGGTATTGCAATAGTGTTTCTAAATTGAGATTTTCTATTTTGCTGCTCTTGCTGATTTCGACAGGGGGTGCACTCTTTGGTCTGGCTAGAATCTCCAACTCTTCCAGCACTATTTCTTCGGTTGGTTCTTGCACGAGCTTGCCCTTGATGCGCACCGGAGTCTCTGCCAGCATAGACTTACTTGCCGCAATGATCTCAGGGCGTTCGCTCACCAGCTGCCAGGTTTTTCCCTGGGTGCGCAGCTTGAAGAAGACCAGCTGTCCCATCTGTCTTATTGTTTCTATATAGCCATGTTGTTCTATCATTTCTTTTCTCCCTTTAAATACAAAGATAAAAAGCACAAAAAAGCCGCAACTTTTCTTGGTTGCGGCTCTCTAGTCGTTGGTCTTAGTTAATTTATCGCTTCAGACATGACAAAGTGAACCGCGGTGGGCGGTCGTCATCGTCATTGAGGTTGGTGCTGAAGCTAGACATATATGTTTGTTTGCTTTTGGCTTTGCGAGATGTACCTTCTCAATCGATGATATGTAAGAAGACAAAGTCGGTCAATCGAAAATTGCGCAAAGTAAAGTTCTAATTGCAAACGAAGGCTTATTCGGTTGGCTTGGCTTCTTGTTGATTCAGTTCTTTCTTCGCAAGCTTGCCAGTGTCAGGTGCATCAAAAGCCATAATATCTTGTACGATCCAGTCGAAAATTTCTTTCTGCGGCTCGTGCGGATTTATTTCGTCTTTAACATGGTTTTGCACTGCGGCTTGAATTGGATTAACAGGTCTGACGCCGTCGATAAAGGTAAGGTGATCGACATTGCGGAAAACTCGGGCTTTGCCTACATCTAGACGAGACTTTATCTTTTCTAGTTCTGCTTCTTTAGAAACACATTGTTCTTTAGCCAGATCGGGCGGCAGGAAGATAGCGCTGGAAACCGGAGTGATGCCGTCGTTCATGACGAATACAAAGGGTGTTCCAGCCGCTTTGGCTACAGGTTTCGGCACTTGGAAGTTGGCGATGTCTCTATTGAGATATTCCAAGACCGGATGCTCTCTAGCCATATGCGCTGGAAAAGAAGTTGAGACTAGAAAGAGCGGATAGAGAAAAGCGTTTTCTAGATAGCGCTTTGCCCGTGGCTGCAAATAGGGATTGACTATATAGCCACCATATGTGATGAGTTTCTCGCGAGCGGTTTTAATATTGTTTACCGCCGCCAGTCTCTTGTTTTCGGTATTCTCAATAGTCAGTTTGCCGCTCGGCCCGAAAGGAAGTTTAGACCAAAAACGACCAACATCGGGAATGGCTCCGTCGACATTGTCCCAGGTTAGATCTTTTTGCAGATTGGGATTCTTTCTAAAGTACAAACCAAAGGCTAGGTTGTGGTCTATACGACTCCATGGCCATGATAGTCTCTTGTAGACCGTGTAAGCACGCCAGTCTTTGCAAAAGAGTGGCGAACCGTGGAAAGGTGTTCCCATGGTGAAGAGCATCTTCACCTTCGGTTCAATGCTCGCATCAGTGAAAGCTTCATAGGTGAGATTGCCGCCCATGCTGAGAGCCATTATGGCAATCGGTTTGCGCCCTCCTACTTCATAGAGTTTGTTGAATGCTTCTTTGAACATAGGCAGCACTGTTTCTATGCGGTCGAGGCTCGAGTACCGACACATATAGATTTTGTAAGCGGCGTTGAAGTTTTTGTGTTTAGTTAGTTTCTCCGCCACTTTCTGCCAGCGGAAATAATGATAGAACTCGCCACGCAGTCCATGCACCATTAGAAAGGGCGTGCGTTCGCCTAAGGGTTCGTGGTCGTATTCGTAAATCTTGACATCGGTTGGGCTTTGCTTCAGTTGCCTTCCAGCCGGTAAGCTCTCAAAATGATTAAGTACTGATTGAGATACTAGGGAAGAAGACGTCTTGTCGCTTTGCAGTGAAGTCAAGCGTGAGCTGTCTGCAAGAGCCGGAAGGGCGACAGAGTTTGTCAGGGTGCAAGCCAATATTGCCGCTGCAAGACCCGTTTTCACCTTGGCGACCCGATTGTTAAACGCGACGAAAGAAGAATTTTTATCAGGCCAGTGCGGTTTTTGCCGGGTTTGATGGTACATTTAGTTGGATCATTAGTCGGAGATCAGCTTAGTTTAGCAGAAAAGTACCTTTTTGTCCGAGATATAGCGCTCACAGGCGATTGCCGGAGCCACCGACCTGGTCGTAACAGAGGAAGTAATTTTGAAATCCACCTCCGATAAGAAGAGTTCCCCCAAGAGAATTTGCTTGATGTTCTCGGACACCGGTGGCGGGCATCGCAGCGCCACTGAGGCTATACATGCCGCCATGCAATATCTGCTTGATAACTGCAAGCCTGACCAGACCGTTGAAATTTATGTAGAGAACATCGTCGAGAAGTCTCACCCGATTAATCGCAGGTTTGTTGAGCTTTATAACTATTTGCTGCGCCACCAGCAGCAGTCGATGAAGTACTACTATTGGTTTATTGAAACCTTTAAACCTAATGATTCTGAGGCCGGTTGGCAAATTACCAGGCCCTATCTCAATCGCTATGTTGGGCAATTGGCACCAGATGTGGTGGTGTCTGTGCACCCGATGTCCAACCAGTATCTAGCTAGAGCCATAAAGGAATGCGGTCTGAAGAATAAGAGCCGCCTGATAACGGTTGTTACCGATCCTAATGGCGATTTCTGGAGCGGTTGGGCTAATAAAGAATCTGAGCTGACAATCGTTCCCAACGATCTAGCCAAGAAGCGCTTGATTGATCTGGGAATCGAGAAAAATCGCATAGCGATCATGGGCATGCCGGTGCATCCAGATTTCAGTATGCCTGCTTCTTGCACACCTTCTGAGTTTCGCACCCGCCTCAATCTAGATATTGAACTGCCCACTATCTGCATTAACGCCGGTTGGGCAGGCGGGGGCAATATGCTTTCGATTTATCGCGCCTTGGCTAATGTCAGACGAAAGATCCAAGTGATCTTCTTATGCGGTCATAACAAGCACCTCTATGACACCATAAAGCGTGAGTCGGCTCGCTATAAGATACCGACAGCGGTGCTGCCCTTCCATGATCGTATGTCTGATGTTATGGCTTCCTGTGATTTGATGGTCACCAAGGCTGGTGGCTTGACCTCCTTTGAAGCTATAGCAAGAAGACTACCGTTAGCCATCGACATGCTTACTAAGCCGATGCCGCAGGAATTGGGCACTGCCCGCATGTTGGTTAGTCAGGGGCTGGCTTACGACATTGAGCAGGCCGACGATATCGTGCCTGTGGTCGAGAACCTGCGTCTGCGTTCCGACGGCGAACCGGCTCCTTTGCCCACCGCCCACCAACTCGATCATGTTAATGCTTCCTTTGACATAGCCTATCGCTTGCTTGACTTGGCCGGCGTCAAGCTGCAAGCTCCACCCACATGGGTGAGAAGCGGTGAGGAAGCCACCGAGCTGCTCTAGAGGCGCCAATGAAGCTGAAGTTTAGCAAGTTCCCAGCCGGCACTAGCAATAGTTCCGGCTCGGCCTGTGATGTCTTGTTTATTCACGGCACTGGTTCGAGCGCCAAGATGTGGGAATCGCAGGTGGACTTTCTGAACCACCTCGGTCATAACTGCTTTGCGATTGATTTGCGCGGTCATGGTGAGAGCGAGGAACCCCGTGAGCCGACAGATCTTGCTGTTCATACCGACGATATTCTGGAGACCTTGGACAGTGCTGATATCGAGTTTCCCTGTGCCTTTGTTGGTCATTCTTTAGGGGCAATTATTTCTGTGTCGATGGCCCAGACACGACCAGAGCTATTTAAAGTTGTCTTTGCGGCTGCCTTACCAGCCCGTGTTCTTAAGCCTGTATCGCTTGTGTTTAGAGTTTTTATGGGCACTACTTTTGATACCATTAAGACCAGCGGAGTACACCGTAATTGGTCATTTCGTCCGCGCACATTGATTGAGACGGAGCGGCATGCCCTGGAAGAGATTATGCGTAATTTTGAAGCTGTAGACTTTCTCACCGAGCCACCGGTCTTGCGATGTCCGCTGCATCTTGCCGCCGGGCGATTTGACCCGGTGGCGCCTTGTCATTATGCAGTAGACTTGCATAAACGCTTGCCTTCATCCACCCTTGAGATTTTCGAGATGGCCGGTCACAACTTTATGGATATGTATCCGGAGAAGTTCAATGCCTGGTTGGAGAGGGGCTTAGCAGAGCTTGCCTAGTAAGTTGGCTTGCTGTCTTTTGCCAGTCTTTACGGCAGATGCAGGCTTTTCTTGAGCCAGCCGAAGAATTTCTGAGTCTTGTCGACAATGGCCTCAAGATTCAGTTCATTCATTAGGCTGTTGCCGGCGCTGAGATCTTCTTCCGGCAGGCTTTCAGCTTGCTTGAGGCTGAGTTCGTCGCTTTTTTCACTTTCAGGCGCTGTTGTTTCGGCTTCTCTACCAGGTGTATACCTTTCTATTTCTTCTACCGTGGTATGCCGCAAATACGGATTAATTTCCATGTCTTTGTCGACGGCCTTAACTGCGGCACTGGGCTCTTCTTGCTTTTCCCGCAGGCTTTCCACTACTTCTGTTCTGGCCCCGAAATCGCTAATTGCTCCCTTTCTTTCGGGTTCTACAATTTTGCTCTGGGTGCTCAGTTTGTAGAGAAACTCTTTAGGTAAGAGCAGTTCCGGGCGTCTTTCTTTCACTAGGTCGCCGTTGTCGCGAGCCTGTGCGATTTGTCTTCTTATTTTGCGCCCATCTGCCAAGATAAGCAGCGCCTCGCCTGATTCTTCCGAAAACATAAAAGCTTCGCCGGGCTTGAGATTATTTGTGCCGTGTTCGTTGAGAAAGCGCAGTCTTTCGGTCCAGTTATCACCGCCGGCAACTTGCTCTTTTTTGCTTTCTACTTTTGTTTCAGCTTTAGCTTCGTTTTTTACCGGCACTGCTGCCGTGGTCTTTTCGTCAAGACCCAAGGTTTTGTTTAGTTCTCGACTGGCTGTGCCCACATTGCCGTTTTCCAACTTGATTGCAGCGAGCAAAAGTCTGGCTTGGTGAAAATTGGGATCTATAGAAAGCGCTTGATTGAGAGACGACTCGGCTAGTTTGACATAGGCGCGGTCTCTAAAGATCAAAGCTTGTTCATAGAAGGCTTTGGTTAATTTGGGGTCTTCCTTACTGGCTTGCAAAAAACAGATCAGGGCTTGATTGCTATTACCCTTCTTCTTTTCGGCTAAGCCTCTTTCTAGTGATTTCTGACCGGCACTCTTGCTTGCCGATGTTGGTGTCACCGGCGACACTATGGGACTAAGAGTGCGCACCGCACCAGGCATGAAAGACGTGGCGGAGGATATATACAATTTTTCGCCGGCCTGGGCTGCCGCAGCACTCGATATGAGTGTCGTGCTAAGGCTCAAAATGACTATTTTTCTGCGCATCACCCCTATATTACAACAATTGTCGCTAATTACTTGCAACTTATTGATGCTCTCCACAGGGGCGCATTAGTGATTTTTAACAGCAGCGGATGAAAATTCTTTCCATATTTCTGATGGTTGTCTTCCACTTCGGCTCATTCATTGTCTTTAGAGTGCGCACAAGAATAGTGGTCATACCGGCTCTATGTCCGCCCCAGATGTCGGTTAGGGGGCGATCGCCGATAACAGCCACTTCCTCGGCGCTCAGACCAAATTCAGTGAGCAGTACACGAAAAGCTTTTCGACTTGGCTTTGCCGCTCTTCCGATGACGGTCATATCGAGCAGGGTTCTTATTTGGTCAAGATAAGCTTCGTTCTTATTATTACTGGCGATGGCCACTTTGAAGTGACGCCGAGCTTCTTCCAGCCAGCGTGCCGGTCCGTCGGTCAACTCTGCGGTCTTGGGCGCTATCAATGTGCTGTCTAGGTCGAGAATCAGCCCTTTGATGCCCCTGACTTTCAGATCAGCCAGGTCTATATCTGTTATGTCGCCGTTAATCAGTAAAGTAGGTTTTAAAAACAAGATCGCCTCCTGGATCAAACTTACAAGAATGGTGGAAATTAGTAAAGTCGCTGTGAAATTCTCCGGGAGGAAGAGGCTTAAGGAGTAGAATTGGCTCATGAGCAAGTTTCACTTAGGCAAATTAGAGAAGCCGAGCGCCGAGCGGGCGGCTGAAAAGAGCGAGCCCCTTCCGCTCAAACATGTTGCCGTCATTATGGACGGCAATAGACGCTGGGCTGAGAATCACCGTATGCCCAAGCTGAAAGGGCACCAAGAGGGTGTCAAGAGCTTGAAGCGCTTAGTGCGTCATGTGGGAGCTCTCAAGCTTGAATTCTTGACTGTATATGCTTTCTCAAGTGAAAACTGGCAGCGTTCCAGCGAAGAGGTGAAATATCTTTTCGAATTGTTCAGCCAGGTATTGGAGAGCGAATTTGTCGAACTTTCTCAGAATAATGTTCGGCTTTCCTTCATTGGTCATATGGATGGCGTGCCAAAAGCCTTACGTCGTTCTATGGAAGAGACCACCAAACAAAGCGAAGCCAACACCGGGCTCAATCTGCAGGTGGCGATCAATTATGGGTCGCGACTAGAAATCACTGAAGCCGTAAAGAAGATCGCCTTGGAAGTGAAGGAAGGACGGCTTTCTGCTCAAGATATTACCGAAGACTTGATTGCCCGAAACCTTTATACATCGCGTCTGCCTGACCCCGAACTATTGATCAGAACCGGCGGTGAGATGCGCTTATCAAACTATCTACTCTGGCAGTCGGCTTATACAGAGATATTTGTCACTCAAACTCTCTGGCCCGACTTTACGCCTGAGTGTTTCGATCAAGCTATAGATGAGTTCAAAAGACGAAATCGCCGTTGGGGTGGCGACTAATCTTCATAAATAATCGCTATTGATTGTAGGGATTATTACTGTAATTAGGCTGCTGCTGATATTGCGGTTGATATTGCGGCTGTTGATATTGCGGTTGAAATTGAGGCTGCTGGTATTGCGGTTGCTGATATTGAGGCTGCTGATATTGCGGTTGTTGAAATTGAGGCTGCTGATATTGTGGTTGCTGAAAGGGCTGCTGGAATTGCCCACCGATTGGCGCGCCACCACCGCCTGTGGTGACTTGCATGGATTCGTCCAGCTGAATCGGCATAGGTGTACCGGCTTTGATTATCACTTCCGAGCCTTTGCGTACGCCGGCACCAACTAGCCCTAGTCCGCCACCGATGGCGGTGCCAAAAACTGCCCCCATGCCGGTAGCTTTGCCGACTTGTCCATTAGAGGTGGCTCCGACGATAGCACCAAGGGCGGTGCCGAGGGCGGCGCCTGAACCGGCTCCTACCGCGGTGGTCAGGGCGCCTTTGCCTACCCGCCCGGCGGTTGAACCGCCGACCAGTTTGAGTTGGGTGTCGTTTACTGACGCCGAGAGAGGGAATCTTCTGCCGTCTGGGGTTTCAACCATATTGAAGCGCATGTCTATGCGACCATTGGCGCCAAAGCGAAAGCGTCTGGATGAGACGACATTGGTTACCGAGCCCAGAACTCTTGAACCGGCTGGAATCACTTCCACTCCGCCCGAATATACAGGGGCGGTCAAAGTGGCTTCCACTGGTTCGCCTACCTGGGTTGAGCCGGAATCTAAAGAATTGCGCAAAGTACCGGGTAGTTGAGTGCCGGCGCCCACCATCACCACCCTGCCGGAAAGAGGCTGCTGCGGCGGCTGTTGATAGCCACCAGCATATTGAGGCTGTCCTTGATAAAACTGTGGCGGTTGTGAACTGAATTGTTCCGGCTGACCGGGCTGCGGATAGCCTTGATTGGGCGGCGTGTAGTTTTGATGTTGAATTTGCCCTTGGAAATTGGGACCGCCTTGGGCTTGCGCTAGATTGTTGGAGAAACCAGGTCCATTATACGGAGAGTTATTGGTGAATGAACCGGGTGGGGCGGAAGCGGCAGGAGCCGCCTGGCTATTGCCTGCAGGGGTGCGAGTGGCGCCGTCCATACCTTGATAATTGAGGGCTTGTTTTACGGCTTGGTCGCTCTTATAGTCTGAAAGTTTGGCTAAAATAGCCGCCGCATCTCCTCTGGTTGCCACCGATACTGCTTTGGCTGTGGCATTGTTATCGGCAGAGACCAAGATTCCGGCAAGTTTTGCCTGGGCAATGCCGCTGCGGGCCCAGTTTGGTATGGTGGCCTTGTCGCTGAAGCTTGCCAGGGCTTTTGCAATAGTGCCATCATCTGGAGTGGATGCACCTAGACTGCGGGCTATGACTGAAATCATTTCACCCCGTTGCATAGTCTGCTTTGGTCTAAACCCATCGGGATAGCCGGTCATGAAATTGTTTTGCTTACAAATTTCAATAGCTTTGTATTCGGGGCTGCTTGGGCTAACATCGGGAAAGCTAGGGGGTCCGTTCACCGCCTGATTTTCTATACTAAGAGTCTTGACCAGCCATTGGGCGAGTTGGGCTCTGGTGATAGGGTCTTGCGGGCGGAACTTACCGTCGCTCTCAGCCGGAATCACCCCGGCATCGGAGAGTGTGTTTACATATTTTTCGGTCCAGTTGCCGCTCAAGTCGATAAAGCGTGCAGCCATGGCCGCATCAAGCCCGATACCCCAGGTTATCTGCGTTAGCAGGCAGGTACAGGCAAGTGCCAGGGCTGATGGTTTGATCTTCACTCAAGACTCCCGTGCTAAGGCACAACGCTCATAATCTTTATTATATGAGCTTAAGCGATGATCGTTTCTAGGCTCTTGCCCTGTTCTTCCACCGAGCGAATCAGACCTTCCAGGTTGATGCGTTGACCTTTGGCGGTTAGAACCACCAGATAGTGATTGGCGGCTTCATAGAAATGCAAAATGCCTTGGTCGGTCAAGAGGGTCATCTGTATTAGGTTTCCGCGGTTCATGCGCTGAATGGAAACATCATTATTGGAAAAAAGTGTGGCTGAAAGGGCGCCGATAGTGCCGATATCGATTTCGGCTGGCAAAGAAGTGGAAACAACCGACCCGTCGCGAGCGACCAGTATGCATCCGAGAATACCGTGCTTGCCGTTTAGAGCATTAAGCAAGTTCTTGACATTGACCGCTGATTCTGGGGTGACCATCCGCTCTTTCCTATACCTCTATGACTTTCAATTAGTTTGACTTTCACTTAAATAGATTTACCACTTATTGGCTTAGTTGGTTTTGGCTTTTTCATCTTTTTTGTTTTCAGGAGCCTGCTTAACCAGCTTTATTTTCAAAACATCAACCCAGGGCTCATCGAGCGCGGTTGAGAAGACCTTGCCAATCACTTCTACTTCGTCTTTATCTTTCAGTTTTTGCAAAAGGTCACTCTGCGGGCTCTTTTCGTCTTTGGGAATGGGCATGGCCAGTTTCAGCTCGGAAAGGGGCACATGGGAATTGGGACGCAAAACCAGGAAAGAGAAGTAGTCTTTGGATGATCTCATAGCCGGCTTGTAGTCAAGAGCTACCGAGCTATAGGTATAAAACTGGGCATTGAATTTGACGTTTTTGTTGAGATATTCGGAAGGAGCGCGCACTAGGTCTTCCGGTTGAACATTGACTACGTTTTCGATAACCGGTTCGGGGGCAGGCTTTTCGGGTTTAGCCTCGGCTTTTTTCTTCTCTGAATCTTTCTCTTTGTCCTTGTCTTTTTCGCCTTCTTTACTAGGCTGCGCTGTCGGTACTGCTTTGGGCGGTGTCTGCTTTATCTGAGCCTGCGCCGGTGCCATTGACGAAGTAAGAACCAAACCGAAAGAGAGCCAGAGGGACAAACTTAGGGTAAGGGTTGATTTGAGAGTCAATCTGGGGGTCAAACAGGTCCTGCTGCTAAGGCTTACCATGAGAAATTCCTTGACTTCTATACTGTATATGCTTAGTCAGTTTACCAGAGACTTAATAACTTAGCCGCCCGAGGGCGGGTAATATTGATGTCCGAAAACTGATTTAAGGCCTGATTGAGGAGTCGACCGGGTGAAAAGCCACAGTAGAGATGCAAAGCGAGCCGAGCAAGCAGCCGACAAAGTAGCCGAGAAAGCAGCAGCTAAGCTTGCTGAAAAGTCGGAAGCGCTAGAAGGGTTAACGCGCGAGACGGAAGGGGCGGCCGAAGAAGTGCCCCTGAACACTGTCCCTGTGGCGAAGGGTGTCGGCGGTCCGGCCGAAGAGAGCAAGCTTTCGCCGATGATGAAGCAGTACTGGGACGTTAAGTCGCAGTTTCCAGATGCTTTGCTCTTTTTCAGGGTCGGCGATTTCTATGAGCTTTTCGATAGCGATGCCCAAGTGGCCTCTCGCGAACTAGACATCATGCTCACCGGCCGCCCCGAGCCGAATTATCCGAACGGGCGTTGTCCCATGGCCGGTGTGCCGTACCGCGCTTATGAAGCCTATGTGGCACGTCTTTTGGCTAAGGGATATTCAGTCGCTATCTGTGAACAGGTTGGCGTGGTCGGTGCCGAAAAGGGACCGGTGGAAAGACAGGTGAAGCGTGTGCTGACACCGGGTACGGTATTAGAGTCGCACCTTTTGCCCAGCCGTGAAAACAACTATCTTGCCGCCATCGTCAAAGGCAGTGGACGCGAAGCCGATAAGTGGGGACTGGCTTTTGTCGATGCTTCTTGCGGTGAATTTTTCGTCACCGAACTATCGGAAGAAAATCTTATTTTGGAACTAGGACGCTTGCGTCCTGCCGAAGTTTTAGCCCCTCTGCGCATCGGCAAGATGCAGGAAGGCGACGTCGTACCCCGCGAGGTGCTCGAAGTACCGGAGTTGATTGGCGAGCAATATCGCTTCAAGGGTCGCCCATCCATGTTCTTCCAGTTGGAACCAGCTACTAGAAGAGTGCTTTCCACTTTTGAAGTGTCGACCTTGGAGGGCTTCGGCTGCCAGGATCTGCCCCTGGCTACCAGTGCCGCCGGTGCTGTTCTCGAATATCTAGAGCGCACACAGGGTGGGCAGAAACCTTATTTTGAGGGCATTTCGACCTATACTGTGGACGGTTATCTGGTGCTTGACGCCAATACCCGCAAAAACCTAGAACTGACTGAAACGTCGCGCGATAGGGCCTTGAACGGCTCACTTTTGTGGGCTATAGACCAAACCGAAACGGCAATGGGCAGCCGTATGATGCGCAAGTGGTTGCTCAAACCGCTTTTGTCGGTAGAGCAAATTAAGGCCAGGCAAGAAGCAATTAAAGAGTTGCTCGAACCTACTTTCAAGCGCGACGAGCTGAAGAAAGTTATATCTCGCCTCTGTGACCTTGAGCGCATGGCGGTGCGTATATCTTCCGAGAGTGTCAATCCTAAGGAGTTGCTTGCGGTTGGTACTACACTCGGTATCTTGCCCGAACTGGCAAGTTCGCTCACTCATACGCGCAGTCCCTATTTAAGCGCTCTTAAGTCGATACCGTCGGCGATATTAGATGTGCGCGACCAAGTTTTGTCTGCCATCGCCGAAGACCCGCCTCGCGAACTTACCGAAGGTGGTATATTTGCCCGCGGCTATAACCAGGAACTTGATGAAGTGAGAGATCTGCTCGGCGGCGGCCGTCAGTGGATAGAAGACTTTCAGAAAAGAGAACAAGAGCGCACCGGCATAAAGAGCTTAAAAGTCAATTTCAACAAAACCTTCGGCTATTACATCGAAGTAACCAATGCCAATTCTGGACTAGTGCCCAACGACTATATTCGCAAACAAACCCTCACCAATGCCGAGCGTTACATAACACCCGACCTGAAAGAGTACGAAGCTAAGATTCTCAACGCTGAGAAGAATGAATCTGATCTTGAATACAAACTGTTCGTAGACTTCAGAAAGAGCCTGGTTGCTCTTGGTGCCGAATTGCACAAGATTGCTACCCATCTAGCCAATCTAGATGTTTTGCTTTCACTGGCGCAAGTGGCTCAGGAGCGCAAGTTCACCTGCCCCCGCGTCGACGACTCGCTTACTCTCAAGATTAAGCAAGGTCGCCATCCGGTGCTCGAAAAACTCTTGCCCATGGGCAAGTATGTGGCCAATGATGTGCATTTGACCGGTGCCTGCGACGAAGAACAGTTGATTATTTTGACCGGACCGAACATGGCCGGTAAAAGTAGTTATCTGCGCCAAGTGGCCCTGATCACTATTCTCGCCCAGATGGGTTCTTTCGTGCCGGCTAAAGAAGCCCATGTCGGCTTGGTCGATCGCATCTTTACGCGTATCGGTGCTGTCGACGATCTCACCCAGGGGCAGTCAACTTTCTTGGTGGAAATGTCTGAGACCACGCAGTGCTGTCTATCAGCCAGTAAGCGCTCGCTAATCTTGCTTGATGAAGTTGGTCGCGGCACCAGCACCTATGACGGTGTCGCCATCGCTTGGTCGGTGGCTGAGTATCTCGCTCGCGATGTGCGCGCCCGTACCATCTTTGCTACTCACTATCATGAGCTCAATGGCTTGGCGGGGTTCTTCCCCCAGATTGCCAACTATCAGGTCTTGGTCAAAGAACAAGACGGCAAAGTAGAATTTATTCGCACCGTAGCGCCGGGCGGCGCCAGCCGCAGCTTTGGTGTACAAGTGGCACGCATGGCCGGCTTGCCTGCCACCATTATCGACCGGGCCCAATATCTAATCAATCAAATGGAAAAGAAGGGTGTAGCCGCCAAAATTTTGGATGGTCCTCGCCTTCGCAATATTCCAATGGAAGAAGTAATGCAGCTTTCGCTCTTTGAAGGTGGTTAATTCACACTGACACCGGTAGATACTTGTTCTGACAAAATCACTCAATAAAGACTCTATTTAATAGGTAGAAAATGCAAAGTCAAAGGCTTACATTCAGAAATACACTTTCGGTGATGATCACCTTATCACTGGCTTTTCCTCTTTTAGAAGCTGCTGCCGCCGCTAAGAAAGTAGGTACAGTAGAAAGTACATCAGAAAGTTCGGCATCTACGGCCAAGCCTAAGGGCAAATCTAAGAAGGCAGCCGCGCAGAAGCCTGCATATCAATATGTCGATAGTCTGACAATCAAGACCATGAATGCCGGAGATTGGAACGCTACCGCCGCCAGGTTGGAGAACTTGCTGGCGCAGCAGAAGATAGGAACACTCGTTACTCTTTCTCCCGTGGCTCGCATCAAGCGCAGCTATCTGCAGGCCTGGCTTGCCTTTGCCTATATGTATGTCGGCAAAGCCGATAAGACTGCCGCTGTTTTGAAGACAGTAGAGGGCGAAGATGAAGGCGCCTCAAAAGTAGTGGCAAATTCAAAGGATGATAACGACCAAGTGAGGCTCGCACTTTGCGAGAACGTGGTCAGGGCTATGAATGAGATTGCCGAAGGTCATTTTGATAAGGCTCTTTCCTTTATGCAGTCTTTGCCTGCAGATTCGCCGGTCTTGAGCACAGACACTCTCTATAACTACACCCTCGCTTGTATAGCAGGCAAAAAAGGGCAAGCCGATAAAGCCTGTGAGCTTAGTCGAAAAGCCTATGAAGGCGACAAGCGCTTTGCCTGGGCCCTGCGCACCATCGCATTTCTGCAGCAGAAATGGTTGAAGAATAACCAGGCCGCCGAAGACGTCTTGGTGGAAACTCTCAAGGCAGAGCCCCAGCTTACTGAGGCTCGCGATATGCTTATCGATGTGAAGCTTGCCCGCAACGACTTTGACGGTGCTCTTGATACTGCCCTGTCAGGCATCAAGCTGAGCCCTAAAAGTGCCTCTGCACACTTCCGCCTGGCTCAGATTTATATTCAGCAGTGGCGTCTGCGCGAGGCTCTTGACCAACTGGACAAGGCAATCGCCCTTGAGCAGACTGCTAAGTATTATCGCAATCGCTCTACTGTTAAACGTTTGCGTGGCGATATCGCCGGAGCCTTATCTGACCAGACCAAAGCAGTAGAACTCTCTAAAGAGAAAAGTTTCGAGCTGGCTGAACTGGCAAACTTGAATGTCACCGCTGGTAATACCAATAAAGCCATCGATAATTTGAAAGAGGCTCTTGCCGGTGACCCCGAGAACGCTCCGGTTAGAGAGAAGCTCTACAAGCTATTGGTGAGCGAAAAGCGCTATACAGACTTGGCCGAAGAGTATAAAGATCAGATTACCCGGCACCCAAAAACGGCAGCTCTGCACCTAGGCTATGCCAATGTGCTGATGGCTCTTGGCGAAGAAGAAAAAGCGGTGCAAGAATTTGTGGAAGCCGCCAATCTTAATCAGACAGATCCGACGCCGCACCGGGCTCTAGGTGCCTATTACATTCAGAAGCGCCTGTTTAGCAAAGCCGCCAAAGAATACACCCGCGCCCTCAATATTGTGCCAACTTCAATCAAAGATATGGTTTCTCTCGGATTTTGCTATGCCGAGGACGATGACTATATGAAGGCAGAAGCTGCTTTCGTGACAGCAATGGCTGTGCAACAGCTTTCGCCCAGCGCATCGCCTGATGACCCGGGACGTGTAGATGTTATGCGCTCTCTGGCTTCGCTTCTCTTTGAAGAAGGTCGTTACGGTGACGCCGCCACCCAATTTGAGAATCTTGTCGTCGGCTATAAAGACAAGGGTGCCACCGTAGATGATGCGTTTATGCTGGCTAAGTGCAAGTTGTTGCGCGACCAGACCGAAACAGCCGCCCGCAATATGATGGCTGTCTTCGAGGTGATTCCGGCAGATCGCAAAGATGCCTTCCGCCTTGGTATGGCAGAGGCTTTGGTCGACGCCGGTATGCCGACTTTGGCCCGCGAAGAGTTGAACAAAGTACCTGAGGATAGTCGCAAGAGTAATTATCTTTATGTGCTTTACAGCGCCTCAGTTTTGCGTCTAGAGGACAAACCAAAAGAAGCCCTCGCTCTTGTTGAGCAAGTTGCAGCCGATCTGCCCGGCTTGAAAGAGAGCAATCCCCATCTAGCATCTCGCCTTTTGGTCGAGCGTGCCCGTCTTGAGTTATTGCTGGGTGAGGTCGATAAAGCTAAGGCTAGCGCGCAAGAAGCTTATGCTGTATACGATAAGTCTTATCCTGCTCTGCTTATGGCTGCAGAACTTGCAATTAAGGGCGGCGATCATAAGTCGGCGGTAGAGTATGCCAGACGTGCTCTGCAATTGAACCCCTACTATGCACCTGCCTATCTGCTTATCGGCGGCGCTCAGACCGAATCTAAAGATGCCGCCGAGCGCAAGGAAGGTTTGGAGAATCTCAAGAAAGCGGTTGAGCTCTATCCTGGTTGGCTTAGTGGTCGGCGTGCTTTGCTGAAAGCCTATGAAAAGGCATCATTAAAAGAGGAAGCTAAGAAAGAAGCTTCTGTGATTGCCGAGCTGGAAGCCAAGTCGAAAGAGAGATAATTGGCTATTTAAGCCTGGGCGTTGCGGCGAGCATCAACTTCATCAACAAGAGTTTGGGGTTTGCTTCTCCAGGTGAGCCAGAGTTTGGGGTCGAAGCCAAAGTACGCATGTGGATTTTTCTCTGGCAGCAAGCTCAGTAGTCTCTCTATATCATTCTTTGAGATCATGATTTCGGCTTTCTTTCCGTCACGGGTCCAGATTGTCAGGTTGCTTGGTCTTTTTACTTCGTTTTCGCTGTCCTGTTTGTAAGCCCAGACTATGTCTGATAGTTTGATTGCCACTAGCTCTTTCAGCTTGGGAAAGAATAGGAAGGAATGGGTGAGAACTGCCGGTCCGAATTGGACAGCTGTCAGCCCTTCGCTGTCTACAGTGGCGGTGATCTCGCGAAGATTTCCGAATTTTTTCAGAGCTCGGTTGACCGGGTGTTGTTCGGCATTTTGCCATACTAAAA
Organism: Candidatus Obscuribacterales bacterium; assembly: GCA_019745415.1. Taxonomy (GTDB): domain Bacteria; phylum Cyanobacteriota; class Vampirovibrionia; order Obscuribacterales; family Obscuribacteraceae; genus Obscuribacter. Next base: position 101,587 of record JAIETF010000025.1, on the reverse strand, counting down.
GGGGGATGCCGGCATAAGCTGTCGCTGCCAAAAGTGCAAAGGCCACAACTGCATAGATTGTGATATCTGTGCTGAAATCATTACTGGCATCGAGCATGAAAGGCAGGGTGGCCCGTATCACGTCAGGATCATTCTTGTTATCTTCTTCAAAGAGCTTGAGCAGGTCTCTGTCAATACTAGTTAGCTTGCCGGTTAATTCGGTGGACAGCTTTTGGTCTTTAGGCAGTTGCACGAAGATAATGCGTGGTGGCATTATCAAAATAGCAATCTGTTCTTTGGCTTTCTCTGGATCTGGTGTTTCGCCCTTGCGAGTTGGTACTATCACATAGGGTGACGGTATTATTTCAGGACCTTTAAGTGAAACGTAGTATTTGTCAGCGTTCCATACACTTTTCAGAGAGGAGAGATATTTTTCATCTACAGGAAATGGGCCGTAGATTGCGTTATAGATTAGGTTGGAGCAAAAGCAAGTAATTATGAGAGCAAGTAAAAATGGTCCGAGCGTAAGAAAGAGTGAGAATTTGTTGACTTGCTTGATCAGGTGCGCGGTAAGTTTTTGCATAAGGTAGTTAATGTTTCGACTATGGGCGATTATTATTTCATACCCGTTTTGTTCACCTATAAATATCTTGGGTAAAAAAGACTAGGAAACTCTTTTTGAGTTCTTATAGGGATTAAAAGATGGCTTTAAAAACTGCAGATATAACATTTTCGGAGTGGTTGGCCGCCAATGTGGATGAGATTAAGTCTGGCGGCGCCAACTTTAAAGGAACGATGGTGACCATGAATTCAGAAGTGGTCCGTTACTTCATGGTCTGGTCCTTAGTCTTTATGACTTCTTGGAAGACAACTGATTACTTTCTGCGTGGTACTCCAGAGCAAACGAGAGGGTTGCTTGCCTCGACTGCGGTAACGCTTCTGGCCGGATGGTGGGGGATTCCCTTTGGTTTGGTAATGACGCCATTCTATTTGATTAGAAACCTGATTGGCGGCGAGAAAAAGACTGTTGCAAATCTCATCAAGATTATCGAAGATCCGGAAGAAATGAAGAAAGCTAAGGATGCCAGTGATTTTGCAGTTGGCAAAGCTTTTCTTGCTGTTCTTGGAGTTATTGTCTTTCTTGGTGTTGCCATGCAAGGGCTCGCTTACTTTCACAAGATCTCAGGGCATTGAGGCATGAAGTTAAGATTGAAGCTTTTTGCCTCAATAAAATCAAGGAGATGAGTTCGTTTCGTTCTGAATTTCACCAGAGCTTTTGGGAGTGGCAATGAAGAAAACAGTTTTGGCTTTGATACTTATTTCTATGGTTCAAGCTGCTTTTGCCAACGAACCTGCCCAGTCGGCGCTTGTTGAACCCGAAGCCTTCAGCAAGTTAGTTGCTCAACGCAAATACAAGGAAGCGCATGATACGGCCGTGGCCGAATCTAAGCTTGTAGCAGAAGAACTGGAGTATGTAAGAGGCAACAAGCTCGTACCTTATGATAAGAGATACATTTATCTGCGCCGCCCCTTTGAATACTATGAGGTACTTCTTGCCACCAAAGAGGATGCTTTAGCAGAGTCAATAGAGCAGGAAGTGTTTAGGACCTTGCCCGAGAAATCTTGCTTCGATTATATGCTTGAAGTAAGTAAGCGGGCCGGTAATAGTGCGGCTGCAAAAAGGCTGGCTATTTTGAAGGGCAAATGTAAGCGGTAGAAAGGTCCAGTCTCTTGCTTCGGGCGGTAGAAAGTATTCTAAATTAAGGCTTCTTTGGCACTATCTATGCGGTTTCTATCTTTGCCAATTCTTCGGACGAAAGTAATTTCTTCGCCAGGCTTCTCAACTTCTTGAGTCGTGTTTTACACTTTAGGCGCAAAGCCACCTCTTCCAACTGGTTCAGTGAATCTATTGTCGGGCAATATGACAAGACTCTTCTGGCCACCTCATCGGCATGCTCCCATCTCTTTATGCCAAGGGCTAGTTCATAGAGATTGCGTCCGCTTTTTTTAATTTCTGAAACCCAAAGAGCACTGCGTCTTGCCCTTGAACTTTCAGCATTAACCTTTTGTGGAAGTCTTGGCGGCAGTAGAGTATCGTCGTCGAAGTTGAGCAGATTGTGTAAGAATCTATTGCCGAAAGTATCAAAGTAAGGTTCGAGAATTTGATAATTGCCTGCCCTCAAAAGTCTTTCATAGTTCTCTTCAATTATCTGTTCTTCCAGGTCTTCGTCCAGTTCACCGCTCTCATCCAGTGCAGCGAGAAGTTTCATTTCTCGGTCTTTTTCGCCTAGGTAGCGATTTAGTGCCAGCCATTCGTGAATGACGTCGAAATCTCTTTCTCCGCCTCTAACCAAAGTTTCTCTGGCGTCTCTTCTGGTTTGCAGCGCCAGAGTAGCTGCCTTATGCTTCAGACCAAGCCGAGCGATGGCTCCCGGAATGAAGCTCAAACGGACACCGCCCCAGCCAGGTACCAGGTGTCCATTGTCAAAGGCAAACAGATATGCTTCTAGCGCCTCTTCAAGCTTTCCGTCTATTTCTAGTTTTCTTGCTTCCGTAAAGCTTTTCTCGATTTTTTCGATTAGCTGTAGTCTGTCTTGGTCGCAACTACTTATCGGCATTGTATTTCTCCACTTTGCCGGGGGCTGTTTCGATTATATAATCGATTCATGAACCCAGCTAAGCCCAACATACTCACGGTGCTGCAAGCGCGTCAAGCTGTCTTGGACAAAGAGCGTCAGGCTAAAGATGAGCTTGCCGCTGCTCGGGTTAAGCTTGAAGAGCGCGACTATAAGGGTGCGCTTAGAGCCTTCAAAAAATACTTCAAGATGGATGGCGACCAGTGTTTCTCGGTTATAGCTAAAGATGTAGCTACTTTGGTGAAGAACTATCAACCGGCTCGGCTGATAGTGCAGCGCTATCGCAATGACAAAGAAAAGCTCATCTTGCAGGGGCAAGCAGATTCTAAATTGGTCGGCCAATTGGTCTTGCTCAATCTAGGGCTCGGGGAACGTTCCCGCACTGAGGCTTTCTATCGAGAGCTCAAACAAGCTAATTTCGATACCGAGATCTCAGAGCTTTTTCTTCGGCATGTCTGGAGACAGCTATTGCGACGGCGTCGCTACGAAGATCTTAGACCTTACTTTCATTCTCTCGGATTCTTTCTACTTTTGCATATTACAGAGCTTGATTGCCACATCTGGTTTCCCGATTTACGAACCTATTCCAAGACCGAAATAAGAAACTGGAGAGAGCGCTGCTTAAAGTCAATTATCGAGGAAGGTCCGCTTACTTATGAACTGGCCCTAGGACTTGGTGAGATGCAGGCGGCTAATCTGTTTGCGCAGCGAATACTAGGGGTGGAAGCCTCTGACCGAGTATATGCTGCGTTGATTAAGGCAGCTTTGCGCGCCCGCGCTGCTGACCCGGCAAAGGAACTATATAAAGAAGCCAGATCGACTTTGGGCAGTCGCAGAATCCGGCAGACCAATAAAGCTTTTCGTCTTAGCTAGGCTCGTAATTGAGTTCGTGCTTCTTTCGTTTTCACTGTCTGCTTGGCTATTGACAGTGTCGATTATCCGAGGTATAACACTGTTATGAAAAATAACGGTGTTATACAATCTTCGAAAAAGCAAGATCCTGAAGGCTCCGGCCAGTTCAGGAAGCGACAGAAAGATAGCTTGCGTTTGAGTCTTCTTGAAACCGCCAGCCGCATGGTGGCGGAAGGCGGAGCCGAGTCTTTGAGCTTGCGCAAACTTGCCGAAGAGGTAGGTGCTTCCACAATGGTGGTCTACACTGCCTTCGGCAGCAAGGAAGGGCTGCTCGATGAGTTATGGAAAGAGGGTTTTAAGCGGCTTTGGGAAGTAGAAGAGGAGGCCCTGAAAGAGAGTGATCCTCTCAAGCGCTTGCGTGCTCTCGGTGCTGCTTATCGCCAGAACGCCCTTCGCAATCCTTCATTCTATAAGCTTGTTTTTGGTGGGCGACTGTCTTTAGGTAATCTCTCGCAAGAGATGGATGCCCAGCAGAGCTACGAGACCTTTATGGTCTTGGTGCGAACGATATCTGACTGCCAGAAGGCTGGGCTCTTGTCCAGCAAACTGAACGATATTGAAATTGCTGCCATGTTTTGGAGCACCGCCCATGGTGCAATTGGTCTTGAGCTGAGCGGTATGCTCAGCAAATGGGCTAATCCGCAAGAAATCTACAACTTGAACTTCGACAATCTTCTTAGAGGTCTACAATAATTATGTCTTTCGACTATGATGCAATCATAATTGGCTCTGGTATGGGAGCCTTGTCTGCGGCCAGTCTACTCGCTCAGTTTAGAGGTGCGCGAGTGCTTGTGCTGGAGCGGCATTTTAAGGTGGGTGGCTTCACCCATACTTTTAGTCGCCACGGTTATAAGTTCGATGTTGGTTTGCACTATGTCGGCGAAATGCAGCCAGGTAGTCGCTCTCGCCAGCTTTTTGATCTTGTCAGTGGGGGTGGTGTTGATTGGGCGCCTTTGCCTGAGATATACGATAAATTTGTCTATCCCGACTTTACTGTTTCGGCATCATCAAATCGAGCGGCATACATAGAAGAATTGCAAAGGCGCTTTCCCCATGAAAGAGCGGCGATTCTGCAGTATTTCAAAGATATCGATGCTGTTTGTTTGTCTGTTCAAACAAAGACTGCCGCTGGTTTCATGCCTAAGCTCATCGCCGGTCCTGTCAATGCCCTTAACAGCACGTTTAGAAAAATGGCGGTAATTTCAACTGCTGATTATCTAAACGCCAATTTTAAAGATGCGAAGCTCAAAGCTGTTTTGGTCTCGCAGTGGGGTGACTATGGATTGCCGCCATCACTCAGCTCTTTTGCCATTCATGCACTTATCGCCACTCATTTTCTCAAGGGTGCTTTCTATCCCACTGGTTCTGCCGATGCAATCGCGCAGTCAATTGTGCCGATAATCAAGAGAGCCGGCGGCAATGTGCTTGTTAATCATGGCGTCGACGAAATAGTCGTCAAAAATGGTGTCGCCTGTGGTGTTAGCGGTAAAACTCAAAACGGAGAGCCGTTTAGCTTCAGTGCTCGTCATATAATCTCGAATGCGGGCATATATCCGACTTTTAGAAAGTTGTTGCCGGACCTTTATAAGGCGCCCGTTCTAGGATTCTCGGACGATCTCGATGCTTCTTCCATCTCAGCCTATATAGGCTTCAAGCGCAGTCCATCTGAACTTGGCTTTCAAGGAGAGAATCACTGGTTGCATACAAGTTACGACCATGATGCCGAGTATGCTGCCCGCAATAACCCTGAAGGTAAGCCAGGCTTCGCCTATTTGTCTTTTGCCTCGCTTAAAGATGCCCTTGCTGAAAAGCATACGGCTCAAGTGATTACAATCGCCAGCGCCGCGCCCTTCAAACATTGGCAAAATACTGCCTGGAAGAAGCGGGGGAGCGACTATGAAATCTATAAGGAACGGTTGACCGAAAATCTCTTGAGTGTGATTGAGACCCACTATCCAGGCTTTAAAGACTTAATTGATTACTGCGAGCTTTCGACGCCGTTAACAGTTGAAAGTTTTACCGGTCATCCTGCCGGTCGAATCTATGGACAGCCTATGACACCGCAGGTAGTAGCAGCACGCTCCTTCCAGCCCGATACTCACGTCAAAAATCTCTACCTTGCTGGAGCGGATTCTATGGCTCCCGGCATTATGGGCGCTTTTATGGGTGGTGTATTTTGTGCTGCGCGCATTATGGGTGCTTTCGGTTTGGCTGAAATTATGACCACTGCCTCCAGCCGCAAGTATACTGCAGTCGGTAAAGTAGAGGCGGCAGGGCGGCCGGCTAAACCAGAGTCTTTGCCAGTGCCTTAGTGGTCGGCATGTCCCTTAAACTAGCGTTGGGCGCTTGCCTTGAGAATAGCTTCGGCACAGACCTTCATATGTTCTGCTTCCATCTCGCGATAGGTTGCAGCCAGCAAGAGGGCATAGCCTTCCAAACTATGAGCGACTTCGGGATGATTAGGACCAAGCGCCTTGGTGCGAATATCGAGAGCGCGCTTGTAATATCCTTCCGCCTGGTCGAAGCGTCCATCGTGGCGCATTATCTCCGCCAAATAGTGCATGCAAGCTGCCACGTCTTGATGGTCCGGTCCGAGGGTTTCTTCTCTAAGTTTCTTGAGCTTGTTCAATAACTCTTCGGCTTCTTTGTATTTGGTTTGCTGCAGATAGCATATTGTCAAGCTGTCCATGCAAGCCTGGGTATCCGGGTGTTCTGCCCCGAGGGTTTCTTCACGCAGTTTTGAAAGTCTTTGCCAGAGCGGCTCAGCCTTTTGATAGCGGGCATTGTTGTGATACAAACAGGCCAAATCCCATAGCCGGGCTTCGGCTTCGGGGCTTTTCTGGCCGCGGCTTTGTTCGCAGATAGCCAGGGCTTCTTTGTAGAGATTTTCAGCCAAGAGATATTTGTTGTCAGACTGATGCACAAAGGCGATAGCGGCGATAATCTCAGCCACCTCGGGGCTCTGTCTGCCTTTGGCTCTCTCTCTGATGCCCATGGCTCTTTTGTAGAGTCTTTCGGCGTCGGCGAAACGTCCTTCATACAAATATGAGGAAGCCAAATTGATTATGCAATCGACCACTTCCGGATGATTAGGGGCAAGGTTGATTTCTTTGAGGGCAAGCAGCTTTTCTAGATGTTTGCTAGTTGCCTTGTGGTTGCCGTTTACTTGCGAAACTGCCGCCAAGCTTGTCAAAATGGGAATGAGATCGGCATGGTCTGAGCCGATTGTGTTCTCTAAAATGCCCACAGCTTCGGTCAAGAGGGGCTCAGCTTCTTCATAGTTGGTTTCAGAAATACAGATATTGGCAATGTTATGCAGAATATCTCCCACTTCGGGATGTTCGCGACCTAGGGCTTTTTCTTTAATCGCCAACGCTCTTTCAAATAGACCACGGGCTTCCTGATTTTTTCCCTGGGCTGAATAAATCAGGGCCAGATTGTTGACTGATGTGGCCACTTCGGCATGGTCTTTACCCAGCACCGCTTCATAAATTTCACAAAGCTTGCGACAGGGCGCTTCTGCTTGGTCGTGCTTACCCTGGAAGAAGTAAAGTGCCGAAAGATTGTTGAGGCTGGAGACCACGGCGTCGTCGTGGGGTTTCAGTAATCTTTCTCTGATGCCAAGCGCCCGTTTGAAATGGGGCTCTGCCTGGTCGTACTGCTCCATTTCAAAATAGAGTTCGCCCAGTCTATCTAAGCTGGTTGCCGTGATGAGCTCATCTTGGCCTCTTTCTGCCGATGACAATGCCGCCTTGAGCATAGTTTCAGCCTGCTCATAGTTACCGGCCTCTATGGCTTGATTGCCTTGGTCGAAGTAGCTTTTCCATTCCTTATTGATAGACACGGCAGCTTCCTTAAGCGGTTAAAGAGATTCCCTACTAAATGTAATACCTGAGCGATATTTATTTTAACCGTCTTTATAGCGGTCCATAATATTGGTTGTATTACTTACAACACCTAATTTACTGATTTGAGTCGGGAGGACCTGTGGGCAATCTGGTTTTTGAGGCAAAATGTCAGTTTAAGGCGCCGGCGGCAGATGTTTTTGCCTGGCATGAAGCGCCTGGTGCTTTTGCGCGTCTATCGCCGCCCTGGGTTGATGTTCGGCTGGTCGAGCATACGGGCGGCATTCAAGACGGCGCTCGTGTGGTGTTGCAAATCAACCAGGGACCGGTGGGTATTCCCTGGGTTTTAGGTCACAAAGATTATGTGAAAGATGAGCAGTTTTGTGATTATCAGATAGCCGGACCCTTTCAGTACTGGCAGCATGTGCATCGCATCAGCCCTCTAGCCGCCGATGATCCGGCGCGCGAGGAGGGTTTTGAGTGCTTGCTGCATGACCGTATTGAGTTTAGTCCGCCGCTTGGCTTGGCTGGAAAAATAGGCGGAGCCCTGTATGTCAAAGGTGAATTAAAGAGACTTTTTCGCTATAGACATGCTCTCTTAACCCGAGACCTGGAACTGAAGGCGCGTTATGGCAAAAGGAAGTTGCGGGTATTGATATCAGGCTCCACCGGTTTGATTGGCACTCACTTGAAGGCTCTTCTGCGAACCCAAGGCCATGAAGTCTATAGCCTGGTGCGGCGCCGTTCTTCCAAGCCTGATGAGATTTTCTGGGATCCAGCCGGTGAAGAATGCGAAGCTTTGCCGGGGGGCTTGGACGCCATCGTGCACTTGTGCGGTCGCAATGTCGCGGCTCGCCGCTGGAATGTGGAAGAGAAGCAACTTATCTTTGAAAGCCGGGTGCGTTCGACAAATTTTCTTGCCAGATTGGTGGCAGATATGAAGGAGCCCCCAGCTGCCGTGATTTTTGCTTCGGCTGTGGGCTATTACGGCGATCGGGGCAGCGAGCCCTTGACCGAGGATTCTTCTGCCGGTACGGGTTTTTTGGCAGATGTCTGCAAAAGTTGGGAAGAGAGCGCTGCTCCGGCTGAGAAAGCTGGATGCCGTATTGCTTTCGCTCGCATCGGTGCGGTTCTCAGCCCTAAAGACGGTGCCCTGGGTAACCTTTTGCCTATCTTTCAAGCGGGTGGCGGCGGACCAGTGGGTGACGGCAAACAGTACTTTCCTTGGATCTCTATTGAAGACGTCAGTGCCGGCATTTACCATGCCATAGTCAGCAAGACTTTGAGCGGTCCTTTCAATCTTGTTTCGCCTCAAGCGGCTACAAATGGTGAATTTTCCCGCACTCTTGCTCGTGTGCTGAGGCGACCCTGCCTTATGCCGGTTAAACCAGCTATGCTCAAGGTCATCTATGGCGAAATGGCTGAAGCATTGATTTTGCCAAGCCAAAGGGTTTTGCCTCAGAAGCTTCAGCAGGACGGCTATGAGTTTTTAGATGCTGAAATGATTAAGGCATTGAAATTGCAATTGGGCTATTAGCAATTCAGAGCCTGGATTTTGATTCGGTACTACCTGTAGTGCTGCTTTTAGTGCTGCCTGAATCGGTTGGGTGGTGCCGTACAATGGTGCTGTATCTGGTGTCGTGTCTGGTGTCGTATCTGGTGCTGTATCTGGTGCTGTATCGGGTATGGCTTTATTGTCTGCGCTGAGATTTATGCTTCATGCTGAACTCAAGGTTGATGAATAGTCGGCTTGAAGGAAAGCACCACTATTGTGGCGATAATTGCCAGCACAATTACTACTATAGTAATAATTACCGCAACAGGCATTGTGCGCTGCAATGCTTCTTCCGCTGTTTCTACATGAGGCGGAGCTTCGCCCTTGTTTCGCAGAGATTTTGTTTTGTTAGTCTCTTCCGGCGGTGTTTCCAGGTCGCCCGGATTGAAACTTCTCATTTTGGCAACCGCTGCGCCTTCATTGAGTTCTTCCAATGTTTCAGGCAAATCCGGCAGGCTGGTGAGCAGGTTGTTTATACGCACCTTCAGTCCTTGCTCAAGATGCATGGCATTGGCTTGTGTGGCAGAATAATCGAGTAGTGAATAGGTTCCATCTGTTATTTTCAATAAAGCCTTCATAGCCGGATAACCTTCCACTGAACCTTCATCGAGCAAGATTCTGGCTCCGTTCACTGTGGAACCTTTGCTTATTAGTAGCTCGCCATCGACATTGATGTCATGAGAAGCTAGCCTAAGTACAGCGTAGTCAGACTTTTTGGCCTTTGAAATCCCATAGAGAATCTCTTTGGTGGTGCGATTCTCCCAGATTTTCCCAGACTCTAATGTCGGCTGGGGGGCTGGCTGGCTACCTTCCGGTCGAGCCAAGTCGCTTGCACCAGCTTGATCTTCTGCGGCTAGGGCGTCTTGGCTATCTTGGCTTTGCTCTGGAAGGCCTTGCGCTTCATCTGGTCTAAATTGCTCTTCTGGAAACTGGTTCATAGCCGTACTTACGTGGGGGAGAGGGAATGATCGCCTATTTTTTAGCTCATTTCAAGATAAAAGAGCAAGATAAACGGCTAGATCTTTATGTCCAGTGTCACCGGGCAGTGGTCTGAACCCATAACGTCGGCAAGAATACCAGCTCCAGTAACTTGGTCTTTCAAGAGCTCATTGACGAAGAAATAGTCTATGCGCCAACCAACGTTTCTTTCGCGAGCATTTGTGCGCATATGCCACCAGGTGTATTTGTCTTTACCCTGGTCGAATTCTCTGAAAGTATCTATGTTGCCGGCTTTAACATATTTGTCCATCCAATCACGCTCTTCTGGTAGAAAGCCTGATATCTTTTCGTTTTCTTTGGGACGGGCTAAATCTATTGGTTTGTGAGCAGTATTAAAATCACCGCAGACTATCAATTTTTTGCCTGCTTTAGTTTGCTTCTTTGCCCATTTGAGAAACTCAGTGTAGAAATCCATTTTGTAGGCGAGTCGATCTTCGTTGGCCGCGCCATTGGGAAAATAGATGTTGGCAAGAAGGAAATCGCCATAGTCGGCTACGAGAGTACGCCCCTCGTCGTCGAAGCGCTTTACCCCGAAGCCTTCTTGAACCGATATCGGTTCAATTTTTGTATAGATACCGACGCCGCTATATCCGCGTCTTTCGGCATGGGCGAAAAAGCTCTTGTAGCCCTTACGCTCAGTCAGTTCCGGGGTTAGCTGATCGGCACTAATCTTTGTTTCTTGTAAACATAGAACATCAGGTTTGAAGGTCTCGAACCAGTCGAAGAACCCTTTCTTACTGACAGCTCTTATTCCGTTAACATTCCACGATGTCAATTTTAACTTGCTCATGGTCAAATTATAGAGCATGGCTAGGCTTGGTTCAGGCAAACTACTAAGCTCTGCATCAGTCTTGCTCTTGGGTATGACAACCCTGTCTATGGTCGGCTTTGTGAAAACTCTTGTGAGATCTCTAAAGATTGACAATTTATTGCTAGCTGCAGTTCTTTCAACCGCTTTGTCGATTCATTTAAGCGCTTGTTCGAAAGTAGAGAGTATATGGGGGGTGACCGATGACGAGCGGTTGCAAGCCGAGCGCTCGTCAGCCAAACCATATACGGTATCATTGGGCGCGGTGCCTCACCGTGGCTATAAGCTGCCTCTTGAGCGCGAGATGCGTATAAACCAGAGGTTCATCAATATTGACGCCGGCAAATTGAATTCTAAGGTGGTTGAGCAGATTGTTGCTGGGCGAGAGGCGTTTAGGCTTGGGCAATTTATCGAAGGTGCAAGGGCTTATGACAAGGCTGTCGAAAACTTGAGTCGGTCAAAAGATGGCGGCGGCGAAATGCGTCTATCTCTATTGACTCAGATTGCTTTGCAAGGTCTCAAGCTCAAGCATTACGGAGAGGCTGAGAGTTATGGCAGTCAGATATGCGATCTTTGTCATGGCGGTAAAGACTTAAGCGATGCACTGAGAACAGCAACTCTCATCAAGGCGGAAGCTCAGGAGGCCCAGGGGCAATATGAAAAGGCCTTGCAGACTTATGAGGAAGTATTGAAGCAGTCAAAACTTCCCGAAGAGAAAGGACAGTTTTCGTACAATCGCGCCGAGATTTATGACAAGTTGAAAAAATCCGAACTTGCACAGGCTGAGAGGCAAAGAGCTGAGGGCTATTTTGCCGGTTTGGCGAAATAGTTGGCTAGAAATACATGTTGGTTCTGAAATTACTTCTTCGTGTTTTTGTACTTCTTTTGCTTCTCTCGTTTGTTTCGTGCCCGGGTGCTTATCAGCCGAGTAGTCTGATTGCTCAGCGTCTCTCTTTGTCATTTACCATACTTATACAACTTCTCTTGATCCGAGAGTTATTTTGTTTGCCCCCTTTTCGATTTCGTCTTCTTCTTTTGCTTACTCTTGGTGGTCCACTGGCTTTAGTTCTTCTTTTGAGTGTGATTTGCTTTTTTATACCTGACTTTGAAGGTAAGCATCCAAGCTTCTATAGTGTTCCAATCAAGGTGAATGGAGTCGAGTATAGAATTAAGCATTTTTATGAGACTACTCATTACGAGTATGGAAAGTACGCCTGCCAGTTGCAGGAAGTTGAATACTTTCTTGACCGACACCTCAAGAGAGAAAGACACTTGATTGAGGTTCGTCCCTGCGCAACCGCCAACATTATGCTTCTTGATGATGCGCAGGGGACGAGAATTAGATTTGTAGCCGAACCGGGGCTTAAGCTAAAGCCCGTTGTGAGAGAGTTCGATGTTTGTCGTCATGACTATGAGAGGCACATGGAACTTGTTGATGCCGTCCCTGATTGACCCCTCGGCACTTTACTTTTCTTCTTTCTGTCTAAACATAACCCTTTTGTAGGTCTGTTTCTGACTTGATTTGAGATGTTCTCTCTCAGCTTTAGCCAGCCCTTGCCGTCCGGTTTGCTCATAAATTTTGGCTCTCAACTTTGTGGCGTCTTCGTAGTCGAAATTTAAAGAAACATCAAAGGCGGGGTCACCCTTTTCCATTATGCGATTCAAAAAGCTATTCACGTCTAGTTCGGCTTTCTTTAAATCACCAAGATTGAAGCTTGCCTTCGCTCGATATAAAATAAACAAATCGTCCGCTTTGCTCGGCTTTAAATGTTCGTTTGCAAGAGCGTACACCTCTTTCCATCGCCCCTGCATTTCGTATATTCTGATCAAGCGCAGCACGGCAAGTTCGTCATCCGGTGACATCTTTAATACTTCTTTTAGCGAGGCTTCGGCTCCTGCTGCGTCTTTCAAGTAGAGTTGTACCTTGGCAAGATTCTTTAGAGTCTCAATGCGTCCTGCCGATCTCTCTGGTGAAATATTATTGAGAGTGCTTTTGAGCAGTGCCAATGCTTCCTGTGTATGTCCAGATTCGCTATAGTACTGAGAGAGCGAATCTACCGCTGAGACGCAAGCAGGATCTGCTTCTAGTGCTTTCTTTAAATACCTTACTTGGTCTTCTTCTCTAAACTCTAGCTCGGCTATTTCTGCTTGCAATAGATAGAGTAAAGGCCAATTCGGATTGGTGATTAATTTCGCTGCTATGGTTTTCTTTGCTTCTTCTATGCGATGGTTGAACATCAAAATGCGTTGGCTATAGTAAAAAATCACTTGTTGACGAGGCTTTTCTCTGCGCTTCTCTTTCTGAATCTCCTCCAACAATAAATTGGTTTTTTTATGAGTGATAATGATTAGGGGATACCTTAAGGAAGTTTCCTTCGCGGTTTTGCCTGTTTTCTCTGGTTTGTCTAGCGGTTTTCTTTCTACTACCTTTTCTGGTTTCGCACTTCCTTTTGTCTGACCTTGAGCCGGAGTGTTAATCTGCCAGAATGAAATAAAGATGCACAGGGCTAATTTAATTGTTAGTGCCAAATGCCGGAGTACTGTTGAGTTCATTCGTTATCTACTTAAGAGTTTGCGCCGTTGTCGATTCTAGTGATCTAGCTGTTTCTTCTTAGAGCTCTCGCGAAAGATGCAGTTATCGAAAGCTTCTTTCTGCAATCCCTTAAGATAGTTTCGGTCTTTGGCTGCCTGATTTTTTCGACCGGTCTTTTCATAGATTTCAGCTCTAAGTTCTCTTGCTTTTTTCAAGACTGAGTGGGCTGGTAGATTTTGCAGATCGTGTTGCGGTGTCGAGCAGCCGCTAATAAAAGTATCCAAGTCTCTTTCGGCTTCTTTGAGACCGCCCAAATTGAAATTAGCTAAGGCTCGGAAATAGTAAAAAGAAGGCTCTATGTTTTTGCTCTTTAGTACCTGGTCGGCTGTGGCTTTCACATCTTTCCATCGGGCACTTTCTATGTATACACCTATGAGAAGGCTGTGATTGAAGCTATCTATCGGATACAGTTGAATTGCCTCTTTCAGAGATGCCTCTGCACCAGCATAGTCCTTGAGGTTGAGTTGCACTTTTGAGAGATTCTTCAGTGTCTCAATTCTCTCCGGGCTCAAATTGCCAGGTAGGCGAGCTAGTGTGTTTTTCAGTATCTTCACTGATTCTTCCGGCTTTCCTGTTTCTTTATAATAATCGGAGAGTTTGAACGCTGCGCCGACACATTCAGGTTCTGCTGCCAGGGCTTTCTTAAGCAGCAATATCTGATCTTCTTCTCTAAACTCAAGCTCGGCAATGTCTGATTGCAAAAAATAAAGTAGTGACCAATTTGGATTTGTTTTGAGTTTGTCTGCGATGTTTTTCTTGGCTTCGTCAAGACGCTTGCTGAAAATCAAGAGCCTTTGCTCGTAATAAAAGGGAACTTCTGGCGGCACATTTTTTTGAAATTGTAGATTTTTCAGTGCCTGAATAATGAGTTTTGGATCTTTATATGGAATAACGAAAAGCAATTTTTTCTGGCTGCCCAAACTAGAGTTGCTGTTTGTTTTGACTTGGCTTGGGCCTGCAGCAAAAACCAGACAGCAACCAGCGCTAAGCAAAACCAGCTGTAAGATAGCCAGCACTGCGAGCAGCCGGTTATCACTCTTTAGGCTAGTATTCAATTTTTGGGTCATTGTTTGGGGGGCATTGTTATTGGTTGTTTCTACTGTTGCTGAAATGCTTTGTCTTTGTTATTTACCGCTGCGGAAAAGAGTATTCTCGTAAGTCTCTTTTTGTAGAGCGTCGAGATGAGCCCGCTCTGCGCGTGCGAGTTCTTTTCGTCCGGTTTGTTCATAGATTTTTGCTCTAAGATCAAGCGCCTTTCTTATTTTTGATTCGACAGAGATTGTATGCATGAGCGAAGCATTCGGCTTCTTAAAGGCTGGTCCGAGATAGCGATCTAGATCTTGTTCGGCTTCCTTTAGTTTCTTCAATTTGAAATATGCCTGGGCCCGCCAGTAATAAATTGAAGTGTCTTCATATTTGTCTTTAATCGCCTGGTCACAGACTGCTTTGGCTTGTTGATATTTCTCAGCGAGCAAATAAACCTCGGCCAGTTTACTTGAGGTTAGAGCATCTTTGGTATTAAGGGCGTAAGCCTCTTCTAGTGTCGCTATAGCGCCGCTTAAATCTCTTAGGTCTTTTTGCAAGTTTGCCAATTCTTTCAAAACTTCGCGGCGAGATAGGATATTTTGTGGTGTGCGTGGCAGCGCTTCTAGCGCCTTTTGCAAAATTGCTTCGGCTTCAGTAGGGTGTCCAGTATGGCGCTTCATTTCGGCGAGCTTAAAGACTGCATTCATACAAAGTGGCTGCACGGCAAGTGCTTTTTGCAAGTACTTTGCTTGGTCCTCTTCTCTAAACTCCAGTTCGGCAATATCCGCTTCCACTAAATATGGTAAAGCCCAGCTTGGATGTTTCTTGATTGCGTCTGCTACATTGCGGTGAACTGCTTCCACCTGATTGGTAAAAATGAGTATTCTTTGTGAGTAGTAAAAAACTAGTTCTTCATCTACGGGTCTGCTTTCTCTAACCAAGTTTATTTGCTTTTTCAGGTCTTTGACCTTATTAATGCTTGCCACTAAGATTACTTTGCTTTGAGCTTTGACTTCAGTCGTCGCTTTACTGCTTTTATTTGCGGGCGGACCCGCATTAGCATGATTAGACCAACTTGGTGCCACCATTAGCAGTGCTGCAAGGCTAATCGAAAAAGCTCTATTCACTGTTTGACCTTAAATAGCTGTTTGCTAGTTTGAGCATTTTGGCCACGCTGTCTGTTCTGCCTTGACCGAAGATTGTCTGCCATACTGCCTCGCCTTCTTTGCAGACCTGCTCGCGGGGGCAGTCGGTAATTTCTTTAATTACCGAGGCAATAGTGGCGGGCTCATCAAAATCAGTCAGCAGTCTGTGACTTTTATGTTCGCCATAAGCTGCAAAGCTCATCAGAGGCTGACCTTTGCCTTGATGATATAAAAGCGACAAGGTCGGACAACCAAGTTCTAGGGCGTCGATCAAGGTTGCCGACTCGTGAGCGATGAAACAATCGGCAGCTTTTAAGTAGGGTTTCAATTCTTTGATCAGCCTAATTTCATAGCCTAATGGTTTGAGCCGATCATAAAAATGATGCAGGGGCATTTGTTTGCGGCTAAAGCTGAAATACTTATCTGAGCGCGGCGCCGGATGATACTTCAGAAATAGATAAGGCTTATGTACTTTCTCTTCGCTGGCTAGTCTTGCGAAACTCTCAATCATTAACTCTGTAAGCTCTTCGCAAGTTTTCTTCTCGTAGAGATAAATGTCTAGAGTAAGTCCATAGATAATGGCAGTGGCATCATCTGGAATATTGAGAGCTAGACGTTGCCTGTGTCTTTCTGCTTCGATGGCTTCCGGTCGGGGGAATGCTTCTTCTCGAATTGAGCCGAAAGTGGTTATCTGTTCTTTGTTTATGCCTAGATTGAGGAAATAGTTTTCTTCCGGTTTGCCTTTGGCTAGATAATGGTCGGCCTTGAGGAAGAGATTTTCCAGCGGTTCGCCGCTCAAATGCCCGTGATGGAAATAGAGCACCGGCGGACGTTTACCATCGAGGCAATCATAAAGGGTATGACCGAGACTGGTTTCCATTGCGCCAACAATAATCAAGTCCCAATAGTCTTGGTCTAAGAGTTGCTTGAAGGCCATTTGGTACTGGGTGTGTTGGGTGATTTCGTTGAGAAACCACTCTTTATCTGGAAAATGCTGCCAGAAACTCTGGGGGAGTTTTTCCAACTCACTTTTGATTTCATCTTTGAGAATCTGTCTGTATAGATTGAAGTCGCATTCGCGACCTTGCCAGACTCGCGACAAAAGTTCGCCCGGCTCCATGTCGTCAACCTGGCAAAGTCCTTCCAGGCTGTCTATCAAGAAATCTTTCGGTTCGGGGTTGGGATAATAGAGTAGCCCCACTCGCGGCAATTTATTTTTGTAATTGAGCAGTTCATAGCTCAGGGGCGAATTGACGAAGGGCAGGTTATTAAAAAACTGTCTGCGCACAGCGCTGTCTAGGGGCTGGCTGATAGTGTTGCAGTGGTTGAGAAAATCACGAGCCGGGGCGGCTACGCTCATGAGAGCTGGGTAGTCTTTCTTGAGAATCTTTAATGACTCTTCCTGATTCTCATCGCAAAGACGATTAAAGTCGGCAAAGAAATTGTGAAAGACCGCTGCTGTGGCGTTTCCGGGTTCGGTGCTGAGTTTTGACGGCGGTAAGAGAGTGTTTATGTCGTGTTCAACCGCGCGTCTAGCCTGTTCAATGGCATCTGCGCCCTGCGGGGTAGGGCTGGAAATGGCAGCCTTGATGCCGCGTTTGATGAAGCCGGGGACTAAGCCTTTTATATTCGTCATGTTTCTAGTTTGCCACAGTTTCTCGGCAAGCGGTACGAAGGACGGCATGATGAACTTCGGTTAATGGAAGCTACCGCTTTAGAACTTATGATCTACCCGGTATGGTCTATTAAGTGATTATGAGCGGCGGTTTAAGCAAAGCCCTAGATTCAAGCAAGAAAGCCCTGCGGCGTCTGGCCGGCAGTGCTTCTATATTGACGCTGGTTTCTTTGTTCGGCTTTAGCTACCTCGTAGAGAAGACTCAGCCTCTTAATTTGTTGTTTTGTACTGGTTTGACCACGATCAGACAAAACAATATGGTCGGCAAATTGCCCAAGATCATCAGTTCCTCCGAGAATCCCCAGGTTTTGATGCTGGGCACTTCGCTCTCGCTTTATCCGATGGCGCATCTCGATGACGTCATGAAAGAAGGTCGAACCCGTTGGGATTCCACCTATGTCCGTTATCAAATTTGCCCCTATAGCCAGGCCAATTATTTAGAAAAAGAGCTGAGCAAGAAGTTAGACCGCAAGATCAAAGCCGTCAATGCTTCGGTGGTGGCGGCAGTGGTGTCAGACCAATATTTGATTTTAGATAAGTATCTGAAAAGCGGTAAGAAGCCGGAATTAGTCTTGCTTTTCATGGCACCGCGCGATCTTTGCGCCAATAATAAGTCGCAAATCGGCAAGAGTCCTACTTTCGAGATCTTGTCGGATATGCAGAATCTCGATGATCTTCTTGCCACCAAACCTGATTTTGCCTCTTTGACCGAGTTTGCTATTTCGAAGGTCTGGACCTATGCTGCCGCTCGCAATGACTATAAAAGTATCTTTGCCCAGGCAGCAAGCCGGTTTACCGGTCATCCTGTAGATTTGTACACGGCTAAACAGCAGATAAACAAGGGCGAAAAACCGGCCAATATCTTCGAAGTCGATAAATACTGGGAGGCTGAAGCCGTCTATCAGCAGCCTAGCAACGAACTCAAGCAGCTCGATGATTATCGAGAAATCTATACCACTTTTAGTGAAGAGCAGTTTCAGAACCAAAAGACTTTCTTAGAGAAGCTGTTTAAGCTGGCTCAAGAAAATGATGTGCCGGTCTGCGTGGTCAATATGCCGCTTACAAGGCAAAATTATGCATTGATGCAGAAAGGTAAGTATGACCTCAAGCGCTTTGAAGGCACTGTGCAAGAGCTTGCCTCGCAATATCAGGTGCCTGTCGTAGAGCCTGGTAAAGAGCAAGATTATGACTTGGATGATTTTGAAGACTGCGCCCATCTTAATCTTAAAGGCGGCACCAAGCTCTTTAGGTCTGTCTCTGAGGCGATATGCAGCAATCAGCGCATCGCTGCCAGGCTGACCGGCAGTGGTGTCATGGTTGGTGCCGGTTCGCTGCCGGCCACTAGATAAGTCTTAGATCTGCTGCCCTAGACGGCTATAGATTCGCTCAATTTTTATAGTCGATTTTATCAATTACTGTTGTGACAGCTAGCAGCTTTAGTAAGCGGTAAGCATTCTAAGGCAATGCCACTTTGCTGTGCTTGTTTTCTCTCAGAAAAACGCTAATCAAGGCTCCTGCTAATCTTGCAATAATCGAGATTTCATAAGTAAGCAAAGACAGGCTATATTCGAAATTTTAAAGCACAGCACCGGCAAAGTAAGTTGGCTTCAGGACTTTCCGAAATACTCTCTTCTACTAACAGCTACATCCGACACGAACATAACACCTGACTGGTGACTGAATAGAGTTTTCAAACCAGCAAGAATCGGTTCTACTTTCTCTTCTGGTACCACAGTCAGTATCATTTCAAGACTCTCCATACCTCCAAACATGAAGTGAGACTCTTGCAGTCCTCCGTGTCCCTTTCCTGCGGTTATAGCAATTATGGTATATCCAGTAGCCTCAATCCTATCCAGCAAATCGGTAACCAGCTTTCTCTGTTCGCCGGAGACGACCACTTTCACTTCTTTCATTGGGTGTAATACTAAATCGTCCATAGAGTTTTCTCCTTCGCGTCTATGATACTGCTCCTACTCAGCTATTTGGCACTTCTTCGCGGTCCGGAGCGCTCTTTACTTTCTCTATCAGCTGCCATTGCCCATTAGCAGAATACTTATAGAATCGTCCACTCTCTCTGTCAAGGGCGATTAAATGGACCCATTCTCCATGATAAAAGCGCTTCAAAACTTCGTGCCGAGAGATAATCTGATCGAGCAAAGTCGTGGGCGCTTCTATGAGTGTAGTCAAGCGCAGCGGCTGGTGGTACAAGCTATCTCCCTTTGCCACGGTTTGCCAGGGCAAACCGGTTCTCAAGTCACCACTGCTTCCAGCCATTACACCAATGTTGCCAACTACATTGTGATAAACCTTGCTGCCGGCGCCAAAGATCTGATTGTCCACGCCAGAAAAATAATGTTCCATATTGATCCACTGTGTGACAACTTGTGGAGCCGTCATTATAACTTCCAGTAGCTTTCCGCCTGGATCGGTCTGGTAATCATAGGAATGGAGGAAAGCCCGTCCATCCAGATTTATCGAATTAGTTGTCTCCCGTCGAGCAATAATAAATGATGCGTTGCCTGATAGTCCCCATTCAGGGCGAACTTGACTCCAGTCAGCGCTGCGCTTCAGGACGTGTTTAGCGGCATTCTGCGGCGATAACTTTTCAGTCAATTCTGGAAATTGTATACAGCGCTCAGCACTGGTTAGCATGCTTGCATGTTCCAAGTCATCAAATAAGCGTGCGATATCGAGTCTATGGGTAGTGGGTGCATCTTCCAAGTCCAGTAATTCGACCCTATCAGTGGTTGTATTGATTTGCGCCGGAATAAAGTAGGTGTCTGCAGGAATCTCAATTCCTCTCTTGCTGAGAATCTCCCGAACTTGAACTTTATTAGCCATGGCGGCGAAGGTTCTGGCATTGGCTTTTCCTTCATTGCCGCCGCAGGCGCCGCAATCGAGAGCCGATTCAAATGGATTGTTATCCGAGGTGCTTCCGTGTCCACATACCATGATCAGGCGGGCGAAATTGCTTGTCAGTCCCATCATTCGCAAGGCCGTTTCAACCGTGTAAACCTGCTCTTCGATGGTAAAGCCGGTTCTAGTGATTCTATCCAGCTGCCAGGAGAGACGACGAGGAATGATTTTGTATTCCTCTCGCAATGTATGCAGAAACGCTTTTAGTTTTTCGACTGACACTTGCGGCAACATTTCCTGCAATTGATCCAGAGGTTTTTCCTCGTCCATTGCTGCTTGCCTAAAGGCCTCCAGCAACTCTGTCTGAACCGAGCCCCTAAAGAAAGAGAAGTGTTCCCTGAGAGCCGTTCGAATAACTGTAAGTTGATTTCGAATTGCCATTTCGGTAGCCTCGACTTGCGCAAGCTTATCGATTGTTAGCGTTGTGGCCACCGGCGGTTCGATTAATTTCCTGAATCGGGCACTAGCGTCTCGGTAAGAAACAGCCGCCAGTGTCTTGAACAAGAATGGCAGGCTGTAGAACCATCCGAGCGCTTCCACAGTCACAAAAGGTGTAATGAAGTGCTCCTTAAGATTGTGAAGTAAGGCACGAGTGTCCTTTAGCAAAGCTGCACCGGCCCGAGAACGCTCAACCCGATGATGCTCATATGTTCTCGGCACTTCGCGGACCATATTTCGAGCTTTCATAATGACCGGAAATTGGGCTGTTTCATGCTTACTATCAATTGACTGAAATCCAATGAAGCAAATGAAGAAGCCGGCAAAACCCAGTGTTTCGTTGCGCCCCACAGACTCAAGATGGCGCCGAAAAGGCTCTGAGCGAACATCGATACAAAATATAGACTGTGACTGCGGTCGAACTTGATGCGGTTCCAGGTCGGCATCTGGGCCTTGCGATTCTCGCCTAATTCGTATTGCATCAGCCAGCCGTTCAACTAGTTTGCTCTGATACTCAGCTTCCATTGCCTTAAGCCAAACAATTCCATGTTGCTCTTCTGGAAACGCCTCAAGCCAATCAAGTGCTTCCACGAGGCTTGCGGGGTCGCTAGCAAGCAATTCCTGCGGTGGTATGTCTAAGCAACGAGCCAGCTCAAGCAATTGGAAGGCTTTTTGCTGTCTTGTTTTTTTAGAATAGGTCTCGCCTTCATTTTTGAGATAGTTCTCGGCTATTGTCTTTAAGTTTTCGAAGATCGCGCGGCCGGGTCTGAGGCTGAGTCGGTCTATTTGGCGCGAAAGATCTACATTCAGTTTGCCAGCCGCTCTCTGCCTAAGCATAAAATAAACGAGAGGATTTGAACTCATGAAGTTTGTTATGGCACTGTGCGAAGCCCCTGTATTGAGGTTTGCAAGACAGACTTGATTGACAAGGCAATATTCCATCGTCAACCGCATGGCAAGATACTGCGTTAAGTCTGCCGGATACTCTTTCTGCCATGGATACTCAGGATGCGATGCGCGGTACTTAAGAAAGGCAGCCCAACCCGGAAGCGAGCCTAGATGAAGGGCAAAATAGTCATTTCTCGCTGAATCAGAAATTCCGAGTTCCTCGACAATTTTTAAGATGCAATCTTCAGGAGACTCCGGCAGCGCTCTTAATGTGGAAAGCCAGTTCTCTCGCTTGCATTCGTCCGGGCAAGGAGATATTAGCGACAGGCTTTTCCATGTTCCGTATAGAGTCTTCTTGCGTTCGGGCAGATGCCAGACTGACTGTCCCTCATCAACGAAGGCGCCGCACCACTTGGTCAGTTCATTGTTAATAAACTGCGTGATATTGGTGGAGAAGGTCCGGTCGCACCACTCGCTTAGCGTCATGTTTTTCGTTAAGGACTGGATGTCTTCCTGTACGTACTTCCGAGCATCAGCCTCTGGATCTGAGGGCTTCAAGGCACCAGCGAGATGCTCGGCTAAGAGTAGAATCGTCTCTCTTTGCCTACTATGCTCAACTAACTGCAGAATATTATCTAATGGGGTAAGGCTTAAACCCTGCAGTAAGTGCGCCCGTAGCACATCTGCTTTTGCAACTGTTCGTCCGCTCAGTTGAACTACAGCTCCATCTGAAATAGGCACCAGCAGTGAGTCGATATGCTCTAAACTGATCAGTCCTTGACCATAAAGCTGTCGGTATGTCTCATTTCCAAGGTAAGTTCGGGCTCCAAGCAATCGCTGTGCTTCTTTAACTGCTTCCTCAAAGTGTAAATACTCCATCTCATGCAGTGGATTGTGGTGCACAAAAGTCTTGATGGGCCAGTATTGGGCAAGGATTTCACTAGCAATCCCGACCTGTAAGCGAAGCTCTAGTCGCCGCGAATCTGAGTACTTTACGGATTTATCTAACATAAGGTCGAATCTCCGCCTGTCATACGAACCGGGATTAGCATGCCGGCGTTACTTTGAAAAAGCTCCACCTGTCTTTTAGTTAGCAGCGGAGGAAGCGCCGTTCCTCTATATGCGCCCTCCGGTTTTTCTAACCTATCGAGAGTGTAAGGAATTGCTCCAGAGGTAAAGAGGAGCAAGATAAGTATTG
This sequence comes from Candidatus Obscuribacterales bacterium, assembly GCA_019745415.1. Lineage (GTDB taxonomy): Bacteria > Cyanobacteriota > Vampirovibrionia > Obscuribacterales > Obscuribacteraceae > Obscuribacter. The sequence continues at coordinate 78,974 of JAIETF010000025.1, read as the reverse complement.
CCAAGGCCACCACGTCGCTTTTTCGAATATCTTCATAAATCAGGTCAACTCTGCGCTTTCCGAAGAGCAATTGCTGCATAACAGATACAAGCAAGAGGGAGCAGATCATCGACATCACTACTACCCAAATTGGAATATAGACCTTATTTGAAGTGAGCATCATAGACATGGTCATGATAAACAAGGCAAAAGGCGGAAAACCTGCGCTAGCCATGACCAAAATACGAAAGACTAGACTAAGCCTGGGCATGGTCTGTTCCAGTCCTGGCAAATTATCTCGCAGATTGTCTCCATATTTTTCTCTTAGGTGATAGGTACACAGCAGTAGACCATTCATTGCCAGTGCCACTGACAATACATACCAACCGGTCGCATCGGCGCTTCCAGTTTTGGTGACAAAATTCAACCAAGCCAGTGAAAAGAGAATGGTGCCGACTGAGGCAAAGGTCTGATCAATGTCAATCTGTGCAATGGCTCTGATTGTGCTCAGCACACCACCGCAAATTGACAGAGCAATGACCGTACTTAACATCGGTTCTGGAAACGGCATTAGATTAGTTGCAATAATTTGCCAGCCTAGACAAGGAAGAACAAGAGCAGCAAAGGCGCGCACCGTGCCGGGAAGGCAGGCAAGAGAACCAACAAAGCCGGCGTGAAATGGTAAGAGCGGTAGGAGCACCGCAGCTACTACTAGTATGAGGAGCGACTTAACTATTCCCGTAGTAAAAAAAGAAGCAGCAAAACAGAGAAAGGCAATTGAGAAAAAAACTGCGGTGCAATTCGCAATCGACTTGGTCTTGCGGCTCGATACTGCCAGCACAATAAATGTTAACAGCAATAGCGCTAAAGATATTGCCTGCATAGGCTGCACTGTTCTTTCGTCAAGATAAGCAAGACTAAATGAACAAAGCATTACTATTGAAGCAATTGAGTGCGCAGCTTGTTGTCGGGGTTGCTGACTGAGAATGCTCAAAAATGCTGAAGCTGAAACGAAAAGGCTCAAAATACCGCTCTGGGAGCTCCAGTTTCGGTCTGCTGGATTCAATAGGGAAAGAAAGATACAAGCCGATACGATCAAACCAATGACTTTGACCTGTTGTGGTTTGCGATGCCATACAAGTCCGATAGTCGCAAAGACTAGAGCCAACATACTAAGTGACAGAGTTAAATCCATAAGAAATGAGTCCTCAAGGTAACCAATCAGGCAAGGAGGCATCCACCTTCTTTATGGTGCTCCTTAAGCCTCTTTCGAGTCTTGCATAGAAGCTGTCCAAATAGAGACGATTCCAAAACCACATAAACAGGATAGGCGTAAGGGCTTTCGCCCATTGAGGAAGAAGGCTTTTTGCCTTGCGTCGATCGACGAAGTTCAAGCACCAGCCAGACAGTAGGATAGCCAGGACTGCACAAATCATTGAGTTGAAGAACCAAAGCGGAAACGCTGCCGCGCTGAAGTATCGAGCTGCTTCGCCTGGCTGCGGATATAAGAAACCGGTAAACGATTCTGTAGCCCAAACATATGTAAGAACGATGAACGAGACTATAGAAATCATTGTGGCCGAGATTCTCCAAGACTCAACTGTCCTAAGAGAATAAAGACTGAAAATGGCTTGTGAAGAAGTCACCCAGGCAAAGAACAGCAGTACGATTGTGCCTTGCGCTATGTGTGCGTCTACCACTTTGTTCGACACAACCAATATAAACAGAGGAAAGAGAAGAGTCATGAAAACCCCTGTTGTCCAGGGTAGTCCCCTGAATACATAGGACTCTGTATCTTCCTGCCGAGGTGGTAGGTGAGGCTCTTTTCGAGCTTTGTGAATAGCACTTCCGGCACTCAAGAACAAAGTTGCTTTGAAGATACCGTGAGCAATTAAGTGAAATATTGCAAGGGCGAAGGCTCCTAAACCGCACTCCATGATCATAAAGCCCATTTGGCCCATTGTTGAAAAGCCGAGCATTGTTTTTACGTCGGTTCTTGTCAGCATGATCGTTGTTCCGACCAGGGCAGTTAGAAAACCTACTGCAAAAACCAAGTGGAGTGTTTCTGGGCTGGCTCCGTATAGTGGCGCCAGTCGATTGATCAGGAAGCCGCCCGCGTTGACAATTCCGGCATGCATTAGAGCGGATACTGGTGTGGGAGCATCCATGGTATCAGGGAGCCAAACGTTGAGAGGCAGTTGTGCAGACTTTGCCATAGCACCGAGAAAGAGAAGGAGCGTGATGGCCGTGACAGAGTTGATTTCAGGTCCACCGGCCCAAATTTGCAAAGTCTGAGCAGGCAATAGTGCGCGCTCGAAAAGATCTGGAAATTGCAACGTACCGTAGCACCTGTATGCCAAAATTGCACCACATAATAGTGCGGCGTCACCAAGCCTTAAAATTACAAGAGTCTTGAAGGCAGATCGAACCGCCACGGCACTCTCGTTGTTGTGACTGAGCAAAAGGTAGAGGAACCAGGTCACCAGTTGCCACCACACAAGCAGGGTGAAGAGACTTCCGCTGGTAACCATTGCCATCAAAGTGAAGGTCATCAGCCCCAGTCTGCTGAAAAACCTTGAATAGCCTGGATCTCCCTGCATATAGCTAATTGAAAATATATGGATCATGGTGCTCACTGTGGATATGAGCACCATCATTAGAGCGCTAAGGCGGTCAACATAAAAACTAAGACGCAGCCAATCGTAACTGAGCAAATTGCTCAATGGCAACTCGAACTGCTGAGGACCTGAACTTGTTACTGCGACCAGAGTATAGATTGAACCAAGCAAGGCAGCTACTACGACTGCAATACCAATCCGATGACTTTGCCCAGCCATTTTTTTACCAAGCAAAGCCGTATAGACTCCGCTTAAAAGCAATGCCGTCAGAATTGCAATGACTGCTAAAGGAATCATAAACGCGCTCCAGTTCTGCTCAGTTGCGATATATCAGAAAGTTGTCTTCTCTTCAAGCGAGCCCCTCCGCCTTTCCTGGGGCCATCGGCTTGATATCGAAATTCGCCCTTATGCTTGCGGTGAGAAATACACTGCACTGAGGCTCTAATCTTTTGCAATCTGAATGACTACAGACTATGTTGTGAGACGGGTCGAAGTTGGCATTAATCTGCTTAGAATCACTTTCAACGACAATAGAATTTTCATTCATGACTCTGAATACGAAGGGGGGCTTGCCGCCTATATCGGCACAGTCCGCCCATAATGCCCCGGAAGCGCTTTTGAAATAATGCTTGCCGAAAAGCTTTGTCTCATAATGCTTGGATGCAAGAGACAAATCGCTAAGTTCTGCAGCGATCTTCCCTGTATCAAATAGATCTGTATTCATTTACCGCCTGTAGCGCTCTCTTGCAGCATCGTCTAGACTCGCTTCGCACTAAAAACGCTTCCCGGATAAGCCTCAGGTCTATGCCGAGCCTGTTTCATCAGCTTCTTTCAAGTTTTGCTGGTGAAGAAACACTCAATCTATAGCTAGAGAATCGCCGATCAAAAACAATTCAAGTCTTAGGCAAGAAAACCATTGCTTTTGTTACTTGCAAACCCTCAGACATTATCATATTACACTATTTTGAATATTTGCAATAATAAAACATTACTATAACCCGCTGCGACATTGCAAAGCAGGTCTCACCGCCATCGCCAATAGTCAGTTAAACATCGATGGCAAGGATCGGTCGGTAGTCAAATATGTTAGTCAAATCGTCGAGCGCCTAGCATTAGCGGGCAGTTGTCATCCTAAATTGGGGCGATAGTCGGTGAGTCACCGAAGGAGCGGTGAAAGATCGGTGAAAGGCTCTTCCTAAATGCTTTCGCTTTTCCCTAAAAGTGTGCCTGCTGAATAAAATGCGGATTCGGCTTAGTCTGAACGCTGTTGAAGAGAGAAGGTTCTTCAATCCTAATGTTTCTAATGGCTTTCTCTTTGGAAAAAAGTGTTGTGGAGCTGATGCTGTAATTGGCTGTTCTTGAAGCAGATCTGGCAGCCGTGACTGCAGTCATCTTTGTCGACTGTAGCAGAGATTGTTTCAAAGGTGTTTTGCGTCTTTTCGTGAAGTGGAATCCGGAGCCGCCTTTTCAGTCGAGCTCTAGGCATTCAAGAAACTGGAATGTGCAGTATCTGAGGTCCTGCCTTTACCAGGGCATGCTACATCAACTGCTAGTTTGCGTTTATTTCAATTCCTTTCAATTCTCCATCTTCGAATACAAACAAACCAGGTGATATTGGACGAGAATGATTTTTGAACAATATCTTGGCTTTCTCTTGTAGAGCCAACAGGGCTTCGCCGTCATCTGCTTTGCAAAAGACAAATAGATCGCGACCAGGTATAGCAAAGGCGAAGTCTCTTTCCAAGGTCGTGCGAATTTGCTGCATGCATTCCGGCAAATGAATTGTATAAGCTTCATGATTGCCGCCCGCTGCCAGCACATAGATGCGTCGGTCTCGACTCAGCACTTCCATGGCATCAGGCAGGCAGCGGCGTAAATTGTCTTTGGCAATTTCCTTTAGTTCAACCAGCGATTTTCCGCATTCATCTATGTCTTGTCTAGAAACAGATTGGAAGAGATCGGGCAAGTCCAAGACAAAACTCAAATAGAGATCGTTAGTCAGCTCTTCGTAGAAAATTTTGTCTTCCATTTGATTGGTGCAATAGTCGATGTAGTCTTTACCTCGGCTTGTTGGGATAATGCGGTCGAGGTTTTCCTTGAGCGAGTACTCTTTCGTCATTGCGCCCATGGCTAATGTTGTTCGCAGTTTTGGCTTGCGCTCGCCTGGACAGTCGGCTACTTCCCTCCAGATGTTTTCGCTGAAGATGCTTCCGTTTTGACCATCTTTAGTGGTCACCGTGATGTAAAATTTGTCGGAACAAACGTAAGTGTTTTCAGGGTCTCTCTTTTGCAAAGCTTCCGCCATCAGCTCGGTGAATCGCTTTTGCTTTAGTTTGGCGCTTTCAACTTCATCAGACCAGAAGGCATCTAGTGTTTCATCTTCGCCAGAATTGGTCAGCGGCTCAGATTGCATGCCGATAGGCATCTTTAGCTTGTGAGCCGTTACCTTGAAGACTACAGTGAAGTCGGCCGGCTCTTCGGCTTTTTTTCCCGTTAACCAGCCCACCAGGGCCTTTAGAAAACTCATCCCTTGGTCCTCAAGAGCTGACAAGAGTCGCATCAAGTAACAAATAGAACTAGCAAAACAATAGTAAAAGAAAGGACAAGCCTCGTGAGGCTTGTCCTTTGCTTTTTAACCAGTTTGTTTACTTGGCGGCAACAGGGCTGCCGACAGCTTCCAGCACACCAGGGTGTACGATCTGACCTTCGTGGATGTTTACACCCAGGTTGAGAGCCGGATCGTCGAGAACGGCTTGATAGCCGAAACGGGCCAGTTTCATGGCGTAAGGCATGGTGGCGTTGGTGAGTGCACGGGTTGAAGTCCATGGTACGGCACCGGGGATGTTGGCGACGCCGTAGTGAACAACACCGTCTACTTCATAGACAGGCTGCGAGTGAGTGGTTGCTTTGATTGTCTCGATGCAACCGCCCTGGTCGATGGCTACGTCAACGATGACGGCGCCTTTCTTCATTTTGCTGACCATGTCTCTGGTGATTAGTTTGGGTGCTTGCTTACCGGGTATGAGAACAGCGCCGATAACCAGGTCGGCATGGGGCAATAGGCTTTCCAGATAGTGGCCTACCGAGAAGACTGTGCGAACCTGACCGCCAAAGACGTCATCAAGATAGCGCAGTCTTTCCAGCGAGAGGTCGAAGATTGTAACGCGGGCACCGAGACCGAGAGCGATCTTGGCGGCATTTGTACCGACAACACCGCCGCCGACGATGATTATCTCACCGGGCTCGACGCCGGGTACTCCACCAAGAAGTACGCCGCGTCCACCCATTGGGCGCTCTAGATAGTTGGCGCCAATCTGGGTAGCGAGACGTCCGGCAATTTCAGACATGGGGGTGAGCAAGGGCAGTTGTCCGTTAGCCAATTGCACTGTTTCGTAAGCAATACAGGTGGCGCCGGTTTTGGCTAGGTCGTGAGCCAGTTTAGGCATGGCAGCCAAGTGCAGATAAGTGAAAAGCAATTGTCCTTTTCTGAGGAGAGGCACTTCTTGAGCTTGGGGCTCTTTCACTTTCAAGATCAGGTCGGACTCACCGAATACCGAAGCGGCATCTGGGAGTATGGTCGCCCCAGCGGCTTTGTATTCGTCGTCGCTCATCCCGCTGCCGACACCGGCATTCTTTTCTACGTAGACGGTATGACCTTCCGAAGCAAGTGATTTGACTCCAGCCAGGGTGATGGCAACGCGGTATTCGTTGTCTTTGATTTCTTTCGGTATTCCAACCTTAGCCAAGGTTCGACCCTCCAATAAGTGATAAATGCCTATTCGGCTCCAGAAGGCAAATTTTAGCCTGATGTATTTAAAACTAATATGCTCTTGATAGATTGTTTATTTTTGCTTCTGACAGTCTTGCCAAGTGTTGATTTTTTATTTGCCTCTTTGAGAAGTGAATTTTCACCTTGGCTTGCTGGCTAGCTTGAGCAGACCGATAGTTCGCTTCTGTGGTTTTCATGGTGAGATACTAGCCTCTGAGTTTTAGTTCGGTTAGATAAGGTTCGATGTAATGAGTGAAATGGATGAAATAGTAGTTGTTAACGGCGCCCGCACGGCTTTCGGTGCCTTCGGCGGTGGGTTGGCTTCCCAGTCAGCCACCGATCTAGCCGTCGCTGCTGCCGCCGGAGCTATGGAAAGATCCGGCGTCAAGCCGGAAGTTGTCGATTCTGTGGTCATGGGCAATGTCATCCAAACCAGCAAAGATGCCATCTATCTAGCCAGACATGTGGCCCTGCGTAACGGTCTGAAGGACACCACACCGGGCTTGATCCTCAATCTGCTGTGTGGTTCCGGGGTAAATGCCGTAGCCACAGCCGCTATGCAGATTCGCTCGGGAATGGCTTCGGTGGTATTGGCCGGTGGTACCGATGCTCTATCGATGACGCCCTATTTGAACTGGAGCAACCGCTGGGGCGGTCGCATGGGTCATATGGAGCTTTGGGACGGTCTTGATATTCGCGACACCTATGCCCGCGCTTCAATGGGAGAGACCGCCGAGAACTTGCGCGAGAAATACAATATAAGTAGAGAAGCTCAGGACGAGTTTGCTTTGCGCAGTCAGACCTTGGCGGCAAAAGCCATGGAAAGTGGACGCTTGCGAGAAGAGATAGTTGCTGTTGAAGTGCCTGGCAAGAAAGTAAAGACCATCATTGAGAAGGATGAGCATGCCAGACCAGAGACTACCTTGGAGGGTTTGGCTAAGCTGAAACCAGTCTTTAGGCAGGGCGGTACGGTTACCGCCGGTAATGCTTGCGGTATCGTGGATGGTGCCGCGGCCCTTGTGGTCACTTCCGCCAAGAAAGCGGAGGCTCTGTCGTTGTCTCCCCTGATGCGTGTTGTTTCTTGGGCGGTTGCCGGTGTGCCGCCTGAGATCATGGGTATCGGTCCTGTGCCTGCTATACCGATGGCCCTTGAGAAAGCCGGTCTGAAAATGGACCAGATTGATTTGTTTGAAATCAACGAGGCTTTTGCCGTGCAATATCTTGCCTGTGAGAAAGAATTGCATCTGTCCCGTGAAAAGGTGAATGTGAACGGCGGTGCCATCGCCCTTGGTCATCCCTTTGGTGCAACCGGCGCCAGGCTTCTTTTGTCTATCGGCATCGAGCTGCAAAAGCGCAAACTGCGCTATGGTTGCGTCAGTCTTTGCGTGGGTGGCGGTATGGGCATAGCCATGATAGTAGAGAGAGTTTAGACCGCGAGCTTGATGATGAGAGATTCGCCCGAGGAAAGAGAGCGAAAGCGCATATTAGAGACGCTGAAAGGCACGCTCTTTCCTTGTGTGCGAGCCAAGGTTACATTCGATCGCAAGAATGCTGACATTTATGAGTGGAAACCCCTAGGGCGTTCTAATGCCTCTCGCGGCTATAACGGCAAACTAGTCTATCTGCCCTTGGCTGAGCAGCTTGGCGTGGGTCTTTTATATGACCAAGGTGATACTTTCGCCCATGTGCGCGATGTTGAGCTTGGGCAGTGGAATCTGACAATTAAGGCGGCTATGGATGTAGCCGTGACTAATCTTAAAAAGATTTCGCCGCCTGACTTTAGGCGCATCGAAGATGGTATCAATCTATTTGTCGCCGCCTGGCCCGATGAACATACTTCGGCAAGACTTTTGGTGCCCGAAATCTTTGCCGGTAGTCCCGGCGGCATCAAAGGTCCCCTGGTCGTGATCGCCCCTTCCGCCGATCGCATTTTGCTTTGCGATGCTTTCGATATTTCGGCGATGATGCTTATGTTTGAGATCGCCGCATCCCTTTGGCAGGCACCACGACCGATACCAATGTTGCCCTTGCTTTTTCGCTCCGGCGCCTGGGATATCCTCAAACTTCCGCCGGATCATCCTTGTTATTATGATTTGAAGTTGTTTAGTCTGGCCGCTTTGAACCTGATGTATCAGCAAGATTCTGAGCGCATTGCCATAGAAACTAATGACAGCGTCTTCTCCCCTAGCCTAGAACTTGTGCAAGATTTTGACGAAGGTCGCCTTTATACCAAAGTGATTGTTCCGGAAGGGCGGCGCAGCATCTTGCCGCTTGCCGAGTATCTGGAGTTTTTCAGAGAAGGCGCTGAAGGTCAATATGAAAGCCTGGCAGTGGTCAGTCTGAACCGGGCAAGGGCTGGTCTTGGTGCGCGCATGGAAGTTGATGAGAATTTCCCTCCGCGCATTATTTTGCATTCTTTCCCAGATAAGAAGCAGCTGTCTGAACTGGGCTTTGAAAAGCCCAGCACTCTGCCGGTCTATGTACTGCCACCTGAGGCTGCCGATAAAAATGATGCCGAGACTGAAGAAGAATTGGAAGACCAAGAGAACGATAATAACGAAGAGACATTAGACGAGAAAGCGAAGGCAGAGAACGTTTCAGACCCAAATGAAGAAGCCAGTTTGAAGCCGGCTGTAGAGCAAACTGTTGATCAAGCAAGAGCTAGTGCAATTGATATTGCCCTTGATCCGGTGCCGCAAGAAGAAGCAAAGGACATTTCGGACTCAGTCTAGATGGGAATGGAAGCGGTTCGGCCGCTGAGAACGAATTCTTCGCGCACATGGCTGCGCAGCAAATGATGATTGCAGTTGAACGTTATAAGGTTCCGAGCACACTAGATTCCTACTTGCTGCCTTATTTTTCGTCTGAGCTTTCGCAGATTGCTGAACTGGTTATGCAATTTGACTTGTTAGAAGATGCTCGCAATCTGGGTGAGCTGTTAATTGAACATCGGTCAATTAATGAAGGCAGATTAAATGAAGCCAGATCGAGTAAAACCCGATCGAATAAAACCGGCATTAGGGATGGCATTTATGCACTCTCAGAATGTTTGGGACATTCTATACTAGGTCGGGTTGAGTTAGCTTACGGTCAGATCGAGGCAGCCAAGGAACAGTTAGTATTCATGATGCAACTTCCCGTCGGCAGGCGTTCTGATTGGAGCCTCGCAAATGCACTGCTGCAGATCGGTGAGACGCAGATTGTCTGCGAGTATATTGAATGGTTCGCCAAAAGGCTTAGAGACAATACCACCGAGAATTCTTCAGGCATGTTAAGTTCCGAGGATGTTTCCTTTATAGCTCAGAAACAGAATATTCTCATTAAGTGGCTTAATGAGATACGAGCAGGAAGAATACCAATGCTAAGCTGATTCTTACCGCAACTACGGTAGAGCGCCCCCCGCCGATTGACTAAAAAGGCTAGGCACCTCCAGCACGTTGAAGCTTGTCTGTCCTGCCTCGATATGCAGTTTCAGGGCTGCAACCATCAGCAGTGGCTCTGCCTCAGACCTCTACTGACCTGGGTTCATCAATGATGCTGCCACCAAAATAGCAATTAGACTGATTACACCGGCGATGAGCCCGACTATATGTTTCCATGTCAGCGTGAAAGCTTTAACGGCGCGCTCTGGACGAAACTGCCGATTGAGGCGGTTGATTTCGCACTGAATAAAGCCCAAGATAACTATGCCGGTAATTTCAGCGCCGAATCCAACTATTGTGCCTAATGGTTCGGGAATTTTGTCGCTCAATCTCTGGATTAATGCAGTAGCAAAGAAAACTATTGCAAGCGGAATTCTAGGCAGCGGTAAGCGCAGTCGGTCACCCAACTGGGTGGCTACAACCTCGTAATATTCAATTAGTTGGCTAAGCGCCAGCGGCAGAAATAATGTCGATATCAGAGCACCAATGCGCGGATGCTTTGGGAATATAAGAGCCTGTCTGAATTGATAGAAGCCCCAGAAAAGTTGATAAAGGCCTAGTGTCAATATGTTCAGAATGACGAAGGCTTTTAGTTCTATCTCAACCCCGACTGACTTGGACGGATCTTCAAGTAAATGATTGATGCTCTTGGTTACTTCTGAATTTAATGCCATAAGACCTTGCTGCTGTGATTTGATGCGTTGCTGATTTGAGTGAGATTCTACCGCATTTTAAGTCTCACTTTTCAGTGATTGAGTAATTCTGACCTCAAATAGTTAGTTTCTCATTGCTTCGGCAGCTTGCATCGAATCAGGTACCATAGAGATTTCGAATCCCTACCACTGCTTTGCCCAAGATTCTGCTGCGATTTCTTGATAGAGATTAGTTCTCAGGTCGACTAGTTCTGTCGACTCAATTAGGTCCTTTGAGCGAAAAATTCTGCCGGTTTTGGCAAACAACAGATCGCCGTTACTGTCCCAGTCAGCCCAGTCTAGTCGACCAAGCTTTTTGATAACCGCACCACCGCTGCCTTCGACTTGATATTCAACTATGTACCAGGGATTGTTTGGTTCGGCGATACCACATATGCTCATACTTAAGTTCGCGCCTTCGTAGCGATTGCGAGCATTGGTGGGACGGGTCTTTTTGTAGATGATTGGCAGATTGGAATGATATAGAGCATTTATCTTTTCTTCAGGCAGGCTTTCTTGATTGTCCACAGTGCGCCAGCCGTCTCTTAGAAGGCGAAGGTGATAAATAGGAAAGTCTTCTCCGCCGCCGGCTTGTTCATTTAAGCGAGCTACCTTGACTTGCTTCGGCAGCGAATTTTTCTCGGCTAAGTCCATCTGGTGTGATGGATGATTTAAGTAAATTTCTCTTTCGCGAATAAAGAGCCCGCCTCCTCCCCAACAGTCTCCCTTGGGCCAAAGAGCCAGAGCTGTTAAGAATGGCGGACGGCTTACTGCCGTCCAAGAGTAGAGAGGCGGTTTGTGGCTGGCGGCGAAGTAAAGCAAATATTTGCCCGAAGGAGAGAGGTCGCAGCGCCTTTCGTAAATGCGCCCATTGAACCACTGACCCGGTGCAAACTTATCTGTGTCTCTTTGCCAGGCTATTAGTTGTACTTGCTTAGAAGGACCGCGCTTTATTATCACTGCTTCGCTGGAATCTCTAGCGAGAAGAATATGCAGGCGGCAATTTGAACGAGGTGGATTCATATACAATCTTCTGTTTGATTTTGCATGTGTTGCCGGGGCGCCGTCTCTTGCTTCTAATTTCTTTGAAAATTGAACTGTTGGTTTAGGGGTTGCTTCTTTGCGCTTCGTTTCTACGAATATCCGGCACTAAGGCTTCAAGAATTATCGATGCCACCATATTGGAAGCTAGAAAGAGAAAGGAGAGCACAATTCCTGCAAAATACTTGCGCCAGTTCATTTTGTATCTATCCAGATTGACTGATGGGCGCAATTCTTCGTTGATTCGATTGATTTCAATTTGAACAAAGACAAGCATGAACAATTGAACAAATTCGCAGCACAGCCATACTGTTAGGCGAAGTGAAGAAGGAAGTGTTTCTGTCATGAATATTGAATAGCCATAGACAACTAAACTGAGCAGATAGCATGAGGCAATTAGATTTTTGGGAATCTTGAGTACACTGCCCAGTTGTTTTGCTGATTCATCTAAATAGTTGAGCAAGCTAATGAGTGTAATAGGCAGAAAGAGACATTTAACAAAAGCCATTAGCTGAGCATGCTTCTGGTGATGCTGATCTTTCTGAAAGTTATGATAAGCCCAGACCTGAGCAAAGGCTCCTAGGGTGAAAAGGTTTAGAAGGATAAATGACTTCGGCGGCATGGGCAGGCCGATTGCCGCTTTCTCATTCCTTAAATAGGCAGCGATTCTGTCTTTATAACTTTGCACTGAGCTCTTCAATATCTGCTTTTCTCTATCTTCTTGGATCTAATATCGCTGCTGCCACCAGAATGGCAAATAGACTAATTATGCCGGCGATAAGTCCTATGATATGTTTGTAGGTTAGGGTAAAAGCCTTGGTTGCGCGCTCAGGGCGAAGCTGTGAATTAATGCGATTGATTTCGCGTTGAATGATGAGCAAAATACATATGCTGCCGATGGAGCAAGCGAGGTCGATGCCCATCTTCAGTGGTTCTTCCAGATGGCGAGTAAATACCCGGACGAATTGCAAAAGAAAGAAAGCAAATGCTAGGGTCAGTTTCGAAATCGGCAGGCGAGAGCGATCGCCGAGTTCTTTGGCCACTAGTTCGTAGTAGTCCATAAGGCTGTAAAGCGATATGTGTATAAAAAAAGTATAGATTACTGCAGCAAAGCCGGGATTCTTGGGAAAGAGAACGCTTTGTTTGAAATTGCAGAATGCCCAGTATAACTGGTAAAGGCCAAGTGTGGCTATGTTTAGCACAATGAAAGAACCTAGACCCATTTCAGTACCAACTGATTTGGTCGGGTCTTGCAAGTACTCACTTATTCTGATTTTTAGGGCGTTATCGCTCACTTCTTCTTCTTCTTTCGAGTGCCGGATTAGTCGATAGTATGAGGTGTTTTGTATTTCTAAGAGTCTTGTTTTTGAAGAGTTCTTCCGGGCTGGAAGAGTCTATTTGTCTCTCTTTCTCAAGCTCTTTCTCATTTCGGTTGGTTACTCAATTAGTCTTTGAGAAATTCAAATTCGTAAGGTTCCGGCGCGGGTTCGTCGCTCTCTTTCGGGGCAATATGAATACTGTCGAGAGTATGCATGATATAGCTTGCTAAAGACATTATGCGGGCGGTCTGCTGAATGGCTATAGGCGCGTTCTCGGGTATGCCTTTATAGCGCTTGAAGAAACCGGCGATGATATCGGCTATGCCTTCGTTTTCAATGGGCGGATTTTCCGGGCTGGCCAATATGCCTTCTTCCGCATCAAAAGCCTTGCGCACCAATTCAGCGCCTGACTCTTTGATATTGCCACTGGTGGCAAGTCTAATTGCGTCTTCTACTTCTTTGACTGCCAAGGCTATTGCTTTACCGTGTTGTCCCAATTCAAAAGGGCGCCAGCAAGAATGATAAATGGCTGGATGCGACAGGGCGGCAAGAAAATCACCGCAGGGTGGTTCAGGGATCACCGCAGCCATTTTGCGAAAACCGTTCAGCCTATCAACGCGACCGTTGACAATCATTGGAAATTCGTCCAGGTCTCGCTCAAAGTCGTTGGCTTTTAGGCTGGGTACGAAATATACATTTGAGGCAAAATAGAGCTGTACAGACTCGGTGGAAAAGCAGGACTTGAGCATTTCGGAGGTCTCCAACACCCAGCTCCAATTTTGGCGTTTGAGATCTTCCATCATTTGTACCGAGTCTGCTTTGCGCGAGAGCAAGTTGCGACCCTTGGCGATTGCTTGATCTAGGGCTTGCTCGACTCGCTCTTTCGGCTGGGCAAGAGTGAGACCGACAGCTGGAACCGGAGGCAGTTGGTTTGGACCGGGCATAGTTTCACCTTCCTATATTATTCGGTGTGTTCTATACAGATTCAGGGTTGGCTTTTGGCAATTTCTAAATCTGCTTTCCATTCTGGTTTGCTCTGTAGAGATATGGCTTCCGCATAGTCGGCGACTGCTTTTTCTTTATTGCCGCCAAGTAAGTATGCTCTAGCTCTGAGCGCTAGTATTTCAGCATCTGGACTGGTTGTATCGAGGGCGCGGCTAAAGGCGCTTACTGCTCTTTCATAGTCTCCGTCTTTGAGAAATTCTTCCCCGGCAGCTCTATGAGCCAGTGTGTTAGCGGGATTCTCGGCGGTGATTTTACTCAATGTCGAAAGCCCGGCTTCAGTTTCTCCAGTCTTGAGTTTGCAAAGTGCCAGACCAAGAAGGGCATTCTCATTGCCTGGTTCGATGGCATTGATAAGGGTGTAGTCTAATTGTGCTTTTTTGAATTTCCCTTGGGAGAAATAGATAAAGGCTCGGTCAAAGAGAGCCGGTAAGTGGCGTGGACTCTTTTGCAAAACGTCGTTGAGCACTTGTAAGGCGCTCTCAGAGTCGCCTTTGAGGTGATGCAAAAGTCCTTGCTTTTCTTGGAAGCCCAAACTTTCCGGTGCCAGTTTCTGGGCTTGGTCTATGGCCTTTTGGGCATCGTTCAGTTCGCCCTTGCTCACCGCTTCGTCAAAGCCGACTTCTGCTTCTTCTATGGTTTTATAACTAGTATCAAGTTTGAGAAAAGGTAGGCTGGGTGACTGAGCTTGTCCCGCCTTCCTTTCTGCTGATATGGTGGCTTTGGTGGTATTAGTATCACGAGCAAATTCTCTGTCTTTTTCTTTATCGCTGCGGGGCATGGCAAGAAATGCAGTCAATCCAATTGTAAAACCTAGGGCGATACTGCCTACTAGAATGGCTGTGATTTTGCTGCGACGACTCTCAAAAATTCCACCTAGAGCCGATGGTCTTTCAATGCTTCTCGACAGACTGCGCGTCTTTCTTGCGCCTTTTGTTTCGGCTTCTTCCTCTTGTGGGTGTTCCTCTTGCGAGTATTTCTCGCCTTTTGTGAAAGAACGGGGCAGACGGCTTTTTCGTATTACTGGTTCGCTTGGTTCTTCCGTAAGTGGGCGTTTCGTTTCGGTGATCGGGCGTTTGGTTTCTGTGGTGGCACGTGGCGTTGGAATAGCCGCCAGAGCCTCTTTTGAGTAGGCCGGTGCATCTTCTTGAGCCTGGTTTTTCCGGGACTGGGCGTTATCTCTTGAGGGCATGGTATTTTCTAGGTCGGCCGGCGTCGCGAGCGATCGTGGAAGCGGTGGAACCCGCGTAGCGTCTAGATTGTCAAAGTATTGATTGCTTTGTAAATCTTGCTCAGTCGATCCGTTTTGTAGATATGCCTGTGGACTTTGTCTGACCTCTTGGTTCTCTGGCGCCGCTTCCGGTCGTTGTTTCAATTCTTGAGCGGCTGACTCAGCCTGGGTACTGGTTTGCGTGGCTCGCTTGGGATAGGGCTCGTTTAGCGGGTTGAGTTGGGCCGGTTCGGATGCAGGCACCTCTTGTAGTTTCCTTTGCACTCCTGCTGCCGTCTCGATTTCTTCTGCCAAATTGGCAATTTCTTTTACCGGTTCTGGCACTTCCTGTTTGTCATAGTCAGGCATTAACCATTCTAGCTGGGTGATTTTTTTCACTCCGGGTTTATTGGCGCGATCCGGCGGTGGACTAGGAAAACCTGTTACAGAAAAGCGTTTTTCCATGGCGGAACGGTTTTCTTGGGCGCCTTGCTCTGCCTTCTCTTCAACTGGTTCGAGAGAGTCATCGTTTTCGCCGTGGTGGTTTGCATTAGTCACGATTGGCTTACTTTGCAGTTTTCAACTTTTGAATCTGGACTGAGTTTGGCGGTGTCATAGGCTGAATAGCAGAAAGTCGCGCCAAAAGCTGTGCTTCGCTGCCGCTTGAGGCTTTCTTGCTTTTGCCTTTGAGACTGGTTACTTGAATGGTCCCGCTCTCTGAATTGACTGAGCTGCTTTGTTCAAGCGCTTTGTCTGGCTTGCGTCTGCTTTTGCGGCTAGGTTCTTTGGCTTTGTTGCCTTTGCTTTGACGTTTTCCGTGCAAGATCTCGTCTAACACTTTTTCGTCTACATCGCCATAGCTAGAGTAGGCGCGGCGGCACTGAGCTTGCGGTACAGCGCAGACCCAGCCCATGATGAGAAGCAGGGCAAGACCTGAACTTGCCAAATTCGGCTTTGTGTTTTTGCGGTCAGGGCCTTTACTCATATGACATCTCAGCAGTGGGCCTTTTAGTTTTACCCAGTTTACCTGTTCTTCCATACGAAAAAAAACCGGCTTAGCGCCGGTTTTCTCAATTTTTCAGAGTACTTTCAGGTGATTGCTCAAGCTAGCTTTTGCTGTTCCAGATAGTCACATAGCGATTTTGCTTCACTGCTTTGGGTTCTTGCCCGGTGGTCGAATAAATGTACTTGGGTGCTTGCTCAGGCTGAGCTTCGCTGGCATCGGCTTCTTCCACCAGGCGATTGGTTGTGCCGGTGGGATGAGCCTGCTGGCTGCGACGCATCTCAGGCAATATTGAAGGTGCGTATGCCGGAGGCGGCGGTACTAAGTAAGCGTGTCCAGTTCTCGGGCGTGCTTTTCCTTTACCTTTAGCTTGAGCATCTGTATGAATGACCAAGTTGGACGAGACCGCCAAAAGTGCTGCGGTGGAAAATAGCAATGCCGAATGTTTGAGCATCAGACCCCCAATTAGCACCCTTGATCTGGATGCTTTTAATCTATGCCGTTGCAAGTACGTGTTTGGATCATACCACTTGCCCCGGGGCGTCAAACTTAGAGCGGCTAATGTCTCGAAAATGCCAAATTATTGATTGAACCACTTGTGCTGCTTGGGGTGACGACGATCTTCCAGTGACACGTTTTTGCTGTCTTCTGGGTCCCAGGTGGCTACAGCCTGGCCCCACCAGGCTTTGGCGTCTGTAACCGTTTTGTCGTTAGGGCGAGCTGCTCTTCTTCCGCCGTTTTGCAGCATTTCTTGTTGCTTGCGCAGGGCTTCTTTGGTCTTTTCCATTTTGGCTTGTTCAATAAGAACCTGAAACTGTTCTTCTACTGTAGAAGGATTCGAACAAGTCGGTTGGTCGCCGTGTTCGTGCGCTAGTCTGTCTAGGTTTTCGCGCCAGGGATTGACTTCTGGGGTTTCAACTATTTGTTTTTTTGGGGCGCAGGACGAATGAATTAGGTGGCGAATTTGGTCAATAAAGTTTTGAAAGGAAATCATAGTAATTAACTCCACGCTCTAAAGGCAGTATCAAAGGAAAAAATCTGTCGCACTCTTCGTGCTAAGTATTCCCGAGGGTTTTCGCCGGTAACGGCGGTAATCAAGAGGTTAAGCCGTGTAAACAATTAAAGCCCACTGCTTTTTGCTCGTGGGCTTATAACTGCTGAGGGTTTTTACTTTAGGGAGGCTGCCAAGAAGTGTGTTTCTTTGTAACTTCTCGATTTGGGCTGCTTAACTTGCCATTTCTACGGCAGCGTCTACGCCGGCCAGCACAAGAGTGGGTACTTGTTGCTCCGCTTTAGGCAGGTCAAGGCGCAGTTGGTATTCACCCGGCGGTTCGAAACAGTGAATGCAGCGGGCTTCGTATTGGGCGTCGCCTACCAAAATCTGTTCACTTGAGTGCACCAGGCGCTGGGTGCGGCAGGCAAAGTCTGAACCGCATTTGCGACAAACTGCCAGAAGTTTATCAACGCGGTCGGCCATGGCCAGCAGTTCGGGCACTGGTCCGAAAGGCTTGCCGCGATAGTCTAGATCCAGACCCGAGGCGATGATTTTCTTCTTTTGGCGCAGTAAGGTCTGAATTACTTCCACTACACCGTCGCCAAAGAATTGGCATTCATCTAGACCTATAACCACGGCATGGGAAGAATACTTCAATATGTCTTTGCATTCTTCCACAACAATCGCTTGCGAAGTCATGCCATTGCGTGACTCAACGTGGTTGGGCTTGGAACGGGTATCTGTTGCCGGTCTGAGAATGATAGTTGGTAGATAAGCCAGTCTGGCTCTTTCGATACGCCTGATCAATTCGCTTGATTTTCCGGCGCTCATGCAGCCGACAATCATCTCAAAACGGTATCCGCTGAACATATTAGGTTTAGTCTCCCTGGGGTCAGTGAAGAGCCGCCCTGGCGGGCAAAATTTTCTCAGCTCACTTAAGTATGTGGATGCAAGGCCGTTATGAGTGGATAGTGAGCGTTGCCATGCGGATATTAATGGTAACCAAATTTGAACGATTTGCCAGATCAAATCGCTTTCATAATTGCTTTTCTTATGTTCTGTTTCTATAGCTGGGGTTTATTGAGTCTTGCCTGTTTGTATATCTCGTTTTCTCTTGCTGACTTGGAAATGGGCACAGGCTGACCAGAAGGCATGCCGGAAGGCTGATGAGAACCCAAGATAAAAAATTTTCAGAGGACAGTAGAAAAGATGTAGAAAACAGAATCGGCACCGCTGGTGGTGGCGAGCTTTGGGGCTGCTGGCGCAGCGCGGTCAGTTTATCTTCTTTTACTGGTGTAAAGAATTATTCGATTAATGTAAGTGTAATTGCAGCTGCGCAGGGCGCCCTTGATGGCGTCACTACTTTCAAGTAAAGCGGCACCGGCAAGACTGGAGGCAGTGTTGTTTAAGGCTAGTCCGACCAGGTTACCCGTGGATTGCACCCGCAGGCAAGCCAGTTTAAGTGCGGTGAGGCTGGCTCTCGCCTTTTCTTCGTCTGGCGCCAAGGCAAGCAGACCTTTATCTTCCAGATCTGCCAGCACCTGGCACATCTGGTTGATATCGAGGGCCAATTCTTGCAAACTCGACGAGGCTTTAAGCAGATCGGCATAATCAGATTGAAAATAACTGCGCACCAAGAGAGACTGAGGCGTCGTACTTTCTGTCGACGGTGTGATGCCTAGACCGGTCAGCTTGGTCAGTTCTAGGAAATACTGCTTTTGAAAGGCGCTTTCCTCGCTGAGGGTCATCTCTAAAAGTTTGCTGCGGCTCTCTTTGAATTTGCGCATATTCCTTTCGGCTAGATTGCCGAACTGGCTGAATATTTCGGCGATTTGCAGATCTTCCGGGGCTTCTCTACCGCTCAAAAGCAATTCTTTCTCTAAGCTCAGCGATTGCCGGCGCAGCAGTCTCTCTAGATCAAGAAGGGTGGCTTCTATGTCTCTGAAGCTGTTAAATACGGCTAGCCTCAAGGCTAAATGGAAATAGTCGCTGCCCCTGAAGTCGGAAGCCGTCTGCGAGGCGGTTTCCTCAGTGTTCTTGTCGGCTTCGCTATGCGCCTTTAGCCCAAGAAGCTGTCGACTGCGCCCAGACATTACTTCGTTTAAATTGTCGAAGAGCGATTCTCCACAAAGTGATAGTCGGGGGTCAACCACTATCTCAGCGCCGTGTTGTCCATTTAATAATTCATCTAGAACTTGCAGGCGCAGGCTGATTAGTGAATTCAACGAAGTATTTACCGATATCGGTTTAGCGGAAATTTCGCCAGTGGCAGAAGCTTCGTCTGGGTTTGATTTCGCTGCGCCGCCCGCCGGCGGGCTACCTGAAAGGCATCTAATAGTCAAGAGCTTCGCTTTGTGCACGAGGCAAAGACTTTCTAAAAGCAGGGGGTGCAACTTGCTTTCCCCGTATTTGAAAGCGCCTGCCCTGGCACGGCTCAACCAGCGCGCTGTGCGCACGCCCCAAAGGGCTTGTTCCGGCACTTCCATCTGGCCGAGATTGTCTTCTTCTATGCGAACTTCTATTTTTTTCACTGGCGAGCTATTAAGTTTGCAGTAGGGCAATTAAATTTGAAATAGAGCAATAGAACTTGAATTCTGCCATACGGCGCTTTGATTTACAGAAGAGCCGCTTAAGAAAGCTGTCAAAGTAAATTTATTTAGCTTAAGAGCATGAGAGTTTTATAGGTCTGAAATAGCTGCCAAAGTCTGCCTGGCCAGCTCAATTGCTTGGCTGGTAGTGTTGGCACCGGGGGTGGTGCTAGGTTGGCTTGGGGTGGCATTGGCTGCCGCGTTATTGGCACCGTTTAAAGCGGCGGAAGCTCGACCGGGGCAGTACTCCAGTCCGGGCACCGCTAGTTTCAAAAATAGTCTCAGATGGTACTGCGCTTTCAGCGCTTGACCTTGCCCGGCTAAGCTTAGCCCCATGAGCAAAGATGAGTTGATATCGGTACCGCCGTCCCGCTGATATTTTTCCACTGCCAGGGCGGCCGCTTCATAATCGCCTTCCGCCAGCATGCACTTGGCCAGCCCTAGATAAGCCATGTTGTAACGCTTATCTATTTCAAGGCTACGTTCAAAATCGATGCGCGCTTCTTTGGCATGGCCGATGCGACAAAGACTGTTGCCCAAGTTGATGCGTACTTCGGGTGAATCCATACCGACTGAAGCGGCAAGTTTAAGGGAGGCGTTATATTCTTCCACGGCTTCAGAGGCTCTGCCCATTTCGTCAAGTACCGTGCCCAGCCAGAAATGCACCGATAGATTGTTGGGACGCGCCATAGCAAATTGTTTGAAGCTGTTCAATGCATCTGGTAATCTGCCTTGCTGATAGAAATTGCGTCCTTGGTAGAGCAGTTCTAGCCCGTTATTTTCTGAGCGGGGTTGAGCCTGAGGTACTTGCAAATTAGAGGCGGGCAGTGTGGTTATCGGAACTGTTTGTGCGGCGACCGACTGCACCTGCTCTGAGGCTGTGGCCAGCAAGAGTAAGGCGAAAGGGATGATAGTTTTATACAGGGTATTTGTCACTGCCGTATTGAGACTGAACGTTACTAAGTGCGGTAACTATCCAGTTGCGATTGTATCTGATTAGCGGCGGCATTGTCTCGTCAAAGCATAACAGTGCTCCAAATTCGAGCAAGGCGAGAATACTTTCGGGTAAATTCTGACTGGAGTGCAAAGTTAGATAGAGGGCGACGGCTGCATCTTTGATATAGGGCAGTTGCCCCGCAGGCGTTTCGTATTGAGCGGTTTGAAAGCCGCATTCTTGCAAGAGTATGTTGGCGTCGTCCACTTTCTGCTTAGAATTTTGTGCGGCAGCAAGCGCTTCGATCATCGGCCGATGGTGCTGGGCAAGCACCGATGCCACGGTCAGACCGGCGGCAATAATGTCTTGACCTGTGCGGCTTGTAGAGGCTAAATTACTGGCAAAAATCAAAGGCGATAAGCTGGCATAAGAAAGGGTGCTTATCATGACGCGAGATTTACTTGGCGTTTGCGTAGAAGCGGCTGTCTTGTCCCCGTCCCTAGGTAATAGCGGCGCGCAAAGCAAAACACCGGGGCAAGCCACCAGCTGGGCTGCTTTCAGTGCTTGAGAGGCATCCGCCTTATTGGTCACTTACTTGTTTTCGCCTTTCTTGTCTGTTTCTCTGCCGGCAATTATAGGCTGGGTGAAGAGCGATTTGCCAGGGTGCAAGAGATCATTTTCGGCAGCCTTACTGAGGTCGGTGATGCGTCCTTCTACCGGGCTGACCTTAAGCGGGTCGAGTGTTTTGCCGCTTATGTGTTCGCCGATGAGATCGACTTGCGAGTAAGGCAGAGCGGTAGCATTGACTTGTTTATGCACATCGTCAAGTGTGCGACCGCTTCCGAAAATATTGAACTTGTACCATTTTTCAAGGGGGTGGAAGCGCGTGGCTATGGTGTAAGTGCCTTCAGGCTTGACCGCCTCGAACTGCCCTTGAGCATTGCGAATTTCTAGATTTACTACTCTGTCACCTGTGCTTGTCGGGGTTATCGGTGCTCTTGAAGCATCAAAGCTATAGCGCAGTCCGCTTGCTTGTACAAAGTTACCTGGTTCGTCCACCAACTCTGAGTGGGGTTCTTTGAACATAGCCTTGAATCTATCTGCCAGACCTGGTGGCTTGGTCATCACCCGCTCGCGCAGTCCATATTCGATGGCATTCTTTAGTTCGCTGCCTTTCAATGTGACCATGACCAGTTCTTTTTGTTCGCCCTCACGTTTGCCGGCATTCATGACTATATTGGCTACGTCGAGGCGGGTAAGGTTTTGACTGGCTGGTAGGTCGGCCCTTATACCACCTGAATGCACCATCACCGCCTGTGGTGCTTGGTCGCCCAGGCGTTTTTTCAAACCCTCATAGATAGAGTCAGCCATCAAATTCGCGAGGGCGGTTTCTCTGTTTCGGCTATTGGCTACTTCGTATGTGCTTGCCGCAGAAGCTCCGTAGCTTTGATCTTTCAGGGCTTTGATATCGCTTAAATTGGCATCGAGGAATTGGCGAGTGGCTGGGTCTTCGGCAATGTCGGCGCTGACTTGGTGCAGTCTGCCGGTAGTTTGATAGCGGTGTGCCGTGCCGTCCGGTCTAATTGCCTGTCGCATTTCGCCAACCCAATTACCGCTGTGTCCGGCTTGGGCGATTGGTATTTGAAAATTGCCTGGTTGGCTGGATCTTACAAAGGGCAAGAGCGAAAGTGGGTTTGACTCTGGGTTTGAGCCGCGGGCGCCGACCCAAAGTGGACGAGGCAGAGCATCATGGGAATGCCCTCCGAAGATGCCGGCCACTTTCAGGTCTTTGGAAATTAGATGCTGAGCCAGCTTTATGTCTTCACCCAGACCAAGATGTGAATGTATGTTGATTATCTTTACGCCCTGGGCGTTTAGCTCTCTTATGGCTTTTTCTGCTGCCTGAGCCGCGTCTATATATTTTAATCCTTCGATGGCGCCTTCTTCCGTGGTCAGCCCTATGGTGGCAACTTTATGTTCGACACCGTCGGCTTTGACGGTGCGCACGCTATACGGTTTCAAGATGCGCTCATATTGTGGATAAGCTGAAACGTCCAAGTTGGCGGCAAGCAGAGATACGTCCGGATTTTTCTGCAAGAGCGGTTCCATAATGGCTGGGTAGCGAGCCACGTCGCCCTTGCCGCCCGGTGCGTCATAGGCATGGTTGCCTGGCACTAGTTCTTTGGCTCCGGCTTTGATCAAGATTTCGTTTTCAACTTTACCGCCCTGGGTGAAGGCGAAATTTACCCGCCCTGATTCGATATCGCCTGGTACAAAAAAGCGGCCGTCCACACCTCGTTTGGCCGAGTCGTTTTGCAAGTCGCGCACCAAAGTGGTCAGGCGGGGAAGAGCTTCGGTGTTGCTGTGGAAGTCGTTGATATGATAGTTGTCGAGGCGAAGCACGTCTGTATCGGGATTGACTTTGGCCTTTACTTTGCCGTAGACATCTTTGTATCTCGCTGCACCGGTGCCAAGGAAGCCCAATCCTCCACCCATGACACTACCAAAGGCAGTATCAGAGGCTATTTGACCGCTCGACTTCAGTAAGCCCTCGATGGGTTTCTCTTTTATGGCTTGCCAGTTTTCACTGACTCGATGCGGGGTGCTCCAAATTGCTGCACCGGCGGCACCGCCGCTCAGTCCGCGTAAAGTGTTCGACTTAAAGCCGGCGCTGAGCGATTCTTTGGCCAGCAAATAGCCGGTATGCTGAGCCACCGGCTGCGCCACCGAGGCCCCCAGTTCGCGGCGACCCAAAGCTGTGAAATATTGCGTGGAAACCAGTCTTTCAACTTTTGAGGCGCCGATGCCTGAAATAGCATCTACGGCTCCCCAAACCAAATCTTTACTAGAAGCAGTATGTTCGCTTTTGTCTAGGGCGGCATATTCCATGCCGGTCTTGCTGCCATATTTGAGAATGCCGCCTGCTGCCATGGCCGCGGGCAGCGAAAGGGCTCGGGCAAGCGGCGGCAAGGGCGCACTGCGCAAAAGTGAGTAACCTACTGTGCCGCCTATGCCGGCGGTCAGTGAACTGCCGACTTCGATGGCTGCATGGGCGAAACCAGATTTTTGAGTGTCTTTAGTGGCTTGGCTGAATTTGGCTTGTTCCAAACTTTTATTAGCCGACTCGGCGTTTTCGAGCTCGATAGCCGGCGTGAAAGCAAGTGTGCCTGCTTTTATTTTGTTGGTTGAGAGCGACAAGAGATCTAGGCGATTTTCTTCTTGGGCGGACGCGTTGCTTTGCCTTCCCTTGTCAGAGGGCTGGGCTTTTGTTTCGTCCGCCGCTGCGTCATTGAATGAAACCAAATCTAGGTGACCCCTTGCCAAACACGCCTTTTGAGCAATTGCCTTCTCTTGGCAACCTTGGGCTAGATTAACGTTATATAGTCTTTTTAGTAAGGTAAGATTCCCTATCCGACTACGTGATTTCCCCAATATGAGCGACCGTAAAGAAGCTAAAGAGATTTTAATAGAGGGGCTGCCTACAGCTTGCGCCGAGTGCGGTGCTCTCATCTGTTTGAGGCAACAGGTGCTCAATTTGGCTTTGGGCGAGGACGAAACCTTGCTCTGTTTGCCCTGTCTTGCTCAAGACAACGAGAGTAGTTCTGAGGAGCTGCTAGTCAGGCTCGCCCAGTATATTCAGGGGCGGGATTGCTTTCTCAAAGAATGGAGTCGTTACTGCGACAGAAGTTATTGTCCCAACCCCGACGGCTGTCTGCCTGCAGTATGCTTTGGCTCAGGCACCTAAAGCCTCCTGCAGAAAAACTGACTGAAGAAACTGACTAAAAAGAACTGAAGAAAATGGAAGAACTGGACCTGCGAGGGGTGAAATGCCCCATGAATTTTGTGAAGACTCGCCTGAAGCTGGACAAGATGGAACCAGGCGCTCACCTTTGCGTCTTATTAGATCCCGGTGAGCCGGTGGAAAGCGTTTCAGAGTCGGTAATGAGTGAAGGGCATTCGATTGAGAGTACCGAAGAACAAGCCGATAAGAGTTTTAGGGTGCTCATTAAGCGCGCCTAGGCTAATACTTGGGCTCTAGGGTTACAATGGGGCTGAATTTGGTGGTAGAAATGATCTTGGAAAGAGAAAAAACTAAATCAGCATTGCTTGCATTAGTGCTTGTTACAGCTCTGGCATTAGGCGAAGAGGCAAGGGCTCAGAGCACCCATCATGCCCAAAATAAGTCGAACCCTGTGGTTGCGAAGCCAACTGCGGAAGAAATTGCTGCCCTGAAGGCGAAAGTGGAATCAGAACCTGGCGATGCCAAATTGCGTTTCAGCCTGGCTGAAGCTCTGCGCCGCTCCGGGCAGATGAAAGAAGCTGCTCGTGAGTATTTGCAAGTTACTGAGAGCGAGCCGACTTTTTATCATGCCTATCACCAGATTGCCGTTATTGCCAGCGATAAGCATATTGTCGATGAGGCTCTGGGTCGTCTCAATTTTCTAAAAGATGAAAGACCGAAAGATCTGCTTTTGCGTGTGGCTCTTTCTGAGCTTTATGAAAAGAAGGGTGATTACTTCGAAGCGGCTAAGGTCTTGATCGATATGGTCTACAACAACGAAGTGCCAGAGAAGTATTCTCAGAAGGTGAGCAATCGCATTCGCCTCATGCAGGCAAAAGCAAAAGATTCGCATGCCCTCGACAAGCAGTCGCATATCACTGATGAACAGATGGAAAGTGCGCCGCCGCCCTTGCCAGAGACCACGCTAAACCGAGACCTTTCCATTTCTAAGGTGAAAGAGCCTAGAGTTATGCAAGGATTTGGTCATGCCACCCTACTTCCTTAGGTATTCATTCTTTTGAAAAAATCTTTTGTCCTTGCCTCGGCTTCACTTTGTGCCATTTTGAGTCTGAGTTTTATCTTGAGCGGCTGCAGCGGTAAGGTGCAGACGGAGGGCATGCATCTGGCCCAGGTGCAAAAAGGTGAGCAGCAAGCTGTCAGTCCTTCGCTCTTTCAAGTCAATATGGCTATGGAAGAAGAAGTCTCGACCAAATGTGTGGAAGCCTGGCGCCAAGCACTTAAAGGTGATGAGAAGGGCGCAGTAGCCAAGTTGGAAGATTTGCAAAAACGCTATCCGACTGTGCAGACCATTGAGCTCATGCTCGGTCAGGTCAAAGACCATTTCGGTAAGAAAGAAGAAGCCCTGGTGCATTTTCGCAAGGCGGCAGCCGGCAACGAATACAGCATGATGCATCGTTATCGTTTGGCTGATGCACTGCGCGAGACTGGTCGATTTGACGAGGCGATTCCCCTCTATCGCAAGCTAATTGAAAAGAGCGGCGGCGATGATATTTTTCGAGAGCCTTTCGATTTTGGTCTTGCCTATTGTCTTTTGTGCCAAGACAAAAATTCAGCCGAGGGTCAAAAGCTTTTGGAATCTTGTTTGAAGATACGGCCCGATCATAAAGAAGCGCTCGAATTCAAGAAGGCGCTGGCCGAAGGTAAACTAGCCAAGCCGGCAGCTAAGAGTAAAGAGAGTAAATAACTGGTCTTTCGGTAAGACTTGTTTCCCTTCATCAATAGCCCTTTTCTATTGCTGGCAAAGGCTTAGCGCTTTGCTTAGTTTTGACTAAGATCTGCATGTCAGGCTGATTCTTAAGAAATTTGGAAGTACAATGGCTATATCAAATAGATAGGCGAAGTTCAATGCGGCTTCAGCCCGTCTTTACATTTAGATTTTGCTTTGCAAAGAACGAGGTTGGTCATGGCAAAAGAAGCTACCAAAGTCAAAGAAGAGAACCCGGTGCAAGAAATAAATATCGACGGTTTCGACTATGTCGAGTTTTATGTGGGCAATGCGCTGCAAGCTAGTTACTACTACAACCGCGGCTTCGGCTTCGATATAGTCGGTTACAAGGGTCTTGAAACCGGTAGTCGCGATACTGTCTCTTATGTGCTTGAGCAAGACCATGTCAAAATTGTTCTTACTGGTTCGATGAATGCGTCTACTGAAGTAGCTGCGCACGTTAAGGAACACGGTGACGGTGTGAAGAGCATCGGTATGCGGGTCAGAGATGTAAAAGCATCATATGAAACCGCTGTCGCTCGCGGCGCCAAGAGCATCTATGCCCCTAAAGTAGTAGAAGACGAGCACGGCACTTATGTTTCGGCCGCTGTCGCTACTTATGGCGACACCATTCATACTTTCATCGACAGAAGCAACTACAAGGGCTTCGCGCCTGGTTTCAAGACTATCCTCGGTAAATCAGGCAACAGCACCGGCTTGGTGCATATCGATCATATCGTCGGCAATGTCGAAGCCGACATGTTGCAAAAGTGGGTAGACTTCTACAGTCAGATTTTCGGCTTCCATATCTTCCAATATTTTGATGCCGAAGATATCAGCACCAAATATTCGGCACTTGTCTCAAAAGTTATGGCTAACAAGAGCGGCACCATAAAGATGCCTATCAACGAGCCTTACGAGCAAGGATTGCGCAAGTCTCAAATTCAAGAGTATATCGACTATTACAATGCGCCTGGTGTGCAGCATATTGCTATCACCACCCGCGATATCATCAAGACCGTTGGTGAATTGCGCAAGCGCGGCGTGGAATTTTTGACTGTGCCCATGACCTATTATGAAACACTAAAAGAAAGAGTCGGCGAGATTGATGAAGACATCAACGAACTGGCTAAGCTTGGCATTCTTGTCGACCGCGAGTCGGAAGGCTATTTGCTGCAGATTTTCACCAAGCCGGTGCAAGATAGACCGACACTCTTCTTTGAAATTATTCAGCGCAAGGGTGCCACAGGTTTCGGCAAAGGCAACTTTATGGCTTTGTTCGAATCAATTGAAAGAGAGCAAGCCCAAAGAGGAAATCTCTAAAGAGATAAGCTCGCCGGGGCAGTTAGAAATTGAAAAAGCGCTCTTTAGATTTATTCGGGAAGAGCGCTCTTTCTTTATAGAAAGCAAGCGCAGAAAGCAAGAAGAGAGAGCCTAAGCTCTCTCTCCTTTTGGATTTCAGGTGCGCTTGCCCTAATTACTTGGTGTAAGTAACTGTGCAGGCGGTTTCGGTCATTTCAAGCTTGGCGGTATAGCCCAGTTTGGTAGCCATTGTGGTTACGCAGGTTTCCCAGCCTTTGGCCATTTCATCTTGCTGTTCTTTGGTCATGGTGGTGGCTTTGTTCATAGCTTCCCACATGCCGCAGGTTAGATAGGTCATGCCGGCTTCTTTCTCGTCGCCCCAGATTTCAATCTTGCTGCCGAAAACATTGGTTTCGAATTCAGCGGTGGCTTTGACGAGTTCATAAGGGGTTTTTACACCGAGGGTGTGAAGATGTTCGATTTTCTTGGCTTGCATAGCGGAGCGAAACTCTTCTACAGCCTTTGTGCCGTACTGGGGCAGAATGCTCATAATGGTGGCAAATTGCGTACCGATTGTGCGAGCAGCTTCTTCTTGAACTTGAGCGAGATTCCAGGTGGCTTCAACGACTGTTTTTTTGATTGCTGTGGTTTGCATTATTCGACTCCGAGGAGTGGTGTGTGACAAATGCAATAGTAATGCCGTTTTTGCCAAGTTTAGCTGGTTTTAAGATCTGATTAGGTTTTTCTCTTGGCAAGTGCGACACGGCTTGCTTTGCGGGTTTTGAAAGAATCGCGAAAGCAGATATATGGCTGTGCAAGGTGCCGGTTGTTTCGGGGGCTCAGCCGCACTCTTTTGTTTAGTGCTTACCGACGAATTTAACTAGGGCATAGGCGATACAAGCCAGGGCTACCAATACGGCAATTTTCAAAGGAGGTGGCAGTTTCTTTTCATGCCCTTTGGCCAAGTGGGCGTTTTCAATATTGATCGAGCCTTTTGCCAAAGCCAAGTCTTTCAAGAGTTCGTCAATACTCTCATAGCGTTCTTCTCTTTTCTTTTTGAGTGTATTGCGAAAAATATTCTTGACGTGACTTGTGAGGGACATCGCCTCAAAAGGTGGATGCTTACCAGCCAGTTTACTTAGAATGATCGCTTCGGCCGATGCTTCTTGAAAGGGTGAGGTGCCGGTCACCATATAGTACAAGAGCGAGCCTAAGGCATAGATATCGCTTGCTTTGCCGCCTGCCTTGCCCTGGCATTGCTCGGGGCTCATAAAGGCCGGTGAGCCTATTAGTGCAGTGTTGGCGGTGCTGTGAACGGCAAAGTCAATCAGCTTTAAGACTGGAGATTCCGCTTCTCTTGTTTCGCAGATGATGATGTTGCCGGGATTTATGTCACCGTGGGTGATATCGCAGTCATGGGCGGCTTTGATAACCGAAGCAATTTCTGTGAGGAATAGTACGGCCTCACCTTCATCAAGGCGTCCCTTGAGCAAAATCAAGTCTGTCAGGGTCTGTCCTTCAATATAGGGCATAACGGCATAGTGCAATTTGGCTGGTTCATCAAAACCAAATTCGATTAGAGGGACGATGCGCTTGTCTAGGTTGGCATTGCTGCTTGCCAGATTTTGTGCTTTTTCAAAATCTAGATTGAGCTTGGGTAGGTAAAGCTTAACCGCCACAAGCTTTTGGTCGTCCAGGCATTCGGCTTTGTAGACTACGCTTAAACCGCCGCGCCCGATTCGTTCAAGAATACGATAGCGCCCGGCGAAAGTTTGACCTTCGTTGATACGCAGACGCGAACTAGCTTTCTTCATCGAATTAGTCAGAGGCCCTGCCTCGGCGCCACCGGCTGTACCGACAGTATGGGCGGGCTGCCCAGCCACTGTTTGCTCCAGAGAATGGGAGTTTGCAGGCTGGCCCGATCTCGCAGCACTTCTTTCTGTACGTCGTCCTTCATTTGTTCGAATGCTTCTGTGACTGGTTTTGGTGCTGCACTAAGGGCTTCGATTAGTTTGCGAGTGAAGACGCTATTGGGATAATTCTTAGATTCCCAGCTCACCTGATCTTTGCTTGACGAACAGATAACCAATTGTCCTTCGCCTATTTTGAGCGTCTCGGGCGTATTGGCCGGCTGCTTGATCAAACCTTTGGCACCCGATGCGGCTGCGCTGTGGCAGACATCGAGAATAAGAACCACTCGATTTGAATGCACTTGTTCTTTCACCATTTTGCTAAGCCACTGCATGGGAATGCCGGTGGAGACCAGGCTGTCTTTATTGGTATCGTGGGCAACCAGAAAATTGACGCCGTCGGCGGCATCGTTCGAGGGCGAGCCATGGCTTGATACATATACCACTACCAGGTCGTCTGGGTTGGCGAGGCGTCCGAGCCAGTTTTCACCCATATTGCGTATGATACCGTCTCTGGTGGCGTTGTCGTTCAAGAGGAGTTTGACATGATCTTTCTTGAAGCCGGCTTTCTGGGTAAGAAAATTGGCGAAGTCTGTGGCGTCTTTGGCGGCATATTTGAGGTTGATAGATGAATCTTTGAAGTTGCTTATGCCTACGACCAGTGCCCATTTATCTGTAATAGGCTTGTTTGAACCGGCTTTGAGATCAAGCTTGACTGCTGTTTGCTCGCTTGCCCCCGGCATTTTTTCCAGCAGAGCGGCAGCGCGAGTTATATTTGCTTTGGCCTCATCGCTTTCGTGCAGTTTCTTCTGCAGGTCGGCCAGTTCTTGCAAATCGGCAATCAAGAGTGGGCTTTCGGCGCCGTGATTTTTCTCGATCTGACTGATTACAGATTTGAGTCTTTCGCAGGCTTTCTTGTTTTCGCCCAGATCTTCTTCTAGATTGGCTAGCTCTCGTTGAATAGAAAGACTGGCCAGCGATTCTGAAGAGAAACAAATCTGGGCATTGGCAAGGGCGTCCTCGAGATAGGTTCTCGCTTTGTCGTTCATACCGGCGAGGCGGTAGATGCGCCCAGCTGTTCTCTCGATGTCGATGAAGTCTGGATTGGTCTTGGCGACGCTATTGCGGGCGCTGTTTAGAGCTTCTTCGATTCTTTCGGTGGCGAGTTTGGGATTGTGAAATGACTCGGCTTCGGCAATTTCTTTATAGAGCTTGGCGACAAAAATATGACTATTGCCCAGTATGGCTTTGGCTTTCAATAGAGAAGAGTTGAGCTTTTCTATAGCACTGTCATAATTGCCAAGGCGGCTTTCGATGCTGCCTTCGGTCACATCGGCGGCAATCGAATTGATAGTGTCGTTGCCGGCCAAGACGGCTTTATAGATGGCTTTGGCCTTCTCAAGATGTTCCAGAGCTTTTGTATACTTACCGGCCTTGCTTTCTGTGTCGGCTAGAGTGACTAAGGTGTCGGCATAGGTGAGTGACTCAGTGCCGTTGGCTTTCTGGTCTATTTCAAGGGCAAAAGCCAAATACTTTTCAGCAGTTTCATAGTCTTGATTTTTCACCGCTGTTTGAGCGAGTCCATTTTTGTAGACCAGGGCTACATAGGGATGCTTCTCTCCGAAAATGGCTTTGGTAGCTGTTAGAGCCTGCTGGCAAAGCTCCTCCGATTGCTTGTAATTGCCTCTTAGCTCAGCTAGTTTTGCCGCGTTGCAGAGGGCGTAAGGTAAAGCAATTGATTTCTTGCCCTTGGGTGTTTTGGCAATTTTGGCAGCGCGCTCGATGAGGGGCACGGCTTCGTCTTGTTTGCCCCAACCCAAATAAAGTGCTGCAAGGTTGTTGATGCTGAGCACGTTTTGCATGGACAGAGGTCCAAAGCTTGAATCGCCAATACTTACCGCTTTGCTCAGAAGCGCCGAAGCTTCTGTGTAACGTCCCAGTGACTGCGCTTGCGAAGCATAGTTATTGAAGGCGAGCAGACCGGCTTCGGTATAGATCAGTTTGTTGGCTTCCAATAGAGCCATGAGGCTCTTATAGTGTTCTTCGGCATCTTTATAGCGCCCCAGCGCTGTCAGGGTACTAGCTACATTCAAGAGTGCCTTGGCTTGCAGAAATGGTTGACCCTTTATCTCTTTAGCTGTTTCCAGGGCGCGTTCGCTTACAGACAGAGCCGACTGATAGCTGCCTTTGTTGTATTCAATCTGGGCGGTGTCAAGCAAGGTGTTGACCAGGCTGACTTGGGCAAACACCGGCGCTTGCAGCGCCAGCCAAAGAGATGCACAAAAGGCGAGAGATTTGCCTCTTAACGCAATCTTTCGCCTTTTGAAAGTTCTGTTCATTTACCTATAAGTTAGAGGATGTTTTTAAGCGCTTTGATCAAGAGTTCGTTTTCTTGCGGCAAGCCGATTGAAACTCTCCAGCAGGTGGGTAGTCCGAAGGCTGTCAGAGGTCTGATAGCGATGCCGTGACGCAAGAGTCCTTCATGAATACGGGCGACTTTCTCCTGGCTGCCCATTTCAATCATGATGAAATTGGAGTAGGAGGGAATGCGCTGCAAACCGAGTTTGTCAAATTCGCCGGTTAGGTAAGCCATGCCTTCTTCGTTGTTGAGAAGAGTATGTTCGAGATACTCGTCATCATGTAAAGCGGCAAGACCAGCAGACTGAGCGAGGATATTAGGCTCGAAGGGCAGCTTGATGCGGTTGACATAGTCGATCAAATATTCGTGACCGAGACCATAACCCAATCTGATGCCAGCCATACCGTAGGCTTTGGCGAAGGTTCTCAGGGTCAAGACGTTATCGAGGCGATAACGCATAGAGTCGGGATACTCTGGGTTGTGAGCGGCGAATTCGTAATAGGCTTCGTCGAGTATAACGAGCACGTGCTCGGGAACTTTGCGAATGAAGTTTTCGAATTCGGTACGGGTGAAGATTGTGCCTGTGGGGTTATTTGGGTTGCACAGGTAGATTATTTTGGTTTTGGGAGTGACTGCGTCGGCGATGGCGTCGAGGTCGAAATGATAGTTCTTAAGCGGCACTGTGTTGAGCTTGATGCCCTGAGCTTTGACCAGAACATAGAGTCCGATAAATGTTCCTTGCGAGGTCAGAACTTCATCATCGTCGTGCAAGAAAGCGCGGATGATATTGGCCATGGTTGACTCAGAACCGCTGCCCAGGGCTATATTGTCGACCTTGGTGGCGAATCTTTCAGCCAGGGCTTCTCTCAATTTTGTGCCGCAGAGATCTGGATAGCGGTTAATTTCAGTCAGGTTTTCCTGTATGGCGGCAAGAGCTGAGGGCGGCGGTCCCAGCGGGTTCTCATTGGACGCCATGTTGATGAAGCGCTCGATACCAAGCTCTTTCTTTAGCTCTTCCGGCGGGCGACCCGGTTGATACGGCTTGAGTGATTCTACGTGCGGCGGAACCAGGCGTTTCGGCACTTCCGGCTGTGAATCAGGACTAAAGCGAATTGTGTTTTTGGGATCCGACACGAGGGCTAGTTGTTGAGACATCGAAGCTAGTTGTTGGATGAATGTTGCCATGGCTTCCTTGTTCTTTCAAGAATTTGGTGGGATTTTGAAATTACTGTTGTTAGCGACTAACCCTGTTTGTTTGGTGCAAGGATAATTTCGCGCGAAGCATTAAACAAGCACCGGCTGATGAGAATTAGGAACGGCTTGTCATCCGACATCCGCTCTTAGCTCTCAGTTCGATATAAAAAGTATCACTTTAATGTCTTCACGACAAATTAATGACATAGCTTTTTAGCTTGGTTCAGAAAACTTTTAGATTTCCTTTGCGAAACCTGAAGCAAATTCACCGAGTCCCGGTTCTCAAGATGAGCCTGGCTTAAGGAGGACCTATATATAGATTTCTGTTGCGAAAATTTGCTCAGATTGGCCTGGATTTGCCCTTAGTTTTGAACATCAGGCTGCACAACTGCGGCAAGATATGCTAAATTACGAAAACTAGCCTTGAAGTACGCGGGTGTAGTTCAATGGTAGAACGGCAGCCTTCCAAGCTGCACACGCGGGTTCGATTCCCGCTACCCGCTCCATTTTTCAAACTGAATAATCTAAGCAAAAGTCGCATTTCGGTTTAGTTGCGCTAAGATAGACCAATCTTGCATAACCAAGGCGTCTACCGCTTGTCTATTTTCGGTAGGGCGCAGACAGAAAGGACCTCAACTGTGGCTCAAGAACGTCTTAGTATTTCCGATGTGCTGGTTGCTAGAAAGCGCATCACCGGCTTTGTCACCAATACACCTTTGAGAAAAAGTCACTGGATGTCGGATGTTTCCACCGCTGAAGTGTGGATGAAACTTGAGAACTTACAAGTGACCGGCAGCTTCAAATATCGAGGCGCATTGAACGCCATGACTTTTGCTAAAGAGCGAGGTTTGACCAAGGTCTTTACTGCATCAGCCGGTAACCATGCCTTAGGAATGGCCGAGGCTGCCCGCACCACCGAGCGCGAGACCACTATTTGTTTGCCCACTAATGTTTCGCCTATCAAAAAGGCAAAGCTCGAGATGTTCAGCGTCGGCATTACTCAGCACGGCGACGACATGGAATTGACCGAGCAATACGCTGCCCGCCTGGCCCAAGAGAAAAAAGGTCTTTATATCTCGCCCTACAACAACCGTGAAGTAATTGCCGGGCAGGGCACGGTCGGTTTGGAAATGTATGAGCTTGTGCCCAAGCTATCCACAATTGTTGTCGCCGTCGGTGGTGGCGGACTCATTTCTGGTATTGGCTTGGTAGCCAAGGTTATCAACCCGAAAGTGCGCATCGTCGGTGTGGTTCCGGCGGCTTCTCCGTCAATGCGCACGGCAGTGCAATCTGGTCATGTCGTCAGAGTTATGCAACACGACACTATTGCCGATGGTATCGCCGGCAATATCGATCCAGAGACCATTACTTTCCCGCTTGTGCAAGAAGTGGTAGATGAATGGGTGACTGTGGAGGAGCGTGATATCAGGCAAGCCGTCTTTGATTTTCTTGAACACGAAGGTATGCTCATCGAAGGCGCCGCCGCTTGCGCTATCGCTGCCATATCAAGCAAGTATGTGGAATTTAAGCCACGTGAGCGTGTCGGCGTAGTTGTCTGCGGCGGCAATATCGACCGTAGTACTTGGCGCGAGATTGTTGGTGAGCAGTTGCTTTCGGCTGGCAAAGCCTAGAAAAAAAGAACACTGGTCTCAGTAATATAGCGAGAAGCATCTGCCCTACTACTGCCACAACTAATTAATGCGGCGGCTAGCCATAAAGAAATAGTTGTACTCTTTTGGGTGTGGTTTTTTGCTGCGCCCAATCTGGCAGATGCGCTCAGCTGCGATTCGAGCGCCGACGATATTGCGTGCTGCCGGACCCAGTTCTAGTTCGGCAAGTGGACCGCTGACAAAGAGCCCTTTGGCTGCCCGCAGATAATAATCAATATGAGGAATTCCGCATGGGGTTTCTTTCAGATCGAGGGCGCGCATTGTCTTTCTAACAAAATCACTTGCCCCTGTGCTTTCGGCGAAGCCTGTGGCCAGGACGACCAAGTGGCAGGGCAGGTGAGTGCCGTCGGTGAGCTTGAGCATTCCTCTGTCTGACATGTTAGTCTCGCCGTCCAGTCTTTCAACTTGGCCAAGCACGCATCTGAGTTTGCCTTCCTTGACGGCAGTTTGCAGTTGATTGGCTATGTCTTGCGGGAAGCTTCCTTTGTGTCTGGCTCCTTCCACTATTCTTCGCCGGTGCAAGGGGCTGCGAGCTTGGCGCAGTAAACCCAAGCACCTGGTTGAAAGCCAGCAAGGATCAGCATCAAATTGATAAGTCTGTAGTGGTTCGCGGTGTAATAGAACTACTTTACCTGGTTGTCTTTCTGCAATAGCAATGGCCGCCTGGGCGCCGCTTATGCCACCGCCGATGATGACGATCTCTTTGTTATTTAGGTCTCTTGAAACTTGCTGATAGCGCTTATCGAAAAGGTGCACAACCTGGCAGTGGTCGTGTCTAGTTTGATTTGGTTCGGCGCTGGCTCGGAGCTCTTTGTCTTTCGCTGTCCAGTCGAGCGCCCAATCAGGAATGGCAAGTTTGTTGGCTTGGCCGGTGCAGATGATTACATTGGACGCCAAGAACTCCCTCTCTTCTGTTTTGATTAGGTATCTGTCTTGGTTTTTGCCTTTGTCTCTAGTGATAATTTTTGCCTCGCCGAAAACTCTGAGCTCTTCCAATTGATTTCGTTCAATCAGAGCCTGGCTATGACTATTGAAGGACCGCAGAGAAGGCCGGTCAAACTTAGAATAGAGTTCTGTGTCGGGAATTCTTTCATCATGCGCCCATTTGCGCAAAGCCTGGCTGCCCAGGTCGAGGTTGTGTTCGACCGGCGACCTTAGGTATTTCATGGCTACGGCATCTGTTTGTTGTAGCCAGTTGGCAAGCGGCTCACGCTGATTATCGAGAACTGCAATCTTGTCTCGTTCTACGCCTTTTCTATTGAGCAAATAATTGGACAAGAAAGTACCGTGGATGCCGCCACCCACGATTAGCCAGTCAAGATGCATGACTATTGCCTCTATTTGAAGAATTGCCGATTTAATGCAAATGATAGCGCATTATCGCTAGCTTGCTCAAGAGTCTCAATTCAGCATTTACTTTCGTTAAATCTCCTCCTTGATATTTTGGTTTGACCCTGTAAAAGAGCCATTCTCGGCTACAATCTGCATACTTCATAGTTATTGGGAGATTTTCAGCAATGCGAAATCAGCTTCTTGTTACTGCGTTTGGCGAAGACCGCCCTGGCATTGTGGCTCGCCTCAGTGAAGTGTTCGCATCGCATGGCGGCAATCTGGAAGCCAGCCGCATGTCGCTCTTAGGTGGCGAGTTTGCTGCTATCTCGCTAGTTACAGTTGCCGACGAAAAGCTCGCTGCTCTCGAAAAAGCTCTGGCTGATTTGAGCAAAGATGGGCTCACTGTTGCCTGCAAGCGCACTCGTTCGCTGCCCCTCGATAGCAAAACACACAAGTTTTATGACATTCATCTGACCGGTGCCGATCAAGAAGGCATAGTGCACCGTGTCTCTTCCTATCTTTCCAATGCCAAAGTGAACATTCACAATGTCCAGACCGATATCATCAATGCACCGGTCACCGGGC
Source organism: Candidatus Obscuribacterales bacterium (assembly GCA_019745415.1). GTDB lineage: Bacteria > Cyanobacteriota > Vampirovibrionia > Obscuribacterales > Obscuribacteraceae > Obscuribacter. The sequence goes on along the minus strand of JAIETF010000025.1, from coordinate 42,544 downwards.
TGCCTCTCTTTACGATGCATGCCGAAATCGCCGTGCCCGAGTCGTTATCGTATGAAAAACTGAGTCAAGACCTCAGCCATATTGCCGACGAATTGAACGTGGAGATCGATCTGGTTTCTTCGACAACTCTGCATGCCGAACTTGTGGAAGCCTAGAATTCGCAAATTAGTTTAAGAAAACAGTTTAAGAGGACAGTTTCATGAGAGTCTCTGCCATAGCCAGGAATCTTGCCGAAGTGGCACGTTTGAGCGACGAGGATATCTTGAAGAAGCTCAAGCTTTTGGGCGTCAAAATAGAAAAGGCAGAGTTCGAAGAACTGTGCCGCAAGCAGTGGCGGGCTAGTAAAGTCACTTTCGACCTCTGGCAGAAACGCGCTTTTCGCTCACAGCAAGTGAAAGATCCAGGCTCGTGGGCTTATGCCTGTGTTGTCGAACTGTGGCGCCGCTGGTTGAAAGACGTGCCTTGCGCTGAGCTTATCGAGCTTGATGTCTTCAAGGGTTATGAAATCTATGAAGATGGTCGGGAAGAAGAAGCGGCTGTACTGTGGGGTGAAGCCCTAGAAGGCGTGGTCAAGATTGGTCGCCAGTTCGGTGTCAAAAATCTCAAAGATATTGAGTTTGGCGCCGGCACGCTGAGCATCTACGACTGGATAAAAGAAGTTTTTGAAGAACTCTGGGCTCTAGCACTCGATGATCCGAAATGGATGGAACGGCGCCGCGATATGGCCGCCGGCTTGATTGAGTGCTTTGCCGATGCTGAGAAAGCCAGCAAGCAACCAGCTTCGGCTCGAGATGATGGCTTTTGGCGCATGGCTATGGCTGAGTCGGTGCGCGAACTTGCCGAAGAGGCGGAGTTCGAGGCACTCTTTGAAAAATGGCTGTCCGAAGACCCAACCTGGGCTGATGGCTGGGTTTTTTATGCCGATAGCTTCGACGAAACACCAGAGAAATGCGAAGCGCTTTTGAAGCGCGCTCTCGAGCATGAGGATCTCGATGATAAAGGGGCAGTCTATCTGTGTCTTGCCAATCATTATCGTATGCAAGGCAATGAAAGCTTAGCGCAAGAATATGATCTGCGCGGCAAAGAAGCTTTCTCTTCTGGTGGCTTCGCTCGCAGGCTCGGCCTCAACGAAGAGAATTCTCCAGAAGATCTTAAAAACTCATTCGACAATATTCTAGGCAAGTTATTGAAAATGGGGCCTGCACTTTTGCAAGAAGAGGCGCGTCCAAAGGCAGAGGCGAATACTTCCACTGTACAGGCTCGTCCGATGCCGTCGGCCGACACCGAAGTGGGTCGCAAGCAGCCTTGCCCCTGCGGCAGTGGTAAGAAGTTTAAGCGCTGCTGCGGCTCTTAAAAGGTAATGACCTAGATAGCCGTGCCTTTCTTGAATGGACCCAACTTAATTACAGTGTCGCTGCTTTGACCGCTGATTATGCTCAGTCTGTTGGCTGCCAGCGCGGCGTTGTCTTTATTGAGAGTCATGTAATAGCTATAGCTGCCGTCTTGGTTTTGTACTACGCCCATGCCAACCGGTTCGGGGCGACGTCCGGGATCGTTTGCTAGTTCTGGACTGACTCGATTGTTTATCGCTCCGCCGATAGTGTTCAAAGCACGGGCTATAGACTCGGGTGTGGCATTGGGCAGGGCCGATTCTTCTTTGAAAATGCGATTGAAAGTATCTACCGAATCCTGGCTCCATTTGTCGCCCTTAAGTGCGTCCCCAAGCAGGGCGCGAATGCCTTTCTGAACATCTTCCGGATTCGGTGCCTGGGTCTTAAGTAGCTGGTCGCCGTTGGCGCTAACCAGTTCAAATTGACCAGGGGCATTGAGTAATTGGTCTGCCGATTTCTTTTCGTCTTCTCTTCCGCTTATTTTTGATGCCAGATCGCTACCTGCACCCATAGGCGTTGTCATCGCTTTGGCAGAATCAAGCACAAGCGCCGGTGACTCCTGATTCTCTGCGGCTTCTTCCTTTTGGTGCGGCTTGTTCTCAATATCTTTCATAGTAAATCTCCCGAACAGTCCTTGCCGGTGTAATCAGACTATACCCGGGCTTTGTAAAAGTCTTGAGAAAAGAGCAATAGATAGCCAATCAATCAATAAATAGATAGATAGAAAATGCCGAAAAGATTAAATCGGAGGGGAAATGAATTTTCTAGCCTTGCCCACTTTACAACCGTGAAAGTTAGGTATAGAATCGGCGGCAGCAAGAAGGAGTGAAAAGCTTTTTCTGCCCGACCCTTTGGTCGGAGTAAGGCAAATTAAGCCCTACTGTGTAACTTACTAAAAGTAGCTAGAGCCTTGTATAGCCCTAAGCCGGCTGTTCAAACCGGATGGCTCGCCATGTTTTGCTGGTCGCTCTAACCGACTAGTAAATTGCTTGGTCGTGCTTTCTCCTTAGTTTAACTAAGAAGGCTGAGCTTCTGCTTTGCAAAATTTTTACTACCTCTCTAATTACACTGGAGCAGCCATGTTAGCTAATCTTCGTTTCAGAGGACCACTGGGTCGAATCAAGCGGCCTGAGCCGGAATTTCAAGGTACAAGTCGGCGCGCCATAAACTATTTGCCGGGTCGAAACTTATCGCCTAAAGTCGGTTTGAATTTTTCCTTTTCCAATAGACAGCCTATTTTGCCTCAGTTGGTCAATATTGAGGCTCAGAAACTATCTGGCTGCATAAAGATGGAGTCAAGTCGTTATAAGTCTCGCTCGGCCGCCTTAATTTATAGGGGGCGGGTGATTGCTTGTGTTTATGGCAGTAAGTCTAGAACCGAACAGGTCTTTGGACCGGAAGCCTACGGTCTGATGATGAGCGAAATGAATTCGGTGAGTAGCGAAGTGATTAGCTATGTGCTCGCCGATGAACTGGTTGAATCGGCAGCAGCCATGTTTCATGGCGGGGTGATTAGCCCTGCGCCCGCCCAAGACAAACTTGATTCGCTTGCCGGTTGTATGCAATATATTCATGATCTTGAATCACCCGGCTCGGTTGCCGTGCTCGATGAAGCCGGTCAGCCGGTCTGTTTCCTCTATCTTTCAGGGGGCTCTTTGCTTGGAATTAACTCGTTGAATGCGCAAGTGAAAGATAAGGATATGCGGTCTCTAAAGCGCTATATTCAAAGACATGAATCTCAGATTATGGCTAATTCCTTGGTCACCGCCAGTAGTGCTGCTGAGACTTTGACTTTCAGTCTCCTTGGTCAGAGTGCGCCAGCGGTTTCTGCACAGAGGGGGCGCGGAGTCTGCAGTGTGACTGAACTGGAGGCTGTCAGAGACGCCGCCAATCTTGTCGGTGTCTATTCTTTTAAGCCGACCGAAGCTGCTCGTGAGGTGCGCTCAGATCGGTTTATAAGCCGAAGAGATCTCTCCGCCAAAAGGACGACAATAGGCTTTAGTGTTGATACCAGTTTTGATATCAGACCTAACGCTTAATAGTTACATATGCAAGTGTTTGCGCCCTAGAGGTTTTTGAGACGATAGGTCCAGCCTTCGGTTAGAACTTCTAGGGCATCGGCGGCAAAAGGGTCTTCGAAATGCTCCGGGCTAACTGCATAGACAGCTGTCGTATAGCAGGCAAGCAAGGCTTCGACTGCTTTGTCTGAGTGCAGAAAGTTATGCATCAGATTGCGCTGGTTGATAATTAGAGCCGGAAAGTCTTTGAATGTAAGAGCTTTTCTCTCTTTGATTTTGGTGAGATTATGAACTAATTTCTCTCGACGCAGTTCGTCTTTGTCTCTCGACTGATCGCCCTTGTCTTTGCTTTCATAGCTTATATCTTGCAGCTTTAGAAAGGCCATAGTTGACTGGGGGCAGACTTCCATGACTGCGCAGCCGAAAGGGATCGGATCTTGCATCGGGCGCACGAAGTAGCGCGCCGGGTCTAGGCTGGCAAGAAAGCGAATGGCGTGGTGCGTCTGATGCAGTCTGGATGGGTTGCTGCGCTTGAGAGGGCTGGCTGCGGTCGCACCACTGGCAGTGTCGGTTATGCGCTTTGGTTCTTTGGCGAATTCTTTGGCTATGGCAAGAAACTCGTCATAGGGCGTAAAGACCAGGTCTTCCACTATCTGATGCCATTCTTCATAGTTTTTCTTGAGTTTCTTTTGAGCAAGAAAATCAAGAAACTTTTGCGGTAGGGAAAGTGGGCAGTTTACACCCAGAGCTTCGATTGTTTTGTAAGCGGCGAGATCCCTAGCCAGCAGATGCGAGCCGGTTTTCTTGACTTCGATTATTTCCAAGCCAAGATTAGAAGTGCGTCCTACCACAAGCCAGGCTTCGGTCGGGTTTTCTTTGCTGCCGCTGAGGTCGGCGCCTGCCAATACTTTGTCGGTTTTCTCAGCTTTTGCGGTCATTGAATTGGCTCCTGACAAGGCTCTTGTTTTGCTTCAGGTGGTTAAACTGAAAACAGAGCTATTATAGTAATTCTTGTCCTGCAAAGGCGGCAGGTGCGCTTTGCCCTTTATATCAGTTGAGGGTTATACAAAGCTAGGCTGACCGTTCCTATAGAATTTAAATGCGCAGCTGTTGAGGTCTTTATGTCAGGCGATAAACCAAGAGTAGGTGTGCTTTATCCGATAGCCCGGCTGCTCAAAGCAATGGCCGGCAATAGTCAGGTTAAGTCTAGGAAGATCAGGGCTTGGTACGACGTTGTCTGGGGAATGCTCTCGGGTGAAATTTCAGTCGGTGATCGCGCTCCTGTTAGAAATACACCGCCCTGGGTCACACTTGAAGTGGTTCACGGAGGCTTTGCCACCGGTCGATTTCTTGCCGGTGGCGAAGTTTGTCAAGCTGAAAGAGCGAAGTATGCCGAGGTCATTTCCAAGTCTGGCGGTGAATTTCCAGGTCATCCAGGCACTGCCGCAATTCGAACGGCCCTTAATAGCTACTTCCTTGAAGAGGGCGGTGCTCAGGAATTGTCCGATCTTTTGACGGCAAAGCGCTACCGTCTGCTCGTGCCGGAGCATGGTGCTTTACTGGCGGCTTGTTATTTAGTAGAGAAGGGCGAAGTCGACCGCGCTCACGACCTTATCGATAAGTTGGTGCCTTTCTTTTCCGAACTGGCTTTCTATCCGGTGGTCGGTATCTGTGGTGATACAAGTCAGATGCTCAGCGGTGATCTTTTTTCGGTAAGAACATGTTTTGATTTGAGTCGTAAGTTCGCCAGCATGGATGAGCCTGCCGATCTAAAGCTAATGAGAAAAGTGCTCTCTTCTCTGCCTTTGTATGACCAAATGGTGGCTCTCTTGCTTGAAACTGTTGTCGGCGAGGCACCGCATTTTGTTGTTGACAGCAATGGTTTAGTGCATGATGAATTTAGGCAACCCTTGGTGCGTGGCGGCGAACCTCTTCAAAAAGCCGATGCAGATTGGTTTGTTCGTGCCAGCAAACTACTACCACTGTGTGTCTCTGGTTTTCCTCAACTGAAGTCTCTTAAGTATGAGAAATCAATTAAGCATAAGCTTTTCTTGTGCTTCAAAGACTTTGTGGAAAATCGCCAGGCAAAGCGCATCAAACCATCTTGGCTTAAGTCGCTATTGGCTGCCTATATTTATAAGAATGGACTACCCGGCAGTGAGAAACTAGAGACACTTAGAGCTAAGCAGGCTGAGCAAGCCTCTCTGCGTCCTCACTTTCAGTACGGAAAGATTTTGGCGGCTCGACTTGAGAAGTTTGATCCTGAGGGCGGTTTGACCTCCGCTGATTTAGATAGACTTCTTTCTCCGGTAGTTGATGACGAACTCTCTTGTTTTGCACCAGAGCCTGCGCCGGAAGAGAAACTAGCATTTCCCAGTTATTTTGCTGCGTGGCTGCGTCAGGGTTTGGCGATGCCTCTAGCCGGTCTTATTGAGGCTGGTCTTGTCACTTCTAGTGAGGCGTTTGGTCGATTTCTACCCGAGCTGACCGGCCTCACCCTAGTGCGCACTTTGTCTGATGACAGGCTTGCCAGCTTGTATCTAGCCTTATACAGCGCATTTAGAAAGAGGCGCTCGCTCTTGTTGCTTAACTATCAAAGTCAGGTGCGTTTTGCTGAGCTACCCTGGGTTGCAGCTTTGTCTCCCTTTATTTCAGATATAGCCTCAGAAGAGGCTCTTAAGGCATCTGCTAAAGAAGCACTTGCCGATTCTCTCTCTTTGCTGCTCAATAATTTCCCCTATTCTATCTTGCCAAATAAAGTAGTAACCGAGCTTCTTTCTCTCACTGCTGCGGCTGATCTCAAGGTGCCTCTGCTCTATGAGCTGGCTGCCGATATCTTTATGGGCAGTTTCAGTGAGAAGTTTTTGTTTGCTGCAAAAGATGCCGCCCAATTGCTAGAGGGGTCATTGTATGAAAGATACTACGGCATTGATTATGCTGAAATCAGAAGTATAGCCTCTCCTAAACTGAGCGAAGGTGCTAGGCTGTCGGAAGAGTTCGGCAGAGTTTGCGTTCGCATGGCTGGTCTGGAAAAGAGACAGGGCTGGGGCAGTAGTGCTGATAATGGTCGCGTTATCGAGCAGGCGCAGATTGTCACCACTCACAATATGGCTTCTTTAATTATTGCTCTGGATCTTGAGTTTGATGAGCGGCTGCATCTAGAGACCATGGTGCAGACTGCTTTTGTTGCTATTGTTCGTCTGTTGTCGAGGAAAGTAGATAACTGGCGCGCTGATTTACATCGAATCAAGAATGCCGCCTATGGCTTCAGACAAATTGTTCTTTATCTTTCTCTGTTGCAGAGCCGGGGCGCTTCGATTGAGCCTTGTTTACAGTTTATGGAAGAGCATCTGTCGATGCTCTCTGAACGTGTCAATCAGAAAGATATCAAAGATAGATTGTCTCCAATTTTGATTGGCTTGAGAGATGTTTCGGCGGGACAAGTTTTCGATAGTGCGGGCGGTACTGCCGGTGGTGCTAGGCGCTTTCTTGGTTGGTCAACAGAGAAGCACTGGTTATGCAAAGTCTCGCTCTCGAAATAATGTCTTTTGTTTTTTAGCTGTTTTATTTCATTTGATTCTATTGTCCTTTTGTCTTGCCGTCTGTTTCTATAGATATGGCGGGTACGGTATGGACTCGAACCTACAACCCTTTCGGGCACCCGTTTTCAAGACGGGTTGCTTTCCAATTCGCTTCGTACCCATGGCGCGCCGCGCAGGAATCGAACCTGCTCCTACAACTTTGGAGGAAGTTTGGACACCATGTCCTGCGACGCAGAAATAAGAGATGAAGGGAATAACCTGCATCTTTTGCTGAATTTAGCGCTTTTGCTATGCGCTAATTATTTGATTTCTGAACGCCAGAAGTGTACGCACAGAATTAAGTACTTGTGCGGCTTCGCCGAGACATGACCGAGCGGCGGTGAAAGTCTATTTTGAGAAATTTGATAAAGCATTTTGCAGTACTCCAGACGAGGTAAAACATTCGAGCAAAGCTGACCGGCGCCAGGAGCGGCTCCGATTCTCGATTTTACCTGTGGAGACTAACGTAAACACTGTTCTAGACCCGTTCGTTTAACTGGTTCACAAAGCTGTTTGCTTTTACTTCTATGTTTTATTTGTAGCACATAGCCGCAAGTTTGCAAAGTGAAATTGCAAATGTACAAACTAAGTTTTTAGCTTATTTAGAGGGGATTCTTGTCTTAATTTTGAAATACACCTTTAATCTCAGTGATTCCTTGATTTTTACTTTCCGGGTTCTGCGACCAAGTACTGGTATCACTATCGGTGACCATATAGATTCCTGGTTTGAGAATGGCATCGGGCTCACAGAGCCAATAGGCATTAGGTACGCCGCCCTGTCCAGGGGCGGTATGGGTGCGCCACGGTCCATAAATTGTACCGTCTTGGTGCACTAAGCCAATCTCGCCTGGATCTTGTCCATGTGAGTCATTCCAGTGATAATTCATCATATTGGTCACCAAAAGTGGTGCTTTTATGCTAAACCAAGTGGGGCGACTGGGTCGATTGAAGACGGCGGCAATATTGCCGTTATTAAAGACCGCAGCGACCGGTTCGCGCTTTATGTTTGCTAGATTTGTCGTGTTCTGCTTGACCGGTGCTACCTTGATCTTTACTATGCCGGCATTGCCTGAAAGGTCGTTCTGCGACCAGGTGGACGGATCGCTGTCAATTACTGTATAGCTGCCTGGCGCAATGGTCACCATCGGCTCGCATTCCCAATAGGCGTCGGGCACTCCCCCTTGTCCCGGTTTGCCTTCGGTTTGAAATGGTCCATAAGTCGTGCCGCCCGCCCGCCTTAAACTGAGTGTTCCGGGTGTTTTACCTCGCCCCTCGTTCCAGTGATAGCTGACCATATAGGTAACAAGCGCCGGCCCCTCAAGCTCGAAGCGGCAGGGTTTGCTTGGACCATTGAAGACTCTGTAAATGTTGCCGTTGTTGAGTACAGTCTTAGGCGGCAGCGCACGTTCTTTTGAAGGCGCGGCAGATTCAGTCTGCGATGTCGGGTGTCCGCCTGATGCTGGTTTATTGACGCTTGTCGTAGCCATATCGAGAGAATCGGGCAGGTCAAGACCGGCTCTTGGTGCAGTCGGCGGCGCCGCCAGGCATAATTCGCTGCCGTCCCAGCGGCTTTTCATCTCTGGGCTCTGCATATGACCGCGGTCGCGCAAGACCTCGTTTTCCACAGAGTCTTTCATGTTCTGAAAGGCCGCACCAAGGGGTGTTTTGCCGCCGTTTTGTTTAAGCGCTTCAATAAGCCTGTAAGTGAAGACACTGTTTTGATAGTTCTTACTTTCCCATGAAACTTGGTCGGGTTTACTTGAAGCGATTACCAGTTGTCCGGTGCCGGCCACCACCGCCGAGGCGCTGACGTTGGCCGTTCTAGCCAAGCCCTTGCTGTCGGTTGATGCCGCGCCGCTATGGCAGGCATCTAGAATAATAACCACTCTTTCGCAATGCACTCTGGCTTTGATGATGCGCATCAAATCTTGTATGGGAATGCCTGTGGCATAGAGTGATTCTTTGTCGGTATCATGGGCGACAATATAGTTGACGCCGCCCACGTCTAAGTCGGCGGGGCTGCCGTGACTGCTGATATAGACCACCACTAAGTCGTCGGGATGAGCCACCCGGGGCAGCCAGCGATCACCAATCGTGGCCAGAATATTGGCGCGTGTGGCTTTCTCATTGGTAAGTAAGCGCACATGGTCTTTACTGAAACACCCGGGACCAACAAGAAAGTTATAAAAGTCGGTGGCATCTTTTGCTGGATACTTTAGATTGATTGATTTGTCGGCAAATTGGCTGATGCCCACTACAAGCGCCCATTTGTCTTTGATAGGGCGCTCTTGTACCGGCTGGCTTTGCCTGGCGGGCGGCGTCGCTGCCATAGCGGGCAATATAGCGGTAAAGGCGGGGGCGAGCAAGAATACTGCAGAGGCAAACAAGATAACTGCAGAGGCAAATAAGATTACTGGCGCCTGCGCCCTTGCTCTTAACCCATGAGACTTAGATATTTTGCCCATCTTTACCTCAGCTGCTGGCTGACCGTCAGCACGTGTATTGCCAATAGTTTGGCAGAGGCGCCGGGCGCGGCCATCATGCTAAAGAGCTAGAGCTTTGGACTGATATCTATATAGATCTTTTGGTAAGTCTCATTCGTCGAATTTAGAGTCGAGGTTCCTCTTGATCACAGGCTCGGCCAATAATTGGGGAAGAGGTAGATTAGCCTTCTCTATTTTGGAGAGAATGGTGCCGCAATAGATCCACTGCTCTTCGTTTGTAAGCCCCAGGTTGCCGTCTATCAAAGTCGCTTCATTGACTAAGTTGTTTACTTCTTGGGTTGCTTCTTGTGTTTGTGCCTGTACTTGTGTTTGTCCTGGTGAAGATTCGCCGATAAGCGGCTGGCGCATTCGCTTGACCAAATCAAGCACCACCTGTTTCCTTTCATCGAGGGTGCTCTGAAACTTGGGGCCAATATAACTACTCTTTTCGGCGATCATCCGGGCATAAACATTAGCCAGCCAGGCAGCAAACTCTTGCCCAAAGGCATAGTTTTGCAGCATCTTTGGCAGGTTTTCAGCTGTGACCAGTTGGGGCGCCGGCGCACCGGGATAAACAAAGTTTTCGGCTTTGCCGTCGAGCATTTTGAGCAGGCTTTGATAGTAGCCCCAGCTATTGTCTTGAATAAGTCGCGTCGCCAAAGCCGTTTGTTTTTGCCCTAGGTCGCGCACCAGGGCATCTCTAATGACGAATACTTCATGCACGTTGTCTTGGCAGTCGGCAACCGGTGTTAGCTTGATTTGTTTGCCGCAGTGCTCGCCCTTATCTATCAACAGACCAACTATGCTGTTTGAAGTAGCTTCCACCACGCTGTCGCCTTCCACCCAATAGTGTTCGGCGTTGGGCATAAGCTTGTCAAAGTTTTCGGCAAACTGGGGGCTGCCGGGAATAGGCTGGGCATAAGCCACCAGCGCGGCTTTGTTCCAATCCCATGTTTTTACTTCTTGGCGCAGTTGCTGTCCAAAGTCGCCTTGAGTGATGGCGCCTGTGAACTGGCTGGCTAGACCGGCGCCAAGGCTATGCCCGGTAATATAGATATTTTCCGGCGGTGGGTAATTGGCTTCAAGATGTTTGCAAGCAGCGGTGATTGTGCCAAGCATGGTCGGTAAAGAATCAGCAAAACCGGCAGTGACTTTGCCGACTTTGCTAAGCAGTGGATTTTCAATTTGACTGTTGCTGCGTAAGTCGGTGATCCAATCGGGGTTACCCTTGTGATCGCCGATTATATTCTGTGCTCGCCATACTGTTTTTGACAAAGAAGCGCCGCTGCGGCTGCCGCGAAAGACAATATGAGCATTATAGCCGGTGGCGGTTTTGTGCATCATGACAAAACCCATGAGGCTCCAAGAAGGATCTTTGCTGCCATCACTGCCGGTGCCGCCTTCAAAAACCACCAAATGATCCTTGCCTTCTGAATAGTCTTTAATAGTGAATTTTTCAGTATCGTTATGGGGATAGCTTGTCGGTTTTGAGCGATAGCGAATGCCTTCGATGGTTTTGATATTTCTAGTGATATAGTCGGGCGCGGCCACGGCCAAATAGCGCTCACCATCTCTGGTGAATGCCGGCAAGGCGGCATCGAGTGTTTTATAGTTGGTCAATATGGGGTCTAGATTGAGGTTGCTCTCGCCCCAGCCGCGAATAGCGTTAGGACCGCCGTAAAAGCCAGGTCTAGAGCCTAGAGCCGCTGCGTATTCGTGGGTGAAGCGGCAGATATTGTCGCGTCTATCGCTGCCTACTCGTGACATCATGTCGTACCAAGGGTCGAGAGGTAGGCACAAAGATTGATGATAAAACTGATAGGCTAGGGTGCAAAGATCTAGGTTGAAGATGTTCTGTGGAACACCGTTCTGGCTGTCTTTTTGATTGGCTATTGTTTGAATTTGTGCCTGGTTTTGGGGCTGAATTTGTGATTGAGCTTGTGACTGATTTAGCTCAGCGGCTCTTGTCTCTGTGGTCGAGAAGAGAGCAAATAATCCAAGCGCTGAAACTAGTGTAGGAATGAGGGACAAGGAAGCAACTGCGTTGGATACTTTTGCAGTGAGTCGATTTTGCTGCTTTGTGGTGGCTCTGAAAATTGGCATCACATTTTATACCCGGGCTTTCTATAGAGGTTGTCCCAGCGTCCTTCTATTTCGGGCTTATAGACTTGTTCCGCCCAGTCGGTTGATTCGACTTCTTCTATGTCAACTGAAAAATAGGCGTCTCCCTTGCCAAGTATGGCGCTACCGGCTTTGACAATTTCATCGGCAAGCTTCTGCTTTTGTTCTTCCGAGCTGCCTGGCCAGAGTTTTACGACTATGTGCGGCATGTTCACCTTCGTTTGATTGGTTATGGGGTCTGCATAAGTTAGCAGAATATGGCGGATTGTGGTGAGGTTTGCTGGGGGTGTAGGTGGAATTGGGATGGGTGTGTTTTCAAGTGAATTGCGGTGTTGTATCTGATTCTGAATTCGAGAAGAAGTTCACTCGAGCGATTATGATCGGCTCCTAGAGCCATTTCATAGAGGATATTGAATGGAGGTGACTTGATGAGCTCTCGTCTTTTCTCTATTGATGATAGTTCGCAGTACAATGCGCTTGCAAAAAGCAGCTGAAGAATGTTGAATTCTCAAGGAATGCGATAGACCGTCTAAGTCTGCATGCTCAACTATCGGGCGAAGGTTTTTTGCATGGGATTCTATCGAAGAAGACGAGCTGCGTTATTTCAATTACTTTTGTTTGCGGCACCGCTATTGTCTAATAGCAGTGCCGCGACCCCGGCTAGTTGTGAACAGCGGGGCGATAATGGCCAAGTTGCCGTGCCTTTGCCTAGATTCATGGAGAAGGACTCTTGCTTGAGGAAGCATACTAAGCCGGAGGATGACCGCTATATTCCGGTAGGTCTTCAGTTGCCTATGCCATTACAGCTACTTAGGGCTCGTAATCTTTTGGCGGCAGGACATTATGAAGATGCCCTTGTCGACTATAAAGATGGCTTGCCAAGGTGGAGGGTGCCCCTCCGTTACAAGGCAATAGCGCACCGCGAAATGGCTGTGGCCTATGAGAAGGTTGGGCGGATCGACGATGCCATTGCGCACGCGAAGCTTTCAGGTTCAAGTGAGTTGCTGGCAAGGCTTCTCTTGAGGAAGAATAGTTTTGCGGCGGCGAAAGCAATTGCAGACAGTCGTGTATCTAGCAGTGGCGCCTGCGAATCTGAGCTTGCTCAGTGGCTTCAGTTTAGGGCTCTGGTCGAGTGCTACTTGGGTCAGAATGACTGTGCTGTTAGGGATTTGAAGGCAGCTGCTCTAAAGTATTTCTTAGATGATACTGAGGCTGCAAACGTTTGCATACGGGCTGCGAATCTTCTAATTGAGCAGTTCAAAATTGGAAAGCCATTCAAGCTTGATGCGTCACAGCTTCCCTCAGAAGGACGAGGCAAGGTTATAGAACTAGTGAAATTTCTCAGTAGATCAGCGAATCCGTTAAGCGTTGCTGAATTGAACCGAATTACTGGTGCCAGAATTAGGTTGCCTGGCAGAGTGTGGTCAAATATATTCCATTCAGATAACGGGATTAGTCCGTTCACACGCTTAGAGTACCGTTCGGAACATGGTAATTTGAGCTCTCCTCAGCTGATTACTCTTCTAATTTCAACAGAAAAGTGCTGTGTTCCCAAAGCAGAGATAGATTTATTATTCCCGGCGGACGCTAGTAAAGTCTTGGCTGTTAACTTCTGGAATGGGCTTGATGAGTCGGATCATGCAGAGACTTGGAAGCTTCCTACTGGACAACTATTCATGCGGTTTGGCCGAGGTGGTGCTCGGGTGTTGAGCAGTATTGAATTCCATGCCTTCAAGGCCGATGATAAGCCGACTATAGAAGAGCTAAAAGATAGGGCGCTTGGCTATTGGAATGATAAAGAGAAGGAACTCAGCACCCTAAGCGAGGCCATTGAGCTAGGCGACCAGATGGTCGACTTATATGTGGAAAGAGCTAGAGTTTACCGTGAGATGGGGCGTTTTCAGGAAGCTTTGGTCGATGCAAAACAGGCAGTTTCGTTGGGTGGTCGCCTTTACCTGGACCAACAGGCTACAGTCGAAGAACAGATGGGAAATCTGGATAATGCAATCGAGGACCTGAGGTCATTAATCGGAGATCGGGCCCCTGGACCTGAGACAACGACTTGGTTTACTCGACTGGCGGAGCTTTATGTTAAGAACAAGCAGTATCGGTTGGCTCTTGATGCATGCAAGAAAGCATTGGTCAATTCCGACGAGAAAGCCGATGCTATGTTTATTAAGGCTCAGGCGGAAGCTGGGCTCGGCAATCTAGATACTGCGAGAGCAGATGCGATGTTTGCAGCTAGTGACTATTTCGGTAAAGCTAAGATAGTTCTTCGTGATAGAGTGTTGAAGTGGGTTGAAACACTTCCTTCAGCAGATCAGACAGTGAGCCAGGCTCGATTTTGTCCAAGATGAAGCCTAGCCGCTGCACAACCGACAGTTACCTGTTCTTAGGTCTTCGGTGTCTTACGCCGTCATGTGATTTCTTGCGATGAAGGCATCGAGATCGGATTTCTTGTATTTCACGAGCCTTCCGATTTTTATGTACGGGAGATTGTATCTGCCTGTACATTTCCATATCGCGAGAGTTTGTTCTGAGGCGCCGAGATAAGCAGCTGCTTCTCTACGTGTGAGAAGCTCGGAGCGCACGAAGGCAGCTCCAAAGGGAGTTTCTTGTTTCATGTAGATTTTTCCGTTTGGGTTGAGTCATTCGCCTGCGATTGTGTGACGCGCGGGCGATGAATGATTTTGAAAACTTGATTGAAGAATCGGCTTCGCTTTGCAGCGAGCAAACAATAAGCGGGTGATCAGTACCGCTGATCAGGAGTGTTGATTAATCACTCTTGAGTGATTTACCTTTTCAGTTTGTCTGGCTTGATACTGTCACCTGGTAGGCGTTAGCAACGAAACCAGAGATAAAAGAAGATTTGTGAGACGCTGCATTAGAAGGTACAGCAGAAAAATAGGCAGAAAGAAAGATCAGTTACTGATCATTTGAAGGGTAGGTCGCGCATCTGCGGCAATCGCTACCATTCGTAGTCGACGATACCAGTATATCTTTGTTCCCGGCCCTCTCGGAATAGGAAACGAGACAGCTTGACTACGGGGTAAACCTTAGATCTACACTCTGAGCGCTCGCGACAAGCTGTTGGCCTGCGATAAGTCCCATCGCAGTACATGGCACAAGCAAGTTCAGTGCATCAATACCTACTCCGATGGCCAGCTCTCCGTTTAACTGCTGACTCGCTTTTGCGAAAGCACTCATCATTGTTTGAGCCAATCCATCGCTAGGACCGCGATGAACAACGAAAACAATTGGAGCGCGGTTTTTGGACGCATTGCAAAACGTCAAGGTCATCCACTCTTCCTTGCCGGATTTGACTTTTCGAGCAAGCTCTTTAAGTTGCTTTTCTATCTTTCGCTGATCTTCGTAGCTCACATCGAGGAACGGTTGGGATATCCATGACCATCCCGGATTCGCACCAACGGCATCGAATGTGGAAAGGAGCGCCTGCCATCTGGTGTCGAGTGGAAACTCTGGTCTACGGCACTCCTGCTCTTCGAATGATTTCAGATAGTATTCGTCTATCGGATGCGCTTCGCCTGATCCAACATACAAGGCTTCGTTAGGAATTTCGTGGATCAATCTGGTCTTCATATAAACGGACAAAAAGTCGATTTCATCTCCGACAAAGTTGTCTCTATGCTGAAAGTCAAATCTTCGTTTCAGATAATGCAAGCGCAATGTTTCACTTTGAAGAACATCCATGGCAATCAAGAAATCAGACAACAAGAAAGGACAAGAGCGCTTAACCAGGTCGTTTGTTACCATTGGCAGTGCATCTTTGTACCATCGCAGATTTAGGTCATCCAGCGTGACAGGAAGGGGTATGTACGCTTTCACTTGCGAAACGTCGACTACATTCTTGTCACCGCTCCTGGTAGCAAATTCATGAACCTCTGGATGACGAGACAAAAAATCCGCAAACCTTGTGGCTTGTTCGGCAGGTTCGATTAGCAATTCCTTGATTTCTTTGTCTAGGCGCGCGCCTCCTCGGCGAGCAGATTCGTCGACACGACCTGACTTTGACTCGCAGACAATGGCAATTTGATCCACCACGAGGAGAGCGTCATTTTCATAAGTCTTGCCGTCAACGTCATAAGTCCATTCACTGTTGCGGTATAACTTGCCACGAGGGAAGCTGCTCGCCAGAATTTCGGCAACTTCGTCTTCCAGGAATTTGGCGCGCGCCTTTTCATACAGTTTTTTGCTATCAGCGGATTGGAAGAGCATCTCCAGCATTTGCAAACAAAAGCTAACTAGAAGTCCAGGCAATGGCAGAACATAGAAGTCATCCATTGTTTTGATAAATGGGCGATACCTGACAGGATTTCCCATGAAAAGGAATTCGTCTTGCTCGGTGATGTCGCCGAATTGCAAACTCCACAAGTCGAGCAACGCCTTGACAGCTTCCTCTGAAACACCTTCATCGGTCAAGCTTTGCACAAAGTCGGGGCGAACGACGAAAACTTCATACGGTAACGTGAAATCGCTGCAGCAGAAGAGATGGTTTCTGAATTGCAGGAGAGAAACTGATTTATCGTTTACTAGATGTTCGCTCAGTTCAAGGTACTGGCAAATCGGAAAAGCCGATTTGTACGCATCGAACATTGTCTGTTTAGATGGCTTGGATAGGCACTTCATCCTCTCCTCTAAATGGAGGTTCATTCGTGCTTCGCTCTGTTTGACGAGCGCGAACAAGAGATCCGCGCAACTACTTGCTTTTATACCGTGTTCTTTTTGGCATACGTCATCCATTTTGGCCATTAGCTTCCGGACGAGGCTATGCATGTGTTGAGGATAGCCCCAGTTTCTTACCGCTTGGGTATGTGTTCTAACGGCCTCGCGTGTCATAAAGGTCTCGATGTCAGACTCAGACATTGATTCATTTACTGTCTGAGCGCGTTTGAAGATGAATAGTTGACTGACTTCTTTAATCGAGTCAATAAGTTTTTGTGGGTCCGTGCGCTCCATTCCAAACTCGTCAAATTTATGCTTTAGCGCACAGGCTTGGATGACTTCTAAGTGATGTTGGAAAAGCTTATCTTGCCTTTTCCATTCGTTGGGAGCCGCATCAAACGAATGTAAGAAGTTGAACGAAAGAGAACACAGGAGTTGGAGCGGATTTGCTCTCAGAAGTTCTTCATGAATCGTCAGCAGACCCGATTGAAATTTCTCTTCGGCATTCTTGCCAGCTTGAGCCATCAGGTTCAGCCTTTGGGATCTAGGCAAGTCAATTTTTGGCAAACTATCAACGTAGAAGCTGACATTCGCGAAGGGATTTTTCGTCTTCTTGTTTGTCTTTTTGTTTGTTTTCTTTCTCGTCCGGCGCTTCCACATAATTTGTGCCTCGCAGCTATTGATGCAGCTTTGATTGTGACTAAGTTTCGATGAATTTGCCAACTTTGATCAGAATTTCTAAGGATCTCGTATATGTATTTGATATCCAGTGGGTCTGCGTGAAGAGCAAGGCAGGAGAGCACCGGTCGGTACTCTCCTGCAAGAGCAAGTACTTCAATTCCAAAGGTTGGGATAGTTTTCTCGCAGACTATATAAACCGTTAGAGCTGACAATAATGTGGTCAATCACTTTCACGCCCAACAAATCACCAGCTTTGATGAGCGTTTCTGTGGTGTCCAGATCTTCTTTGCTGGGAGTGAGTGATCCACCTGGATGATTGTGAGCAACAACAAGTGCGTGCGAATTTGCGATCAATGCGCCTTTAAATACCTCACGGGGATGCACTAATGATGCCGAAAGACTTCCATGAGAAATGACCTGATAATTACAGACTTCATTTCGGGCCGTGAGGTGGAAGCAGACGAAATACTCTTCTGAGTAGTGACGAAGAGGTTCAACAAATTTCTCGACATCATTCGGGCAGTTGATTGGCAGTGGGTTTCCGCCAGGCTCTTTTATGAGTGCCAAGCGCATTTCAGGAACGATGTATTTCAGATGTTTCTTCAAGTTTCTGCTATTCATATTTTTATCTCCAGATCTGCTGCGGCTTGCGCCTACGCAAATCGGGGTACGGGGGCGGCTCTGCGGGTCAAGCGGCTAGAAGTTCGGTGCCTGGTATGTGTTAAACAGAAACGCTTGATGCGCGGTGGCGCCGCCCCCGTATGATGGAGAGCTAAATAGCAAGCCAAAACAAACCACTCGATCTGTAATACGAATTCAGCTGCGGGGCGGAATACCTGTATTTTGGGTTGCCCAGTGGCGCACTCTTTGAAAATGTGGCAACTGAAAACTCGTTTCAAGCCGTTACCATCAGGTTTTAATGCGTCGCGTTATCAATTTTGCCGTTTGCATCTTTCGTTGTGATTTGGTGCCTTTTATGGGGACCGTTGAGCGTCCGAACCCTTTTGGTAGCAACAGTCCAGGCGGAATTCGAACTTCATCATGAAGTGTCGCAGTAGGTGCGTAGGTTGTAATATTGATACCTTGCGTTTGCGGATTGCCAGTCCCGCTAGCAGCCTCACAGAAAGCTATAAATGATTTTGCACCGCCAGAGTTAAGCTCCTTTATCAAGTGAGGCTCAGTTAAGTCCAGCTGTACTTGAGTAATGATTGGCGGCGCAACGCCACCCCAGTTCCATGGAGCAGCCGCCCCATGTGCAGCACTTGTCCAGGTGGGATCGGCCAATGCTGATGGCGGGCGAGCAGGTGGCGTGGCCGCGGAAGTGATAATCGTCGCCATCGCGCTGCCTGGCGGAGGTGTGATATTGCCAGCAAGCCAGCCGCTGTCCTCCGCCCATGCTAAGAATCTTTCCTGCTCATTGTTTGCATTGGCGCGAACGTGCTGAAAAAGTTGTTCAAGCCCGTTTTCAATATCGCAAATAAAGTCTTGCAAATTGACGTATCTAATTAGAGGGTCATTCCTATTCTCTTGAAGATGATGGGTCCAATGCGATTGAACCAATTTGTATGTATTTTTGAAGTTGAATCTGTTGCTGGTAGTGGTGTAGGCGTGTGCCAGACCGCACCTCATTGCTTTATACAAAGTAACCGGGTCATAACCCTTTGGTTTGAGGTACTTGTCGGCAAATACCTCAAAGGCATGTTGGCTGTCGTGGTGACCAGGAGGAGGAGGTCCAATCATGAAGTGTCCGGCAGCCTCTACTAGGCAACATCCAAGCAAAAATGCTGCCGGAGCTGGATGCACACCGTCAGTTAGTTTTGTCGTGCGCTTGAGCGGTTTGCGCGGAGGCGCTTTCCCCAAAGCTCGATGGATGTCATAAAGGGCCATTTCAACAAGTACTTTCTCGACGGCATTTATAACTTCGTCTGCCTGGGGAGTTCCTGGATTTGTTGCCATCACTGCTCCTTCGATGTTTCTTAACGCTTTAGCAAGGATGCCGATTCAATGTCAGGCAAACGCTGCCAAAAGAAATGCAGCGGAAATGCCATGTATACGGATTTATACATTTAGGAAGCGCTACATTTCAACCCCAAGAAAAGGGGCAGAAGCGCAATCGCTCCTGCCCCGAGGCGGATGTTAGCTCTTTACAGCCGTGAGTCGACCTTTCTTCGTCGAAGGCGTGTTAAGTTCACTCTGACGTTCTTCCGTCGTAGGCTTGCGGCCACAGAGATGAAAGCTTGTCAGCTTGATGATCGGTTTGGTTACCTCGATCTTTGCGCCATCTACTTCCTTGTTGAAGGTAGAGATCGCGAGTCGTCCGTGAACCACAACTTCGCGGCCCTTTGTCACAGCTTTGAGAACTCGTTCGGCAAGCCCGTTCCAAGCATCAACGTCTAGCCAGAGTGTTTTGCTTTCATCGGAATTAGCTGAAAACTCCTTCACTGCGATAGAGAATTTAACGACCTTATTGCCGGTATCTTCAAATGCGATGGCATGCGGATTCTGACCGACATAGCCTATCACCGTAATGGTATAGTTCATGGTGGCACCTCCAGTGCGTGTAGTGCCGCCTCGTAAGACACGGCTTTCAGCTGCCCAATGGACGCGCTCGCGCGCCCCGCCAGGGGCCTGCCATTGGTAAGCGGCTGGAAGTTGTGTCAATGTTGCACGTCAAGGCATGCACGGCGGTGTCCACCGAATAATTCCTTTGGGAAGCTAAGCTGGTAACTCCGCACATTCGAGTTCACCGGCTTTGAGTAACAGGATGCCAAAAATGGTTCAATGATCGGCCGAAGTAAACGTTGCACCAACAACGGCGATAGCGACCATTAGACCACAGGCGGCCGTGAACAACTGCTAGAAGCGCCAGTGTGCTGGATTTGGACCCGACTGATATACTTTAGAGCTCACTTAAATCTCGTGACAGTTCATGCTGCACTTTCGACGAAAATACAACCACCCATTGCAAGTCGTTCATTCCCGGGATCCAGCCTTGGCGCAAGACTTGCTCCGACTGATGAAGGATCTGCCATACGAAGAGTTTCGCGATCGGGAACTGGCCGATTATGTATCTGGACTTTTCGAAGCACGCTACCGAAGCGAAATCGTTACAAAGGTACTACACTGCTGGTGTATCCTGGAAAACGAGGGGCTGATCATGCAACCGCCAGGTTCCGAAAGTGCTACCCCATATCACGTATCGCTAAAAGGTTATCAGCTGAAACAGTGTACCGATGAAGACGATCGGTTTATTCCTCAACGCCATTTGAGTCATGTGGCAGAGGCGATAAAGCGAGACCTAGGAGAACTATCCGACAGCGAGATCGACCTTCGTAGGCAGTTACAGTCGGAAGCAGAAGAACTAATGCTGAAATACGCTGGGAAAGAAGCTGCTGAGCTTGTACGCGCCTGCATGATGGGCGAAGCCGACGCATGCGAAGAACGCTTAGCATTAAATGACGTCCTGTACGAAATCGTTAATCAAAACAATGGACTCGATATACGAGAGTTTGATAAAGACCCTGGTCCGGTCAAACTGAATGCCTTGGTTAAGGATGTCGTGAAAAAGTGGGACGGGTTTGAATACAGGGGGAGCAAGGTAACAGAAGATTCAGTGCTTGCTTGGTTGTTTCAATTTGCAAGGCAAGACCGTCCTTACATGTTGCGGCTGCTACAGCTTGTTGCGACGTTCTCCGCTGCAAAAATGCGCGACGAGATGTCCAAACTCTATCGTTTAATCGCTGGCAAGTTAGGAAAAAAAGACCCACAGCTTTTATTGTGCGCATTCGGTTCTCCAGCAAAGAGTGGGTCCACTTGCGCGCGAATGTTCAAGCAAGAACAACCTGGTCGCATAGATGACGCCCACATATCCGATATAAAAGAACACTTGAAAAACAGTGGGATGCAATATGATGCTTTGGTGTTTGTTGACGACACGATTGGCAGTGGAGCAAATGTAGAAACGCTCGTCGCTAATCTGAAAGAGCAAGAGCTCGACGCCGAGCTGAAACGCAGATCAATATCGATATATCTATGTTCCGTGGTCGCGTTAAGAGATGGGCTGGAAGTGGCACAACGTGCGTGTGCCAAGTTCGCCTGCCAAGCTGAAGTATTGTCTTTGTACGAGTTTCGCAAGTGTTTTGATGCAGGGATTGGCATTTTCCAGGGTGACAATGATCGGCTGAAGGCAATGAGCATCGCCAACGAGTTCGGATTGAAGCTACGCCAGGAGGATCCATTGGGATTCAACGATAGCCAGATGGTGGTGGTCTTTCATGACAATTCCCCTGACAACACTTTGCCTGTGTTGAATGCACTGCCAAACCAAAGATCTAAAACGAAGTCTTGGATTCCGCTATTTCCAAGAATCTAGTATACAGCGGAGACGGATCTGAGGCCAGAGTTTCATTGCTTGTGCCCGTATCCCGCCCCCGGGGCGACCTGTTCTGATTTAAAACTTTGTTTCATGGTGCCAGTTTCTCGAGATCGGAAGGAAGACCAAAATTCAGCGAATCGGCTATCCATAGGTAGCGAGCGATACCTAATCCGGACAGTGCTTTGACCAGTCGATCTCGCCAACCGCTGATCACCTCAATAGAAAGCGTAAACTTCCCATTTGAATCAGGGAGCGGCAAAATCGCATCCTTCATACCAACAAGAGTTTGCATGCATAGAAACATATTGGGGTGTTCTTCAAATTTCTGTTCGTCAAAGTTAGAAAATTTCTGAATAACTGCGCTGCAGCTATCGAATACTTCTTGTGCACGTTGCTCCAGTCGAGCTGCTTCATGGTTCAGATACGACTGAAGGATAGACACTCCCAATTCGTCGAGTTCACCTGAAAATCGATTGAAGTCAGCTAAATGATCAACATGATGAACCAGCAAGTTGTAAGCATTCGCGAATTCGTCAAACAAAGCCCAGACCGATTGAATTTCCCAATGATCACGGCCGAGTTGTGACCATACCTCATCTCGTAATGGTTCTGGAAAGAGCTGCCATCGATGTTCATGTAAGTCTGGTGGCTCTATGTAACTGACGCCCTTAAAGCGCGTAAACCCCATCTTTTCTAAGCTCTTTCCAGCAACAAGTGGAACGACAATTATTGTCGGCCATAGCAGGTCCATTGCCTTGAGTCTGGCAATTTTGTCGCGATCAGGTTTAAACGCCTCGATTAAATGACTCCACATCGTCTCAATTGCGCATAGTGAGACAATCGGGTGCGTTGTGTCATAGGAAATCCATAGCGCTGGCATGCCGTTCCATAATACTTTTTCGGAAAGAATCTGCGCCTTTATGCCTTTTTTCTTTAGCGAATTTAGTGTTCTTACTAGTCGATGTCTGGAACGAACAAGTAAGCAGCTCGGCCCTCGGTTCTGATGTGGTTTTTGTCGTCTAGGCTGCAAGTTCTTGGATGACTTTTCTGAGGCTAGTCTACGTGCGTCTTCGTCGATCGACAGACACCATTCAGTAATCGTCGCTAAAAACTCTTGTTGCTCGCGCTCACAGAACTTGCTGTCTGTACCTGGTAGTCCATGCTCTCCAAAAACTATTCGAGAAACCCTTTGTAGCTTTTCGATAGCCGCACAGGCATCAAAGCCTTCTATTATTGATTGTCGAAGCGTATCGTCATTAACGCCAACCATTGACGCAACTGCCATAACTAAATCCTTTTGCGCTTGCGACTTCTGCAAGTAAGGTACGAGTTCCGCACATTTACGAACTAGTTTCATAAAGCTTCCGACTGTTCTTGTGTATTCAACAATCGCTTGCCACACTGGGTTGAATCGGTTAAGACCTGCGTAACGCTCAAGCCGCGAATCTGCGCTTTTGCTCAACGATGTTTCCGTAAGAAAGCCCCATTCGTCAAAAGCGACTTTTGGAAGTAGAAGCTTATTTATTGTCTGGCTGCATTCGTCCCATTGCAGCCCTTCTTGGAGGAACTCGGAACCAGCAGGTGGAGTGGAATTCTTGTAGCGCGCAATCGATTGCCTTAAGTCGGCAAAACTAGTTAGCACCTTTTCTCTGAGTGCTTGGAGCGATTGAAAGTAATCAGCCCAGTTGTTCGGCCGATTTGTGCGCTCGGCAAGTCCATGAGCCAGGCTATTGAAGCGTGTTAAACATTTGGCGGGCAAATACTCTTTATGAACACCCGGTTTGTTTGCATCATCATACGGGAGCGGAACTAGCGAAATGCGATGACCGTAGCCGATTGCGCCATACTCCTTTTTGTAAGGAAACAGATTGTTTAACAGCTCAACTCTTTCCATACTCAAGCGGTGAATATTTGACTTAGTTCCCTCGACGAAGTTTCCATCAACATTGAGCAAAGACGATTGCTGTTCGAGATCAATTACGTAGTGAGCAACCATTTTTTCATCGGTTTCATCCAGGCTGATGATGCCAGCCTTTTCGCGTAAATGAATGATGAACTTGTCGTAGCGCTTTTTAAACCAAGTGTCATGGATTTCACGTGCACAAATTTGTAATCCGCGTGCGAACAATCCAAATGAGTAGATAGGAAGTTCATTTAGAGCTTCGTCAATGACCTCGCAACTAACTGAGCCCCGTAAAGGCGACTCTATTTGCAAATGTCCGAGCCAGAATAATACTTCTCCCATTGCATTGAAATTCATAATATCGGTTGGATGAGAAGGTGACTCTATCCGGCTTTCGAGCCAGTGGCGCATGTCCGAGAACACTGCATCTTTGTCAGACTGCTTAGATTTAACTAGCCGAGCGTATTCTGCCTGTTCAGCAAAAGCCCCCGGTAAAATCCGCTCGAATTCATCGAACAACTTAACGCCGTCTTTTCCGCATACCTGCGCTAAGTCCCAGTCAAGAACGAAATTCCAGCCAGAACTTGCTTGATCAAAAACCTCTTGCAAAAGCTCTGCATTTTGTTCGGTGTAGGACCTAAGACCATTCCACAAAAGGGCAGTTGCTATGCCATGAACGCCTACCCACGTTCGAGGTTGTAATCGATCCAAAGCCTCAACTAAATACTTTGATGCATCCGAATTACGAGAAAAGGTACAAAGTAAAAAGCTATGCAGATCTTCTTCGATAATGAACGGCAAAACAATAGCGGCTGCTCTTGACCATGGATAGATCACGGGCTCGGTTAATTCGCTTACAATTAGTTCGCTGCGGATCGAGTGATAACCTTCGACATGACGGCCATCTTTTGAAACTCGAATCAAATATTCGTCATTAAAAAGCTCAAGAGTTCGATGAGGAGCCGGAAGTTGACAGTATTGCAGAAGTTTTTCTAAGTCCAGCCGAGCTTCATATGCAGATGCGACAGACACAAGTCTGAGAAGCTCTAATTCTTCAGCCCTTCTTTGTTGCCGATTCACAGAGTCTTGAAGAGCCGTTATTTGCGAAGAAATCCGCCCGGCAAGCGTCTCTTCTTGCGTGACAAAGTACACAAATTCAAACAGAGTCTTTCTGTCACCAAACTGACTCCATGCGTCTTCAAAATCGAGGTGCCTTGAATGCGTTATTCTCTCCTTGAGGCGATTGTAGATAGCCTCAGCTTCCTCTTTCTCGAAAAATAGTTTGACTTCTACATATGGGAAGTCTGCTTTGCTGACGTTGGCGCGGGCCCAATCTTCTTCGCGGATCGAAACCAAGACTCTAATTCCCACGGAAGAGGAGAGTATGCGCACGATCTCGGACCAGTTATCGTCGCCCGGTTTCACATCAACATAAACCAGCGTAGGAACTTGAACGGCTTCAGCATGACCGCTCAACGCTAGCGCTAGACGCCTTGCGTGATTCAAGTCTGATGACGTCAGAACTTCAAAACGAAAATCAGATGCTGCAAACTCTTTTGCGTATCGGTAAGCAAGTGTGGTCTTGCCTTGGCCGGATGCGCTGTGAATTATAACTACATTATTGTGAGCGAAACCCTGGTGAATAGTTTTCAAAAAGGAGTCACGGGAAACATCCAAATCCATATTCACGTGGTCAAAACGGACTCGACCACCGCGATAAAATTCATCCTCTGGTGAGCCAATGTATTCATTTGTAGATGCTGAAGGAGCAATCGGAACGATTGTGGAATGCCACTCATCATAGTATGCGGCACGTTGAGACAATATCTTGCCAATAAGTTCAATTTTCGCGATGGCGATGCTTCTATCGATTCTCAATTTCGTTTCAGACGAATTGAACAGCCACCACATCAGATCTTCAAAAGCTTTTCTGGGGTTGGCACTCGTTATGGTTGTTGAAAGCGATTCAACAATTGCGTCCGTCAGGTTAGCTTCATCCACCTCAGTCAGCTTGAGATGATTGACAATGTTCCTGGCTTCGGCTTCGGTTAGTCCGGAGCTTAATGGCATCCCGCTTCTTGCCTTTTGATTTTTCTTCGCCGGTGGATTCTTAGCGACAGTTTTGATTACGCGTGATTGCGCGGCCGGATCGCCCGTCGACGCTTTCTTCAGATCTGGACCAATGGGTCCGTAGGAAGCGATGCGAACAGTCGTGGGTGAGCCCGGAGCACAGTACCTTGCAATTCGCTTGTAGAAAGACGGTTTGAAATCAGATGCTGTCAGATTCTCACTGTAATCCTTGACTTGTACAATCTCGATTAGCTTTCCATCGGTATCGTAAATCGCCAGGTCTTCTAGTCCTTCTGGCTGGATTGTATATCCTTCCGGGAGGCTGTTGAATAACCGAAATAGTGCGTATAAGGCTTGTCGACGAAACCCTCGGTATGTTGCTGTAGCATCATCTGCGTTTGTTGTCATATACTTCGAAAAGGTTTGCACATAGGTTGTTTACACATCTTCGATGTCTTCTTTGTCCGGTCGAGGACTGCGGTAATTTCCTGAATCGCTAGCAAAGCATTCCAATGATTCTCGGTATTCTTTTTTTGCTTCTTCGCTCAGGTGTCCGATGTTCACGATGGAGAGTTGCATCTTGTGTCCATCCGGAAACTCAACTAGACCGCTAGCTTCAAAAGGTTTGTTTGCCATAACGAGTTTGCCGAAGTCATCTACAAGATATTTTTTGTCATTGGTGATGCTACGCAAAACATTTGTGACAGCACGTCTTACCTCCACTGGTTGAATGGAGTAAGACACTTCTGCCTGAGCCCAAACCTTATGCAACTTGGATCTTGGTAGATCCGGATTGTCTGTCAGTGCAAATGTTGGTGATGGGAATACAAATTCTCCAGAAAACGAACCTATCTTGTTTAGTTTCGGAATAGCTTCGTAGATCGCATTTCCAAGTGTTCCCCAGAGGCTGCCATCTTCGAGAATGAGTGGCATATCCGTATTGACGCGTACCGTCGCAGCGCCAGGAGTGAAGCCATTGGCCTTATTCCATTCTTCATCAGCAAAGAGTTTGAAATCTGTCGGAGTAATTCTATAGCCTGCGAAATTCACTCTGATGCTCTTGCTTTCTTCTTGATCGGCTGCGTCTAGTACGAGAAGCTCGATGCCGTGTGTTTGTGCATGATCGAGTGCGCCTGATTGAAATCCGTTTGAAGCAATCATAATTCCCTTAGGCTGACCGGCAATGTCATTGAGAACCCCTCGAAAAGCAAGAACTTGTTCCATCGTAACTTTTCGCTTCCAGTCTTTCGCTTGAATGCAAACGCGGAAAACATTTCCTGCCAGCTCAAACTCCCAATACACATCAATCTGATGTGTTTGCGGCTTGCCGCCTTTCTTTTTAGTCGAAATAGAATCCAGTTTTGCGTTATGAATGACCTTGAGATTTTTCAGCTCCGGACCATCAAGTGCCAAAATTTGCTCGTATATTCCAGCTATTTTTTTCTCGAAAGGAATGCCTGTATTTTTATCGATGCTTTTGTTTGTGTTCTTCTTTGCCATCTGTCTGACCTTTTTCGGCTCAATGATTGAGGCTACTGTATTTTAAAACGTGGATCTCTCAGACATTTAAGAAGGAAGTCGCTCGTCTCGGCCATCGGCGGCTGCGCGTCGGCAAGATGAGCGGCAATTGCTTCGTCTGAATGCGGTTCCTTTCCTCTTTTGGCTGCCCAGGCTCGACGCTGTTCGTTGCGTTTGTGAAATTCAGCCACGAAGCTTTTTGCTTCGAGGTCGAGCACGTGCCGGACGAATACATCCGGATGTTGAGCCTCTATTCCATAGGGTTCTAATGCTTCCGGCTTGAAGTCTTTGAAATTGACAGTGACGATTACGTCTACTTTTTTTGCCACTGCGGCAGCCAGAACGTGCCTGTCCTTAGGAGCATTTGTCATGACTGGAATGAGACTTTCGTAGTCGGCAAGCGGTATATTGGCATACGGGTAGACGGAATTCATGCCGTCTTTCATTACTTTCATGTTTTCTTCTGTGGCACGTCCATCCGCTATCAAATTGCGAGCGCATTCGTCCAAAATGGCTTCGGTCCAATAAAGAGTGAAGCAGCGCGTAAGCGCTGCTGTCATTAATACGTCGCGAATCTCAAAGGGATAAAGAACGCAAGCGTCATAAATTGCAGAAAATGCCATCTATTTGCGCTCTTTTTTCTCGCTTTCCAGATCGTAACCGCCGAATTCTTCTGTCATATCGACCAACTTCGCGAATGCGTCGGATCTTTCTTCGTCCTCTTTATTCATGTACTCAAGAAGGTCAGATAGTTTGATTCTTCGATGGGTTGTCCCTTCGAATTTTGTCGCTTTCAATTTGTTTTTTTTGATCAAGTCGACGACGACTTGTCTTGAGTAACCCATCATGTCGGCAGCTTCTTTTGTAGTCAGCCACGCGCTGCGCACTACCATGGTTACTGCGTTTTTACGCATCAATGCCTCAGCCGCCGCCATTAAAACTCTTGCAAGTGGCTCGGGCAATGGCACTTTAGCGCCGTCAGGGCAAAGCAATGAGAACCCCGTTTCTGGCTGATTATGCATCGACTCTGCAACACCTTGAATTGGCGCGGATTGCTCCTCTTTTGGGACGAAGGTCATTGTTGCTGCTGTCATAACTAAACTCCTTGGCTTATGGTTAGTATAGCACAAAATCGCTAAAAACGATTAAATCGCTAAAAACGATGAGAACCTGACACGATAATCAGCCACTGAAGAGATGAGGCTGTGGTTAAACACGAACCAATACCCGTACGACTGAGGGTTTTGGCGCCTGCTTCTCAATTGATACTACGGGTGGTGCTCTGGACGGTGGCGCAACAGGCCTGTCGACTATTTACGGATTGGTGACAGTGAGAGCCAGAGCTAATTTCAGCAAAATTTAAAAAGAGAGAGCAATGAAGGAAAAATTGGAAAAAACAGTTTTTCGGTTAATCCCGTCAGGGTAAGGCAGAGGGTAAGGCGCGCTCTGAAGGCTACCCCAAAAGAAAACCGCCAGCTCTTTCGAAACTGGCGGCTTTTTTACGCTTTTAATTGGTTGCGGGGGTAGGATTTGAACCTACGACCTTTGGGTTATGAGCCCAACGAGCTACCGGGCTGCTCCACCCCGCGTCGATACTTGAATGTTAACACACTACAACCCAAGTTTTGCTGAGAGGTTATTCTAATACTGTCCAATTGAGCGCTTTTGGCGCTGAAACACAGCAGGGAGCGGGAGTTTAAATAATGAAGGCAGTGTTACAACGTGCTTCACGAGCCAGCGTCGAGGTGGAAGGCGAGCTTGTCAGCTCATTTTCATCGGCTGACGGTAAAGCTTGCGGTCTTCTAATCTTGCTGGGCGTTGAAGAAGGCGACAGCGAAGCTGATAGCGTCTACTTGGCCGGTAAAGCCACAGAGCTGCGCATCTTCAACGATGATGCCGACAAGATGAACCTTTCGGTTGTGGAAGCCGGGGGCAACGTCATTGTGGTCTCGCAGTTTACCCTGCTTGCTGACTGGAAGAAAGGCAGGCGCCCGGGTTTCACCAAAGCGGCGGCGCCCAAAGAGGGCGAGAGGCTGTATCTGCACTTTGTCGAAGAGCTTAGAAAGCGCGGACTCTCAGTGGGCACAGGGGTTTTCGGCGCTCACATGGAAGTGAGCCTGGTGAATAGCGGTCCCGTCACCCTGCTACTCGAAAGTCGCGATGGCAAGCCTGTCTAGCTGAAATATTTTGTTCGTTCAGCCCTTGCCGCACAATAGCCAGCGCTCAAAACACTTACGGCTCAAGCATCTTGGCTATCCAGCCTAAATCAGGCTGCTAGTTGAAGGCGCACCAATTGCTGCGACTGAGTAATCGCATTAATCTACGCTAATTTCGGCGGAGTGAAGTCTCTCTTGTCTACCTGGTTGCAAAGCGAGGTGGGCGCGCCCCATCAAAACTTATCCACTCAGACCCGCATGCACGCAGACACTCAAAAAACAAACAGACACACGCACTCACCGCGCGTCCATCAGACCAGCACTAAGCCCAACCCGCTTCAAAGCCCAGCCCCTACACACAAGAGTCCACGCCTACCCAGCCAGGCTCTTGTCCGCCAATATTGGCATCATCTCGCGACGCAGCTGTTTCTGCACTTCATCTATAGATTGGCTGGCGTCCAGCACTTTGAAGTCGAATTCTTCCGCCATCTCGCTGAATTCATACATAATCTGCGACTGATAGAGCTTGAACGATTGGTACAGGTCGGTGGACATACCTATATCTCTGCCTGATTCGTAAAAGTCTAGACCACCGCGGGTGGTGATGATGCGGCGCAGCAAGGGCTCGATGGGCATCTTCATATAAAAAACTAGGTCGGGCGCGGGGGCGAAACCATACAGCTTGCGCACCCAGTTGGGGTCGGCGCCGCGCACTACGTCGCGGGCAAAGGCTGTGTAATAGTAGCGGTCGGCAAGCACGATTAGACCGGCTTTGAGGGCGGGTAAGATTGTGCTGTTCAGCCTTTCGGCTAGGTCGGTGGCATACAAAAGTGAAAAGGTAATGGTGTTGAGAGCGTTCTTATCTTTTGCTTTTTCAATTGCTTTGGCAATCAAGCTGGAAGATTTCCACTGAGTGCGGGTGACGCCGTAACCTTCCACCGCCAGCCAGTTGGCCAGCATTTCCACCTGGGTCGAGCGCCCGACGCCGTCGGTGCCTTCAATTACCACCAGTTTGCCTGGATATTCATGCCGTTTGGGTTTTTCCATGACTTCTCCTGCTTAACTGTTCAGTATGTCGGCGGCGAGTTTGCGGAACATAACCTGCTGGTCGTGTATGGGCTTTTCGGCAGGCATTACGTGAAACTCGAACTCTTCAGCCATTTTGTCGTATTCATTAATGATGCGGCTTTGGAAGATCTGGAAAGATTCGATGGGGTCTGACGATATGCCCATGTCCATGCCCGATTCATAAAAGCCTGGGCGGCGCGAAGTGGCAATGCGGCTCAGTGAGACTTCCACCGGCACTTGAAAGTAAAAGGCTCCGTCTGGTCTTATCGAAAAACCATAGAGACTTCTTACCCATTCTTTATCTACGCCTCGGGCGACATCGCGTGCAAAAGCTGTGTAACAGTATCTATCGGCTAGTACCGTTAAACCGGCCTTAAGGGCCGGGATAATTATATTTTCCAGGCGATCGGCAAAATCTGTGGCGTGCAAAAGGCTGAAAGTGACGGGAATAAGCGAGTTTGAAGTCTTAGCTTTGCGAATGGTTTTTGAGATCAGGGCTGATGAATTCCATTCGGTAAAGATTACACTTTGACCTTTGGCTTCCAGCCAATTGCGCAATAGGTCTAATTGCGTCGACTTGCCTGAGCCGTCTACACCTTCGACGACAAGCAGCTTTCCAGGAAATTCATGTTTTTTATGCAGACGCATGCCGCTTCTCATGAGTAGGGCTTAACTGTTTGACTGGAGCCGATTGTATATATGTTCTCAAGCAATTATCCCCAGGCTCCGTTATTATATTAGATTCGTAGACCGTCTTAGGTACGTCGATGCTGATGTTTGAAATAGCTATTCTCGATGCGAAGAAATTTTTTGTCGGCTCTGCCAAGGCAATGCCGCTGGCCTTATCACTTTCCTTGCTTTGCCTAACCGCCCCCGCTGCTCAGGCATTCAAAAAGCCTGAGCTCAAGATGCCCAGCCTTAAGATGCCGGCTATGAAAATGCCTTCTGTAAAGATGCCTGGTATACCCTTTGTCGGCAAAAAGAAAGAAGCTGTGCAAGAGGCTGATGCAGAAGAAGAAGAGACTAAGCCGGTCGCGCCTGATTTGAAGAGTAAAGCTAAAGAAGAAGCAGCTTCCGAGAGTGGTGGCGCTAGTGGTGCCACTGAAGCACCCAAGTCGACACCTAAACCTGCTGCTAAGCAAATGGCTAAGCCTATTGCAGACGATTCAGCAGAAGAGTCTACCCCGAGTAGCGAGAAAAGCGGAAGCAGCGATAAGGCTTCCAGCAAGTCTGAAGATGGCGAGGAAGAAGGCGAAGAGAAACGTCGTGTTTTCAGACCGGGTATTGATAAACCCATGGATGAAGCTGAAAAGATCGAGCTGGAAGAGTATCTAGACGATAAGGAGCGCAAAGAAAAGCAAGCGCTTCTGCAAGATTTGCTTGCACCGGCTTCTCCTATCGAAGAGCGAGACCCCGAGAAGTATTACAGAGAAGCTGTTGCTTTGACTAAGCAGAAGCAGTACAAAGAGGCCTTGCACAAGCTGAACAAAGCCTTGAGCCTTAAGCCGCAGTTTTGGGAAGCGCAGCATCAAGGTGCTGTGATTATGCATTTGCAGGGGCGCAACAAAGAAGCGATTGATCGCTATGAGTATATCGTTCATAAACGCCCCGACTATCTAGAGGCGCGCATTAACCTTGGTTCGTTGCTTGCCGACGAAGGCCGGTATGAAGAGGCGGAAGAGCAGTATAAGCAAGTTCTGCACCACAATTTTTATCTGGTTTCGGCGCATTACAATCTAGCCAACCTTTATTTTAAGCAGAACAAGCTAAATGAAGCGATTAAAGAGCTTAAGGCTTGCATAAAGATGCAGCCGAATCATGCTTGGGCTCATAATAACCTCGGGGTTATCTATCAGAAGCGCAACTATCTAGAGGAAGCACAAGAGCAGTTTCAGCGCGCTCTCAATCTTGAGCCGGCCAATAAGACATTCTATGGCAATCTGCATATGGTAAAGGAGCAGATCAAACAAGCTGCAGCTAAGCGCAAGACCGTTAAGGCTTAATTTAGTTCAGCTGCAAGCCCAGGTCGTTGGTGAGCTGAATCTCTAGCTCTTGTCCGGGGGCAAGGCTGACATTATCGCCTGCCTTAAATATGGCGATGGCTGAACTGCCTATGGCGGTTGCTACTGCCGGTGCGCCCAGGGTGGCGACGTTGGCGGCGATAAGTGCGTTGCGAGCGGCGCCTGAGCTGTTCATGCCTGTTACCGAGCGAACGCTCGATTCTACTCTGGTACCAAAGTTGGTGCCGGGGTCGAGCTGCCCTTTGGTATTGGTCAATCCTTTCTGAAACTCTAGGGCGGCATCTAGAGGAATTACTTCACCCTGGGGGGTGGCGATTTGCTCTAGTTTGAGACCGATTTTGGCAGCGCGACTGAGCAAGCGGGGCTTGGTCACTTCAAAGACTCGTCCCCTCACCAGGCTGCCTTTGGGCAACAGTAAGACCGTGCCAATAAACAAATCGTCCTTGACATGGGCTTCAAAAATATCGCCTGGCTGGCTGGTTTTGGCGTCTACAATAGTTTCCAGCACCAGTTTCATATGGGTGGTGGTGGGCAGGGTGGCCGAGGCTAGATCTGCCTTCAGAGCAGTGCCTGATTGACCGTCGCCGCCTGCCGCAGGCATCTGTATGCGTCCGCCGCCGTCTTGCGAGTTTTCGCCTTGATAGGGCGGTGCTTCATAGACGGCAAAGTCGGGTAGATTTTTAGGGTCTATGGCTCTTACTGGTTTAGTGGCTGCCGGGTTGGAAGGGGCCCAACGCACTTGTCTAGAGTCGTTGGCGGCTTGCACCGCCCACGGTGCAATTGCCGACACTAGCGACATTGTCAGGGCGAGGGTGGCCGGCAGGGCTATTCTGTTTTTGAGTGTTGTTTGATTGAGCATTTTTTCTCTCTTCAACTCAATGGGTCAGCTAAATTGTTTACTTATACTTGAATTACTTGGGCGTAAATTACTTGGACGCGATTTACTTAGACGTCAGTGAGGCAAGAAAAGATTCCACCACCGCCACGTCTTCTGGATTGTCGACGGCTGGGGTGCGTCTGTGGTCGACGACGGCTACATAAATTTTGATGCCGTTTTCAAGGGCTCTCAGCTGTTCCAATTTTTCCATCTGTTCAATGGGCGATTCGGGCAGCGAGGCAAGTTTTAACAGGGTTTCGCGTTTATAAACATAAAGCCCGGCATGACCAAGATGCTGAGTGGGAGGCTTTTCGCCGGCTGGGCGTTTATCGCTGTCTCGGTCGAAGGGCACCGGCAGTCTGGAAAAGTACATGGCGAAGCCGTTCAAGCCAACCACGGCTTTCACTATCGAAGTGTTTTCGATGTCTTCCTGGTTCTTTAGAGGGAAGGCGAGGGTGGACATCTCCACTTGGGCTTCGGGGTTGAGAACTGGTTCGATTACTTTATCGACCAAGGCTGGGTCGATTAGGGGCTCGTCGCCTTGGATGTTGACGATAATATCGATATCGGGTCTTAATGCTGCCACTTCGGCCAGGCGGTCAGTGCCTGTGGGATGGTCGTCTCTGGTCATGACGAAATTGCCGCCGAAGCTTGCTACGCAATTTTTGATTCTTTCATCGTCGGTGGCGACAAGCACTTCATCTACCAAGCGACATTTCTCGGCTTGTTTGTAAACGCGCTCGATCATTGTTATGCCGGCTATTTTGACCAAGGGCTTGCCGGGAAATCTTGTGCTGGCATATCTTGCCGGCAGCACTGCTGCCACTTTTAACTTGCTTTTGGTTTGAGACATTTTTCTTGTTGGTGGTGATTTGGCTGGTGGGGTCTAATTCGGCGCCTGAAGCAGTGATTATTATCAGCTTTATTGGGCAGAATTGCATTAGGCAAAACTGCATTTTAGTTTAAGAGGATTTATTGGTGAGTCATTCAGTTGTTTGCGATTGTTGTGAACGCAAAGGGCTCGACGCTCAACTTCGTGAAACCTTTGCGGCTGGTGAGAAAGACTTGATAGAAGTGGCGAGGCGTATTGTCAAGGGTGCTTCGGATCCATTTTCTGGTGTGATCAAATTTTTGCAAGATCGCCCCGAAGGGGTCTCACTGCATGGTTATCTGGTCAACCGCGTTTTGATGGAGACCTTCGGTTCTTCCGACCAGATACCCGGCTTGATTAGAGCCATTGCTTTGCATGTGCACGAGATTATTAGGCAGTCTAATGTTATTAGCATCGTCAACGAACATCCTACCGCCGAGCGTTGGGGCTCTTACATAATCAAGCAGAAAGAGCGTATGCGCTTTGAGGTTGGTGTCGAAAAAGACTGCCTGGTGCTCAAGAATATTGCCGGGCTGGTTGGTATCGAGCATGGCATTGAGGCTCCGCTTGAAAAGATAATGGTGAAGCCGCCCAATAAGCTCATTGTTACTTTGAATATGGGGCTTTTGCATCCCCAAAAGGTGCTTGACCTTTAATTTCCAAGCTGAGAGTCTATAGCGCTATGACTAGAAGCCTCTCTGCCAAAGAACATCATATGGCCCGCAAAGTTAAGGTGATTGCCCATAGGGGCGGTCGCGAATGGGCGCCTGAGAACACAATGTCGGCATTTCGTCAGGCTCTCGATCTCAGGGTCGACGGCATCGAACTTGACGTGCAGCGCTGCGCCAGCGGCGAACTTGTTGTTTTTCATGACGATGATGTGGGGCGCACCACAAACGGCGTTGGTCTGGTAACCGATATCAGTCTAGGTGAGTTGCGCAGGCTCGATGCCGGCTCTTGGTTTGACACAGCCTTCAGGGGCGAGAAAGTGCCGACTTTAGAAGAAGTTCTTGAGCTTGTGGACGGCAAGTGCATGCTCAATATTGAAATCAAGAATACGCCCGTGTCTTATGAGAATATTGAAGAAGATGTGCTCGCCCTGCTTGCTGATTATCCACATAAAGAGTCGATAATCATCAGCTCTTTTGACCATTATGTGTTGGCGCGAATGGCTAAGCTTGCGCCTGAATATAAATTGGCCGTGCTCAATGACGCCATTGTGCTCGACTTACCGGCTTATTTAGCGCAATTTGGTGCCCTCTACTATCATCCGGGCTTTGATTCTTGTCGTGCCGATGTCGTGGACGAATGCCACGCAAACGGCATTCAGGTTAATTCTTGGACTATCAACGGTCGCAAGAACTGGAGCCGTTCGCTTGATTTGGAACTGGACGGTATAGTGACCGACGACCCCGAGGACCTCATGGTTTATCTTGGCAGAGCGGTGCCAGCATAGGGCGAAGCCCTGATATTTAAATCCGAAGCCCTGAC
This sequence comes from Candidatus Obscuribacterales bacterium, assembly GCA_019745415.1. Lineage (GTDB taxonomy): Bacteria > Cyanobacteriota > Vampirovibrionia > Obscuribacterales > Obscuribacteraceae > Obscuribacter. The sequence goes on along the minus strand of JAIETF010000025.1, from coordinate 7,236 downwards.
GTTAAAGGTAAGTCCAGCAAGTCCGGCACGAAAAACTGCCCTTAGCTGTCTATAGCTCAACTTATTCTAGTTTTGCCAGACCTCGCTTGGCCAGGTCTTTGAGCTCTAATGGGGCGTTGCTCTCTAAGACCTTTTGATAAAAGACCTTAGCTTGGGCGAAATCATGATTCATAACTGAAGCGATGCCCTTCAAATAGTCTAATTCAGGCGCTTGCGGGTAAAGCTTGGAGAGATTGTCTAAATGGTCGAGGGCGCTGCGGTATCGGCCCTGCTTAATTTCTCTCAGGGCTTCTTTGACCATCGGGTCGGGAGGGCGTCTCAGGGAAAGACTGGCTTGTCCATTGGAATTGGTAGGTTTTGCCTGAGGCCCGGCGTCAGGCTCTTGGTCGGCATTGCTATTTGGCGGGGCGCTGTCGGGTAAAGCGAGACCGGCGCCACCGCCGCCAAAACCTGTGCTGAAAAGCCCGGAAGGTGCGGCCGGGGGAATTTGTTCTTGGGCGCGCCCACCTGCACCAGGCGCGGAGACAAAACTGCCATTGAGGGAGGGGTCGGCATTGAGAGCGGCGCCGGGCGGTGTATCTAAAGGCGAAGGACTGGCATCGCTCGGTGGAAGGGTGCCGGTCTGATCCAGCGGTGTGGATGGTTGCGAGGGGTCGCTGCTCAAGCCTGTGCCCGAAGGCGACTCCAAAAGGCTGCTGGATTTGCCGTTCAAGTCGTTCAAGCTGGATAGATCGCCCTTTTGCACTGCCTGCATAATCGTGTCCGAAATGCTCTTGGGCAGATAGTCTTGAATACGCGAGGGGGCGGGGTCGTCCGGGCGCCCCAAACCCTGAAAAGGATTACCGCCCCCCGGTGCATCTGGGTGAGCTGGAATAATATCTTGCCCGCTTGCTGCTTTTAAGGCGCCGCCGAGTGAAGCGGCTAAAAGCAGCAAGGCGGGTGCTAGGTGTCGCAAAGAGCTGGGCATTAGCGCATATTTTGTCTTACCAGAATAGAGATTCCAGGCAGTTCGAGGTTTTTTCCACGAAGGCTCTGCACTATACCCACTAAAGCACAAAGCATAAAAACTTTGGAGATTACGTTGAGAACAAGTATAAAAACATTGGTTACAGCGCTGCTGATTGGGGCGGTGGCGCTGCCGAAAAGGCTCAAGATGCCAGCGAGGGTGTCGATCATGATACTGCCACCCATTGAAATAAAGACTTGGATGATACCCAAGAAAATCGCTTGCAAGAAGTGAAAGCGAAAGAAAGTAGCATTTTTGTAAGTGCCGTTGGCCAGGCTATAGATAAGTCCGGCGATGCCGCCGGTTAAATAGCAAGCGGCGCAGACAAGTTTGGCCGAAGCGTCCGGACTTTTGAAATAGTTGTATTTGCTCATTTCTTCCCTCCAGCCTAAATTGTACCGATTTTGGACGCTTTTGCCTGTTTGTCCGGGGTGGAATGCCGAAAATGCCTGATTATCTTCGATTTGCGATTATTTCACGCCTTGGCGGGGAAGAACTTAGGCAAGTATGCCACACGACGAGAATATCAGCGCTCATACTATTTACATCCTCTCGGCTATTGAGCTTGAGGAAGTCATGGCTTGTATACATGAGCTTTGTGCCCGGGCTCTTTCGGCTCAGAGTACGGCAATTCTTATGTGGGATGCCGACCTTGAGATGTTCTCAGACCAGTGTATTTATGGCGATACTAAAGGTGAGTTTTCAGAGCTGGTCGAGCTTTATCTAAGTGCGGCGGCTGATAAACTTTCCTCTTACAGTGGTGACGAACCACCACTTAGCCGGCACAATGCTGATATCAGGGTGCATACGCTTGATCTTTCTTGGCTTGAGAATGTCGATCGCTCTCTTCTTTTAGGCATGATCGAAAGTCTAGGCAAAGTTTATCAAGTCAGGGTTTATTTTAAGGGCGAGCTGGTGGCTGTGGTTTTGGTGGCTGGCAGCGAATTGCCCGACCCTTTGCATACTCAAGATTTGATGTCGGGGGCGCCGATTGCCCTTGCTTTGAGCCGTGCTTTCGAGATGAAAGAGTTGCAGCGAGAGAACGAGCGCTTGCGCGGGCAATATGAAGAAATTGAAGAGAAGACCAGTTCGATGGAAGAGCAAACGCTCAAACTGATTCATGATATCACTGCGCGTGATTCAATCAGAATGAAGCAGTTGGAGCGAGAGCGTCTAGTCTATTGGATTTCCAATGCCGTGCGCAGTTCGGTGCATATTAAGCAAGTTGTTGATATAACAGTTGAGAAAATTGGTACTACATTTGGTGTTAGCCGCTGTTTGCTTTTGCGAGCTGAAGCCAGCGGACCGGCTGTCAGCGAAATTGAAGTGCATGAGTATATAAAGCCTGGGCTTTCGGCTTCGCGAGAGCTCTTTTATACCGATATCGGGCGTGAGTTTATCAGGCTGGCTCTGGCTAAAGAGACACCGGAAAGTATCGACAGTGCAGATCTGAGTGGCGGCGGATATTTTAATGTCGCTTTCTTGCGAGAATTGCGCATCAAAAGCGGGCTTATTGTGCCGCTGGTGATGCGCGACCGTATCTTGGGCGCTCTTTTCTTGCAAGATATCGATTTTGACAGAGATTGGAGTATCGATGATATTTCACTGATTGGCTCGCTTGCCGACAACCTGTCTGTGGCTATAGAGAATGCCGAATTGCACCTTGAGCGCGAAATGCAAGCTGTTACAGATGGTTTGACCGGTGTCAACAATAGACGCAGCTTTAACGAGAATTTGCTGAAAGAGTTTGAGAGAGCCAAGCGTTACGATCAGCCTCTCTCTCTCATTATTGTCGACCTCGATTATCTCAAAAAGATTAATGACCAGTACGGGCATATGGCTGGGGATGAGGCGATTCGCTCCATTGGTGCGGTGCTAAAGCAAAGTTCCCGCAGCACCGACTTCGTGGCTAGATATGGTGGTGAAGAGTTTTGTCTCTTGCTTCCCAATACCGAAATCGACATGGCCGAGCAGCTGGCCGAGCGCTTGCGCCGTTGCATCAATGAGGTGACCATTCCTGAGTACGGCAATATTTCAGCCAGCCTGGGTGTCTCCAATTTCCCCTTGCATTGTGATACCGCCGAAGATCTCTTTTCGCAGGCAGATGAAGCTCTATATAAAGCAAAATCGGGCGGCAGAAACTGTGTGAAAGTGGCTTTGCAACATGATACCGAAGCTGACGCCGGCGCCAAAGTCTAGGTTGATTTATAGATTCTGAAGATTGCCGGAGAATTCGGGCAATCTTCTTGGTTTGGAGGTATAAAGTCTATTGAGCACATCCGCATCTGGGGGTATTGAATAGTGAGCATTTTCGACAATGTCATTAACACGGTGGCTAAGGAAGTCGGTAAGGTGCAAGAACGCTCGCAAGAGATGATGCAGGGCTTCAATCTCAATAGCCAGGTACGCGAGCTCGAGCGCAAAAAGAATGCCAAACTGATGGAAATCGGTCGGGTGATTTTTGATAAGTATGAACATGGCAAAGAAGCCAGTGAAGAAAGGCTGAAAGAACTGGTAGCTGAAGCTGCTGCTTTTGACCACGAAATTGCTGTTTTGCAAGCTGAAATCGACCAACTTAAGGTCAAGAATGATCCTGATGCTACTCCCAGCCAGAAAGCCGAAGCAAAAGCCGGGTATTCAGCTTCGCCTGGATTTACCTGCCCGGCTTGTGGTGCACCCGCCAACAAAGAGAAGTCATTTTGCCCCAGTTGCGGTGCTTCTACCAAAGGTGAGTCTGGAAAGAATGGCTCTGCCTCGCATTCATCGACTAATTCAGATGGTACTGAAGAAGTGGAAGTGGAAGCCGAACAAGCTTAGGTGCAAGAATCAGTCTAAGCTTGCAAAGACTAGTCTATTTTTGCAGAGATAGTGCACGGCTTTCGTCTTGCTTCGCTTTAGCTTCATCGCCTAAGAGTCTGTAAATCTTCGCGCGCTCGGCAAAATTACTGGCGCTGGTGGGGTTTAACTTGACCGCCTCAGTTTGGTCCTGCAATGCATTTTTGTATTGTTTTAAACCTAGGTAAGCGCGGGCGCGCATGCGGTATAGATCATCATCTTGGCCGCTTAACTTGATCAGTTTGTCCAGGTCGGCTAAAGCTTCCTGAAAATGGTGATTCTTTAGATAGATCGAGGCTCTTCGCTGCACTACGTCATAATTGTTGGGTCTCAAAATTAGAGACTGATTGATTGCATCAATAGCCTGTTTATAGAGACCCATTGAGTCTGCCTGTTCGGCAAGAGTGACTCTGATGCCATATTCTCTAGGGTCTAGCTGGGTGGCCTTAACCAGGTCGTTGAGCGCGTCTTGAGGGCGTTTTAGTTGGTTGTAGACAAGGGCGCGGTGTTTGTAATACTCAGGTTTCTCGGGCTTGAGACTGATAGCTTGGTTGAAGCATTTCAAAGCTTCCGGCATATTGTTTTGGGAGGCATAAAAAACGCCCTTATAGTCGTGGGCATCGGCAAGCTTAGGGTTGAGCTTGAGGACCCTTTCTAGATCTCGGTGACCAGCCGTCTCGCGGGCTTTTTCGTCGGTCAGTTCAAAGAGCATATAGTTACCCTTGGCTCGCAGCAAATAGGCCTCAGCAAAATTGGGAGCATACTCGATCGCCTTGTCGAGGGCTTTCATAGCCGCGTAGGGATCTTTCTGCTCTTCTTTGACCAGAGCTTTCTGCAAGTAGAGTCTTTCATCTTTGGGATAGTTGCTGATTGCTTTGTCTACAAGCTTGTCGGCGTCTTCTCTGCGTTTTTGGCTGAACAAAGAAGCGCAGTCGGCCTTTAGTTTACCGAGAGCACTGTCGCTCATTCTGCCGTTAGGCATACTCTCTGCGCGGAGGCCTAAAGCGATAGAAAGCCCGCCTGCCAATAAATAGACCGGCAAAAACAGTGTGGAAAATAGATTCCATTCCCGTCTCCTATATTTGCTTGTTGGCTCGCATTTTGCTTTGGTCATTTATTATTTTAGTTTTTGCGACTTGAGTAAGGCGGCTTTATTCCTATCGCTTTCAGCTTCTTTCTTCTTTCCGGTTCTATCATATACTGTTGAGCGCAGTTCATAATAGAGCCCGATATCGGGGTTGAGAGCAATTGCTTCGTTGAAGCTATCGAGGGCTTTGGCGAAGTTGCTTTGGGCTAAATAGCATTTACCGCGGGCGACATAATTGTCTTCATCGAGCGGTGAGAGCGCAATCATTTTGTCGTAGATAGCGATGGCTTCTTCATGGCGCTTGAGCAAAGTCAGCACTCGAGCTTTCAGCAAAAGTATTTCGTACGCTCGACCGCTCTTGTCTATCTTTAGGCAGGAGTCTACCACTTGCAGTGCTTCGGCATAACGCTTTTGCTGAATGAGCATGTTGGCTCGACTTTTCCAGACGGTCTTTTCGTGTGGTTTTAATTGGCAGGCTAGGGCGATGTCTTTAAGAGCTTTATCGGTTTGGTTGGAAAAGTTTAGGGCTGTGGCTCTATGACAGAGAAAGCTATAATTTCGCGGTTCTACTTGCAAGGCTTTATCAAAAAGTTTAACGGCATCGCTATAGCGTCCTTCGGCGGTTGCCCACACGCCTTCATAGTCATAGGCTGCCGCCAAATTTGGATTGAGTTTGGTGGCATGGGTAAGATCTTGTCGAGCCTGGGGCAAGTAGTCTTTTCCTATGTAGTGCTCGCTTAGAACGAAATAGGCTTTCGCTCTTTCCAAATAAGCTTCTGCAAATTTGTCGTCTAGTTCTATTGCTTTTGTCAGTTCATTTATTGCCGGCTGTGGATCTTTGCGGTCGTAGATAAGTTTGGCCATGATGAAGTGTAGTTTTGCATCTTTGGGATACTTACCGAGTCCTTCCTTTGCGATTGAGATGGCCGCGTCTTTGCGATAAAGAGCTTCGAGAGCCATGGACTTTAGTCGATATTGCGCTATCTCGCTTAGAGTCTTTTGATTCTTGCTTTGCTTGAGAATCGTCAGCACTTTAGCTGCTTGACCCTCTTTGAGTAGTGTTTCGGCCTGTGCTTCAGTGTCGGTATTCTGTGCAGCAAAAGCGGCGCATGCTTTTTGTATGCCATCGCCGGCGGTGTAGAAGAACGGCGCCCATACTGCTTGTAGAAGCAGAATAGGCGCCGCGTGCAAGAAATATCGATTTTGGGTGAACTGGCGGCAGCGGGCAGCTTTGGGCTGTTTTGGTCGCAAGCTTTTTTCCTTTTGAGGAGCGTCCTATACTCGCGTGTTCTTGCCGCAGTCAGGGCAGAAGAAGAAAGAAGGAGCTACTTCTACACCGCAATGGGGACAGTTGCGCGTTGTTACTTCCTGATCTTTGGTGGGAAAGCGACCGGCCATGATTTCGCTAAATGCTTTGGAATCATGCCACTGTTTGATTTCTCTTGCCCGATAGACTGGAATCGGGTGGGTCATTCCCAGTTCGATCAAGAGCTTATAGACTTTGTTCAGTGTGCTGTAGTCTAGGTCTTCATAGCTATCGGCTTGCCTGAGAAATTCTTGCGTGTCCATTTCATTGAAAATCGTTTTGGAGCCGGCCGAGAGTTTCATATGTGTATTGAGGCAGACCTTTAGATCTTGAGTCACCAAGAGTTCGGCGCGGTCGGCCGTCAGTTCTGATTTGCGGTACCAATCAAAGAGGGCGATGCGCAGAGCCATTTGTGCCAGTCCTGGAATAGGAACGATGGCGTTGGAGATCTGCAAAAGTAAGAGAACCAAACTACGGTAAAGCACATGGCCTGCTTTGACGTGTCCTAGTTCATGTCCCATCACGCCCATCAGTTCTTCTTCAGTGAGCAGGTCTACCAAGCCGCTTTGCAGTACTACGAAGGGGCGGTCTACTCCAAATGTAAAGGCATTTACGTAGGGATTTGAAGCGAGGAAAAGATCCGGCTCGTGCATATCTAGTATTTCAGCTGCTTCTTTGAAGAGCTTGTAAACCCGAGGACATTGTTTGGGGGTGACATGCACGGCGCCGCCCAAGAGCTGGGTTCTAAAATAGCGCTCGGCGCCCAATTCGATAAACTTGTGCACGACTTTGTCCAGAACTGGAATTTTTCGCAGTGCTTCTAGGGCCTGTCTGTCTTGCGGATGCTCGAAGGCTGTTGATGAAATCCTGGGAAAGCGACGCCTTGTTGTAGTTTCAGAAGGGCTCATGCCTTAACCTCCGAGCGGTAATTACTAGAGTGTAGATACCCACTTTTATAGCGCGTTCTTCGCTTCAATGCTTACGACTTACTTAAGTTTGCCG
>JAIETF010000007.1 GCA_019745415.1 Candidatus Obscuribacterales bacterium | reverse complement strand
GAGACTGTCGGCAGAACCCCGAGAATTTCATAGTGGGTAACCTTGCTTCGCTTCATAAATCAATTATGCCCTGCCTTCGCCCATTGAGCACGGCTCTTCGGCACAAGTTCCAATATTTTCATTTAGCCCCTATCTCTCATCCACTATAATCAAATCAGTATGTTTTGCCCTTTTTGCAATCACCGAGAAAGCCGAGTCCTTGAATCGCGCCTGACCAACGATAATTCGGTCAGGCGTAGGCGCGAGTGCGAGTCTTGCGGTAAGCGCTTTACCACCTATGAAAAGCTGGAAGTGATTCAGTTTCTCGTGGTCAAGCGATCCGGTACGCGTGATACCTATTCTAGAGAGAAACTGCGAGCTGGTATTTCTAGAGCCTGTGTCAAAACCAGTGTCAGTGCCGAGCAAATTGATAATTTAGTCGACTCTGTTGAAAACGAGCTCATTGCCGCCGGGCGGCGAGAGATATCTTCTTCTCTACTGGGCGAACTGGTGCTTTCTAAACTGAGTGGGCTCGACCAAGTGGCTTATGTGCGCTTCGCTTCGGTCTATAGGGCCTTTCAGTCGGTAGATGATTTTATCGCCGAACTTAATCAATTGAAGGATTCTCTGAAAGACTCAGAAACTCGCTCAAAGCAAATATTGGAGCGGGCTGAGCTAGAAGAGAGAATGTCAAAAAATGCTACTATGGGTGGTGGCAAGTCCCGCTAGGCTCGCCTCTTTTCCTGCTTGTCTAATCTTTAACCCTGATCTTCGACAAATATTAGACAAATTCAATCCAGAAACGGTAAAGCCTCGTTTACCAGGCCGCTCTATCCCCTTCCTGGATATCTATCGAGTGCTACAATTTCAAATCGCTTTTCTATATCTTCGAAGACCAAAAATAAGTGAGTCATGAACAGTATCATCAAAGAAATTGAAGCCCCTCTCATCAAGAGCAACCTGCCCACATTCGACGTCGGCGATACCGTCAAGGTTTTCGTCAAAATCGTCGAAGGCGGCAAAGAGCGCACTCAGGGCTATGAAGGCGTGATTATCAAGCACTCCGGTCACGGTGTGAACGAGACAATCACCGTTCGTCGCGTATTCCAGGGGATCGGCATCGAGCGCGTTTTCCTCGTCCACTCGCCCCGCGTTGAGAAAATCACCGTGCAGCGTCGTGGTCAGGTACGCCGTGCCAAGCTCTACTATCTTAGAAACCGTACCGGTAAAGCTACTCGTATTAAAGAGAAGACCGGCACTAGGAAAGAAGCCGCCACCGCTGCCAAAGCCTAATAATGGGCGCGTTCATTGCCTAAGCCTAAGCCAAATAAAGACGGCAAAGGCGGCATGAAGCCGCAGCCGAAATCAAGTACGGGGGTCAAGAAAAGACCCCCGTCTACTGCTTTTCAACGCTTGACCGAGATAGTCAAGTGGGTCGATCTGGTCATTGAAGTTTTAGATGGTCGTTTGCCGGTCAGCACCCGGCACCCTAAGTCGAATGAAATATTCGGGTCCAAGCCCCGTCTGATTATCTACTCAAAGCTAGATATGTCTGATTCGCGTCGGCTTAAGGCTTATGTCAAGAGTATCAACGATGAGTTTGCCCTTGCTGCTGAAAAGGGCGGTGCCCAGCAGCAAGCCGTTGCCCTGTGTCTAAAGGGGCTAAGCAGCAAGGCAAGCTTTGTTGAGGCTTGTTTGGCGCTTACCAAAGCCAAACGCGAGAGTTTGAACAAGAAAGGTCTTTTGCCAAGACCGATGCGTGCCTGCGTGGTGGGTATCCCAAACGTGGGCAAGTCTTCGCTGATTAATTGGTTCATCGGCAAGAAGCATGCCCGCACTGGCGACATGCCCGGTGTCACCAAGGGGACGCAGTGGATAAGAGTGCATCCACAACTGGAGTTGCTCGATACCCCTGGTATTCTTCCGCCCACTTTCTTCCAGAAGGAGACCATGTCAAGGTTGTCTGTCTTGAACCTGGTTCCGCCGGATACCTATGAGAATCTGGAGTGCGCACGAGAGGCGTTGCAACTCTTCAAGCACTATTACCCTGAAGCTCTTGATAAGTATCTGGAGGGTTTGGCGGAGTGTGGTGACGGTCTCAGTTTGCTGGCCGAGAAGCGAAATTTTCTCACCCATGGAGGCAAGCTCGATGATTACCGCGCCGCCAATATTCTGCTTAGAGACATTCGCGAAGGCAAGCTGGGCGGAATAACGCTCGATGATCTATGAGTGGTAATTTTAAGAACCTGCGCCAGTTCGATTTGTCTTTATATCGAACCGAGTTTGCGCGCTTTCACTTAGAGCCTCTGGTCGTAAGCAAGGGACAGAAAGTCAATCTCAATTGTCGTCAGCTCAAACTACCTTTTGTTTGCCAGTCTGCTCTGGATTTTGCAGTGGAACCTGAGACGGCCGGACCAAAGTCGAGCCTTGAGGAGACCAATGCTGATGCCGCTGCTGATGCCGCTGCTGCTGCTGCCGCGGGCGCCTTTTTAATCGGTGTGGACGAAGTCGGACGCGGCTGCCTGGCTGGTCCGGTGGTATCGGCAGCGGTGGCGTTGCCTTTCGCTGATTTGGACGCCTCCACAGTTCGTTCTCTTTCTGCACTCGATGATAGCAAGAAACTAGAGCCCTCTGTTCGAGAAGAGCTCTCTTCCATAATTAGAAAGATTGCGCCCTTTGCTATTGCTCAGGCTTCACCGCAAGAGATTGATCAGATCAATATTCTCAATGCTTCCTTGCTTTCCATGCAGCGCGCTTGCGATGAACTAATGCGCCAGCTCAATCTTATGCCTTCGCAGGTTCTCATTTTAGTGGATGGCAATAAGAAGATAAAGGTCGATTCCTATAAGCAGGTAACCGTGATCAAAGGCGACAGCAAGTCGGCATCAATTGCGGCAGCCAGTGTAATCGCTAAAGTCTATCGCGATGCTTTGATGGTGGCGCTCGACAAGATCTATCCGGCTTATGGCTTCGCTTCCAATAAGGGCTACCCGGCGGTTTCGCACCGACAGGCTATTGCCGGCATCGGCGCCTGCCCCGAGCATCGCCTAAGCTTTCGACTACTGCCCGAGCCGAAAGAAGATTTAGTAGTCGAAGAGGAAATGAAGTCTAAGCCTGCCCAAGGGTCAAACCAAATTAAGGCAAAATCTCAATCTAATGCTAGAGCTGAATCAAATTCAGAATTTGCCTAGGTTCGGGCTGGCAGGTTAGGGCTTGAGCCGGCTGCGGCGTCGTTGATCTTCGCCTTTCGCATTTTCTTCTCAGCATCGCTGCCGCCGTCGAGAATTTGGGTCTGCGACAACTGTTCAACCAGATAGTCAACGCCCTTCACTGAAATCATGAATAGGCGCTCACCCATTTCGATAAGACCTTTCTCCCTGAGATACCAAAGGGCAAATTCCATTTCAGCCATGTCATTAGTGCCTAGAATATCCATCATCATTTTTGCTGAGGCACCGCCGGTCTGCACTTTTTTCTTTCTCTGACCAAGCAAGATTTGCAAAATTGCCAGACGAAACTCAATCTCGTTCCAGGAGGTTCCTGTTTGCACTTTCAATGCATCACGATTGAATGAATGCATGCCGGAACTGGCGGTCGCACCGGGGGCGGTGCCAGGTGAGGCGCTTTGCGCTGGCGCTTGGGCCTCTTTTGCACCAAGTGACATATCATATGCGGCGCGCTTCCCTTCGTCGGAAAGAGTACGCCAGGCATCAGTAATTACGCGAAACTTCTCGGCGTCTCCGGTTTCTGTATTATCAGGGTGATACATAGCCGCAAGAAATCGATAAGCGTATCGAATAATCGTTGAGTGTGCATCACGATTGACTTGCAGCAAATCATAGTAGTTGATTGGTCTGGGAGCGCCCGCAGGGGCTCCGGCGCCAGGGTGTCCGCCGGGGTTGCCGCCCGGATTGCCGCCTGGATTGCCGCCTGGATTGCCGCCTGGATTGCCGCCAGGCATGCCGGGTCTGGGTGGGGGAGGGGGTGGTTGCCACGACATAATTTAGAGTCCCTTCAATACGTTTTGTGCTATTACCAGTCTCTGGACTTCAGAAGTCCCTTCATAGATTTCAGTTATCTTGGCGTCGCGCATGTAACGCTCGACCGGATAGTCTGTGACATAGCCGTAGCCGCCAAAAATTTGTACACATTTTGTGGTCGAGCGCATAGCAACTTCCGCCGCATAGAGTTTGGCATGAGCTGCTTCTTTGGTGAATTTCACACCAAGATCTTGCCCGCGGGCTGCGTGCCAGGTGAGCAGTCTGGCAGCATCAATTTCGGTTTGCATTTCAGCCAGCATAAATTGTATAGCTTGGAATTTATTGATTGTCTGGTTGAAAGCAATTCGCTCTTTGCTGTACTTGAAAGCGTGGTCCCAGGCTCCCTGCGCTATACCTACGGCTTGGGCGGCGATACCGATTCTGCCACCATCAAGGGTGACCATAGAAACTTTGAATCCGTCCTGGGGGCCGGCTAGCATATTGCCTACAGGCACTGGGCTATCTTCAAAGTTAATCTGGCAAGTGGAAGAACCCTTGATGCCAAGCTTGTCTTCAAGTTTTCCGAAAGTAAAACCAGGAGTGCCTTTCTCAACCAAAAGGGCAATCAGTCCCTTGTGCTTGAGGCTTGAATCTGTCTGGGCTATGACTAGATAAGTGTCCGCCTCGATTCCGTTTGTAATCCAGTTTTTCGAACCATTTAATATAAAGTGGTCGCCTTTTCTGACGGCGGTGCATTTAGCAGCAGCGGCGTCGGAACCGGAGCCCGGCTCCGAAAGAGCAAAGGCTCCTAGCTTTTCACCCTTGCACAGAGGAGTGAGGAATTTTTTCTTTTGCTCTTCTGTGCCGAAGATATAAATCGGCTTGGCGCAGAGAGAAACATGGGCGGAATAAATTACTGATGTGGTAGCGCAGGCTTTCGCCAGTTCTTCTACAACGATGGCATATGAAATGTTGTCCATGCCCGCACCGCCGTATTCTTCAGGAAATGGCAGCCCGCAGAGGTCGGAACTGGCGATTAGCTCGAAATTTTCTCTGGGAAAGCGGTGCTTCTGATCTACTTCGGCCGCTTTGGGTGCGAACTCGGCTTGGGCGATTTCATTTACTGTTTCCTTAATCAGTCTTTGCTCTTCAGTGAGAGCGAATGACATCGGTGCATCTGATTGTGTGGCTGCTGTCAACATGATTTACCTGATTGTTTTGGAAGGAAGGAGAAAGAAATTTTGTCAGTTAGCTTTGAAATTTTCTTTCAAACTAAAGTATGGGATTTCCGACCAGCCTGGGTCAATTGACGCTGTTGTCAACCGTTGCGCCCGTCCATAGGCTGAAGACAGGGCTTTGCGACCCAATTTGGATAGACCAAATTTTAGCACTTTCTGCTGCCTTGGTAGCTTTCAAGTGCGCCTAGAAGAGGTTTTCAAGCCTTTATATTTAGTAGGGACTGAATAAAGGAAGCGCGCCAATGGCCGACATCAAAGTTTTATACGTCGAGGACGCAAAGAGCTCAGGTGGAACTCTTCGCCAGGCTTTGAAAGACGCCCAGGTAAACTTGGTCTTGCTGGGCGGGGGCTTTGACGCCTTAGATGAACTGATAGACAGTGGCGCTGATGCCGTTGTCTCTTGTCTCGACCTCACGGATTTGCCGGGTTACCAGCTCAGCCAACTAATTAAATCAAGTGCCGGCGCCAGCAAGCTGCCTGTGGTTCTCTTCGGAACAGTCAGCATGGGAGCCCGCATTGATCCCCTATGGATCAAAGGGTCTCGATGCGACCTCTACGTGGCCGACCGCGATATCGGAAATGGAAGCGATGTGGTCAAGCAGTTGCTTGAATTAGTCGAAAAATCCCGCAGTGATGGTTATAACCGAAGTCAGGCCAGCTCGATGCTGAAATGCCGCTTCAACTTCTCTTCTTCCAAGGTTCTAGAGAGTAGTCAGAAGCTTTTGGACGAATTGCTTATATCTCGGAACGCGACCACCCTTGCAGCTGACATGTTCAAAGTAGCTGGAAACCGCAAGGCTCTTCTGGATGTTTTTTATAAGGGCGCCGGTTCATTTATAGAAGCTGATTTGGTGGGCTTAGTAGTTATTGGTGAGGCTCCTTGGGCTTCCTTTTCCGCCGACGGAGTAGTAAGCGGCAGCTACAAAAAACTTGTTGACAGGCTGACAAACGAACTTGAGCTGCGCTCTGCACTTGAAATCGACTTGAGAGGTGAATTAGTTGATGGAACTGCCAAAGATTTAGGCTCAGTCCAGATTGTGCCAGTTGTCTCGCAGTCTAGAGCGATTGGAGCTCTTGTTGTAGCAAGCAAAGAACGGAACAGCTTCTCGGATCAAGCTATCGCCTTCGGAGAGCAGCTTGGATTGGCACTAGCTCCATTGCTGGAATTGGTTTTAGCTAAAGAGGCTATTGCAAATCTCGAGTCTGCCGCTGCTTACAATGCCTCAATTGATAGTCTCACTGGACTTTATAATCTCGAATTCTTTGTTGGTTTCTTGCAGCAGCAGCTACTCTTTTCTTTCCGACAGAGGCTTCCCGTTGCAGTTGCGATTATCGATATTGATAATTTCGAGATGATCAATGAACAGCACGGCGTGGAGTTTGGCGACGGCGCCTTGATGACGATAGCAAGTAGACTACTGAACATCACACGGTCGTCGGATTTGATCGCTCGCTACGGAAGCGACCAATTCGCCGTAGTTCTGCCAAATACTGATGTTGCTGGTGCCAAAGTGCTGGGTGAGAAGGTGCGCTCTGAAGTGGAGTCGATAGATTTCAATGGGCAGTCCTCCTCAAGCGCTAATCCTGTTCGAATAACAGTCTCCGTAGGGTGTGCAAGCTTCAATATGGAAGATCTTAATCCCGAGACAATACTTAGAGATGCAAAGGTTGCTCTCCGGAGAGCAAAAGATGAGGGGCGCAACAGAGTAGTTCTGGGCTAGGAATCTATTCTCTATTTACTTCTTTCTCTTAAAGATTTGCGGTTCCGGCTACAGGCGGCTTCAGGTTTCTGTACGGAGCGCAAATTGACTCTCTTCGTTTTTATAGACCGATATCGGTTCGTTTGCAACCACCACTTCGTTCAAAAATTATTCGTAGAAATTGAACTTTTTAGTTCGAGATTACGTCTATATAACTGTGACCTTCAGGGGGGTAGCTCTATGGATTCAACCGATCTCAATACCGCTGCGCGTCTCAATGCATTTCTTACTGATGAGTACATTGCCCGCAGGCAAGAGCTCTTTGAAGAGTTCAATTCGGAGTACCCGGACGATGATAGTTGCTGGAGGTCGATTTTCTCTGAAATGAAACGAAGTGGCTTACTTCGATGTAAGAAGTGCGGTTCAGAGGAAGTATCTATATCCGCCGACTTTAGAGTACTGTCGTGTACTTTGTGTAAGCGCGATAGCAGAGCTACCGCCGGTACATTCTTTCATGGAGTGAAGAAAATACGTGCTTGGCTTTTTGCAATTTGGATAGTGGACAATGGCTTCTACGTGAGTTCCAAGTGGTTAGCCTCCGCTGTTTCTGTTGCGCAGTCTTCTGCTCTGCACATAATTAAGTCTGCACTTGTGGTGGTTGGGAAAAGTCATGTACCCCGTGAGTTCCTCGGATTGGAACTTTCACTTTTCTGGCGTTTCTTTGACAAGAGAACTGTCTTGACGCAGGCTTTGAGAAGTCCTAAAGAGGAACTCAATACCGATTGCCGTGACAGAGCGAATGCAGGTGCTGAAGAAGATTCAGGTGGGTCTAGTGAATCAGATCGCTATACAACCAGAGATTGTGATGCAACCACGGAGCATGAATCCGGGATAGAAACCGAAACTGAGAAAGCGTCACGTTTTGCTACTGGTCAAGACGCTGAGTCTGATTCGGTAGAGTCTCAGAGCGCTGAATGCCAGAGTCAATCAGAGTCGGATTTGTTCAGATGTATCCTTTCTTTATTGGAGGAGGCGCCAAGAAACGTCGATACATTGATTGAATTGCTAGATGGCAATAGCCAGGAAATTCTTGCGGTTTTGACGGAGCTGGAATTTACCGGTCAAGTAAGATCATGTGCCGGTGGACTTTACGAGAGAGTGTACTCTAGCGCTCTTAGTACTTTTGAAGCCAGAATCGATTTGCTTGATGGGTTAGAATCCGCTGATGAGAACAAAGCGGCGGATGAGCCCCTAAAGAGATTTCAGATGGCAGCTCGATGTTTCTTTAGGGTGTCAAAGTCTCTTGCGAAGGGTATCGGAAGAAAGTATCTGTCACTCTATATGACTTGTGCTAACGAGATCATTTTGGGTCTTTCAACTGGACGATTCTTAGGGAATTGTGTCTTGTCAGGCTATGTTGGATCGCGGTTTCTTCGACGCTATTGTTCGGCGCTTCAAGTTGGTCTAGCGCCATGCGATGTGTTGATCTATTCACAGTGAAGGTGACAAAAAAGAATCCGTCATCGAGCATTTCCGTGATCGCATTCACCAGATAGACAGATAGAAATCTGCTATTGATTCAATCAGCAGTAGATGCCACTCCTGTCAGTGTTCCATAGGTCTTATCTATTTCTGTCAGAAGTTCTTCGCCGGAGACTTTTGCCAACGTATAAGCCATAAGGCAGGCGGCGCCAGCACCCACTCCCTCCTTGACGTGTCCATTCTCGTAAGCTCGCAATCCTTCATGGATGGAGTCCTTTAGGTGTGGATCGACGCTAATTAGAGGTGCTTTGTTTCGGGCGGCAAGTTCTTTCACTTTTGCGTCCTTGTCTAAAGCTACATATTTGGTCGTTGCAATAAGACTGGTCTTTGCTAAAAGTTCAGGCGGTGTTAGCAAGGAGGCTATTCTATAAACTGCTATCATTTGGCTTCCGCCAGCAAGTATAGTTGTTTGACCTTTGGCTGACCTTCCCATTAAATAACCAGCAGCATAGGCTTGCATGGCATCTCCAGCAAGGCTAATTGCTTCGAGAGGATCTCGTAGGCAATCAGAGATTATCTCTGGTAGCAGCCTTCTTTGTTCTTTTTCAATAAAGTCTAGTTGCTCCTTGATAAAGGTAATCTTCTGAGATTTGGCTCCAAGAAGACTCGATGAGCAGTAGCTCGCAACTTTTTCAGGGTGCAACATATGACTTGAATCATCTTCTGAAGCGGTAAGTGCCAATACTAAGGCTGCTGAAGTTGTCCCTCCTGGAACGCATTCGGCAATTAACTCCAAGTCTTCGCCGCTTTCTGCGTCGCTGAGCCCTTGTCTGAACAGATAATTTACTGTTTCTTTGTCAAGGGACCGACATATATTCGATTGCTTAGGAAGTTTTGCTATTTCA
Organism: Candidatus Obscuribacterales bacterium; assembly: GCA_019745415.1. Classification (GTDB taxonomy): domain Bacteria; phylum Cyanobacteriota; class Vampirovibrionia; order Obscuribacterales; family Obscuribacteraceae; genus Obscuribacter. The sequence continues at coordinate 204,852 of JAIETF010000007.1, read as the reverse complement.
TCATTTAGTCTTCTATGCGTTACTGAAGGTTTTTGAAACGAACCTGCATCAATTATCTCGAGTTGCGGTTCTAAGAATGCTAGTGCTGCCTTCGTAAGTACGACAGGAGATGTAACACCCGCTGGCGACACTGGAAGTCTTACCGGAAGGTTTTCCAGAGAGTGGCAAAGTGCTTCTGCATCGAGCGCCGGAGTCAGTCGCCGGCTTGCTGGGTCTTTACCAGCAGCGGATAGACCATCTAGATCACTTAGTTCTGTTGATGCCAGAACCAAATTGAACTTCAGCTGGTTTCGTTTGCCGCTCCTATTACTTAGGATGTTGAGTAATGGCTTTGTGCCTTCCTCTTCGTGAACAATCAGAAAATTGTGTTCTTTCGGATTTTGTGGGGCAGGAACCATGATTTGATTTTTCTTTTGCAAGGTATTAGTCGAGCTATGTTTAGTCACTTATGCGATTGGAGAGGTTTCTTCTCATGGCATATTTCCTGACTTCTTTCCAGGGTCTATATCCGGAACTGAAACTGCTTGATTTTAATCCTGCAGGTGAGGTGGATCTTTATCATCCGATATCGGTTCTTTCGCCTGTTCTGTATTTTCCGGTACGGGCAAGGGAGTTGAATTTTCAGGAACCGATATCGGTTCGTTTGGGGGCTGAGAAATTAGCAAAGTTTCTGATAGCGCATTTTCAACTGGAACCGATATCGGTTCATTCTCGTGATTTACATCTTCGGCGCTTCTTAATTCCTCATCCGAGGCTGTGATTGCGTCCGAACCTTCACCCAGTTGCTTCTCCGTGATCGCTTCCCCTCCTACTTCGTCTGCCACTCCTTCATTTGAAGTCCTTTCATTCTCAATATCTTCTCTTATCGATTGCTCTGCAGGGGTATCTTTTCCGTCGTTGCTTTGCTCAGGCGGCAGTGCCGGGTCGAAAACAATTACTTCTGATGATGCTTCTGCTTCTCCGCTACCCAGGGCTTGCTCCCTGATTGTCTCCAGTAGGATACCAATGCTTATAGGCCAGAGAAATACATCTACAGCTGCTTTCCAAATGGTCCTACCGAAAAGAACCCATACTGGCTCTGAATAGCCGGGAATCTTTTGATGATTAAGAGCGAGGTTTATGATGTCCGGTGTTTCAATGAAAGTTCCCATCGTAAAGATAATCAGAGAAATAAATGTCATTAGTGGCAGACTCTGAAAAGTAAGCAAGAACGAGTGCCAAAGTACTTTCCAATTCGGCCGGTCCATTAGAACGCTCAACGCAATTCCGCAAATAGTGAAATTGTTCAGGAATATACCTGAGGCTGCGGCGATCAAGATAGCAGTAGGGACTTGCTTCTTGAGCAGTTCTATAACTTCTTGAGCGATTGCAACACCGCTATGTTGTTCTATTAATGTGTGGAACTGTGCGAAGAGCAAAAGAGTCGCGCTACCAACAAAGAAAAGCAAGGCCGGAATTTGTAGAAGGGAGATCTCCAGCAAAAGCAGGCAAAGCCTGCCTTTCTTTCTCTCCAGTGTGCCTTTGGCTTCCCCAAGGCTGTTGCCTAGGGATAAAGCCGAATCACCTGGGTGTGAGTTTAAGTAAGCGCGAAAAATAACTGCTACACGCCAGAGTCCAAGGAACATTCCTATTAGCAGAAGAATGCCGCAAAGTATCATCAAGCCTGACATAAATAAAAGCAGAATTAGTGTATCAGTGCCGTTCTTGACGGGCAGCTTCATTGCCGGACCGATTATTGAATCTTGCATGTTCAGGCAAAGCTGGGCACAAGCAAGAAGAACTACTGGGGCAAGCAGATAGCCTTTTGTCGCCCAGGCAAAACGAAGCAGATGAACTGCGAAATCGATTGTGAATATTCGCTTTATCGGCATTGTCTTCATGGCTCAACGTGCGAGTCGGGAATCTAAATTGGTTTGCTTGAGATGTTAGGAACCAGAGTCAAGTTCGACTCTGGGGGCGGAAAATTCTGGTTGTCCAGTCATGTACATTGGTTTTGGTAATTAGTTTCGCCCATTAGTTTCGCCCATTAGTCTTCTTGTTTAATCCTATAAGACGGGCTAGTTGTTCAGAAGTCTACTGATGGGGTCTTCTGTTTGTTAATCGGGGCAGGTTCGGTTCCTTTTTTGTTAGTGGGGCACCTGAACTTGTGGTTGTAAAAAGGCAGCACTGAGTTTCAGACTTTCCAAGGGTAGGGGGAGTGTAAAGATGATTAAACAGTATTTAGCCGCTCCGTTCCAGTGGGGTAAGGAGTTTGATTAGACCTTCCTTGCAGGTTTTTCGGGCATTTCTTTAGATTTTGGCAGAAAACTTAAACGGTCTGAAGTTAAGTCTAAGGCTCACCTTGACAAAATGTGCGAAGATTTGGCTTGAGAATGGTTTCTGTTGGGCGGTTCGCCCGTTCACAGGTAAGGACTGTAAAGTGATTCTTTCATTCCAAAAGGCAGCATCGGATGAGTGCTTGAATAAAGCACTGAGGCGCCTTTCTGAAAATGGACTGGCGGCACAGATAGTTGAAAGTGCCAGTCGGCGATTGATAGTCATTACCAGTGAATGTGACTCGATGCCAGGGCATTTCTTTAGCCAGTTAGAGGGTGTTGAGAAAGTAGTCAAGCTTACTGCTCGCAGTCCATTGGCTGAGGATTCTGGCTGTGCCACGGTTGGCATTGGTTCGGAAGAGCGAAGAGGGCGGCTCTTCATAGGGTTGGGGCGCAAGCCGGTGGTTATTGGTGGACCCTGTTCGGTAGAAAGCCGAGAGCAAATCTTTGAAGTCGCCCATGCTGTTAAGATTGCTGGTGCTGGGGCCCTGCGTGGCGGTGCTTTTAAACCTCGTTCGAATCCCTATGATTTTCAAGGTCTGGGGCTAGACGGACTCAAGTTTATGGCTGAGGCGGCTGAGTCAGCGCGCCTGCCCGTCATTTCTGAAGTGATGTCGCCTCGAGATGTGGAAATTTGCGAGCCGTATTTGGATGTTTTTCAAGTAGGCGCGCGCAATATGTACAACTACGATTTACTTCGCGAACTTGGGCGCCAAACCAAGCCGATCCTGCTCAAACGTGGACTATCAGCCACTATTGATGAGCTTCTGCAAGCGGCTGAATATGTTCTAGCCTCCGGCAATTTGCAGGTCATTTTGTGTGAGCGCGGCATCCGCACCTATGAGACTAGATTGCGCAATACACTCGATCTTTCGGCAGTGGCTTTGCTTAAGTCTCTTACAGGGTTGCCTGTGCTTGTTGATCCGTCTCATGCTACGGGCAAGCGCGAGTTGATCAGACCTCTCAGCCGAGCTGCCATTGCCTGTGGTGCTGATGGTGTGATTATCGAGGCTCACTGCCAGCCGGAAAAGTCTATTTCAGACGCCGCTCAAGCAATCAGCCCCGCGGCTCTTGCCGACATAGTCAAAGATGTTGATTTGATTGCCGACACGCTTAGACAGATTGACAAAACCTCGGAGCCCGATTCGAGCCCCGAGGAATGCATACTTAGATAGTTGAGATACTGAACTGAACTCTCCTCTGCTAGAGCGGTTCTTTTCTTTGTCTAATGATTCGGTTTGAAGCGACGCAGGATGAAGAGGAAGTCTACACCCGGCTTAATGCTTTCAGGCATTTCGCCGATTGTGTCCACTACTGTCTTTCTGTAGACCGGCTTGCTGCCTGGTTTTCCCGGCACCTCGAGCGGTTTGCCGTGCTCGTCGTAGATTGGACGCATGATCACAGCGCCGCAGATATCTTCCAGATCTTGCATGAAGCGATTGAAGCCGCCGCCATCTGCAGATACACCGCCGGTGCGCAGTCTCGATACTTCGATGAAATGAGGCGACATGCTGCCTCTTGGCGCCATGTAGTGACCCTTTTTGCTCATGATGATTAGTGTGCCGTCCGCTGGCAGTTCTTCACTTTCGAGGCGTTCTATGATCGCCTTCAAAATCGGATGTGTTTCAGCCATCGAATGCAGATTTTGATTTCTTGTTTCGTCCAGCATCCGGGCTCTTTCGTCCAAGTGCCGACGTAGTTCGGTGAGGCGGCGAGCCGGGCTCATACCTTCAGGGGTTCTTTCGCTGAGAAAGTTGGTTTTGCCCTTAAAGGAATGAGGCAGCCTGTCCATCATCGACTCGGTCTGGCAAACTGCCATTTGCGCGACGGCGTGGTGCTCGCTCGAACTACCTATGTGCTTGAGTCTTTGCTCTTCCAGTGAAGCATAGCGCGAGACCAGCTTTATGGCTTTGGTGTACGACGCCGGCCTGTCTGTGCCTAGTTTGAGGCGGGCGATTTCCATACGCCTGAGATGCTGTTCGCGCTCCGGCGCATCTGCAGGCAGGGTCTCGAGAATCTTTTTGCAGGCATGAATTTCGCGAGCCAGCTCATTTTCCTCAATGGCAAGCAAAGCATCTTGCTTTGCTTCCGACACTTCTTTCACCCTTCTTGCGGTGTCTAAAGTGAGCGCGGTCATTGAACTTGTGCTCGCCCAGCGATCGTTCACCGACTTCAGTCGGCGGGCACCGAAGGCAACGCCGCTGCCAGTTGCGACGAACTCATCTTTTGTGGTGCTTAGATTATGTGATGAATTGAATGATTGCATGATGACTTTGGCCGCGCTTTGCGGGCGACCGACGCTAAGGGGTGTATAAAACGTGATCTGGAGAAGAAGTCGACTTTGTCGACTGCGTTGTCGTTTAACTATTTAGAATTATTCATTTTTGTGAGTGGAGAGTCGATTGGGGAAAATCCCCATGGTCTCGTATTTCCCCCACCGGATTTTCACCGAGGCAAAGCTTGAGAAATAGCCTGAGCAATATACGTATAATTGATTGATTCCAAAATGGAAGCTCCATGGATATAGACCCTTCAAAAGAATCCGAAATTCAACCGGAAGTTTTTTTTGAACCTGCTTCGGCGGGCTCCGATGAGCCCGGTCCCGACTCAAGCCCTGCCCAGCTCGCAGCCACCGCAGCCGACTCAAGCCCTGCCCAGCTCGCAGCCACCGCAGCCGACTCAAGCCCTGCCCAGCCCGCAGCCACCGCAGCCGACTCAAGCCCTGCCCAGCCCGCAGCCACCGCAGCCGCCCCTGCCCCGCCCCCGGCGCCCGCCGACCCGCTTACCGCAGACAATTTGCGCCAGGCAGGTGTCTACAGTGTTTTCCTGCGCTCCCAAGAAGATGGACGCCACCGCTATTTCCTTACCAAGATCGTCCATTTAGATGAGAATGTCGTCCATCTGGTGGTGCTCAGCCCCGATTTTGCCTATCGCCCCGATCGTTTGCAGGCTGAACAAAGCAAAGCTAGTCTGCCGGGCGATATTGAAGAAGCCCGCAGTCGCCACATGAGCGTTTCCCGGCGTCTTTTCAGTTTAATGTTGCCGGTCTTTTGCTATGAAGAGGCTGCCTCCGACCGCGAATTGAACGGTTACCGCCGCTGGAAGATTTTAGACTCGAGGGAGGTCGCCGATGCACCCTCTCAGTTGCCCGGCTTTGATGGCAAAAGCGCCGCCTGGCGCATATTCCTCTTCTCGGGCGTACCCTTCGGGCTTCTCCAGGCTGCCTGGCACTACTATATAGATGGTCTGACCGTGGCTCTTCTGGTTCTACCTCTCTCAACCATCATCTTTGGCGGCGGTATGGTCCTGACCCAGCGTTATTTCGTTAAACGCCGCCTGCAGAAAAGCGGCACTCTGGGCAAAGGTTGGGAAGATAGCGCCATGTCTGCCTATCAGATGGCTGAAACTCAGTTGGCTCTGCCCTTCTCGGCGGTGTTTTCTCGTGCCCTTGGCGCACTTGCACAACTGAAGGGTAGCCGAATCCTTCTCAAAGATCAGGCGGGCACAATCGAAGCTGAAGTGAAAGAGGGATTTTCTTCCGAGGGACAGTCGGTTTCCATATCTATATATTCAGTTGGCTTAGATCGCGCCGGCGTGGTTGTGCGCAGTGTGCCCAGAAAAGGAGGAGAACTTGACCTCGGCAAAAATCATGAGAATGTTCAGTCGATATTGAATTTCTTAAAAGAGGGGGTCTAATACTGCCTTTGGTGTATATGTTTTGGGCGTTGGTTTCTGACGGCGCTTGCTGCATCTCTGTCCGGCGAGCAAGCGCGTGAATAGAAGGCAATTGTCGAGCGCCTTTTCGTACACGAATATTTGGTAAACTGACCAGGTTATGCTAACTGGATTGCTTTGCCTGGCAGTGTTTTTTGTAATGGCCCTCGCTATGTACGGGCGGCGCATTTCAGCTTTGCTTGCATTGCCGCTCATGGCCATCGCCATTGCTCTCATAGGCGGTGTCGAGGGTAAAGTGATAGTAAAGGATGTTTTAAGCGGCGGCGCTGTTAAATTACACAACGCCTACACTGCCACTATGTTTGGTGCGATGCTTGCCGAGTTGGTCAACAAGCACGGCATGGCTCGCTCGCTGGTGCGCTTTGTGGCAGAGTTCGCCGGTGACAATCCCTATTTGCTCGGCATCTTTCTTACCATGGTTACTGCCTTGCTCTTCTCTACACTGGGAGGGCTGGGCGCTGTGATCATGGTCGGTACCATTATCTTGCCGGTTATGCTTTCACTTGGTATTCCCGCCCTCTGCGCCGCCGGTCTCTTCCTCTTTGGCATATCTCTGGGGGGCATGTTCAATTTGACCAACTGGCAGCTCTATACCGATGTGCTCAAAATCGACCAACCCACGATTATTTCTTTTGTCGTGCCCTTTTCTCTTATTTTAGGGCTGGTTATCTTGCTGTTTTTGCTAATCGAGCTTAAGAAGAAAGGCAACTTACCCTACTTTCTGGCTGGGCTACTCTGTCTTTCCGCCCTCTATCTGCCTCTCAGTAGCTACAATCCGGTTTCAAGCGCAAATGCCAGTGCCTCTGCCACCGAAGCCGGTGCCAATATCTACAACTATGCGCTCTATTTTGTTATGTCCTTGATTTTATATGCTATCTATCGAGCCTTCTCAAAGAAAGAAAGCATGCCCGCTATAAGCTTATTGACACCGGTTATTCCCCTGGTGTTTGTTTTGTTTTTGCATTGGGACATAATTCCGTCTTTTATGATGGGCATCACCTATGGTGTGCTTACCACTTGGAAGAAAGACTCGGTCAATATACTGACGCGCGCCATCATAGACGGCACCGCCAACGTCATTCCGGCTGTGCTTTTGATGATGGGTATCGGTATGCTGATAACCGCTGTTATGGACAAAGGAGTCTCTGAAGCGATTGCACCGCTCATCAAAGCTGTAGTGCCAAGCACGCCTCTTATGTACATTTTGGGCTTTACAATGCTTGCTCCTTTTGCCCTCTATCGCGGTCCCCTTAGTTTGTGGGGCATGGGCAGCGGCTTGGTTACTTTGGTGGTCAATCTCACCACATTGTCGGCGCAGTCTGTTATGAGCATGCTTATGTCGGTGGGGCAGGTGCAGGGGGTTTGCGACCCCACCAACACTCAAAATATATGGATCGCTACTTATCTTGGGGTCGATACTCAGGTCATTCTCAAGAAGACACTGCCCTACGCCATGCTTGCTGCTTTGCTTGGTCTTAGCCTGGCTGTCTGGAAAGGGTTTGTGCATTGATGGCTGAGCGCAATATCAGAATCGGCATCGATGTGGGCGGCACTTTCACCCATGCAGTGGCTGTAGATGGCAATACTTCCACCTTGGTGGGCAAGGCGAAAGTGCCAACCAGTCACTCCGCGCCCGAAGGCGTCGCCCGCGGCATTGTCGACGCACTTGCTCTTTTGCTGAAGAACTGCGGCATAGCTCCCGAGAATGTTTCTTTTATCGCCCATAGCACCACCCAAGCCACCAACGCCTTGCTGGAAGGCGATGTCGTCAAAGTCGGAGTGCTTGGAATGAGCAGTAAGGGGCTGGCTTGGTTGGCTTCGCCTTCCACCGCTCTTGGTCGTATACCTCTTGCCGCCGGCGTCTTTATGGAAACCAGCCATCGCTTTATTGCGGCTGATGGAAGTATCTCTGAAAGCGAAGTCGAGAAGCATTTGCTTGCCATGAAAGAGGAAGGCTGTCAGGCTTTTGCTATTTCAGATGCCTACAGCGTCGATGATAGTTCAAGGGAAGAAGCGGCACTTTCTGTGGCTTCCCGCCTTGGTTTGCTCGCCACATCAGGCTCTGAGGTCTCCAGGCTCTACGGGCTCAAAGTGCGTACCCGTACCGCCGCCATCAATGCCGGTATTTTGCCCAAGATGATCGAGTCGGCCAATATGACCGAAACCTCGGTGCGGCAAGCCGGAATCACTGCTCCCATTATGATCATGCGCAGCGACGGCGGCGTCATGGATCTGTCCTCGATGCGCAAACGTCCAATTCTTTCAATATTGTCCGGTCCGGCTGCCGGTGTAGCCGCCGCCATGATGTTTCTGCGCATCTCTGATGGTGTCTTTCTAGAAGTCGGCGGCACCTCCACAGATATCTCAGCTATTGCCAGCGGAAGAGCCATGGTACGCTCGGCTGAGATTGGCGGTCACAAGGTCTATATGCGCACCCTCGATGTGCGCACAATAGGTGTGGCGGGTGGTTCACTCTTGCGCCTCTCTAAAGACGACATCATCGATGTCGGTCCGAGAAGCGCTCACATCGCCGGTCTCAAATATACGGCATTCCCCGCCGAGAATAGCGACAGCAAAAGCTATAAAGTAAAGTTGGTGAAACCCTTGCCGAAAGATAGCGACGACTATCTCGCTCTTGATACCGCCGGCGGTGTGTTCCATACTCTCACACCCACCTGTGCTTCCAATCTATTGGGGCTAGTACCGCCCGGCGATTGTGCTGTCGGCAATATCGAGAGCATCAAGAACGGCTTCGGCGCTTTGAGTAGCTATCTAAGCAAATACGGGCAGGGCGAAGAGGCTTCTAAGCAGTTGGCTTCTCGTCTGCTTGATATAGCCGCCCACAAATGCATACCCACGGTTAAGGCTCTCATTGCCGAAAACAAACTCGACCCCGATCTCACGCTCTTGGTGGGCGGCGGCGGTGGTGCGGCTGCCATAGTGCCTTATTTGGCTAAAGTGATGAAGCTTGATCACACACTTGCCCAAGACGCCGATGTTATTTCAGCCATTGGTGTGGCAATGGCTCTCATTCGTGAAACAATAGAAAAGCAAGTGGCGGATACTTCAGCGCAAGACGCCATTCTTGCCTTGCGCGCCGAAGCCGTAAGATCGGTGGAAGCCATGGGCGCCGACCCTGCTACTGTAGAAGTGCATATCGAGATCGACAGCAAGACTAGTATTGTGCGTGCCACTGCTTGCGGTGCGGCTAAAGCGGGCGGCTCTAGCGAACAGAATGCTTTAGATGATGAAGGACGCAAGGCGAAAGCGGCTCTGTCGATGCGGGTGGAACCACAGCACACTGAAGAAGTCTGCCGCTCTCATTTTTTCACCATATACGGTGCAAATGTGAGCCGGTCAGGCAGTTTGTTTTCTATAGCGATGCCATTTTTGCGTTCTACCAGCTTTGCTCTGCGGGTGGTCGACCGCGAAGGCGTGATCAGGCTCTCGGCTAGAGCCGGTGCCGCCCGAGCTTGCACTCGCGATAGTGCAGAATCGACCATTCGCGAGCTAATCGAAGCTCACTCCACCTGGGGCGATGCCGGTAAAGTGATTCCCGACATTTTGCTTTTGGTGGGCGCCAGGGTAGTAGATTTGTCCGGCTTGCTCAACGACGAACAAGTCTTGGCTTTAGCCCGCTCCGAACTCGCCAGTCAGCCGCCGCAAGCAGAAGTGCTAGTGGTGGCTAAGTTTTGAATTGGTAACTTATTGATAATGATGGAAACACAGCCAAACTCACAAGAACCTGCAGCCCTTTTCGCCCTCGGCTTGAGGCAGTTCAATGAAGGGCAATACTTTGAATGTCACGAAAGCTGGGAAGCATATTGGAAGCCTCTGCAAGCTGGAGTGGAAAAGGACCTAGTGCAAGGCTTGATTCAGGTTTCGGTGGCCTACCATCACTGGCACAAAGGTAATGTCAAGGGAGCCTTGAGGCTTATAGAAAGGGCTATGCCGCGCATCACTGCTGCCTTGCCGGTTTCCATGGGGCTCGACTTGACCAGCTATTTCGACAAACTTTTGAAAGAACATGCCAAACTGCAGGCTCTGCAAGGCTCTAATCTTGAGGGTGTAGTGAGGGCGAACGGCGAAACAGAAGCGCCGATGCCGGATGCGCCCCGACTGATGCAGCTTGAAAAGTAGTTGGCGCCGCTACGTAAATTTAGGCGACGCAAGCCGTTGTAAATATGGCTTCAATATTGTCCAATGCTCTTAAACAGGCTATCATCATTATCCAATTGGAATTCCTCATTTACTAAAGAGCGGTCAAGTGAAGCCTGCCAACACAATACTCGTTGTTGACGACGAACAAGTTAACACCACACTATTGAGTGAGGTCTTGAAGAAAGCCGGGTATTCGGTAAACTCGGCCAATGATGGTTTCAAAGCCATTGCTGCTTGCAAAGTGCGCACTCCCGATGTGATCGTGCTCGACTTGCACATGCCCCTCATGGGCGGCATGGAAGTCTATAACCGCCTGCGCGCCGAAGAAAAAACTCAGTCAATTCCGATTATTTTTCTCGCTGCCCGCGATAAGACCCTGCCTTCCTTTTCTGGTGACGATGCCAGCAACGAAGACATTATCTTTAAGCCGGTAGAGCCTAATGAGCTGCTTTCGCGGGTTAAGAGCGTTCTCAAAGAGAAAGCCTTGAAAGATGAACTGCGTCGCAAAGAGGCTCAGATCAAAGAGCTCAGCCTTACCGATAGTCTGACTGCACTGAAAACCACGCGCTATTTAGAAGAGTTTATGCAGATCGGCATCAGACAAGCCAAGCGCTATTCGGTGCCTATGTCGGTCGTGGTCATGGAGCTGGATAAGCATGCCGAAATGGCCAAGGCACTAGGGCAGGCATCGTTCGACGCCATTGTTTCGCAGACAGCCCAATTGGTTGCCAAGCAAATGCGCGATTCAGATATTGTTGTACGCACCGGCACCGCCGAGTTTACAGTCGTACTCACATGCACTTCTCGCGAAGGCGCTATAGAAGTCGCCGAAAGACTGCGCACCTCGGTAGCTGCTTCTACTTTTGCCGTGGGCTCAGAGTCTAAGCAACTGACAGTTTCTGTTGGCATCTGTCAATATGCCAAGCATATGGACGACGATGGTTCGGTCTTGCTCTCCCACGCCCGGGCGGCGGTCAATCACGCCCACAACAGCGGCGGCAACATGACCCTCATGGCCGAATAGAGAGCCGCCTCTATTTCTTAAGTAAAGGCTGCCGCAAGACTTGGCTAAGCCGCTGCGCCGACCATTGCAATAATGGCTGTAAAGCCTTTAACAAAACCTGGCAAGAGCCGAGACTTCTGTTAAAATAACCCCATCGGGGCGTAGCGCAGCTTGGTAGCGCGTCCGTTTCGGGTGCGGAAGGCCGGAGGTTCAAATCCTCTCGCCCCGATATTTTCAGAGCGCTCAACTTTATTTTGCAGTTGGGCGTTTCTTTTTAGGTGCTGGGGTAAATGCAATGCTAGCCTATCTCAAGGGCGAAATCATAGCCAAAGAAATGAGCGGCGGACCGGTGGACCGGTTGGTCATAGATGTGGGCGGCGTCGGCTTTGAAGTAGCTGTGGCCCATAGCACGCTCATGACCGTCGGACAGCCGGGCGATCAGGCGACAGTGCATGTTTCGGTGGCTATCAGAGAAACCGAATGGACAATTTTCGGCTTTGCCCGCCATGACGAACGCCAGATGTTTACTCTTTTGCAATCGGTGACAGGCATCGGACCTCGCTTGGCGCTGGCACTGGTCGGCACCCTTGGTGTTGATACATTGGTCGAAGCGGTCACATCTGAAAATCAGAAGATGATTTCGCAGGCTCCAGGTGTCGGCGCTAAAGTTGCGCAGCGCATAATTCTAGAATTGAAAACCAAGATGGAAGATTTTGCCGCTGCCCGCGGTAAGTCTATTGCCAGCCCGGCTCAGACTAAGGGTCAACATGCGGTTATCGAGGAAGTGACCGATATATTGAGTCATTACGGCTATACTCCCACCGAAATTCAGAGCGCCTTGAAAGAAGCCGAGAAAGCCGGTGTGCCCCGCGACACAGCCGAAGAACTGCTGCGCTTTACACTCAAGCTTTTGGGTGCAGGCGCCTTGAAATAGATGAAACTGCCGACCCTCAAGTTCAGCTTTATCATTCCAAACATCTTTGCCTATTTGTCTTTGCTGATACTGCTGGTGGTGGTATGGCTGCTTTTGCCTATCTATGCCGTAGCCAAGCCTATGAAGCATGATTTTCTCTCTGTATTCGACTATTGTGCTTATGCATTGATTCTTATTGTTTTCATCAGCAAGGCTCTGGCCAAAGGGCGCCGTTTTATCGGCAAGCCTCTAGATAGTTCTCTGCTCTTTGCTTATCTTGGCTATGGCAGTTATCTTTCGCTATTTATAATGAGTTCGATTCTTTGTCGACGTTTAAACTTTTGTTTGCTCAAGGGCTTGAGCTTGCCCTATGCATTTTTGGTTTTGCTGGCACTGTCTATGGTGCTGATTGCCAAAGGTCGCGGCTCTCGTTTGAGTCAGTTAGTAGCCTACCCCGCCTGCCTCGGCTTATTACTTGCCATGGTCGCCTTGCCTCTCTTGCAAGGGGCTTGGTTGCCCTTACTGGCTCTGCCTGGTGTTTTTATAGTAATGACCTGGTTGGTAAAAAAGAATGAACGCGAAGAAGCCCTGCGTTTGTCAATGGAAGATTTGCCTGAGGCGCTTGAGGGCACCCAAATAGAAGTAGTGCAAGATGAAGGGGAGAAACTCGAACCAGTGCAAGTCATAGAGGCGAAGTTTAAGATCTTGCCTTATTTGTATTAGTGTCTTTGTCTTGCTTAAGGCTCGTCTGCATACTTGGCAAGAACAATCTGCGGATCCCAGCCAACTATAGCCCTTACAGGTTTGAGCAGCCAGTGCTTTTGAACGCAGCGGCTGAAGAAGAGTTCGTGCTCGGATTCGGTTTTTGACATTTCGTGCAGCGCCGGCAGTAAATGGTCTAGCCCCAGTGCGTGGGCATGAGCAGCGGCTACATCGTATTCTTTGACATTGTCGTTCTCAAGCTTACCGGCAAAATACATAGGTAGAAACCAACCTGTAAAAAAACAGCCAATGTAGGCACAATTGCCTATGCAGTTCATCAAGATTTCGCGCCATAGTGCCGGTTTGGCGTTTAGCTCTTGCAGCATCTTGCCGACGGTCTGACGGTGTTCTACTTCTTCTTTTTCAATGCGGGCGATGGTTTCGCGTTCGATGCCCGGCGGCAATGAACGCCAGTGCCCGGCATAGGCCCGCGCCGCTGCGCGCTCGCCGCTATAGGCCAACTGCAAAATAGTAATAAAGGCTTTCTTGTGATAGGCAGAATCTCCCTCTTTTACTTGAATGGGTTCCTGCTTTGCCAAGTTAGCCTCATTTATAGTTGTCTAGAGCTTTTGTCAGGGTGCTCTGCATCTGTTTTCGTAAGTCAGCAGGTGCCAGCACCTCGGCTTCTGCGCCATAGCTTAAGACCCAGCGGGCTACTTCGTCAAGGCTGGGGCTTTGCATAGACAATGTGCATGAGCCGTCGGGGTGTTCTTCCATAGATTGTGTAGGGTGCCAGACTCTTTCTCTGATATAGTTTGCTGCTCGCGGCGCAAATTTGATTTTTACAAGTTGTTCGGCCGATCTATGTTCAATCATGAAAGCACCGGCAAGCCAGCTATCGATCTCTTGGTCTGAAATTGGTTCAAAGCGAGCATCAAGCAGATGATAGTGTTGAATGCGGTGCAGGGCAAATTTGCGCAGATCTTTGCGCAGAGTGCAGTAACCAATCACATACCAGAGACCTTGATGTTCAACCAGGCGGTGCGGGTAAATTGTTCTTTCAGTCACTTCATCAGTGCTGGGTGCATAATACTTAAGTTCGGTGGGCAAGTTTTTTTCGCAGGCGCGGTTTATGTCGAGAAAGGTTTTGCGATTTACCGGTGTGAGCGGATTAGGCTTAAACCTAATCATTGAGCGCAACTCTTCCATGTTTACTTCAACCTTGCCGGGTAAGCGTTGATAGATTTTTTCAAGGGCGCTCTTCAAGATTGGTTCGAATGAAGTACCGGTATAGGCTGAGAGCATGTCTTTTCCGATCGTTAGGGCAAAGACTTCGGCATTAGTAAGTTCGAACGGAGGCAGAGATTTGTCTGGGCTTTTGTTGTAATAGCCAGCTCTGCTGTGATCGAAAACTATGTCTTGACCCATACGGTCGCGCAGAAAGCGAATGTCATCATAGAGGGTTCGTTGCTGTACTTCGAACATATCGCAAAGCTTTTGCACGCTTGGATAGGTCCCTCTGCGTATTTCAGCATCTATGCCGTAGACTCGTTCGAGGCGAGTACTCAAGTTTTGGGTCTCCGTTTGGGAATCGCTGGGGATTACATCATATAGAATATTCAAGGTTACTGCAGAATAGATGCAGTACGAAAGCTTAATTGCACTTTTTGATTAGTTGATATAGAAACAGATTGTAATTGCAGATCATTTTTCTGATGGTCACTGAGAAAAGCGAATAACTTTATTTCGCCTTGCCCTCAAAGAAGTTGCTATTCAAGTGTCTATTCTTCGCTATCAAGCTGTGATTTAATCTGTACAGTCATATAGGCTTCCGTCGATGACTTCTTTGAAGTTGACCACTGCTTTACGACTGACTAGAAGCTTCACTATATTCATTGATGCCGTTAGGCGATATCAAATTTAATTTTGAAATTCTCCTCGAAATTGTATACTGGTTTTTGTGTGTTAGTGATGTGCTTAACGACAGAATAAAGCACGGCGAGATTCTGCAACAGAACCAGCATATCTTTGGGGGCTGCAAATAACGTGCAGTGAGGATTTTATGAGCGAAAAAAATTCGAAAACTATAGAGCTACACTTCCCGGTTCAAGGGAAACTTTTGCCTTCTGATCATGGCTATCCGCTGTTTTCAGCAATATGCGAAATAGTTCCAAATGCGCATGAAGCTGAATGGCTTGGGATTCATACGATCAAAGGTCGAAAAGATGATAGGGGGTCAATAAGGATCTCTAGGCACTCCAAACTAAGATTGAGAATGCCAATTGATAAGGTTGCCGAACTCTATAGTTTAGCAGGCTCTAATCTTGAAATTGGTGGCTATCAGATAAAACTCGGTGTGCCTGAAATACATCTATTGCGTCCATCTTCCAGTCTGAGAGCTAGGTTCGTAACAATCAAGCTTAAAGGTTCGGAAGGAAGGTTTGCAGAAGCTGAATCTTTCTTGGAAGGCGTTAGAAAGCAAGTATCTGATCTAGGTGTCCGAGCAGAAATTGAATTGGAGCGGAATTTGCTCCAATCGGGTCAAGACGAAGGACTCGCCAGAAGGGCCTTGCGGGTCAAGGATGTAACTATAACTGGATATGGCCTAATTCTCCGAGGCTTGAGTGATGTTGATTCACTGTTGATTCAGGAGAGGGGTCTTGGCGGCCGCCGAAGAATGGGTTGTGGTCTTTTCGACCCTATTAAAGTTGACTCGGAAGGCTAGGAAAATGGCAGTTAAGCTTCTTGCTAAATCAATTCGGAATGGCCGTGAGATATCTCTTGAAAGTCACCTGAGAGACACATCCAAAGCTGCGTCTTATATCTTTTCGAGCGATAAGAGAGTTGGTCGCAACTTTCAAAAGGCATTCAAGGTTAGTGCGCAAAGTGACAAGTTTATGCTGAACCTTCTTGTTGCCTGTTTGTTTCATGATATCGGTAAAGCCAATGAAGGCTTTGTGAAGGCGCTTGGCGGTAAACGAAATAGTCAAGTTATTAGGCATGAGCACCTAAGTGCGTTGATTCTGCAATTGCCTGCAGTCAAGAGCTGGCTGGCTAGCAATCCTTTGATTGACCATGAAGTAGTTACAGCCGCTGTACTAGGGCATCATTTGAAAGGAGCCCTTAATGACTTTCCTAGTGTTCCCAACGGCGCGCAGTCGCCTGTATGCGACCTCTATTTGCATAGCCTTGATGTTCAGAATATTCTCTCGGAGGTTTCTCGTTTGGCAAGTTTGGCTCCCCCGCCTCTTCTTGATGGCGGTGACCTAGCTATTTACTCGCCAACACTTGAGGCTTGGAAAGGGAGTATTTCAAAAATTATTGAGATAGAGAAGTCGCTATCTAGATCCTTTAGCCACTATGTTGATGCCAATGAAGATAGAAGGCAGATGCTTGCCGCGGTGCGTTTGGCTGTAATCATCGCTGATTCAGTAGCGTCTGCGACCGTAAGAGAGAACGTGGATGTTTTCAGCTGGCTTGATGACAATTTGCACTTACCTAGATTACATGGTGAGGAATTGCGGGAAAAAATAATCGAAAGAAAAATATCAGCAATCTCACAGTCAGTAGGTAAACCCTTTGAGGAATCGGCGTTTCAGAGAGGAATGAGGCAGCTAGGGAGGAGAGCTCTGCTTGTCGCTGGCTGCGGGCAGGGTAAAACTCTCGCCGCTTATCTCTGGGCTGAGTCAAAGTTAGTTGAGTCTGATTTTGGTAGGGTCGTTTTTCTATATCCAACCAGAGGCACCGCTACGCAGGGGTTCTTTGACTACACAGGTTTAGCCCCAGAGGAAGATGCGCTCTTGATGCATAGCAGTGCTAAATACGTTCTAGATTCAATTGCTTCGAATCCAGATGATTCTGCTTCAAGAGATTCTAAAATTGATGAGGCGAAGGAGCGAATGTTTAGTCTCTCGAACTATCGCCGCAGATTTTATAGCGCAACAATAGACCAATTTCTATCGTTCGTAGAATATGATTATGCCTCGATTCTAATGAGTTTAGTCCTTTCTGATAGTTTGGTTATCCTTGACGAGGTGCATAGTTACGACAGTCGTATCTTTAGTAAGGTGTGCGATTTCTTGCGCTATACAGAAATTCCTACGCTTTGCATGACCGCCACTATTCCATCAGGAAAAGCTACGCGGCTAGAGGAATTGAATATTCAAAGATACCCATCGAGTTCGGCACTTGAAGAGAAACTAGAGCTTGACAGAGCAGAGAGTAAGCCGAGATATAGTGTGATTCAGCTCGCTAGTGTTGAGGAGTGTTTCGATATCTGTCGCAATGCGATCAATAGCGGAGCCAAGGTTCTTTGGGTTGCAAACACGGTGGCAAAGTGCCAAGAGATTTTTTTGAAGGTGGCGGAGACTCATCGCGATAGTTTGTTGTGTTACCACAGTCGATTTAGGCTTCTTGATAGAGAGAAACGTCATGCAAGCTGTGTCAAAAGTTTTCAACCTTGTTCTGGGAGCAAGGCAGGATTTGCTGCTATTACGACCCAGGTTTGCGAAATGAGTCTTGATCTTGATGCTGATATTCTAATTTCTGAGATTGCTCCAATAAGCTCACTCATTCAAAGAATGGGACGGGCTAACCGACACCCAGATAAGAGGACGCCTGGTTTCGTCTCGGAAATTTACTGCTATCCGTTTGAAGATAAGCCTTTGCCGTATACGATATCGGAAGTTGAGGAGGCTCAGTCTTTTCTGAGTAGCTTAGTTTCACTAGGGGGACCAGTTAGTCAGAGAACTCTAGCCGAATATCTGGAGAACTTATCTCAAAAATCATGTGAGTCATCTTTCCTCAAGCACTCAAGGCTGTTTGAGCCAAGTCTCTTTGTCGATGGGCAAGGTAGTCTGCGAGAAGAAGCTGATAGAACTGTGCAGGCAATACTTACTGGAGATCTAGAAGAGGCTGAACTTGACTGGAAGGTAAAGAAGTACATCGATAGGTTTGTACTTCCCGTGCCGTTACGTTGTCGCCTGATTGATGATAGACCGTCCTGGTTGCCGCCTTACGTTTATCTCGCGTGTTCAGAAAAGTATAGAGAAGATATTGGATTTGTTGCTGATTAAAGGGAGAGTTGGAAATGACAAAGACTGTCGCTGACAAAAAGAGAGTAGAGCTTTCTTTCAGTTTGGCTGAGCTTCCTTCAAGTCAACATAGAGCTGGACTTGCTGGGCTGATTATGATTCTGGAGTACATAAATTCTAGGAGAAGCGAAAAATTTCAATTTAGTGTGAGCGAGTTAGGTGCTTCTTTCTCTCTTTCAAAGGAGGATTTGAAGACTATTCTAGATGAAGTTTACGCAGCCTCGGTGGAGATTCAAGCTAGAACTAGTCCCTTTAAGGGTGTTGAGCCAGTAAAGGTTACCGAAGAAGTTATAGCAGTTGAGAAGGACTCAAAAGACGCAAAAGGAAAAAAAGCAAAAGAGAAGGTCAGGAAGTTATACCACTACCCTATTGTAGAGCCAAAAGGTTCATTCCTATATCATCGCGAAGATGAAGAAGGTGCTGTCTGGACTAAGCTTTGGCGAGATATGGTATGGCAGATTCTTAGGGGAGTACCAGCAACTCGTAAGCCTTTCGAAGATAGAGCAAAGGGGTTGGAGTCGTCTGACCTTGACTCCATTTGGAAACAGTTAAGCCAGAGCAATGATAAGTCTGTCGAGCTACCTAGTACTTATTTCCTTGGGGCACAAGCTTTTAGCGCTGAGAGAGTTCCGTTCAGAGATAATTGCCAACATCAGTTTTTACTCCATTTTTGGCCTTTTATTTGCCAGATCTATGTTCCTGTCAAGCTTGATAGAGATGGCGCCATTAGTCACGACGGCTATGTCTTAGCAATTCCAGATATTGCTAATCTTCCGTATTTCCTTGACGAGTATAAGAAAGTTCTCTCATCTCGTAGTAACAAGCGTGTTGGTTACAGACCAAAAGACTGTCTAATCGAACTGCCTGAGGAAGCCGCAGTGGATTTTCTGTTGCGGATTGAACAAATGGTTGGAAGTGAGCGGATCAACAGGAGCACTGATGATTTGATTTTTGGAATCGATTTGTTTCATACCAGGAAGGATGGCAACAATATAAGAATTCTGTATTCAGGAAGAGTTGAGCCTAATAGGCAGCGAGATTCACAGTATGAGTACATAAAGAAGAACTTTTTCAACCCTTTGTTTAGGAGGCAAAGATTAGTCAATCTTCTTGTTGCTGAACAAGAATGGTATGGCGGGTTTGACAAGTTGCTTTCGATTATTCCAATAAAGGAAGGACTTTGTTCGCCATTCTTTGCGCATGATGCCCAGAAGAGTTTAGAGGACGCTGAAGAAGAATATCATAGGAGGATGAAGTTGATGAAACATAGTGTTGACGGTGCTCAGCCCGCTGGTGCGGCGTTGGAGGCGCTTGTTCTCAAAATTATTGATAGTTATTTGCGGCAGAAGCTACAAAGTAAATACAAATTAGACTTGAAGAGTCTTCAGAATCCAGCCGACAAGAGAAAGTATTACGATATGCGAGATTCTCTTGCAGAGAGCTGTTTTTACTCAATTAGAAGTCGTTCTGGCGAGGACTTTATAAATTTCTTCGCGTCCAACATTTGCTCAGTGCCGCAATGGATGAGTCCTGACGAATACTCTTGTCTGACCAAGGTCCTATATGAAGATACTGACAAAATTCGGACCCTTACAATGCTTGCGCTGTCAGCCAGAATCAAAGATAAACAGGAGGAACAAAACAATGACTAAGAATATTTTCGGTACGGTGCTAACTTATGTGGCTCCAAGTTCAAACTATCGAGGAGAGAGTGAAGCGAATAGAACGGTGATTCAGAAGATAACACGCGCCGGCAAGGAATATGCAGTTATTAGTCCTGAATCAATGCGAAATGCTCTTAGGGAGGTAATAGCTTTAAAAGGATTGGAATGTAATCGAAGCCGATTGCACAATGAAGACCAGCTTGCAGTGGAGTTTAAGGACTTTCCGAATGCAGACAAGTATGCCGATGATTTCTTTTTTGGTTACATGGTAGCCGATGGAAAGACAATGAAGCCAACCGGTAGGCCCGCTAAGAGAGATAGTATATTGCGAATGAATTTAGCTGTAGCCTTGAGCCCTTATAGGTTTGATGCAACTTTTCATCAGAGTCCTCAGAATGCCGGTGGTAGCCCCTGGAAGAACCAGGATAATTCTGGACTTCTTCATAAGGAGATCTCTTATACGGCATTTCAGTATCCCTTCGCGTTATCTATAGCAGACTGCATGAAGAACTCTAACGGTCCTAAATGGACTGCCGTACTCCTTGAGTCGATAGGTGAGCTTTCCAACGTTGCTGGTGGGCATGCTAGAAGCTTTTTTGAGATGGCGCCGCGAAGTCTGGTTATTCGCATTAGCCAGAGTTTGGTTGCGGGGTTCAACACCTATGGTTTTAATGAGGCTGGTGAGTTTCCTGAACTTAGCCGTCTAAATGAAAATGATCTGCCTGCGTCTGAATTTTGGATTGCTGGTGAGCTTGTCAGAAACATGGAGAAGTCTGAAAAACAGAGACTCACAGATGCTGGAGCGCATCTCTTCGAGAATACTCAAATCTGTCTCAAGGCGATTGCTGAGCAGGTATCTGCCGCAGGAGCAAAGAAATGAATGAGATATGGCTCAAACTTTCTGCACCTTTTGCTGCGTTTCGATATTTTCAAGCAGGTGTCTTTAGAAGCACAAGCCCTATCATTCCGTTTTCTGCTGCTTGGGGCCTAGCGCTTAACCTGGCTGGTATTGAGGTGAGAACTGACGTTGATGGTCCTGTCACTCAGATCGATCCTAACGCTCCGAAACTTAGATTGGCTCTCGGGGCTATAGAGTTTGGTGAAAAGATTACTCTTTATCAGCAGCTTCATACTTATCCAGTAGGAGCCTCTGGTAAGGAGTTTGTAGACAGGGCTAAAGGCTCCAAGTACTGGATTGTACCAGCCAAGAGAGAGCTCCTTGCTGGACTGAATTGTGTTGTTGGAGTTCAATCTGAGGATCCTGAAATTATCAATCGTATCCAAGGCGGTGTAGAAGGAAAATTGGGAAGCCGTTTATACGGTCTTCCGTTTGCTGGAGACAATAATTTGCTATTTGATGATATTCGAGTCTCTCGCGCACCCCAAGCTGCACATTGGTACACTCCTATATGTGCAGAAAAGCTACCAGTGAAAGGCTCATGCCGATTGTCGGTGAAGATTGATAGAGTTGATTCGAGCAAGAGTGTAAGCGCGCTTTATGCACCTACTGCGCAGCTAGAACCCGAACCTCCCGATTCTGCCTGGACCTGGACGCCGGAGGCTCCCACATAGCTAAAGTTCCGATTCGGAATATTGCACCCTGATAATTGAATATCTTATGACAGTTCCTTGACGCCGAAAGGCGATAGCTTTAGTAGGGCTTTTCGTTAAGCCTAATTGCTAGAGCTTATTTTGGAGGGGATTGACATTGGATGCTGGTTCGATAAGCAGATGTGAACAAGACTCATTGAGAGTGAATGCTCTCCATGCTCTTAGATATTGCAGAAGGCTCTTCTATCTTGAAGAGGTTGAGCAGCAGTATGTACAAGATGAGGCTGTTTTCGCCGGGAGAAGGCTTCACACAGAACTTGAAGATGATGAGAATGATTGGTGCTCTCTTAGTCTAGAGAGTTCGAGCTTAGGCTTAAGGGGAAAGGTTGATGCGCTGCGCACCAAGGATGGTTGCATTATTCCCTATGAGCACAAGCGTGGACGGTCCATGAGGACTGACGGCAGCAAGCCTGAAGCTTGGCCTAGTGATAGGCTGCAGGTTCTAGCTTACGCGCTGCTTGTTGAAAATGCCCGAGAATGTCAAGTTACGGAAGCTCGCGTTCGCTACCATGGTGATAATGTACTGGTGAAAATTATTGTCGATGAAGAAGCGAGAGCGGAAGTGATTTCTGCTATCGCAGAGGCAAGACAACTTCGGTCGAGTGTTGAGAGACCTCCAGTTACAGATAATCAGCGATTATGCGTTAAGTGTTCACTGGCTCCAGTGTGTCTCCCCGAGGAGGCAAGATTCACTAAACATTCCTCAAGGGAAGAGTCTAATGGTAATTTGCCTGCTTTAAGACTTTTTCCGCCTGATGACGATAGAAAGGTTATTCATATTGTGGAACAGGGGGCAAAGATTGGAAGAACCGGTGACCAGTTGAAAATTGAGTATAAAGATAGCAATAGCAAGACCGTTAAACTTCCCGTAAATGATGTTTCCCAGATTGTCATTAACGGTTTCTCTCAGATCTCAACGCAAGCACTTCGATTTTGTGCCGAAGAAGGAGTTGGTGTTCATTACGTCGCTAGCAGCGGTCAGTACCTAGGATGTTTCTCTTCTGCTCGATCAAACAGAGTTCAGCAGAAAATTAGGCAGTTTAAGGCTTTGCTAGATCCTGACCTTTGTTTGAAGCTTGCTAAGCAGACTGTGCTTTGCAGAATGGACATGCAAAGACAAGTTTTGAAGAGGACCTTGAGTCGAACAGAACAAGGACACGAGAATCTCGGAGATGTAATAAAGAAGATAAAGGTTCTTCAGCGTTTGGTTCCTTCCGTTTCAGCCGTCGAGAAGTTAAGAGGGTTTGAGGGAGGCGCTGCCGCTCTATATTTTTCTGCTTTTGATGATTTACTTTCTGAAGAAGTTCCTGAGGCGCTCAGATTCCATAGAAGGAATAGAAGACCGCCGAAAGACCGGGTTAATGCTTTGTTGAGCTACGGTTACGGAATGCTCTTGAAGGATGTAATTCAAGCCCTAAATGTTGTTGGACTAGAGCCTGCGTTTGGTTTCTATCATCAACCTCGTTCATCTGCGCCGCCATTGGCGTTGGATGTTATGGAGGTCTTTCGATGTCTGCTGGTTGACATTCCCGTACTGAACTCTATCAACAGACTTCAGTGGAGTCCTTCGGAGGACTTTGTTGAGACACCGGGGCAGGTCTGGTTGAGTGACTCTGGAAAACGTCGTTTTATTGAGGTCTATGAGAGACGCAAAGCCGACTCTTGGAAGCATCCAATCATTGGATACTCCCTAAGTTATGCGAGGATGATCGAGCTGGAAGTTCGGCTTTTAGAGAAAGAGTGGATGACTGAAGGTGGTCTCTATGCAAGATTGAGGCTTCGGTGAAATATGGCTGGACAAAGAGATTGGTACATGGTTTGTTACGATATAAGGGATCCTCGGCGATGGAGGAAAGCATACAAGTTGTTGAATGGCTACGGCGAGCGAATTCAATATTCAATCTTTAGATGCCGTATGAGCAAGCGAATGCTTGAACAACTTCGGTGGGAACTTGCACAGGTCTTGAGCGATGAAGACAGCATTTTGCTTGTGCCACTATGTGGCAATTGTGTTGATAGAATTGCTCTCGTTAATCGTCCGGAAGAGTGGTCTAGTGATGATCCTAAGTTTGCAATTATTTAGTTCATGGACCTTTCGATATAATTCAAACTTTCTAGGATTGTTTTCGAGTTAGGTCCACCGTTTCCTGGTTTCTGGAGGTTTTATTGGATATGGGTCCTTGCAAAGTTCCAAGAGTAAAGCTATTTCCGTTTAATTGACTCTTCATTTGCGAGATAATTGAGTGAAAAGCGCATATATGGCACAGTTCTTCTTAAGGTACTTGATTTTGACTGATCGGATAAAATACCTATGGTGTTTTCAGGGCTCGCTGTTCTCTATTCTTTGACTCCGGCAGGAGTTGAGCACTCCATCAATAGCAAGGGCAAAGAGTATGAACCCGGTGGTTCTCTATTCTTTGACTCCGGCAGGAGTTGAGCACCTGGTCTTTGAATGTTGGTTCCTCAAACTTTGACTGGGTTCTCTATTCTTTGACTCCGGCAGGAGTTGAGCACTCGAGCTTGAGCAGCAATTAGGCGATAAGGCTCTTAAAAGTTCTCTATTCTTTGACTCCGGCAGGAGTTGAGCACCTTTCAATTATCTATCGCACTGGGAAGAAGTTGGGTTCTCTATTCTTTGACTCCGGCAGGAGTTGAGCACTTTATATCCGTGTGTACATACAAGTGTATATATTTATTGTTCTCTATTCTTTGACTCCGGCAGGAGTTGAGCACTCACAACCATAGTCGGTACTAACATCTTTGCTGTTGGGTTCTCTATTCTTTGACTCCGGCAGGAGTTGAGCACCGCAACTGGCAGCAATTCAGCGGGAATGTGAGTATCGTGTTCTCTATTCTTTGACTCCGGCAGGAGTTGAGCACCTGCTCTAGTCTGGTCGATGTTTGCGCTCAATTGTTGGTTCTCTATTCTTTGACTCCGGCAGGAGTTGAGCACCTGCCTGTGCCGGGTGGTTTACAGTCACCAATTAGGCGTTCTCTATTCTTTGACTCCGGCAGGAGTTGAGCACATTATTCCTCTGTCCAAAATACTGTAACGGCAATCTGTTCTCTATTCTTTGACTCCGGCAGGAGTTGAGCACCGTTTCTTGTTGGTCCAGCAAATTATTGGCACACCATGTTCTCTATTCTTTGACTCCGGCAGGAGTTGAGCACACTGAAGAACAACTACTAAAATTGATACTCAAAAGCTGTTCTCTATTCTTTGACTCCGGCAGGAGTTGAGCACATTATTTCCCCTTCCTCTGGCATGTCGCTATGAATAGTTCTCTATTCTTTGACTCCGGCAGGAGTTGAGCACTTAGCTTTCTCAAAGAAACGAAGCAAGTAATAAGGAAGTTCTCTATTCTTTGACTCCGGCAGGAGTTGAGCACACACTCCCTGGTAAACCGGTCTCTACTGGCTGGCCAGTTCTCTATTCTTTGACTCCGGCAGGAGTTGAGCACACAGCTGCTCGGAAGTAGCTAAATTCTTGACACTGTTCTCTATTCTTTGACTCCGGCAGGAGTTGAGCACTCGCCGTGGCAAGCATCAGGCTTGCAAAAGCAACCAAGCGTTCTCTATTCTTTGACTCCGGCAGGAGTTGAGCACTGTGCGCCGTTGTTTCCGCTTGCCGGTCTGCCTTGTTCTCTATTCTTTGACTCCGGCAGGAGTTGAGCACATATCGGCGTTCGATGCGCCCAGCTCTCTAGCGCGTTCTCTATTCTTTGACTCCGGCAGGAGTTGAGCACGTATATACCGGTGTGATTTCCTGCGTTCTTTCCCTGGTTCTCTATTCTTTGACTCCGGCAGGAGTTGAGCACGTGCATGTTGAATGGGTGAGGGAAAAAATCAACCGGGTTCTCTATTCTTTGACTCCGGCAGGAGTTGAGCACTTCGTTCAGTCGCTCAAGTGGACCAAAGCCACAAAGGTTCTCTATTCTTTGACTCCGGCAGGAGTTGAGCACAGTAAAGAAGTTATAACGAGAACACTCAGAGAAGATGTTCTCTATTCTTTGACTCCGGCAGGAGTTGAGCACTCAGCGAGTGGGCGACAAGAAACTAAAGGAGAAAGTTCTCTATTCTTTGACTCCGGCAGGAGTTGAGCACTTGCCACGGCGACATAATCGCTGACTGGCTGGATGTTCTCTATTCTTTGACTCCGGCAGGAGTTGAGCATCCGGAGCTGATGTCTCGCATTGCCGCTGGCATGGGCGTTCTCTATTCTTTGACTCCGGCAGGAGTTGAGCATCGTCTTGAGCGGTAAGCTCCTGTCTAAGGACGTGTTCAAGGTTCTCTATTCTTTGACTCCGGCAGGAGTTGAGCATCACCGATTTGACGCCGTACAAGAGCAAGAGATCGAGGTTCTCTATTCTTTGACTCCGGCAGGAGTTGAGCATACGAGTGCCTACAAGCGCTCTCTGATGCGTGGTGGTTCTCTATTCTTTGACTCCGGCAGGAGTTGAGCATAGCGACAAGCCGATCTATCAGTGGGACCAGCACGTAGGTTCTCTATTCTTTGACTCCGGGAGGAGTTGAGCATAAAGAGAGCGATATAAATTTATTGAAGTCGGCTAAGGTTCTCTATTCTTTGACTCCGGCAGGAGTTGAGCATGACGATTGGGAACCAATTGGCAAACAGGCTTTAAAGTTCTCTATTCTTTGACTCCGGCAGGAGTTGAGCATGTTAGCGACTCGCGACTTACCGCCGGGATAGCGAAGTTCTCTATTCTTTGACTCCGGCAGGAGTTGAGCATCCCTATTTTGAAGTGACCTATTACAAGAAGGTCCTTGTTCTCTATTCTTTGACTCCGGCAGGAGTTGAGCATTCGGTACGATTGCAATTGGGGCAAAACGTGTCTGGCAGTTCTCTATTCTTTGACTCCGGCAGGAGTTGAGCATAAACCAATTATTTTAGCAGTTACATGCCTGGCTCTCTGGTTCTCTATTCTTTGACTCCGGCAGGAGTTGAGCATTATTCCACGACAGGCTCACCGGCTGCGTCTGTGTAGTTCTCTATTCTTTGACTCCGGCAGGAGTTGAGCATCGATGAAAAAACAAAGCCATAGAAAGCTCAGAGTAGTTCTCTATTCTTTGACTCCGGCAGGAGTTGAGCATCGCGGACAGGCAAATTACGACCCGGTGCCGGACGACGTTCTCTATTCTTTGACTCCGGCAGGAGTTGAGCATAGCCATTGGTCATTCAACCAGTCAAAGACAAAACGTTCTCTATTCTTTGACTCCGGCAGGAGTTGAGCATTACTCGATCACTGCCCTTTTTGTGTTGTAATTGTGGTTCTCTATTCTTTGACTCCGGCAGGAGTTGAGCATAACGCTTCAGAAAGTGGTTTGCCCGCTCGACTTAAGTTCTCTATTCTTTGACTCCGGCAGGAGTTGAGCATAGCCAATTCCATACAAAGGGGAGCAAGGACTGTTTGTTCTCTATTCTTTGACTCCGGCAGGAGTTGAGCATCGTTCTTCCTGCTCGTCGCTGATTGAAACTTCCGTTGTTCTCTATTCTTTGACTCCGGCAGGAGTTGAGCATAGCAGCGCGATCTCGTGGAAGGGATCGTCTTTATAATGTTCTCTATTCTTTGACTCCGGCAGGAGTTGAGCATATCAAGCAGCTTGCCAATGAAAGCCTTGCTGATGAGGTTCTCTATTCTTTGACTCCGGCAGGAGTTGAGCATAAAACGACCTTTACCGTCGAAGGCTTCAAAGAGGTCGGGTTCTCTATTCTTTGACTCCGGCAGGAGTTGAGCATAGCACAGGTGACTGGATGGCGAAAAATGAGAGAGCCGTTCTCTATTCTTTGACTCCGGCAGGAGTTGAGCATAGGTTATGCCCGTTAACTTGGCAATTCCAGAAGCCGTTCTCTATTCTTTGACTCCGGCAGGAGTTGAGCATTTTAGACTGCTTAAGCATCGCTTTAAAAACTGGTGGTTCTCTATTCTTTGACTCCGGCAGGAGTTGAGCATATAAGTACGTCAAAGATTGGACGGTGGAGCACGCAGTTCTCTATTCTTTGACTCCGGCAGGAGTTGAGCATTCGAGGCAGCTCGTAAGCGTGAGCAGTCGCAACGAAGTTCTCTATTCTTTGACTCCGGCAGGAGTTGAGCATAAGGGATACGCAAACGGCGGATTACTAAGAGCCGGAGGTTCTCTATTCTTTGACTCCGGCAGGAGTTGAGCATAAGTAAAGGTCGTTCTGTGCCTGAATCCACGAACGATGTTCTCTATTCTTTGACTCCGGCAGGAGTTGAGCATAAAGAAGAGACGGCTAAGGTTGTTTAGGGTTGTTGTTCTCCATTCTTTGACTCCGGCAGGAGTTGAGCATAGCAGAGCCAGCCTTACCGCTATTGGATTCTGTGGTTCTCTATTCTTTGACTCCGGCAGGAGTTGAGCATTCGGTAACGCTAAAAGAATCTTGGCTTTGCACGGCGTTCTCTATTCTTTGACTCCGGCAGGAGTTGAGCATTATCGACGCTTCTGATTTGCGCCTAATTTTTCGAGGATGTTCTCTATTCTTTGACTCCGGCAGGAGTTGAGCATGCATTTGCGCATAGGCACCGCCGATAATTGCAGCGAGGTTCTCTATTCTTTGACTCCGGCAGGAGTTGAGCATTGCTCGGTGGTCTCTCCACCGGTCGGGGGTGTTCGTGTTCTCTATTCTTTGACTCCGGCAGGAGTTGAGCATAATTCTAATTTAGTTTGGCTAAATCTGCATAGCTGGTTCTCTATTCTTTGACTCCGGCAGGAGTTGAGCATTCATCCCAGGGCTTATCATCTTCAGCTTGAAAGCTGTTCTCTATTCTTTGACTCCGGCAGGAGTTGAGCATTCCATATCGGGGTGAAGCTCTACGAAACCCCAGCCAGCAGTTCTCTATTCTTTGACTCCGGCAGGAGTTGAGCATGCTTTTGCGCAAATGTTTGGCGGCGGATTTGGTGTTCTCTATTCTTTGACTCCGGCAGGAGTTGAGCATAGCCTGTTTCGCTTGCTCTGCTTTCTGTGCTTGCTTTGCGTTCTCTATTCTTTGACTCCGGCAGGAGTTGAGCATATTCTTCTTTCGACATTACAAGCAATAAGCAGGCGAGTTCTCTATTCTTTGACTCCGGCAGGAGTTGAGCATCTGAACTTGCGGAACTGGAAAAAAACTTGAAGGCAGTTCTCTATTCTTTGACTCCGGCAGGAGTTGAGCATAGGAAGCAGGAGGTAACTAACTTGGAAGATTGTAATGTTCTCTATTCTTTGACTCCGGCAGGAGTTGAGCATCTGAAAAATTTGGACTGACACCACAGGCGAGGGCAGTTCTCTATTCTTTGACTCCGGCAGGAGTTGAGCATGGACTAAAGCTGCCAAAGATGCCTAAAAGCGCTCCGTGTTCTCTATTCTTTGACTCCGGCAGGAGTTGAGCATATGGTTCCTGGCGCTAGCTTTCAGTTACCGACTGGCGGTTCTCTATTCTTTGACTCCGGCAGGAGTTGAGCATATTAGTTCCCACAAACTTCTGGCTCTCACTACCCTAGTTCTCTATTCTTTGACTCCGGCAGGAGTTGAGCATCAAGACAACCGAGGTATTTTAGTGAGCCAGAACAAGGTTCTCTATTCTTTGACTCCGGCAGGAGTTGAGCATTCGACCTCGGCAATCAGCTTCGCCTTAACAAGAAGAGTTCTCTATTCTTTGACTCCGGCAGGAGTTGAGCATTCCAGACAGTAAGCGCCGAGGGTGTGCATATCGACGTTCTCTATTCTTTGACTCCGGCAGGAGTTGAGCATGAGCAGAAGCGTAAGACCGGGCGCTGGCATGTCAAAGTTCTCTATTCTTTGACTCCGGCAGGAGTTGAGCATATGGGCATGTGTTGATTGATGGTGAGACTTTTACCGAGTTCTCTATTCTTTGACTCCGGCAGGAGTTGAGCATGCGCTTGCAAAAGTAAAGAATGCGTCGGAAGCTGATGTTCTCTATTCTTTGACTCCGGCAGGAGTTGAGCATTTGTAAGTGGTGATATCACCCACTCGACCGTTGATTGCAAGTTCTCTATTCTTTGACTCCGGCAGGAGTTGAGCATAAAGTCAACACGTTTGAGCGTAAGTCGGGCGAACGTTCTCTATTCTTTGACTCCGGCAGGAGTTGAGCATCAATCGTGCATGAAATGATGTTTGGACAGGACCTCAAGTTCTCTATTCTTTGAATCCGGCAGGAGTTGAGCATACGAGAAAAGGCTACGAACGCAAGAAAGAACGAGGGTTCTCTATTCTTTGAATCCGGCAGGAGTTGAGCATTGATGGATGGTCAGGCTAGCGCTCCGACTGCGAAAGTTCTCTATTCTTTGAATCCGGCAGGAGTTGAGCATGCGTAAACAAGGTATATACACCATTCAAACCTATAGGTTCTCTATTCTTTAACTCCGGCAGGAGTTGAGCTTATTATTACCCGACTCCATCGGCAAGCAAAGCTTTGCGTGCTCTATTCTTTGACTCCGGCAGGAGTTGAACAAGACAAATCATAGCCTATACTAATGGTCCAGATTGAGAGTCCTCTATTCTTTGGTTCCGAGAGGAGTTTAGGATGATTTTGTTGCTTAACTAAAATCTTGACTGTAATTTCACACCCCCTCTAAACCCTCACTTCCCTTTCCCTGCCCTACTTACACTATCGAGCGCGTTAGTCATCACGCTCGATAAATAGTTGATGCCGAAATAGAGAGCGATACTACCGAGAGTGGCAAGCAGAACCGTCACCTTCAGCATGCGGTTCATATAAGCGTGTTTTCTATCATCTATAGACAAAGACAAATAGGCCTCATGGTTGTATAACCATGATAGCCTATTTGTCTGCTTCGCGAAACGCTACTGGTTTCCTCGAGCCCTCCAGCTTTCCCTCCAGTGCTCGCGAATATAACTAAGCCCACGCCTCGCCCGCAGGGTGGGCTATTTTCCTCCTGATTCGGTTACAACCACAGCCAGCGAAAAGGTTTTGGTTTTGTCGCCCAGCTTGGTTTGCTTGGGTCGAGCAGTTGGGCATAGACCGAGATGTCCTCTTCCGATATGCCAAGCTTTTCTTCGTCGACTACCCAGTAACCGTCATCGTGGGCGCGGCATATCTGTGGATAGCGCGAGATGATTTGCTTAAGAACATAAGCGTCGACAATTTTGCCATTGGCTTTAGCTTTTTCATAGGCAAACACTAGTTCATCCATGGTCAGGCGTCCGTCTGGAAAACCCGACTCTTGCTCGGGTAGGTCAATTTCAAGCCAGTTCTCGCGCAGAAAGGGAATGATCGCTTGCTTGACCACGGAGAATTCTAATTCGGCATTATTAATAGTCATTTTGTAATACCTCAATTCAAAGGAAAAAGTCTATTGGCACTGTTATCCAGTTCCAGGACAATGCGATCTGGACCTTTTATCGCTTCTCTGGCCAAGGCAAAGAGAGTGCGCTGGGCGCGGTGCGCCACGTAGGGGTTGTTGTCTTTACTCAATCTGCGCAATATCGATATTGCCGTACCTGGGTCTTCCGCGATGGCATACCTGACATCGGCGCAATCATCGAGGCAGAGCACTACTTGTAGTTGCATAGACAGATTGCCTCGCTCTGCCACAGCCGCTCTGACCTCGCTGTCGCTATCGTCAGCCAGTTCTATCAAGAGCTCTTTAGATATGACAGGAGCTTGAGCCATTCTGATTTTGTCTGACTTCGAAACTACTTTCCACTGGTTATTGTTGTAAGCTTCTCTTCTTTTCTTTGTTCTAGTGAGAGAAAGAGTCGAACCTTCACTTGTCGCTTGCTTGCTGACGCCTGAGTTGCTTGCATATGACTTACTTGCGTATGACTTGCTTTCGTATGACTTGCTAAGTTCGTACATAGTTCGTCCCTCATCCCGTCGACCCACACTATTAGTAAATCGCAGCGGTGAGCGTTCGTCATCACTCTCTGGTGCATAATTTGACTACACTAGGGTGTGAATCTCTACAGAGAGACAAGACCTTCCCTCAGGGCTTTCAGGGCTGCCTGGGTGCGGTCTGCTACTGCCAGCTTGTCCATGATTTTGCTCATATGTGATTTGACAGTATCAAGAGAAATGCACAGTGTTTCAGCAATGTCTGTGTTCTTTTGTCCTGCCACAAGCAGCTTCAAAACTTCCATCTCTCTTTCGGAAAGATCATGGGCTGAAGTTGTCCTAGTTCGATTGCCCTGTGCTTTTGCTTGGGCAAGGACCGCAACCGACTCGCTTTCTTCAATTTGAGCGCCTGGGTTGGTGCTAAGGTTGGTAAAGACAGTTTTGGCTATGTCAGGGTCTAGCCAGCAGTCACCATTGCTCACGGCGCGCAGCGCGATTTCCAGTCGCTTGATCGAGACTTCTTTCAAGCAATAACCCTGAGCGCCGGCAGACATGGCGGCAAAAACCTGGTTTGCTTCTCTATGAGATGTCAAAATCAAAAACTTGGTCTGCGGGGCTTTTTCTCTAATTTTTGCAGTGGCGTCGATGCCGTTCAAAACTGGCAAGCCGATGTCCATAATTACCACATCGGGCTTGGCGTCGAGGGTCATTGTTACCGCTTTTTCGCCGTCGCTGGCGATACCTACTACTTCTATATCGGGTTGTTTAGAAAGCAATGACTTCAGACCCATGCTTGTCAGCTCTTGGTCTTCTGCGATTAGTACTTTGATTTTCGGCTCCATTGCTTTACTTTACTTTCTGCTTAGGTGTTTTCTATCAGTCTTTGTACCCTTATGCCCTTATGTCTTTTGTTTTGATATTTTGGCAATTCCATAATTATGTACGACATTGGCGGCTCTTGCGAAGTTTTGAGGGCGAAGACTCCTCCATGTGCTTCAATGACACGACGGGCGACCAGGGCGCCAAAGCCATTGGTGCTGGCCAGTTCCATGCCGTTTGCTGCTCTCAATTGTTCAGACATCAAACCCAATCTTTCTGCCTCGCTGAGACATTTGCCAGGGCAAATTATCTTGAGCTGAAAGCTTTCATTGCTGCTTTCAGTTAGTTCTATCTCTAGTTTGTCGCAGTGGCTGAAAACAGAGACGGCGCCGGCTATAGCTCGTTCAAAGGCGGTCGGGTCTAGTTCGGCTAAGATGTCTTTGCGGCACTGATTCAGGGTGATGTTGAGATTTTTCTCGAGCATCAATTTTGTCGCTATCGAGCTAACAAAGCTTGCCGGTTTGACTGAATAAAATGATAACCCTTCGTGTATCTCGCCCTCGCCGTAAAGCAGCAAGACATTTTCAATAAATTCAATTAGTTCAACGGTCGTACGTCTTGAAACATTGAGCAGTTGAGGCATGACTTCGTCGTCTTGGTCCAATAACTGTCTGGCTTCAAGCAAGTCTAAGGCTCTCTTTAGGGCAATTATTCTTGTTTCAATATCGTGTTTTAATAGCGAAATCAGTTCGTTTTGCCTATGCAGCGCCGTGCTCACTTGGTTGATTTCTTCGCAGACCGGCAAAGAAACAGCGCTTATGCCGATGATTTCGCCTTCTTCACTTTCTATGGGCGATAGATTGAGTGCAACTTCCACTGGTGCACCCGACTTTGTGCGGCGCATGCTGCGATATCCGATGAACTTTTCACCGCCCTTCACCCGGTTCAGAATATATTTGTACTCTTCAAACTCTTCGGGCTCATAGAGTATGTTTACCGGTCTTCCTAAGACTTCTTCTTTCTTGTAACCGTAGATTTTTTCAGCTTCGTTGTTCCAATAAATCATGCGGAACGACAGATCTTTGGCGTCAACTGCCGCAGGCAGCTGGTCAAGCATCAAGCTGAGCTTACTCAGTTGCTTCTGTCCCACTCTTGCACCACCGTCTGCATCAAAACAGAATAAGTTTAGCCACCTAAAACTAACCCTGAGTATAGAGTAGCTATCTTTAACACGTTTGGCTACACACTAAAGTATGATTGCGATCATTCTTTCTGGCTAAATGCATCGCGCTCTGGCTAGTCACTTCACACTAGCGGGCGATTCTTGGCTGGCAAGATTAAATAGCTGAGTTTTCGGCGTTGGCAGTGGTTATATTGTTTATACAACAAGACGAGTTCTGAAATGACCACTAAATGGTTTCCTGCAAAAGCATCGATTGGTTTTTACTGCCTGGCACTTCTGGCAGTCGTTTCACTTTCTATCTGGTCGGTGTATAACACCAGCCGTGCTTTCAATCAGTTTGCCGAGCATATTGAAAAGCTCGAACTAGAGCTAGACAAACTGCACAGCAGTGAAGCATCTGCGCTTGCTGCAGCATCTAATATAGAAGACTTTCGAGTTTTGAAGCTGGCTGAGCTTAGACGAGAGACCGCCAAAGTGTCGCAGGTTTGCGCTGAATTCCAATATGAAGGTATAGCAACTGTACTTTTACTAATAGGCTTTTCGGCATTTTTGCTTTATCACAACAAGCGATTTGTAGCTGAGTCAGAGGCTCATGTCGAGACCACCCGCAAACTGGCAATGCTTGTAGAGACCAGTTTTGACGGTATTTTTTCGGTTGATGGGCACTTGCTTATTCAGTCTTGGAGCCCGGCATGTCAGAGAATATTTGGATTCTCCAGGCAGGAGGTGATTGGTTCGACTCTGTCCATACTCTGGCCGCCCGAATTGAGCCACGAGTTGCAAGTTTATAAAAAGGCGCTCGCCGATGGTGTTGCCATCTCCCCATATGAGAGTCGAGCCGTGACCAAGAACGGTAAGGAGATTTCGGTTTCAATCTCTGCGAGTCCCGTTTTGGCGGACTATGACCGTGTAGAGGGCATGACTATAGTGGTTCGGGACGTTTCATTCGAGACGACCATGCGTCAGCAGAAGGAAGATTTGATTGCTGCTCTCGCTCATGATCTGAAAAACCCACTCATAGGCAGTAATCTCTTACTTGAGATTATTCGAGAGGATTTTGCCACTATGGGGGCTGATTCTGTCAGGGATATGACCTCTCGTTTGGCTGCCACCAATAATCGCATGATCGAGACGATCAATGAAATGCTGGATGTATATAGGCTTGAGAGTGGCGCTATCGAGATTGTTTCTAAGCCGACTGATCTTAGTGGTCTTTGTCATGAGCTTGAAAAAGACTTTGCCTTTGCCTTTGAGCGTAAGAAAATTCAATTCAAGAGCGAGATAGCCGCTGACTTGTCGGTACTTTCCGACCCAAGTCTCTTGAGGCGAATTATCTATAACTTGCTTGATAATGCCCTTAAGTATTGCACCGAGGGTAATACCGTGATATTCAGCGCCCAAGTGACTGACGGTGGCTCAATTGAAATTGCCGTAGATGACGATGGTCCAGGCTTGGATGATAATGAAAGGCGTCGTATTTTTCAAAGGCTTTTCCGTCGCCCCGTCAGTGCCACAGGCTCTGAAGGAAGCGGTCTGGGTTTATACGCGGCAAGGCTTATGTCTGATTTGATTAAGGCTCGCATCGAATGTCAGTCTAAGAGCAATGCCGGGACAAGATTCAAGATCAATCTGTAGAGCAAATTTAGTCCCTGCTATTCAAACACTTTAGTCCTTGAGTTAGTTCGCTAGTTAGGTATTTTGTTAGTTGAATTGTCTGTTTTAGATTATTGAAGGAGAAAAATCATGGCTAAGAAGAAGTTGCAAAAGATAGTGAGCCGGATTGCCAAAGATGCGAAGATTGACGGAAAGGAAGCTAAGCTTCTCACCGAGCAGATTTATGCTGACGGATTTGTCAGTAGAACAGAGCGAAGGCTCGTCGGTAAGTTGCTTAACTCTGATTTGTGCGATGAAAATGTGAAGACTCAGTTGAGCGAAATTGTCGCGAACTGAGAGTTTGTGTTTGATTTTTATATGGCGGCGCTTGTCCTTGTGCGGCGCCGCCTTTACCAATGT
Source organism: Candidatus Obscuribacterales bacterium (assembly GCA_019745415.1). Lineage (GTDB taxonomy): Bacteria > Cyanobacteriota > Vampirovibrionia > Obscuribacterales > Obscuribacteraceae > Obscuribacter. The sequence goes on along the minus strand of JAIETF010000007.1, from coordinate 169,804 downwards.
GTAAAGGTTATCGGTGCAGATGGTTCGCGAGCTTATATGGTCGGTCGGTTAGTGCGGCATTGCAAACTTGGGTGGCATCGGTCTTGGTTCTCCCTTGAATATCGGCTTTTCGACGGGAATTATCTCAGGTCCTCCTCTTCGTATGCATTCTTTAGGATAAGCAAGTTCTCGATTTGGATTTTGGGGATCGGTCCTATACCTACAGACATCGAAATCTAGTCCTGGTAATAGCTTGTTTGCAATGCTGTCATTTCCTTTGCCCTGTCCGAGGTCTACTTTTTGACCAAGTATATAGTCTATGAACTTTGCGGCATGCAGCATGTTTTGGTCTGTGCTTGCTGTTTCTTCCAAATTCGTATGAATTGATTCTGACCTATCTAGTTGACCTGACATAAAGAAAACTCCTTGAGTGTGCAAAGTTACTTTCTCGTATCTTTGTCTGCAACTTTATATGAGAGCAGTTTCTTCTTTATTTTGTGTCAATTCCATGTCTATTTGGTAGCGTCTCTCAGTTCACTTCTAATTGAACCGGGGCAAGACCTTCCTTGAATTCTAGATTAGCAATGAACTTCGGTTCTATCTTAATCTTGCCGCTTTTGTCTATGTAGCCCCATTTGCCGTTTAGTTTAACTGCTGCCATGCCTTCCGAAAATGGATCTGCGGCATCAAATTGCGGCTTGATTAGGGTCTTACCAGAATTATTGATGTAGCCCCATTTGCCCGGTTGAAAGATCTGGACGCCCTTGCCCAGGTTTAGCCATTTTCCCATTTGTACCGCGATTAAGTTCTCGCCGGCAATTTGAGCGTTAGCAAATTTCGGGGCAATGACAAACTTCCCTTTCTCGTTGATGAAACCCCAACGGTCTGGCTTAATTGGTCCGTTGTTCGCGCCGGTCGCCACAGGTGCCAGCCCGTCTTTGAAGTCTCCGCATTCGTTTACTTGGTAAGGTAAGACTTCTTGTCCTTTTGTGTTTATGCAGCGCCAGCTGGCTCCACTGGCAAAGTGCATACCACCTCTAGAAGAGTAACTGATTATGCCTGAAGCATAATTTGAGACAAGTGCTTTGCCGTCTGAAAATGTGCTGGCCACATCAAACTGGGGATTGATCTGCCATTGTCCTTCTTTGTTGACGTAGCCAAATTGGCTGTCGTTTTTGGCGCAGGCCAGCCCGTCACTGAGTGATGATAAGGATGTGAAAGTAGGTTTGACGACAAATTGACCTGTTCTGTCAATAAAGCCCCACAACTTAGATTGGCTGTCTTGAGCCGGTGCTAAACCTTCGTGGAAAGAGCCTGCGTCCTCAAAGTTTGGCTCAATGACGACTTTTCCTTCTTTGTTTATATAGCCCCAGACCGACTTGCCTTTCGGTTTCACCGCTGCCAGCCCCTCGCTGAAAGTTTGTCCTTCGTCATAGTCGGCTTTGATGGCTAAATTCCCGTCTGAGTTTATATAGCCCCATTTCGCCTCAGCCGCTTCCACTTTTTGAAAGGCTGATATAGATAGAGTCAGGGCGCCTAGAATAATCCCTATCTGTTTTTGGATTTTCATTTTGCTCATATTATTTAGCCTTAGAGTAAGAGTCTTGGAAATACTGCCTAAGAGAAATGGCCAAAGAGAAATTTTGACGAAGTGAGACAGCAAATACAACTGGCCGGCGCCTGAATTGTCTTTGGCTTGTCAAATCACTTTTGGCTTGGGCAAATTAGGAGTGTCTTGCCTGAGGTTCAATTTCTTGGCGTTATTGTCCGCTGAACTGTGGTGGTCTTTTCTCAAGAAAAGCCTTGATGCCTTCGGCATAGTCTTGGCTGAAGTAAACTTTGCGGCGCAAGCCTTGAATACGTTCGAAAGTTTCGGGGGAGACCGGATGAGCATTAGCGAGAAGTCTAAACTGCTCCTTTATTACTGCCATGCTCAAGGATGAATGTGAGGTGATTTTCTCCGCCAGGCTTAGTGTGAACTGTTCGAGCTGGTCGGCTGCAACAAGATGGTTCAAAATGCCTAGTTCTTTAGCTCGTTCGGCAGCCACCGGTTCGGCTGTAAAGAACATTTCTTTGGCGATATTGACACCGAGCCGATTCATGAAATGCAGTATGCCTGAGGCATTATAGGGCAGACCCAGTTTGACCGGGGTGATGGCGAAGGTGCATGTGGGGTCGCCTATGACTATATCTGCGGTCATAATTAGATCACAGGCGCCGCCCCAAACTCCGCCTTGAATCATGCAGATGACCGCACCGGGAAATTGCTGAATTTTGCGCAGAGTTTCTTCCAGCGGGTCGTAGTATCCGAGTGGATCGGCGTGTGTGGGCAGTTCTTTGATATCGTGCCCGGCCGACCAGACTTTGCTGGCCTGCTTTGCTCTGATAATTACGGCGGCAATCCCCTTCTTTTCGAACTCATCGAGGTTGTCATTGATTTCTTCAAGCAAACCTTCGCTCAAGGCGTTGCGCTTGCTGTCATTGTTCATTGTGATGATGCCTATCTTGCCCCTGGTTTCGGTGCTTGTAAAATTGCTTTGGGCTGTCATATCAACGTAGTTTCCTTTGCCTTGGCGATAAGTTCTTCTCTAAATTTGGGATGGGCAAGCTCGATTAATGCCAGGGCTCTTTCTTTTGTTGACTTGCCCTTGAGATTGGTGACACCGTATTCGGTGACGACATAGTGGGTGTCCATGCGCGGGTCGGTGACATTGTTCTCTAGGCGGGGCACTATGCGCGAAATGGCGCCCTGCTTGGCTGTAGAATAAAGTGCCAAAATTGACTTGCCACCCTTGGAATCGAAAGCGCCGCGCATAAAGTCGAGGGCACCGCCGGTGCCGCTGAATTCGTGATGGTTTATACCTTCGGCGTTGACTTGCCCGTATAGATCAATATCTATGGCTGAGTTTACCGAAATCATATTGTCGTTAGCCGCTATCACCGACGGCAGGTTGCAATAGTCGGATGGATAGCTTTCCATTGATGGATTGTCGTTGATAAAGTCATAGAGAGACTGACTGCCGAGCGCCAGGGTGAAGACTGTCTTGAATTTGTGAAGGTTTTTCTTGCGACCGTTCACGACACCTTTTTTGATCAGGTCGATCATACCGTCGCACAATAATTCGGTGTGAATGCCGAGGTCTTTGCGGTCTGCTAAATATCGCGCCACCGCATTTGGTATGCCTCCGATACCCATCTGAATGGTGGCACCGTCCGGTATCATATCAGAGACCATCTTGCCGATGGCATCGTCTTCTGGTTGAGCCCCATGCTGAGCCAGTTCAAGCAGAGGCGCATCGTTTTCCACAATGGCATCGATTTCTGAGACATGCACAAGCGATTGACCAAAGACGCGCGGCATATTTTTGTTTACTTCTACGACCTTCCAGCGGGCGCTTCTAAGCACTGTCGAACTATAGTCATTATTGGTGCCGAGGCTGAAATAGCCTGCCTTATCCATCGGTGAAACAGTGATGACAAAGCTGTCCATCTGGTTGAATTCGGTAAGAAAGCGCGGTATTTGGTAGAAATATGCCGGTACATAGCTGAGTATTTTGCGATCTTTGCCTTGCTGTGCCTTGATAATTTGTCTATCAAAAGCGCTTAAAAATAGTGGACAGAGTTCGACTGCATGCAGTACATCTTCTGCCATGATGGTTTTTGCGGCATGTTCCATGGCAATTTTGTAATAGACCTTGAGGTCTTTAAGGTCGCCGGCGCGCAATCTATCTGCGACTGCCTGCAATAAGGCGGGCGGCTGACCAGCGCCCATGCCAAAGCAGAAATTGCTGCCCGATTTGACTTGCTCGACTGCCTTTGCGGCGGTGGTTAGTTTCTTTTGGTAGATGGTTTGATACTGATTTTCCGATTCGGACATTATTGGGTCCTTTAGATTCGAATATCTCTCTAGCGCGAATATCTTCTTGGTTTGAACATTCTGGGCTGCATTGATTCGCCGAAGATTCTGTTTATGTTCCCCAATTGCCTTTATCTTCCCTGGTTGTAAACAAGTCCCAGAAATCAAATAAACCGATATCGGTAAAAGCTGTTCAATTTCTATCCGGTTGTCAGTCGATTTATTTTTGTTACCGCTCTCTCATAAACCTATTTGCTCTTGAGGTCGGCTATTTATGTGCATTTCTTTAGGTTCTAAACGGATGTCAAGTGTTGCTTCCTCTTGGGAAGTAATTAGAATGCTGTTTAGGACGAGCCTGTGCTGCCTTTCCCCAGCTCCCTCAATTGCGGAGTATTGCTCAAGGGAATTGCCCGTTTTTCTAGCGGATTTTGTGCGGGTCTTGGAAGATTCGGTGGTGAACATGCGCTTCACCGTTTGCCGATTCGCCTCTCTAATGATGTCTCAAGGAGAGCATATGATGAACGACTCACCCCTAACAGCCGATGAAAGACGAACCCTGCGAATGTGGTTCAGGCAGGCAATCGCTAAACTAGAACTGGAAGAAGTCACCCAGGCGATGCTCAAAGAGTATCCAGTGGAACCTGAAGCCCCGGCTCAGCGTAGCTATCAAGCTCGCCGTCGAGCTGCCAGAGGCAGGGTTGGAAGCCAGAACAAGCAGCTGGTCTAGAACTGAGCAATCTCTAATAAGAATTGTACGGGGCAGGTTTTCGAATCTGCCTCTCTTTTTGTCTTTCGGCGTACTTTTGTTATTCCTTTAGTCATAGATTGCAGAAGGCGGTCCTTCCGACCCACTGCCATTTTTTGCGCCTCCTAGATATCGGATTGATATGTTCACCTTAATTCTCTCGCCTTAATTGAACTTTTTTCCTTGATTTAGCGTCTTAAATAATGGGAACTATGTAGGCAGGATATTATGAATATCCATATATAGATTTGAGTGATTAGGAGAGGCTTAATGAGTCCGCGTCCTTATGTACCGCTACATTTGCATACTGAGTACAGCCTGCTGGACGGCGCCACCATGATCAAAGACTTGGTCAAGAAGGCGAAGGCGCAGAATATGCCGGCCGTGGCAATTACCGACCATGGTGTGATGTACGGTGCCATCGAACTCACCAAGAAATGCCACGAAGTTGGCGGAATCAAGCCGATCATCGGTTGTGAAGTCTATATCATCGACGGCGATATAACCGACAAGACCACCAAGCAACCGCTCTATCACCTCACCATGATCGCCCGCAATAAAGAGGGCTACAAAAATCTGGTCAGGCTCAACTCACGAGCTCATATACAAGGTTATTACTACAAGCCCCGCATCAACAAAGAGATGCTTGCCGCCCATAGCGAGGGTTTGATAGTTTTGTCGGGCTGTCTTGGCGCCGAGCTTTCGCAGCTTTTGCTGAAAGATAATTATGAAAAGGCGCGCGAGGCGGCGGCCTGGTACAAAGATGTCTTCAAAGAAAACTACTATATTGAGATTCAAGATCACGGCTATCCCGAAGACCGCAGGGTAAATAAGCATCTAATCAGCATTGCCAAAGAATTGAACATCAAGCTTTGCTGCACCAATGATAGCCATTTCACCAATAAAGCCGATGCTAAGGCGCATGACTGTCTGCTCTGCATTCAGATGGGCAAGAATGTTACCGATGCCAATCGCATGAAGTTCAGCGGCTGGGAGTACATCAAGAACGGCGACGAGATGGCCTGCCTATTTCGAGACCATCTCGATACCGAATATATCGAAGAGTCAATCTTGAGTACACTGGAAATCGCCGACAAGGTCGAGCCTGTCAAACTGGCTTCAGATCCGCGGTTGCCTGTTTTTGAAGTGCCTGTTGGTCATACCGCCGAGAGCTTTTTGCACCATTTAGTAATGGAAGGACTGAAGAGCAAGTTCGGCGAGATAACTCAGGCTGTCGAGGACCGAGCTTTTCGCGAGCTCAAAGTCATCGAAGACATGAACTTCGCTTCTTACTTCCTTATCGTCTCCGACTTCATCAACTATGCACGCGCCAAAGGCATTCCAGTCGGCCCCGGGCGAGGTTCAGCCGCCGGTTCAATTGTTGCTTATGGGCTCGGCATCACAAACATCGATCCTCTTAAGTACAACTTGCTGTTTGAGCGCTTCTTGAACCCAGAGCGTAAGTCTATGCCCGATATCGATACCGACTTTTGTATCGAACGCCGCGGTGAAGTAATCAAATATTGTTCCGAGAAATACGGCGAAGATAAGGTTGCGCAGATTATCACATTTAACCGCATGACCAGTAAGGCGGTTATTAAAGATGTGGCTCGCGTGCTCGAATTTCCTTTCGGCGAAGCCAACAAATTGGCAAAGATGGTGCCTGTAGTCAGGGGTAAGCCGACACCGCTCGATGAGATGGTGGAAGATCACCCCGAGTTTAAGAAGATCTATCAGACCAGCGACGAAGCTAGGCAGGTTATTGACCTGGCTCGAAAACTCGAGGGCGTCAACAAAACTTTTGGTATGCACGCTGCCGGCGTAGTTATTTCTGATGTGCCGCTTGAAGAAATTGTACCGGTGCAACGCAACAACGATGGCACCGTCATTTGTCAGTATTACATGGAAGACGTTGCCTATGCCGGTTTGGTCAAGATGGACTTCCTTGGTCTGCGCAACTTGACCATGATCGACAAAGCGGTCAAGATTCTCAAAGAAACTCGCAATATCATCATCGATGTTGACTTGATACCGATGGACGATGAGAAAACCTATCAGACTATCTCGAATGGTGATCTTGCCGGTATATTCCAGTTAGAAACATCTTCCGGTATGAAGCAGGTGGCGCGAGATATGCGTCCCTCCAATATGGAAGACATTTCAGCGCTTATTGCTCTTTATCGTCCGGGCCCGCTTGATACCGGCATGATCGATAAGTTCATCGATTGTAAGCATGGCAAGACCAAGATTACTTATTTGACGCCTCTTTTGGAAGGTATCTTGAAGGATACCTATGGACAAATCGTCTATCAAGAGCAGGTTATGCAAATCGCTCAGGTCTTGGGCGGCTATAGCCTTGGACAAGCCGACCTCTTACGGCGAGCCATGGGTAAGAAAAAGCCCGAAGAGATGGAAAAGCAACGCGAACTCTTCGTTGGTGGTTGTGCCAAGAACGGCGTAGAGAAAGCTATTGCCGACCAGCTCTTCGACATGATGGTGCAGTTTGCCGAGTATTGCTTCAACAAGTCGCATAGTGCCGCATATGGTGTCTTGACTTATCAGACCGCTTATCTCAAGACCCATTATCCAGTCGAGTATATGACGGCCTTGCTCTCTTCGGTTTCTGGTGAACAAGATAAGGTGCAGGGCTATATCGCCGAATGTCAGGCGATGAATATCGAGATCCTGCCTCCCGATGTAAATGGTTCAGGCAGCGACTTTACAGCCAGCGGCAATACCATTCGATTCGGACTTTCGGCCATTAAGGGTTTGGGCGACGGAGCCGTGCAAGCCATTGTTCAGGGCCGAGAGAATGGCGGTCCCTATGAGTCTATTCAGAACTTCCTTTCTCGCCTTGATTTACGGGTGGTAAATAAAAAGGCTCTAGAATCTCTCATTAAGTCTGGTGCTCTACTGTCTCTCGGAATCACCCGCAAGAAAGCCCTGACCAATCTAGACTCTTTGGTTGAGTCTGCCATTCGTAAGCAAAACCAAGATGCCACTGGTCAGATAAGCCTGTTCAGTCTCGGCGCTCAGCAAGGCATGAATATGGAAACCCCGCTGATAGGCGACGACAGCGAATACAGCGAAGCCGAGATGCAACACATGGAGCACGAACTGCTCGGCTTTTATGTTACTAGTCATCCCCTCAAGCGCGTGGCCAATCGACTCAAATATTTGACCACACATTCAATCAAAGAAATGAAAGAAGCATCCGATGGTACGACTGTCATCATCGGCGGTTTGGCTAATTCTATAGAGAAGAAGCTCACCAAGCAGAACAAGCTCTTGTGCATCGTGCACCTAGAAGACCTGAGCGGCAAAGCCGAAGTCGTACTCTACAGCGAAGCGCTGGAGAAGGTCTCTTCCGATGTTCTGACTAATCAATCGCTATTGCTGATCAAAGGCAAGGTGAAGAAGAATGAAGACCAGACATCTGTCATGGGTTCATCTGTGCGCCGCATAGCGGATGCCTCAATGGTCGACGTTGTCTTTACTCAGACGCAATCTTTCTCAGACTTACACAGGCTGAAAGATTTGCTAATCTTGCATAAAGGCGAAGATCCGGTCATGTTGCACTTCCCGCAAGGTCCACGCAGTAAAGCCATTCTAGTTGGTGCGCAATTTTGGGTAGACGCCTCATCGAGTTTGCCTGCGGCGATCAAGACTAACTTCCAAGAGGCGATCAAAGTGAGAGTGAATAAGGTCAAGGTTTAGGAGAATATGAGTTGGTTTGGTTTCTTAAGACCTAGTAGCGGCTAGTTCAGACTAGTTAGTGCTAGTTCTGGAACGACAAAATTGGTTCAGGTAAGACAAGTGTAGTTTAGTCTAGTGAAGAGAAGTCTAGAGAAGACAAGTCAGGTTCTTGGTTCAAAGACAGCAGCGGGTAGCCAGAGTTAAAGTGAAGCAGCATCTATATCCCAGAGATTTGGCTCATTACATTTTCAATAATTGCGAGCGCTTTGCAAAAGACTTGGTCTTTCCTGAGGACGAGTCGCTCATTGCCGCTGAGTTAGGTCTGCCTGATATAGATGCTATGGAAGGACTACTTTCCACTTGTTATCAAGCTAGTCTTATGACCCATGAGGGGCTGAACGTTTCATTTCGACTTATTCTCGCTGACCCTGAAGCCTTCGAGGGACTAGATGGCTCGCCTGACGGCGTGCAAAAACTTGAGTTTGCTGAATATATGCCCTTGAGCGCTTCTTCTCTCAGGCGCATTAGTCCTGCTGCCAGCTTTGCTCGTTCGATTATCGCTGCTCGTTTCGATCCCGAGATTGGTCCTGAAATTTGGGGAATAATTCATACCGGTCCTCGCTGGTTGCACACCAGTCATGGTGGCAGAGGCTCAGCCCCGAAATTGCCTGATGCCTTGGTGGTGAAGGTGATGGGACCCGGCGTTCTAGAAGTTTCCTTAGGCGGCAAGACTCTGGTCAGTCTGTCGGAAGGTAAAGTTCACGGACAGTCGCTCAACGTATTCCGGGCGGCGTGGCTGCAAGATTTCTTCGCTCCAATTAGGCAAGAAAGGCATGAAATTCATAAAGAAGCAATGCAGGGCGCTGAAGAAGATTGGAAGGAACTAGATTCAGAGCTAACCAAGATCATCGACCAACAGATGATGAAACGAGTAATCGCCGCAATGCGGGCCTTTCGACACGGTGGCACTCTCATTTTTGTGCCGCCCGATCGCGCCTCTGAACTGATGCAGGTTAATCCCTATTTGACTATGAAGTATAAGTTTGCCGAGAGCGAGGGGCGTGGTCGTTTTCGCACCTTGATTGTCGATATCATGAATACGCTCGCCAGCCTACCTTCTGACGACAGTCATAGAGTCGGTTGGTTCGAGTATCAGCAGACCAGCGATCCACGAATAACCGTCCTTGATGAAGCGATCTTCGAAACATCTCATCTGATTTCTAGTTTGTCGGTGGCTGATGGCGCTGTTGTGCTCACTAAACGCTTTGAGATTCTTGGATTCTCTGCCGAGATTCATTGCGAGACTTCCGAAGTCTCACAAATTGCCAAGGCTCTTGATTTAGAAGCTAACAAGTGTAGATTCGAATCTGTAATCGGTGTGGGCACAAGGCATAGCTCTGCTTACAGGATTTGCCGTGAACTAAAAGATGCCCTTGCTATCGTTGTTTCGCAAGAAGGCAATGTACAGTTTGTGCGTTGGATGAACGACAAGCTGGTTTTCTGGGAACACCAAGGCTCTTTCGATTTCTCGAACGTTAACTGAGCTCGGCAAAAGCTTGAACTAGAGAGGTTGGGTGCATGCGCGGCAGCGAGTCGCTTCCACCGGAACTGTCTCCAAGCAAGAACCGCAGGCTTTGGTCGCTGGCGCCGGAGCTTCTTTTGGCAGGATAAGTTTGGTGAGCATAAACACCACGAAGGCGATTATGGCGAAGTCTACTAAAGCACCGATGAAGTCACCGTATTTGATAGCATTCACTGTCGCCTGTCCGGCTGCATCAGTGCTTTTCGAGAGGACAAGTTGAGCTTGTCTCCAGTCTCCGGCGGGCATGACCATTCCAATAACCGGCATGAGCAAGTCATTGACAATCGCCGTCACCACCTTTCCTGTAGCGCCGCCGATTATGACGCCAATCGCCAGAGCCAGAGCGTTTTGCTTTTGCAGGAAGTTGGTGAATTCTTTTATCATCTTTATGTCGACTCTTGATTGTTTTCTTGGATCTTTGCTGCGTCTCTAGGCTTTTCAAGTGTTGCTGTCTGTTCTTGAAGCATTCTTCTTATGGTGTTCAAAGCTCGATTCAATCTGTTTGTTTGGCCTGGATTCTTGAAGCTTGTCTTGTCTGATTCTTGAGATTTCAGGTGCATCTCCACCACTCGAGCAACTTCTTCCCAGTCTTCTTTGTTCATGGCTACTCTGATGAGCATCTGTTTCCCCTCGCAGGAGTCATTGTCTATTTTTTACAAGCTTTTCCAGCAGCCGGAAGCGGGATTCCTGGGAAAGGCTGCCAGATTGCCCAGTATATTGCCTCTACTTAAGTTTCTAGTTGTCGCTGAACTGCATTTTAATTTCAATTTTGGGGGCTTCTTTGCTCGGTTTGAGAGGGCTCTCCAGATAATCTTGTTTACCGACGTTAACACCGACTCGGCGGGGGTTTACAGCCGGAACATTTACTGTACAATACGTCATTCGATAATGCTTTCAATTTGGAGGTTGACTCGCACTCACACAACGCCCAACTCCCAGGCAGGTAGGTTTCGAATCCGAATCTGGTGTTAAGTAAGCGTTTCGTGTACCCCACAGGAAAAATGAAGGAAAAGCCAAGGCTTCCAAATTCTATTTCCTGGACCAATCGGTAGCCCAATCATCTTCCGTCTGCTACACCCAGACGGTACAAGGGGGAAGAAACAATGTTCGGACCACACTTAATTCTTGAGGCTTATGGCTGTCCAAAGGAAACTCTGGCAGACATGAACGCCCTTAGTTCCATTCTTGATGCCTATCCGGCTCAGCTGGATATGACTAAGATCATGCCGCCCTACGTTTTCACTTACCACGGTACAGTGGAAGACGATTGGGGAGTTAGCGGTATCGTGCTCATTGCCGAGTCACACATCTCCATCCACACTTTCCCGGAAAAAGGATTTGTCACACTAGACATCTTCTCTTGCCGTGACTTCGATGTGGATGCAGCGGTTGATTACTTCTGCAAAGTATTCAAACCCGAGAGCTACGACAAGGAAATTCTCATGCGTGGTCGCGAGTTCCCTCGCAGCATGCCGAAGGCTCAGCAGATTGTCGCTGGCGAGCGTCGTCGCCTGGCTGCAGTTTAGTCGAGAGCGAGCAGATACAAAAGCGCCCCGGAAACGGGGCGCTTTTCTTTTGTGAATTGGTAGATGGAAAACAGACCGATATCGGTTGGTTGAAATCAAGGGCTGCAAAAACAGACCGATATCGGTTGGTAGAAATCAGGGGTTGCAAAAACAGACCGATATCGGTTGGTTGAAATGAAGGGCTGCAAAAACAGACCGATATCGGTTGGTTGAAATCAAGGGCTGCAAAAACAGACCGATATCGGTTGGTTGAAATGAAGGGCTGCAAAAACAGACCGATATCGGTTCAAGAATACTGGTACCAATTGCTCCTTTTGGGGTACATCTTGAATGTGCAGGCGGCAATATTTCATTCATGGTAACTACTCTTCCCGGTGAACGATTCGTTGAATTCCCTAGTGACCGGTCACTGGGCGAACTTTATCTTGTTGGCATGGAAGGATCCGCAAGTCTCCTCGGCGAAGCCAGGGGAGTTGTCAATGTTCCTGAGGGGTTTAGTCTTTCCTTAAGCTATAGTTTTGATCCAACATATGGATTGGCCGATCTGGCTCGACTGCAGAAGGATGCCTTGTTTGGTCTTTCTCTTCTGGGTTCCGACGTTGCCTCTTCAGAATTGCAGTTCTTGTTGGGTCTCTCTGAATTGAAAGAGTTGGATCTCAGCTGCACCCGTATTGGTGATGAAGCTCTCCAGTTCGTCTCTGAATTGAGGCAGTTGCGCAAGCTGTCACTGGCTTCGACTTCAGTGTCGGATAGCGGATTGAGATTGCTTAGCCAGATTGCAGGGCTGGAAGAACTATTGCTCGATGGCTCTATGGTTACGGACCATGGGTTGGATGCACTATCTCTGTTGAGTCGTTTGAAGGTCTTGTCTCTTTCATATACCAAGGTTTCAGGTAAGGGTCTATCTCGCTTGCGCGGTCTAACCAGTCTTGAAGTCTTGCGCCTCAATTCGACCCTCGTGGATGACAACGGCGTGCAGCATGTTCAGCGGCTTTCAAATCTACGCGAACTCTGGTTGCAGGGGAACGAGATCAGCCGTCCCTCTTTGGTCGAGCTTACAAAATGGCTCAGTGATTGTGAGATCATGCGTTGATTAGCGAAACAACCGTTTGGCTAATTTGCCATTCCGCTGTTTCGCTAATTTGATTGCTCTGCTTCGATGATGCGGCAGTATACACTGGGGTCGACGTTTCCACCGCTCAAGACTAACAGTACTGGTTTGTCCGAGGCAAAATGCTCTCTGTTCTGAATTAGGGCGGCAAGAGGCAGTGCACCTGTCGGTTCCACCTTTAGATTGGCATATTTGAAGAGCAGAAAGACCGCCTTCTTTATATTCTCCTCGGAGGCTTCATAAATTGAATTCACAGATTCTTTGATGATTTTGAAGTTGCGTTGTCCCAGGCTGAGAGTGCGGGCTCCGTCTGCTAGTGTGGGCGGTTCGCTTTCGTTGGCTACCAGATGACCGCTCTCTAGAGAGCGACAGGCGTCATTCGCCATCGCCGGCTCTGCCCCGAAAAGGCTGGCTTTGTGACCCGCCCTGGTAAGACCCAGAGAAATACCGCTGATCAGCCCGCCACCACCGACGGGGACAATTATTTTTTCAAAGTCTAGTTGAGCTAATTCTTTGCCGAGGCTAGAGTTGCCTGCAATTACTCTGTCGTCGTCGTAGGCGCTGATGATTTCGATTTCAGGGTTGGCTGAGGCGATCTTGCTTAATGCTTGGGCCCGTGTCTCTCTGCTGGTATCGACTAAAACTAGTTTGGCTCCGAACGATTTGACTGCCTCCATCTTGATTCGTGCGGCCTGCTCTGGCATAACTATCGTGCAAGGCTTTCTAACTATTTGTGCGGCTTTAGCTAGAGCCTGCCCAAAGTTGCCGGAAGAAGCCGCTAAAAGTTCTTTGCCTCTGCTATTGAGAGCGGCACAAATTGCCGCTCTAAACTTGAAAGAGCCGGTATGTTGAAAGGTTTCGCTAGCAAGCAAAATGTCTAGCGACAGATAGTCACAGAGTTGTGAAGGCTTGAGTAAAGTGGTTTTGCGGCAATAACGTTCTACTTCATCCAAATCTAGTGAAGTTTGACCGTTAATGCCGCAGTTGTCAGATTTCAAGTCAGCTGAGCTTGCAGGTTAAAGCGGGCTGTTAACCTTTTTGCTGGCTGTCTGCTTATTCTTGAAGCCCCAGATCTTGAATTTTGAAAGACCTGAGGGACCGCTCTGCGCACCTATCGGCGTATTGGCGATGGGCGAGGGGGTGAGCTGATTTTCTTTCTTGGTGATGAGAGGCGCCGAACTGCCTGAAGTTGAGAGGTCGGCTGTTTGGGTGTTCATACCAGCTGTTTTCTGCATGGGGCTTTTCTTGCCCAGACCAGCTAATTTCCCGAAGGTTGATTGAGTGCCGTCCTTGACTGCCGAGCCAGTGCTCATAAGCTTTTCGCCAACAACACCGGTGCCGCTCTTAAGGGCTTCACCTGTGCTCTTCATTCCTTTGGCGAGGAAGGAGCCTGAGGCCTTCGCACCACCAGCAATACCGGAGCCGACTTTCATTGTGCCGGAGACCACACCGGTAGTTGCTGCCTTAAAGGTCTTGCCGCATCCGGTTGAGATGGTTTTCAGTCCGTCCATCATGCCGCCGCCGCCTCCGGCTTCACCGATTTTCTCTTTGGTGGTCTCGGAAACTTTGGTTGATGGTTCGGGGGCTAGTTCTGCTACTTCGCTATGTTTGATTGTTTTGGACTTAGCGCCCGGTGTGGAAACAATGGTCTGAGTCGTATTTAAATCATTGTTCTGCGGGGCTGGCTTGTGGGTTTCCACCGGCTTTTTCTTGCCCATCGAAACCAGGGGAATTCCAAATTTCTTCTGCGCCTTCTTAGCCTTGGCGGCTGCTTGCGATTCGGCTGTGGGAGCCTGCACGCTGGCATATGGGTCCAGAGCGGACTGCGGGTTGGCGAAGGCTGCACCGAGGCTCACTGTATATGCTGCAACGGTGGTGACAATGATCGTCTTTTTCGCGCTGACTGCAATAACCATATTTAGGCTATCTCCCTTTAACTGGTGTTGTCTGAATGACAAAAGCCATTTATAGCACATTCTGGATAAGTAGTAAGGAGCCGTAAAAGGGCAACCATTCATCGGATGAGGCAAATTACAAGGGGACAGGCTTTTCTTAGAATGCTCATAACTTTCTCACAACTTTGCAATCTCCCCATCTTGTATCGGAACAATGCCCTGCCCGTGCTTTTGCTGCTTGGGCGGGGCGCTTTCTTCTGGTCGGGAGCTTATATATCTAAAGAGTCTTTGCGAGAGACTTTGCCTCTACTCTCTAAACCCGGTGGACTTAGTTAAAGGCTTCACGGGTGAATCTTTTCAGTGTTTTCAGTCGTACCTTATAATGGAAAGGAATTAAATAAGACCAATCTTGTTTGGTGTATATTAAAAGAATCGATAGATTTAGTGCTTGCGTCTTGTTGACAACCGGGAGTGAATCGACCAAATTATGGAAGCGACTTTTGAAACTAAACCAGAGTTATTCGTAGCCATTGTTCTAGGGGTGAGCCTCCTCGTTTTCCTCGGACTGGGTGCCAAGAAAGCTTTCTTTGAGCCTTATAGCGGCCCTGATGAGTCCTGATTACGTCTTAAAACGCTTCCTGAATGAGCACTGAGCAGGTCCTGAGCACGTTCTGATCACGTTCTGATCACGTTCTGAGCACGTTCTGAGCACGTCTTAAACGCATTCCTGAATGCGTCCTGCCTATGGTCTGGACTTTTCGGCAGCACTATATTTAGATAGGCGTATCTCAAGCTAGGTACACTCTTACTGGCCGCCTTCCTCAACGATAGGCTAGTCTCTTTCTTTGCGGTATTTGGCTCTCAGTAGACCTCCCAGTCCGAGCATGGCCAGAATGCCTAGTAAACGATTGCCGATGCGCGGCAAGGGACCTAGGTCGGGAATCAGGGCAAGCAAGCTCAGTAGAGCTATTGTTATCGTCAGTGAGATTAGTTCGGCTTTGCGCCCAGACTTGCCTAATTTGTCGATAAGCCCCAAAGCAACGGCATTTGCACCGACTGCTATGCCAACAAGATAGGCCAATTGAGTGAAGCCGGTCATTAAGAGTCCCAGTGGCGATAAGGCTTCGCTATAAAATGCCGCTTTGGTCAAAGTCATAACTATGGCAGTAAAGATAAAGGCGGCAGTCAGGCATAGAAATATGCCCTCGCGGCATTTTTCGGTGGATTCTTTGAGAGTTTTGGGTGCAAGAAACCTGAGCACCAGGGTCATAAACATAATGATTGCAAAGACAAAGCCTGGTCTCCAGGTTAGATTCAAGGCTTTTCTTGAATAGATGAAGGGATACCTGATTTCCTTTGGAAAGGTGACGTCATTGGCTTCTGTCAGTCTTTGCCAGGCGCGCTGCTGCAGCACTACTTCCAATCCCGCCGGCTTAGGCTGACTTTCTCGCTGGTCTTGCGCCTGCCCCGCCACCCCAAACAGCCCGAAGCCCTCGAACAAGCCGATTTGCAAGAGCAAAAAGACCAGCAAACCTAGAAAGACCGGCAAGATTTGCGGTAGGCGTATTTTCTTTACTATCGATTGATCAGGCGCCGGCATAAGGATATTTATTTTGCTGCTTCTCTAGAAGAGGTTTGAAGGATAATACTACCAATAGTGCAATGCACCAAGAAACAATACTCCAATCCACCATACCGTCGTCTAGGCATAGTAGGGCTGTGAAGCCAACAAATGACAGCGCCAAAGCCAGGGGCGGGCTTAGCCTAGCTGCTCTGTCTCTATAAAGCTCTTGAGAATGTTCTCTAGAGAGCTCTTTAGAAGCACCAATAGAGGCGCTATTTGAAAGGCTATGAGCAGAGCTGTTTAAAGAGCTGTTAGCCTGCCCGCTATTTTGAGACATAGCTTCAATTGCCGCAAAGTCTGATTCGAGCGCCTGCATTATAGCCATGGTAAGGTTCTCGTCAGCTTGTAGCGGCAACTCAGCTGCAGCTTCTATGAGAGCGCTGTTCTCCAGCTTATAGTTCAAGCATTCATCGCAATTATTGATATGATCCTGCGCCTGTTCAGAGATAGCCAAGCTAGGCTGGTTGGTGGCTGCGGGCTCTTTTGCGGCTGACTCGCGGCGTCTGTCTATCAGTGCCTCCATATAATCGTCAAGCTCAAGGCGAATCTCATCGCATTTTGAAGCTGAATTTTCTTGGTTCGTTTCCAGATTCATATTGTCACCTTGTCCTTGCTAGTTTCGTCGCATTTTTGCCAATTGCATTTACTTTTATTGTTTGCTTGATTGGCGGTCGGCAATGATCAGTTTTCGCAGGCGCTCTTTGGCTCGAAAGAGCAGAGTGCGCACATTGTTGTCGCTTTCTTTCATTACTGTGGCTATATCCTCATAAGATAGGTCGAATTGATAGCGCAGAATAAAAGCTTGGCGATAACGCAGTGGTATCAAAGACAGTGCCCAGCTAAGCTTCCCGAGAAAGAGACTTAGCTCTACTTCCATTTCGGTTGAAAGGGGACCGACTGGCTCTAGATGAGGTTCCTCTTCGAGTATTGCGTCTAGAGAGCGGTTTCTCGAGACATTGGCCGATCGCAGGTGATCGAGGGCACAGTTGTTCGCAATAGTCAAAAGCCAGGTCTTGAAAGAACGCTTGCCGTCATAGCTTGCTAGAGCGCGAAAGGCTTTGACGAAAGTATCTTGGGTGAGATCGCGGCTTGCCTCTTGATCTTCAATGGCTCTGTATATAACTGTGGAGACTAAGGGTTGATAGAGCCGCACCAGGGTCTCAAAGGCTTTTCTATCACCCTTGAGACTCTGTACGACCAATTCTTGGTCTCTAGCTAATTCAGATTCTGGCATTGTTCTCCGACATCAATCAATAGATCTATAGCATCGAGATGCGATTTTTGAGCCGGTTTTTCAAGGTTGGCGGCAGTTCGCCGTTAAGTAGAGCCTTTAACCTTGTGCCCAGTTTTGCCTTTTGCTCGTCATTGAGCATTGCTCTCACAGCCAGCATGGTTTCTAGTCTATCGTCCATGAGATTTTGGTGCAGTTTTCTCAAAACCATTGCCTTATCTCTGATTGTCTGTTCATCGGTGCCGGGATTCGATACCAGATCGGCAAAGCTTTCCAGTTCTTTGCGCAGCTCCGCTCTTTTGCTTTGATTTGCTTCTATTTTGCTATTGATCAGGGCGCCTATCTTCTCCTTCTGTTCATCTGTGGCACCGATCTTCTTGAAGAATCGCTTCTGCAGATGTTTGATTAGGGCCTGCCTGAATTCAGGATCTCCTTGCCATAAGTTGCAAGAGGCACCGGCGCTACTTTCGTCTTGGTTTGTGTCGAGTTTTTCTTTTGCTTCTAAGGGCAGAAGAAAGTAACCCATTGTCAGGGTTATCACTAGCGCTCCTAAGATTTTCCCTTTGCTATTTCTCAACTGGGCGAGCATTATAGTCCTCCTTTTGAAGTATTTGGCTTGGCGCCTACACCTTTCCATACGGGGCAGGCGGCGAAAAGTTGCATCTTCTAGGAAGCACTAAGATTAAATTGTTTGAGTAATTTCAAAACTCTAAGAGAGTTTGAGCAAGTGAGTTTAGACCAACTGAGACTAGACCAATTTGGCTAGTTCTGTGACCGGGTAGCTGCTTTCAAAATCGACCACACCAAGTTTAGATTGCGGCACCACCAATTTGACTTTATCGCCCGATCGCTTCTTGTCTGAATTCATTTGAGCTATTAGTCTCTCTTTGGTCAAGCCTTTGGGCAGGTCGGTCGGAAGTTCGGCTCGCATAAGAATTTCCTTGACTCGCTCAAGAGCCTCTTTGTCGAGTTTTTTCTGACTGACACTATATTTGGTTATGTGGTGCAAGCCTATGGCCACAGCTTCGCCGTGACTTAATTCAAATTCGCTCTGGGCTTCGATGGCATGACCGAGAGTATGCCCCAGATTGAGGCAGCGTCTCACCCCGGTTTCGTGGGGGTCGCGGTGCACCACATAGAGCTTCATTTTGATGCAATTAGTTATAAGCCCGGCCAGGGTCGGATCATCCCATTCTACCGATTCTTTCACCATATCTTCGATCAGTTCAAATAGCGGCTTGGGACCTTTTTCATAGTCGGTTGATTTAGCCACTGTCTCTTCAATCATGGCATATTTGATAATCTCGGCTAAGCCCGACGTGATCTGCTTTTCGGGTAGTGTGCTGAGCACTTCTTGGTCAGCGAGCACAGCGCGTGGGAAGAAGAAAGTACCGGCGAGATTTTTGCCGGTGGGCAAGTTAATAGCATTTTTGCCGCCAATCGAGGCGTCCACCTGGGCCAAGAGAGAAGTGGGAATTAAGACTAGGTTTAGTCCACGCAAATAAGTGGAGCAGGCAAAGCCGGCTAGATCAAGAACGGCGCCGCCGCCCAGAGCTACTATCGTGTCCTGGCGGTCGAAACCCCGGCCTTCAAGGTGTTCCCAGATACGCAGCAGCCATTCGGTGGTCTTGCACTGTTCACCGTCCGGCACTTCCAGGGTCGTTACTTGGAAGTCTTCGCCCGGCAAAGTATCGAGGATGTCTCTTAGCCAATGCACTGCTGTGGAAGGTTGGCAGACAATCAATACACGCTTGCCGGCACCCAGCTGGGCCAAAATCGATGAAAGTTTCTGCCTGGCGCCGGCCCCCACCGCTACCCTGGTTTTTACATCCAGGGTGGTGTTCCAGTTCATGGTGATGACTGGTCCTTTATGTCTGGCTTTGTGGCGCATCCGCGTCTCCTTTGGTAAGGTCGAAAACATACTTTCTATATGCTTCCACCGAGTTTATTAGATCAACCATACTGTCGCAAGCAAATTTGTCAATAAAGGCATTGGCCAAGGTCAAGGATACCATCGCCGCCGCCACCACAGAAGCCGCCGGAACGGCACAGGCGTCCGACCTTTCATAATGGGCATAGTCTTCCTGGAAGCCCGGAAAGCTCAATGAAGGCAAGCCTTTTTTCATTGTCGGTATAGGCTTGAAATAAGCCCGCACGATAAGTCTCTCGCCATTAGTCATGCCGCCCTCAAGACCGCCGGCCCGGTTTGTCTCGCGCTTGACGTGGTAGCAGGGGCTTTCACCGCTATCGTCTCTGCGCATGCTGTCGTGCACCATCGAGCCCGGCAGGGCGGCATTCCTTACCCCCTCGCCGATCTCGACTGCTTTAGCCGACTGCACGCTCATCAGGGCCTGGGCCAAAAGCCCGTCTAGTTTGCGGTCCCATTGGCCGGCCGAGCCTAAACCGGGCGGCAGTCCGTCTACCACCACCTGCACCACGCCGCCCAAACTGTCGCCGTCCTTGATGGCATCC
Source organism: Candidatus Obscuribacterales bacterium (assembly GCA_019745415.1). Lineage (GTDB taxonomy): Bacteria > Cyanobacteriota > Vampirovibrionia > Obscuribacterales > Obscuribacteraceae > Obscuribacter. The sequence goes on along the minus strand of JAIETF010000007.1, from coordinate 150,087 downwards.
CTTATATGTTCTTCAATTTTTAAGCTCAGACTGGAGTCAGGGCAGTAAACCTGACTTTCTCGAGCAAGCTCTTTGATTTTTTTTGCGGGCAGGTCTTTTAGACTCTGTAAGAATTCTTGGCTGAGGCTATGCTTGCCGATTGCCACCACATGAGAGGCCACTTCCACCCCCAGTTCGCGCAAAAGCAATTGGCAAAGGGCCCCCGCTCCCACGCGGGCGGCGGTCTCGCGAGCACTTGACCTTTCCAGGGTATCGCGTACGTCCTTCAATTTGTACTTAACAGTGCCGGCAAAATCGGCGTGCCCGGGCCTCAGTCTATTTATTGTTTTGTCTTTTATTTGCTTAAGGGCGGCTTCGTCGAGTTTTTCAGAAAGAGGTGCGGTAGACATGACTGTCAGCCAGTTAAGGTGTTCCTTGTTATTGATCTCAAAGCAAAGTGGTGCACCGGTGGTGGCGCCGTGTCTGACACCGCCGGTGATATCAACTGCGTCTTGCTCCAGCTTTTGCCTGCCGCTGCGTCCAAAGCCGCCTTGTCTAGCTTTTAGTTCACCCTTTATAAAGTCAAAGTCTAGGTTCAAACCGGCAGGCATACCGTCCAGAATTACGGTCAGTTTAGGACCGTGTGATTCGCCTGCCGTTAATAGTCTAAGCATTGTTACCTGCGATAATATTCGGAGTATGTGTTTGATTATAAAGGGTTATCCCGAAAGGCAGAGAATTTTGTATGCCGTTTCTAAGAGGTGAGATCAGTCCACCTGGCGACAAATCCGTTACTCACAGAGCCCTGCTCTTTTCCAGTCTGGTAAAGGGGCGGGTGCATATCGAACATGCTCTGCTCTCGGGTGATACTCGCTCTACAGCCAAAGCCTTGGCAAAATTGGGACTATCTCTTAACATCGACGATCAGGGCGCGGCGGCTACAATCGATGTAGTCTCACCCGGCTATAGACATCTTAAAGAGCAGAGCTTTGATTTATCTTTCGACTGCGGTAATTCGGGCACAACCATAAGGCTCTTGAGCGGGCTGTGCGCTGGTCTCAAGGGCACTTTTCGCTTTGATGGCGATGCTTCGCTGCGCCGCCGTGACATGACCAGGGTTCTCAATCCTCTCAGCGAGATGGGTGTCAAAGTAGATTATCAGGGTGCTGACGGACATGCGCCCTTTACTATCCACTGCGGCGATAAGCCGCTCAAAGCCGGTAATTTTCCTCTGCAGGTGAGTTCGGCCCAGGTGGAGACAGCCCTGATGCTTGCCGCTCTAGGCGGCGAGCAGGGAGAGACCAGGGTGTCTACACCATATTTGGTGCGCGATCACAGCTATCGAGCCCTTGCTTATCTGGGTGCGCCAATTTCACTCGATCGAGACAGCCGGGTCTATACAATCAAGCCTTTGCTGAGCGAGCTACCAGCCCGTGATTTTGTTGTTCCGGGCGACATATCATCAGCAGCCTTCTTCCTGGTGGCCGCGGCAATTATGCCGGGCAGTGAGCTTCTCCTCAAAAATGTCGGCATAAATCCGGGCCGCACTCTAGTCTTAGACACTCTGCGCCGAATGGGGGCTTCTATTTCCGCCCAAAATGAAAGAGAGGTTTGCGGTGAGCCGGTTTGCGACTTGCTTGTGCATTCCACCGCCCCCGAAAAACGCCTGCAAGGGGTGAAAATTGAAGCCTCGCAAGTTCCCAGTGGTATTGATGAATTACCAGCGCTGGCCCTTGCTTTTGCTTTTGCCGAGGGAACATCGCTGGTGGAAGGGGCGCTTGAGCTTAAGCAAAAAGAATCGGACCGGCTGAGGCTTTTGACTGAGAATTTGAGCAATGCCGGGGCAATGGTGGTGACCACCGCAGATGGCTTTGTCATAGAGGGAAGAGGCGGCAGCAATATGAAAGGAGGCGGTCTCTGGAATACCGCTCTAGATCACAGGCTAGCCATGCTGGGTATTATTGCTTCGCTGGCTTGCGAGGCACCCTGCCTATTGGAAGAAACAGAGTCGATGGCGGTTTCCTATCCTCGATTTCAGCTTGATCTGGAGTCGGTATATAGGCATATGTAAGCAAGTTAGGGAGCGCCGGCGCCGTCCACCGTCTGATGAAAGGTTAGATAAGACTTGCCGTCGAAGATTGTCGGGTCTGTATCTCTGGCATGTGATTTTTTGAAGGAATCACTGCTTATCCAGCCGCGAAAGTCGGCTTCGCTCTGCCAGCGCGTCATAACCTGGTACTCATTACCGTTTGGTTCGGGCTTGCCGCCTGGAATAGAGCGCATTCCGGGCTTGAGGATGTCGAGGCTGATGAAGCCGGGCTGGTTTTCCACATGCCTTTCTCGTTGCCGAAAGAGATTTTCGAAATCATCTTCACGACCAGCCTTTACCGGTATGTGGTTTATTGAAACGAACAATTTTCATCTCCTGATGTTTTTTGGGTTAGTACGTTACAGAGCGGTATAGAAGTAGTCTCGGTTGTAAGCAAGACCTCGATGGTGGCGGCGGCAAATACGCTCTGAGCATTGGCTATCACCCCGTCCAATTCTTTGTGCAAGGGGCAGAGGTGCTCGCCATGAGCTTCTAGTTTGAGCGGGCAGCTGGTGATACGTTCGAATGGATCTACTGCGTTTATGACGGTCAAGACAGTCAGTTCATTTGGCGCAATCGCTAGGCTGAAGCCGCCGCCCAAGCCTCTTTGTGAGTTGACGATGCCTGCCTTGGTGAGCGACTGCAAAACTTTAGCCAGGTAAGGCGCCGGCACTTTAGTAATTTCAGATATTTCTTGGCTGGTACGCAGTGTCTTTTCTTTGTATGACTGCCCAAGATAAACCACAGCTCTGAGGGCGTATTCAGTTGTTTGAGAAAAGAGCAAGGTTGGTTACCGTTGTAATTTGCTAAATACTCTTACTTGGTTATTTTAGCCCGAATTTTAAGAAACCGAAGGTTAGTAGGGCTTCTTCTCTATTTAGTTTTTGGGTCTGCAATAGTTGATAAAGCACAGTGGCTGATTTTATAAGCTCAGTATCTTCTCTATAGCGGGTTAAGAGTAATTCGGTAAGCCTGGCCGGGTCTTTCAATATATTCTCTTTTTGTTCATTCTCTTGCGCTTCATCAAAGAGTTGGCGACAGCGCTTGGCGTCTAGAAGTCCGGTCTGTCTTAGAAAATCAAACAGGCTATTTCCCGGGCTCTCTTGGTCAGCGCCGTCGGTGTATTTGTCTATATATTTGAGCAGTTTGGCTGCTTCTTTCATGCTTATTAAGCCTTCTTGCACCAGTGCGATAAGCTTGACCGAAGCGATGATGGTTTTGCGGTCGAGGCTGTGCAGCCTGGTAAGCGAGTCAATCGAGCGCACATCTCCATCTTTGCGGGTTGATGGTTCGGTGACCGCAGAAAGTTCTGCGGCTTCAAGAAGTTGTTCTAGCTTAGCCCCAGAGCGGTCTATACGAGTTTTAGATTGATGCAGTTCTCTAATGCGATTTAGGGTTTCTTTGCGGTCCAACTCACCCAATCTCAACTTTTTCTGCCAATCGAGCGATTTTGTAATCAAGGCTTCGTCGACAGTATCGAATATTGTCAGAGTCTTGCCCAAGGGGTAACCGACAAAAGTGGCCGAATTGAGACAGATTTCCAATTGCCTTTCGTCTACAATGCCGGCATCGAGAAAAAGCTCCCCCAGCCGAGATCGCCTAGCCGTGAAAGCTTCAGCATCAATAGCCATAAGCGAATCGGTAAGATTCCAGCCTCTTCTTCTCACTGTTTGCATGGCTCGGCAGGCGCAGTCGTGACTGATCAAACCATCATCGATCATGTGACGAGCCTCTAGAGCTGCTTCCAGCTCATTCAAAGAGATTGAGTCAAGCGAAATTAGCGATTTGCCAAGGGATAGACCGCTCAGCCTGGCAAGTTTTTCTGCTCTAACTAAGGTTGCTGCTCCAACTATCGAAGAGTCTTCCAGCAGTTGACGCAAATTTGTAGGCATATTTTAGACTTACCAAAGTGAAATGGGGTTTGCCAGGCTTTAATTTGCGAAGTTAAAGTAGCCAGTATCTAATTAAAGTACCGCGTTCTAGAGAGTTTTAAACCTCCAAGAGAATAGAGCAAAGTTTTGTTTACATTGGGTGCCGGCTTTACCGCTGTTTATTTTTAGGTCACTCTCGGCTCCAGTCTCGTCGGTCGCGAAGTCTTAAATTCATTGGGCACAGCTTTGTCGTCAGTCCCGAAATAAGAGAACTTTTGGGAAGCGCCATAGCAATAAACTGCCTCAATCTAGACAAAGAGACACCAAATTTGACGGTGTTGCAGATCCGCATTTGGTATTCTATGTGGTATCACCGCTTTTGATACTATATTTGGTTTCTTGGCTATTTTGACTTGCGCTTTTTATCTGTTTTTATAGATTTGTCTGCAGGCGGAGATTTGGACGACTTTTTCGCCTGACTTTGTTTCTTGCCGGCTGCCGCGCTTGCTGCGACCTTGTTCTTTTCAATCAAGACCATTCCTGGCAGTCCCTTTCTGGCTGCATGGGTGAGCAGTTTCATCTTCTGCTTCGGTCCTTCTGCATGCAGTTTGCCGAAATCTTCCGCTTTTACTTCCACTATGTCTATAGGCTCTTTGCAATAGACCGAGAAATGGCAAGATGCCTCTAAGGCCAAGCGGGTAATGGTGATGCCGTCATCCACTAGGTCGTAAATGCCGTAAAGGCAACCTTTGGCAAAGTCTGAACCTGAGCCGCGGGCGGCAAAGCGATCGTATTCATTAACAGAAAGATTTTGCGAAATCGAAAAAATGCTGACCGGGGTGGCCACCAGAAAAACGTTGTAAATCGCGGCAAAAGTATCCTTACCTGTATCTACCAGAGTGTAGTTTTTCTTCAGCTCGGTGTAGAGGTCGAGAAAAAATTGAAAGACTTCGTTCCTGTTCTTGAAGGTGTTCTCCATCATCGGATGTTTTGTGCGGTAGAGATGTTCGATGCAGTTGTCTAGAAGGGTGTAGCCGCTTGTGGCAATATAGGCATGCTTCAGCTTGATTATTTTTGAGCCGTTCACCACATCGACCGCATATTCGCTGCCGGTGGTCATCATGCGGTCTGCTCCTAGAAAAACTCTGCCATTTTTTTTCACCGCCACAAGTATGGTCATTTGGGCCCCTTTCGAGAATTATGCGCTTCTATATTGCTATGCCCCAATCAGGTCCAAACAGATACGATTATTTTTTCTTTTTGGGGAAAGAATATAGAATAGTCCTTGTCCGGAGGTAGCGATGCTGGGGAGTGCCATGAAATATTCGCTTTTGCTCTTGTCTGCGGTTCTGTTGCTTCAATGTCCAGCCCAAAGTCAGCCGCAATATCAAAATTATCAGCCGCAGGGCGGAGCGCCGACCGGTGGTGAACAGTTCTCCAATTCGCAAAGACCGGCCACTGACCCGGCAATGATCAAGCGTTGGTTCGCCTCTTATGACCAAATACGCAGGCAGGCGCAGATGACTCCCTCTGAAAGACAGCAGGCTGATGGTCTCATGTCACGAGGACTTTCCATGTTTGTGCCGGGGGAAGAGAAACTGGCCGGGCAGAAGCTGCTCAATTCTCTCGTTGCTAAATATAGCCTTGCCATTGATCAAATGAAGCAGTTGCCTCTCTTTCCTGAAACTGAGCAGCTGCACCGCGGGTACTACCAATATTTCAGCGATGCTCGCGCCCTTTTTTCAGATTATTTGAAAGTGCAGAACGACCCTCTGGCTAAAGATCCAAACACAGGCGAGCGCTTGCTCGGTAAGGTGCTGCAGCGCAAGGTCGCTCTCACCGAACTAGAAGGCAATGTCAAAAATCTAGACGGCGAATTGCGCAATCGTCTGGGTGTGGCACCTTATCGCTACTGATTTTAAAGAGGCACGTCCACTTTGCGCTGGTAGAGTCTTTCTAGTGTGTTCAAGTCTCTCTGGCTCAGTCTTGAATGCTCATCGGTGATGCTGAACATCAGATCGCCCCGCTCGGGGCTGTGACCGAGCAATCCCATGGCGTGCCCTAGTTCATGGGCGATTATATTCTTGGTAAGTAAATATCGTGCTTCTGGTACTTTTGAATAGATGAGGTCTAGGTTCACCTCGATTACCTGGGGTGGCACCGTATACTTGGGACCAAGATTGGGAATGTAGATGGGCACAGGAATAGCGCTGATTGACATGACTGCCAGTTTGCCTGAAGGATGCTTGGTCCATTTGGTAATGGTGTGGGCACCCAGGGTGCAGTCATTTTTGTCCGAACTGACTCCCAGTCGACTCCAGATCACCTTGATGCGCGCCGACTGAGCATTGGTTTCGACAAATTTCACTTTTGCGCCCCGGCTCTCCCAGTCGAAGAAGCCTTCTCTGACGGCTTTCATCAAAGACTGGTCTTGTATCGGTGTGATATAGACGGTAATGGGCATTGAGGCAAAACGAAAGGTGCGGTTCTTGCTTGCCGCCATCACTTGTTCTAGATAGTCACTGCTCTCTTTTGCGGCTTCGCCGCCTTTACTGATTCGAAAGAAGTGCGGCGGCGTAGTGTTTTCTGCCGGCAAGATAGATTCGATTTGGGCACTCGCTAGAAGTTCTCTCACTTTGGCTAGTTTCTCGCTGCTCAGCTTTTCTGCCGGCAAGTTTTCCTGGTCGAAGGCTTCTCTTGCACTTTCTTGGGGCTTGGCACTGCCGTTTCTGAGCAGATCGCTGAGACCGTTGATTCGAGTGATGATTGAACCTGGCTGGGGGCAGCCAAAGACTGTTTTTTCCAGTCTTTCGGTGCGCACTAAAAGAGGGAGGCTAGGTTCAATTGCAAGCCCGGCTTTGACTTCCAGTTCTTGCAAGACTTCGGGGAATGATTTTTCAATTGCTTGGGCGCTAACCGTTGCGCAATCGGAAAGCACCAGACTGGGCAAAATCAGGCTAGACCAGACAATAATGTGCAAGACCATGGCTAGAGGGATAGGTGGTTTTTTCATTGAGACGAACTTTGTGAGATTACGGCTTTCTATGCCATTTCTTTTATGCTAGCTATTTTGTGCAAGTTTTTCCAGGCAAGTTTTTCTAGGCTAATTTCTTTAGTTGGCCGGGTCTTTTAGGCTAATTCTCTTAGGCTAGTTCTTGGAGGGCTTCGTCTATGAATTGGCAAAGCTTGATGCGGACTGCTTCGGTTATACGGCTGAGTTCGCGGGCGAAGCAATAGAACTCGGCTCCTGTTTCAAGATCGTGACTCATCGAGAAGAGGGAGGAGCCGTCTCGATCCTCCATCTCCTGCAGTTGCGCTTCCAGCTGTTGCAGTCCAATATTGCAAAAGATACTCTTTTCCAATAGCTGAGGGGCTGCAATTGTCGTTATGCCGCCGCTTTCGTCCAGCTTGCCCCAGGTGCCCTGCAAATAACGATAACGAGGCGATGTCAGTTTCTCTTCTTCGTGTTGTTTGCGCGCCGGCGACCAGAGCATAACTATGCGCGGGAAGACAGTTTTCTTAGGCTCCGGTGTCGAGAACTCTTCCAGGTCTTCCGGTCGATAACCCAATAATTCGCGATTGAGCCACAAAAGGCGGTTCTCGGGCATATGCCCGCGCAGGGCTCTCAAAGTAAGCAGTAGTCCGTCCGATACCGTCAGCTCTTTGGTAGAGAGCTGAGACTTTATGCGGAACAATTGCTCAGTAGGCATAAAAACTGATGTCCTGAATATTTTGCTTTGTTCACTATATCCGACTTTTAGAGGCTTTTGCCTTAATTCTCTTCCCAACCTTCAAAAATGGCTGTTTTATGATAGTTTTGAAGAATACCCCTGGTTTTGCTGAGAAGAGATTGAGTCTGATTGAGTTTGATTGTGACTGAGATTAATTCCTAATGGATGATCGATTACGAGAACTGGCCGAGTCCCGATACGGACAAACTGAGTATTTGCGAGTACTCTTCGAACTTGCTCTAGAGGACAATTGGTTCGACCTTCAGCATATGATTCAGCATGACATGGCTAAGGCTATTTTGGCCGACTATTCCTATGAAAAGGGTCTGGGTTATCTCAATCAAGAAATATTCTTCGATTTCTGGGAAGAAGTAATCGAAATTGGTTGGTCTATATTTTGCCGACATACCGGTCTCAGTCGTGAAAGAGTAGACAGTGCCCTTGCGGCTCTGCGGCAGTAGACTCGGTTTGACCTTATTTCAGGAAGAACTTTAGGCTTGGGACTTCATTGAAGAGGGGCATTTCGACATTTTTACCCGAGCGTCCGCGTCCGTTAATTTGGTCCAGTCTCTCCATGCGCAAGTCCATGACGTCTTGCAGATAGCCTTGTCTCAAATTATGAGCTAGTTCCATAATATAAGCTTGGTCGGCGCTGTCATGATGGAAGTTGTGGTTTTCTTTCTCGTTTTGGCGTGCATCGGAGCGATTTTTCAAAACATTCAATAGACTGCCGTAGGAAACGGCATCGGGTATCCTCGGCTGGTTTGCTTCCGGTTTGGTTCTATCTAGGTCGTCAAAATCGTTGGAATAATTCATCTAGGCTCGCCCTCGCTTCACTACTTCAAGTAAAAGGTGCCTGAGCTTCAGAGGGAAGAGTTTCTTTCTAATATTAAGGGCAGATTGCAGATAATTTATTAAGTCTGGTTTTCTCGAGCTAGTGTTTCTTACTGCAGTTTATATTTGAATACAACAGCTAAGCCACTGGGAAAATTGCCCTCTTTGTCGATCACCTGGTTGGCGCGATCGGAAGCCAGGGACCAGACGCCGGGATTATCGGCTAATACATCGACAACCACACGGTCTGCCGGATTGAGATTGATTGTGTCTCTAATCACATGCGGCTCCAGTGGGTCTGAGCCATTGCTAGCCACCACTTCCAGGCGGTGACCGCCTAAATGCAAGGGCACGGCTTGGTCGCTTAAGTTATAGATGTGCAGTCTCAGCCTTTTTCCCGGGCTGGTCTCTATGGCTGGAATATGCGGCGCTGTTTTACCATTAATTACCAGAACATCTTGGGCTTTTTGTCCGCTTTCTTTACTCGCCGGCAGAGTCATTTTGTTGATAAACAAAGCCAGTTCTTGATCGGGCGCACGGCTGTTCAAGCGCGGATGCACGACTATTGCTCCGTAGAGACCCATATCGCGTTGTTTGAGATGCATTACCTGGGGATGGTAATAGCCGGAAGCTTGCACAGTAGGAATAAATTGATAGGCAAAGTTTTCACCCGGGCGCAGATAGCGTTCTGATTTCGCCGGGCTATCTTTGGTCGCGGCGGCGCCTGCCCTCGGCAGTCCATCCACTGTGTGAGGTAGAACCAAACCATGGAAATGCAGGCTCGTCGGCACGGTCGATTCGTTGTGCAAGACAATTCTTGTCGGTTCGCCTTCTTTAAGGTGTAGTTCCGGACCGGGTACCATTCCGTTGTATGTCAGGCAATGCGCTTTCTTGCCCCCTCCCAGGTCGATTTCTTTCTCTTTGACAAAGAGATGCATTTCATGAACCGCCTGGGCGGCACCAGCCATGGGGCGCTCCTGCATTGTCTGGGTCAGTTCGCTCATCGAGCGCATGGCATCATTGACTTCGCCCTTGATAGAGCGCAGTTCCTGTTTCATGTTCTCTAGTTCTTGCTTTTCCTTGGCTTGTTCTGCCGCCAGATCATCTACTTCATTAAACTGGGCCAGGGCTGGTTCGCTGCCGGCCCAACCAAACAAGGTCACTAAAGAAAGCAGAGCTGCCAGTGAGCGCGCCACTGTTTTTCCTTGACCGAGCTTTTGGTCTTGGCTCGACATGGTTATTGGCGTGCCACCACAGTCGATACCGGCGCCTGCGATACCACTCGCTCACAGATATGACCCATGAGGAAGTGCTTGATTGCTCCGCCACCTTGGGCGCCAATTACAATCAGGTCGCTCGATTTTTCATGGGCTAACTTTAGTATCTCGGCGTCGGGGCGACCCGCCTTTAAATTGAGAGTCGTTTTCTTGAATCCGGCATCGGCTAGGTGTTTCTGAGCTGAAGCGAGGTAAACTTCACCTTCCATCATCATATTTTCCTGCATGGCGGTGACGAAAGAAAAGGGCGTTACCGAGGCAATTATTTTTGAAACGTTCACGACGTAGGTGAGGTGCAGCTGTGCTTTTTCTCTATCGATGGCGAGTAAATTAAGGGCTTTACCGATGCTTTCAAGGCATTGGCTGGAGCCGTCCAGTCCCACAGTGACCGAGCGCTCGTTTGTGGCGAAGGCGGCTTCTTTGCCTGGGCGCAAAAGCAAGACAGAGACAGGGCTGTGTCTTGCTACATGATGGCTGACCCGGCTAAGGAAGAGGCTGTCGTGATGTTTACTCTGGGCTAAGACCACCACTTGCGCCTGATTATCTTTGCCGACTGTTTCGATCATCTGAGCCGGTGGTCCCGAGACAATTTCACACTTGACCGAGGCGCCGAACTTTTCGAAATTTTTCTTGACTGCATCGAGAATTTTCGCTGCTCTTCTTTCAACCACATGGGAGAGATCTTCTGGAAAATCGGCTTGAGCCTTCAAGACTTGCTCAAAAGAAGGCAATTCTTCCTTGACGTAAAGCAAGGTGACCTGGCTTTGATCGAGGGGCAGGAGGGCGGCGACCTTCTCTACTTCCACCAGCTCCTTAGCGGCCTTCGCCTCATCTTTATTGGTCGATTGGGCCACATCGATTGCTACCAAAATATTCATTGTCAATTCGATTCCATCAGCAAATAACGGGCAGATTTTACAGGACTACTGGCATCTATATACGGTCATTAAATTAATTCATTTCTTTGCGAATTTTCTTGACGAGAGCACCCGCTTGAAAGCGTCACTTGCGAGAATATTCTTTCACTGATAAGGAACTCATAGGGTGATAGAACGTTACACGCGCGCCGAGATGGGCGCTATTTGGTCTCTTGAAAGCAAGTTTCAGACCTTTTTAGATGTCGAACTGGCTGTAATGGAAGCTCAGTGCGAAATGGGACTTGTTCCTGCCGAGGCGCTGGCCGAAGTCAAGGCGAAAGCTCGCTTTGATGTCAAAAGGATCGATGAGATTGAAGCCGAGGTCAGGCACGATGTCATTGCTTTTCTCACCAATATCTCCGAGAACGTCGGTGAGGCGGCGCGCTTCGTTCACATGGGGCTGACCAGCTCGGATGTCATTGACACAGCCCTGGCTTTGCAACTCTTGCGTGCTTCCCAAATTTTGATGCGGGAGCTGGATAGATTGACCGAGGCTGTAGTCGGTCAAGCTCGTAAACATAAGCACACCGTTATGGTTGGGCGTTCACACGGTATCCATGCCGAACCAATCACTTTCGGCTTCAAGATGGCGGTCTGGGTGGAAGAATTGCGTCGTCATAAAGTGCGTTTAGAACAGGCTATCGAAATGATATCCGTCGGGCAAATGAGTGGTCCGGTTGGTACCTTTTCCAATATTTCACCCGAGGTAGAAGAACGGGCTTTGAAACATCTTGGCTTGAAACCGGCCAAGGTTTCCACTCAGATTATTCAAAGAGACAGGCATGGTCAGTTTATGAATACATTGGCCTTGATTGCTTCATCGCTAGAAAAGTTTTCAGTAGAGATAAGACATTTGCAGCGAACTGATGTACTGGAGGCTGAAGAGCCCTTTCATGCCGGTCAGAAGGGGTCCTCCGCCATGCCTCATAAACGCAATCCGGTGGCGACCGAGAATATCAGCGGTTTGGCTAGGGTAGTGCGCGCTAATGCTCTGGCCGCCATGGAAAATGTCGCCCTTTGGCATGAGCGAGATATATCGCACAGTTCGGTAGAGAGAATTATTTTGCCCGATTCGACTATTCTGCTCGACTATATGATGGCGCGTTTGGCCGGTGTAATCGAGGGCTTGGTGGTTTATCCCGAGAATATGCTGCGCAATATGGATGTTTTCGGCGGGGTTATCTTCTCGCAGGCGGTGCTCTTGAAGCTTGTCGATAAGGGGCTCAGCCGTGAAGATTCTTATAAGCTGGTGCAGGAAAATGCGATGAGAGCCTGGAATAAAGCCGGCGGCAATTTCAGAGAGAATCTCAAGGGCGATGAGAGAGTGCTGAAACATCTGACAGCTGGCGAGATAGAGAGCTGTTTTGATCCAGCTGCTTATTTGAAAAATATCGATTATGTATTCGAAAGGGCGGCGATTTGAGTAAGAATACCAAGTTTAGGGTGCAGCAAATCAACCTAGATAAGAAGCTGGCTGGACTATTGATTCCGGTCTTTGCCATGCGCAGCGACAATAAAGACTTCGGCATTGGCGACACCGCCTGCGTGATGCAGGCCATAGATTTTCTGGCTTCTCTAAATATGTCGGTTTTGCAGCTCTTGCCCATAAACGAGACCGGAGCAGACAACTCTCCTTATAACGCCCTCAGTGCCAATGCACTTGACCCGGTCTATCTGACGATGACACCGGAAATGGTGCCGGGTTTGAGCCCCGATATGCTCAATGAGCTGGCACCAGAATCGGTGCTGGAGCCTCTCAGGCAAGGAGCAGTCAACTATGAGCCTGTTAAGAAGCTGAAACTAGCTCTGTTGCGTGCCGCCTACAATAACTTCACTAGTGATGATGAAAGTCTAGCTGCATTCAAGAGAGACCGAGCCTGGCTGGAGGGCTATAGCCTCTTTCGGGCTTTTATGGATGAGAATGGCGGCAGTGCTGTTTGGACCGAATGGCGGCCCGAGCACAGGAGTGTCGATAAATGTCAGACCCTGGCACAAGAGCCGGCCATAAGCGAGCGTCGTCGCTTTTATGAATGGGTGCAATGGGTGGCCTATCGACAGTGGCGTCAGGTGCGCGCTTATGCCGATAAGTTAGGCGTAGAGCTCATGGGTGATATTCCCTTTGGTGTCAGTCGCTACAGCGCCGATGTCTTTTGTCAGCCCCAGTTTTTTGATCTGGAAAGCTCTGGGGGCGCCCCTCCTGAGACTTTCTTCCAGGGTGATAAGTTCACAGAAGTCTGGGGTCAAAATTGGGGTATTCCGCTCTATGATTGGCAAGCTCTTAAGAAGAATGATTATTCTTTCTGGCGTCAGAGGGTCAGATCCACCGCCGAGATTTTTCATTATTTTCGCATTGACCATGTCTTAGGCTTCTTTCGGGTCTATGCCTTTCCCTGGATTCCAGAGCGTAACGGCGAGTTTGTCGACCTGACTTTAGCCCAAGCCAAGCTCAAGACCGGCGGCAGGCTGCCCGGCTTTTCGCCGCGCTCGGATGAAGAGCCTGAAGATGCCGAAGCTAATTGTCAGGACGGTACGGACCTGCTGAGCATGATTCTTGATGCCGCCGGTGATACCAAAGTTGTGGCTGAAGATCTCGGCATGGTGCCCGATTATGTGCGGCCGCGCCTGCAGGAAATGGGGATTCCGGGCTTTATCATCCCCATCTTCGAGAGAGAAGATGACCCGGAGCGTAATTTTAGAAAGCCCGAAACATATGAACCGCTCAGCCTGGCTACTTTGGGCACGCACGATCATCAACCCCTAAAGACCTATTATGAAGAACTGAGTAAGTGGTGGCACGGTCCGGACGGGCACGAGGGCTGGCAGGAAGTCTCGCGCCTGATGCGTTTTCTCGGGCTAGAGCCGGAAGAGGCACCGGAACATTTCGACAGCGATTTGCAAAAGCGAATATTCAAAGTGCTGTTTTCTTCTCCTTCCTGGCTGACCGTGCTCATGATCAGCGACCTATTTGCAAGTGCGAAGCGCTTTAATGAGCCGGGACTTGCTGAAGATTCCAACTGGAGCCAAAGGCTCTCCAAGTCTTTTGCCGCCTATCGGCAAGATGAAAAACGCGAGATTCTCTCTTATGTTGCCGACCTGGTGGTCTCCTGCGGGCGTGCGCGGTCTCTAAACCTCGGCGAATGAGGTATAATCCTAATCATTTGTAAAGGGTTTTAGTGCATGCTGCCAGCATATTTATTTCGAGTAGGCATTGACTGGGTGCGACACCAGAAAGAGTTTGCCAACTCGAATCCCTATGCTCGTTGCGAGCACACTATCAAGGTTTTGGAACGGCTGTTCGAAGAGAATCTCTGTGGTGCCGATAGCAAGCATCTGGAAGTGGCTTCGGTGTGTGCCTACTGGGAAGAGTTCTTTCATCTGGAAGACCCGCTGCAAGATGAGAAAGAGTGGAAAGAAGGCCTGACCAAGCGTTCTTCGCAATACGATAACTTTGAGAAATGGCAAGAATGGTTCAAGACTAGTTATGCCAAAGTCTTTTCAGAGAACAATATATGGACCTCCCTGCTCATGACATCGTGGGCGACCACCCACCAGTACCAACTTGTCTATACCGAAGACTCTTGGGATTTTGTGCCCTCTCGTTCTTATTTGCCAACCTCGCAGATGTGGCGCTTGAGCCGTCATCTTGATACCGTCACCGAGGTTCTGCGCGAGTTTTGGATCGAAGAGAGTCGCCGTTGGGAAGAGAGTGGTTTTCTTGTGCAGGACGAGAGCAGCCACTATTTGGGGCGGGTTGAATGCCTGGGGTTTGATACACGCAAATATACTGTCACCTGGCCTTCTCGCTCTCAGATAGCTAAAAACGGCGGCATACACAAGCAGGTGCTCGATCTTGGTTCTCTAGTGGCTGATATTGTTGCCCCGGTGGGTGATAACTGGTATAGAAGACCCGATTCGGTAATCTTTGCCCATGACCATATCGATGTCACCAGCCTAATAAACCGGGCTACTTATGTGTTTGGCAGCAAGCGTCGAGTCTTTGAATTGGCTCTCGAAGACGACTTTGACAAGGCTAGACTGCAGGCCCAGGCTGAAGGTTGGTTGGTTGAAGAACTAGAGCTTGTCGACTAGAACCAGTCAGAAGAATCAGTCAGAAGAATCAGTCAGAAGAACCAGGCAAAAGAATAAAAAGAACCAGTCAAATATAGTCAGGCGACAGAAGCCGCGCTATCGACCGGCAGCTGCATTGATCAGTCGCTGATCATCCTTTTCCAGGCTCGGGGATAGTCTTTTCCGAGGGCGCCCACTTTTCGATAGTCAAGAATGACGCTTTCGGCGATGTTTTCTAGATGCTCAAGACTAATCCGTCTAACTTGCTTAAGCTGCAATTCAGTCAAGAGCAAAGCCGCTTCCCTGCTTTCTTCCTCTTCCTTTGTTTTTGTCTTTTGGGCAAGATAATGACCGTCAAGCTTGAGAAAAGGAGAGACAAGCTCGGCTGTCATGCGCAAAGATCCGACTGCACGGGCGGTGGCATAGTCGAATTGTTCTCTGAACCGAACCTGGTGCCCCATTTCTTCCGCTCTGCCGGTAATGACCGATATATTGTTTTGGTCCAGGCCCAGGTGCTTAGTTGCTTCTTCCAAGAACTTGCACTTTTTACCGATGGCGTCCACCAAGGTGACATTCAACCAGGGCAGGCTCAGGGCTAGAATCATGCCGGGTAAACCGCCGCCCGAACCGATATCGATAAGTTTGGCCGCGGAAGGGGAATTTTCGGTTTCCGAATCTGGCTTTTCGCTCTTATTTGTGATCTGGATGGTCTTGATGGCCGAGGCTACAGTGAAGCCGTCTAAAAAGTGTCTTTGAACCAGGGACAGTAGATCTTTAGAACCGACCAGGTTTACTTTCTGATTGTATTCGAACAGAAAAGCAGCAAATCGCTCGAGAGCCGCTATCATGTCTTGCGTGAGTTCCAGTTCGGCGAGAGCGGCCATTTCGGCAATTGCGCTTGATAACTGGGAGGCTTCTAGGGATTTTAGGTTTGACATGCTTTTGATTAGAGGGCTTGCTTTGGTGGAAAATAAGGGTACAGGCCTAGGCCTTAAATATATGAGAATCTAATGGAGTACGAACATAAGAATTACATTTTAGGCGTTACCGCCGCCCTTTCGGGCGGAACATTAACTTACCAGGCTTAAGAATGATACAGGTAATTGACAGGTGGTAGAGGTAGATCCGGCTTCTAGAGAGCGACTGGAACTCGAAACCCGCGTTCTGGCTGCTGCTTTGCGCCAGAGCTTGCAGCTCGGCGATATGGAAGGGTCAAACCTCGCCCACGAACAGATTTTTATATTGTTGAAGGCTCGCCAGGAACTTATGAACGGTCCTAGTGCAGCAGAACTGAGCCGTGCCCTGAGAGCCAGCGAGGCAGGATTGGGCAACGCCAATGGGCAAGCCCTGCAGGAAAAGACCAGACGGATACCGGATATCGAATGGTTTGAGGAATCTAGTGAGAAAGCTCAGAAACCTGGCTCCGAAGTGCAAGTTTCTAGTTCGATTGAAAATGGCCAAGAGAATATTTCTTTGCCTGAGGCTGAGACTGATAAACCTCAAGTTGCCGCTCTTGGGGTGGACGAAGAGAAGGCTGTCTCGAAAGAGCCGGCTGAGCCTGACTTTTATCAGTTTTTCGGGCTTGAACAGGGAGCGGACCGTCAAGATATACACCGCGTCTTTTTGGTGAGGGTGCGTGCCATTCTCAGAGGTATTAAGCAACGCAGCGAACCTTTGCGAGGCTTTGAACGACAGGAAGTGTTGAAGGGACTTCAGAAGGTTTGGATCAATCATGATATTTTGCAAGATGCCTCCACCCGCGGTGACTATGATCAGCGTTTGAGCGGGCACGCTGTTTCAGACGAGGCGCCGCAGGAAGTCAAAACCGGAGCGGCTATGCGTATCGGAGAGCTATTGCAGTCGAGCGGCTTGCTTGAAAAAACCGAATTAGAAATCGCCGCCGACATGCACAAGGCAATGCCCGAGTTGATGTTCGGATCTTTCTTGGTCAAGCAAGGCTTTGTGCAGGAGCGCGACCTTGAGTGTGTTCTCATCAGTCAACAACTAATCAAAACCGGACAGATTTCACTTGAACAGTTTCAAGAGCTGATGCCTGAGAGAGGTGATACCGGCACCATGTTCAATTTGCTCCTTGAGCGAGGTTTGGTAACGCGCGAGGAACTAGATCAAGCTATCGCCTCTCTGCCCACCGAAGAAGCTGGTATCGTGGCGCGCGCTCTCGCCCAGGAAACGCGGGCCTCTATGGCAGAAGCAACAGAAGCAACAGAAGCAACAGAAGCAAAAGAAGTACCAGAAGTACCAGAAGTACCAGAAGTAACTGCTGAGCCAGATGTGCCGGTCAAGCTTACTCCTAATAATGCAGTGCCTTCCTGGAAGGATCAGCTCGATTGGTCTGAACCTGAGTCCGAATCAGAGTCTGAACCTGAGTCTGAATCACAGTCTGAATCAGGGTCTGAATCAAAGTCTCAATCTGATGTCGCAGTCGCTAATTCTCTCGCTGCCAAGCCAGAGGGTGAACTGCTAAGTTTCAGCCCCGATGAGGGCGCTACCGATATCCACAGAGATGCCGAGCTGATCGGGGCTGGGTCCGCGCTGGAAGGCGCAGAGCAAGCCTCATCCAATCTGGGGCAGGTGCCTGGGGCAAGCATAGATCTAAGACCAGAATCAGAACTAGAGCCGGAATCAAAAACTGATAAAGAGCCTGGGCAGAGAACTCAAGAGCGTGTGCGTAAACGATCGCTCATAGATCTGATGTTCGATCTAAATCCGCAAGAAAGCCTCAAAGAGACCCTGAAAGAAAGCAATTCGGAAAACTCTTTAAAAAACTCCGAGCCTAGTCAGTCTTCTGCACCTCTTGCAGATGGAGCGACTGAAGCAGTTACTAGCCACTTGAGCGAACCAAGCAACAAAACTGATCTTGACCTGGAAAGCAGTGATGGAAGTGCTGCTGCCGGGTCAAAAGATGTTGAAGGCGAAAACGAAGTTCCTTTACTTGAGGGGCAGGTAGAGTCATCTCCGGGCTCTCTAGATCTGTCTTACAAAGGTGGTCAAAAAGAGGGCAAACGCCCGAGTCTTGATGACGTTCTTTTCGGTGGTTCTTTTAGGACCGATAAAAATAAAGCCGATGCGAGTACCGAAGCCGAGTCCATCTCTTCCTCTGCTGATATTGCAGACCTTGAGTCAACACCAGCTGTCGATTCTATTGTGCAAGAATACCCACAAGAAGGGCTGCAAGATAATACACCCGAAAGGGCAAAAGAAACTTTGGCAAGCGCGACGCGCGAAGTTAACGACGAGATTGAACATTCCGATAAGTCTCAGCATGGCTCTGGGAGTGACTCTAGTTCCCTCGATTTGCCTGAACTCGAGCCGGAGATGGACATCGAGAAGGAACTCAATGACCTAGAGCGTTTGGAAGCTCTGGATAATCTAGATGATGATGGTGATGATCTTGAGTCAGATACTTCTACTGAACTGCCGGCCCTGGAGAATGTAGATAAAGGCAAAGCTGCCGCTAAGGATAACTGGTCTATAGTTTCGAAGCCGGCTTCTTACTTGGCCTCTTTTTTGATGGATGAAATGCCGGCTCGCAAAGATAAGGGCAATACCGGCAATACAGGAAAAAAAGATGATGATGGCGGTAGGCGAGGCTTCAAGCGTAAGAAGCGCAATTAGCTCTTTTGGCTCTTTCCTACAACTAAGTCGAGCATTCTTAAGACTGGCGAAAGTTGTTCACCTATCAAACGAACTACTTTTTGGTCACCGGCTTTCAAGATCTGGCTGACCGGCGGAATAACCACCAAGATACCAAGCCGGAAGCCTTTGATATCGATGGTTTGACACATGGCATTGTCAGGCACGTGGTGGGCATGTTTGCTTTGTTGGTCGTCGTGACTGCGGCTCAAGGGCGGCAAGCCAAGCTGAGCTGAAAGTCTGGCTATGTAAGCCGTGAGGGCTTCTTCATCCACACCTTCGGCTGCGTCTGTTTTAAGGCTTGAATGTTTGCCTTGATTGACTACCAGGCCCACAGCCTGGTAATCGAGTATCGAAGAAAGTAGTTCAAAAAGACGTTTAGAGACTGTCTCTAGGTCAAGCACATCCTCTGCAATCTTGCGCACTTCTTCTGCAATGGTCGCCTCAAAGAGCAGCCTTTCCAGAAGTTGATTGAGACGATTATTGATATCTTCAGAACTGAGAGGGCGACTGGGCTCGTTCAAAAGACGCAAACGTGGCTTGGTAGCCGGATCTTCCAAAATCTCTTGAATCGACTTGATCAAGCTGCGGAAGCCGGGCTCTTTTGGAATGTAGCGCTCTGCGCCGGATTGATAACCCCAAAAGCGATCAACCGAACCGTCAAGCTTAGTAAGCAAGATAACCGGTATTGAGGCCAGGTCAGGGTCGTTCTTCACCAACCGACACAGTTGATAGCCGTTAATGCCGGTCATTACTACATCTGAAATGATCAAATCCGGTGCTTCGTGATAGGCTCT
Source organism: Candidatus Obscuribacterales bacterium (assembly GCA_019745415.1). Classification (GTDB taxonomy): domain Bacteria; phylum Cyanobacteriota; class Vampirovibrionia; order Obscuribacterales; family Obscuribacteraceae; genus Obscuribacter. The sequence goes on along the minus strand of JAIETF010000007.1, from coordinate 130,870 downwards.
CGCCAGTCCCTCCGCTCCGTTTCTCGCCTCAATCACTGTATAGCCCTCTGCTTGCAGTGTTTTTGCGATGGTTAGTAGCTGGGTGGGACTATCTTCAATTAGCAATAGTCGAAAAGACAAGCTCTAAATCCTTATTCCAAATCCATACCTAGATAGATTCCGGATTCCTTCCTCAAGAGAGGATTTTGTATTATGCCATTATTCTTTCAGATTGGAAGAGGGCAATTGAACATTTACCTGAAGGTTAATGATTTGAGCATTACGATTTGCCGCCGCCGTGGCTGACGAATCTGGTCGTAAGAGTGAGCGATGTTGCAAAGACAAATTGTCGTCAAGTACGTCTTCACCTCTGTAACCCAGCTTAGCACCCAAGTTTGCTGCTTTATGCAGACATGTCGATAGTTCATCAAAGCTGAGGTCAAGATCCTCTCTCCTGATCAAAGGTTCCAAGCGTCGAAGTTTGCTTTGCAAAATCATTCTGTTTAGTTCGCTCGACGGCTTGGCTCCGACCAAGATTATCTCGCTTGCTCCCTTGCTTCTATAGATATACGACCCGGGAAAAACCTCTTCGAAGGTTCTTACATAGTCGACCAGGGCTTGGGGCTCGAGTCCATAGAGCTGCAGCCATTGGCAGAAGACGCCGTTGGTAGCGAGCCTGAAGCGGGCTGTTTCTAAGAATTCACGAGTAAATAGAGAAGCTGAGCCGCTCACCCAGGGTTCGGAAGGTTGGCAGATGAGAAGGTCATATTCGGCTTTGTGTTGGGCTAGATAGAGGCGGCCGTCTCCTTGTCTTATATAAGTAGACAAACCGGCATGCTCTTTGACTTTATTCATATCGACATTCATATCGACATTAGCTATTCTTGCGGCTTGCGCTGCCGCCTCTATTGCTTCTGGTTCTAATTCGATAGTTTCACATACGCCGTCTCTAAGCACCGACTTGGCGATATCACAAGTGGTGGCAAGTCCAAGTCCTATGATCAGTACTTGTTTTGGCTCGCCTGGGTGCACTAAATAAGGCAAGAGAAAGAGTAGTTTGTGTGTTGGCTCTGCTGAAATTATTTTCTTGCCCTGCGCTGTTAAATCAGCTTGAACAGTCTTGGTCGCTTCGATATTACCGTTTGACTTGAGCACCAAGAGGTTACCGTCACTGCTTTGTTCGAGCGTGATAGTAGAGTAGAAGCCGTCTTCTCTGTAGAGTGTCTTCAGTCCCTTTTCGCTTTGTAAAAGCTGCTCAGCTGCCGACAAACTAAACGGAAGATTGATTCTCCCTTCTGTTAAACCAGCGTCGCTAACTGGAAGCAAAATTGAAAGCGGAAGCAACAAAAGCAGTGTTATTCTTCCCTTCAACTTGCTTCCTTTAGAAGCAAGGGTGAGATGAACGATAAAGCCGGCCATTAGCAGTAAGAGATGTATGGCTATTTGCAAACGATGTTGCCCAAGTAATTGCCCAAGCTGGGGAATGGAGAAAGTAAATAGAAAAATGGCTGGGGCCAGGGCTGCACCAGCGGCATTTAAGGCCATGGTTTTTCTGAATCCTTCAGCCTGTCCCTTAAATTCACCATATATGCTTGTCACCAAAAGACCGGATGCAAATGCCGGTAGAGCGCTGATAGACATAGACAAGAATATGAAGACTAAATCTAGATTACTGGTTAGGTGCAAATAGAAGCCGCAAACCTTGCTGAATTGGTTTAGGCAGAGTGCGTGTCCTGCCAGGCAGAGAAAGTAGACCCAAACTGCCTTAACTAGAAAGCTTTTTCCAGTTTTAACCGAAACGATGTAACCGCAAAGATTTCCCAGCGACATGAAGGTTATATAGCCCGAAGCTGTAAGTGCTAAAGCTGTGACAGCAGAGCCGCTTAGGCAGGCGCTGGTGCGTAAGATGACCAGCTGGGACAAAAGTCCAGCGAGACCAGAAAGGAAGATGAGGAGAGCTGGTGGTTGCCAAGAGAAGGGCGATTCTTTTTCGACTGATTTTGAGTCAGCCATGTGTTTCGAAAAATCAACCGATATCGGTTGATTTTTTTGGGGAGAAACCGTCTGATTTTCATTTTCTTGCCTCAAGTTCAGCCTGTTGACAAGGTGCGCGATGAGCAAGAAGGCAAGACAAGAACCCAAGGTCATTTTCAGCCCGAGACCAAGCAGAGAGATAACGCCGTAGCCACCCAGGGCGGCGCCGATGTTATAGCAAAGATAATTTCTGTAGTCGAAAGCAGAACCTTGTCTTTGGCTGCTCAACTTAAACAGTTGGGCGCCGCTAAGATAAGCCAGGCAATAGATAGATACCGAAGCTATGGCTGTTAGCAAGGCGCTGCTAGCGGTTTCGGGCAGATGCTCGGCAAGTTGGCAGAGCATCATAGATGCGTTTGTAGAGGCTGTACCTAGAAAGGAAATTGTCAAGGCAATGGTTGCCAGTATAAGCCTGCCAAGACTTGCTCTAGGTGGTTTGAAAAAGGGTCTGGCAAACCCGAGCATATAAAATGACAGGGTAAGTGTTGCAGCTAGATGTTCACCGGTGAAGCGTCCGATCAGACGGGAAGCGGCTACCTCCAGTATGATAGAGGTTGCTCCGAGAAGCGAAAGCAAGATTAGCAGTAAAAATCGGGCCGGCATGGCTATTAGTATAGGAAGCGAGACGCAATAGAGTGATTCTAAACTTGGTGCAGCTGCATAATTTCATGAGCTATGCCGATGCTACTTTGGATCTTAGCGGAATACCTGTTGCCTGTTTGACCGGTCAGAACGGAGCGGGCAAATCGGCCCTACTGGATGCAGTAACCTGGGCTATTTTTGAGGAAGCAAGAGCCTCTTCCGATGAACTGATTAGACTTGGTGAAGGTCAAATGTGGGTAGATCTTGTTTTCGCCCATGAAGGGCGGCTATACAGAGTTCGGCGCTCCCGTCAGCGCAGCGGTAAAGCTGGAAGTCGCGGGCAAACCAAAGGGAATCTCGAGTTTATGGTGGCCGACGGCATCACTGGTGTTGATGATATCGGCAAAGAGCGCTTGGCTTCTGTTAAGTGGAATAGTTTGACAGCTGCTTCTACTAGAGAAACCGGCCGGCTCATTTTGAATCTCTTGCGTATGGACTATGACACTTTCATCAATAGTGCCTATCTCAAGCAAGGGCGCTCCGATGAGTTTACGCTCAAGCCGCCATCGGAGCGAAAGCAGGTTTTGGGCGAGATTCTTGGACTTTCTTACTTTGACCGTTTGCGGGACGAAGCCCGAGACCTGACTAAATTGACCAAGGGCAAACTAGATTTTCTGTCCGGAGCAGTGAGCAATTTCGATAGTCTGAAAGAACTCGAAGCTGAGATAAAAGAGAAACTTGTAGTCGAGAAAGAGGAACTAAAGAATGCCGAAGGTGCCTTTTCAGATATCGAGTGTCGGGTTAATGAGCTGACCGAGAAAGTTCAGAACTTGAAAATGGTCAAGGTGCAGATTGATTCGAACGATAAGCGTCTTACAGATGCTTCTATTCAGCTGACCAGACTTATTCGGGAACGCGGCGAATTGATAGAGAAGGTTGGCGAATTGAAGGTGTTGCTTGCCGAAGGTGCGCATCTGGAAAAAGAATTGCAAGAGTTTGAAGCCACTCGTGCTCGGGTTGAAATGCTCGATACCTTGCAGTTGTCTATGCAAGAGCTGAGTGAACGCAAAATAGCACTATCAGGCGAACTTTCTTTCATCAGATCTAAGTTAGAGATGACTTTAGAGCAGCTTGAAAAGGAAGCGGAACAGCTTGAAAAACGCAGGCAAGAGTTGATACTTGAGGTTGATGGTGCTGAGAAAATCGAAGCTCAGTATCTTGAGTATAAGAAGATGGTGGAGCAGGAGACGTCTCTGGCGCGCAAGCAGGAAGCCTTTACTCAGTTGACCAGAAGGGCTCAGGAGTTGACCGCCTTGATTCAAGAATCGCGCATTAGACTAGAAGCCGAGGTGGGTCAAAAAGAGAATGTTGTGAAGGACTTAGAGTCGGTGAGCGGCTCTTCGCAAAATCTCAATCAAGAAGGCGAAGAGCTTGATGAAGAAGCGAAAGAACTAGATAAGCTTGAAGTGCAGTTTGATCTTTGCGAGAAGAGAGGGCTGAGCATTAAGTCGCAGCTTGAGAGCTTCGACTTGAAGATAGAAGATTTGAAGCTCAGGCAACGAGAAAATCTTGAGAAGATTCGTGAGCTGAATGAACACGCAAATAGCCCACTCTGTCCACTTTGTTCTCATCCCATCTTAGACCGAGCGGCTGTCTGCGATAGATACTTGCAGCAAAACAAAGAGATGCATGACGAGATCGGGCGTATAGAAGTCGAGAAGGAGCGGCTGGCTTTTGACCGCGATGAATTGCGCAAAGAATACACCGAATTGAAGCGCCGCCTTTTGGGGCGTAAAGAGTTGGATAAGCGCATAGGGCAGTTTAATGAGCGTTTGAGTGCAGTTAGTCGTGCTCAGGACAATCTGGCCAAACAAAAGGCCGAACTTGCCATTTTGACTGAGAAACTCAATGCTGAGAATTTTGCTCAACTTGAAAGAGAGTCGCTGCTCAAGGTGAAAGAGCAGCTGGCTGAAATTGATTTTGATCCGGTTGTCTATAATTCTCTTTCGGCTCAAATTAGACTGAAGCGACACATCGAAGGGCGCAAAGAGCAGTTGGAGCGAGACCAGCAGGAGCTTTCCGCCCTTGAGAAGAAAAGACCGGAATTGCTGGATTCTTTGAAAGCCTTGAAAGCAGAGATCAGTTCGGAATCTTATGGTCTGGAAGTTCGGCAGGAACTGGCAAGGATTCAAGAAAGCCTCAGCTTGTCTTCTTATAGTAGAGATGAGCATGCTCGCCTCAAGCAGCGTCTTTCTGAGTTGATGCAGTTTGCGCAGAAGGCACGCGACGTCAAACGTGCCTCGGAAGAGCTGCCGCTTTTGAGTGGTAAATTGCAGAGTCTAGAACAGGAAGAAGGTCGCAATAGAGAGATAGTTGACGGCTTGGAGAGTGAGCAAATCGCTTTAAAGCGCGCCTATCAAGAAATGGATAGGGAGAAGGCCGCCCTTGATGGACTTTTGCCTATGCTTGGTGAACTCAGAGATAAGCGCGATGAAAGTTCACGAAAAGTGGCTGTTTTGCTTGATAAAGAAGAGGCAGTTGGGCGCGAACTGAGAGCAATTGAAGACCGGCTCAAGGAGATCGAAGCGCTCAAAGAAGAATTGAGTGATTATGAGTTTTTGTCGGAAGCACTCGGTAAAAAGGGAATTCAGGCCGTAATCATTGAGAATGCTATACCTGAGATAGAGAGCGAAGCAAATCGTATTTTGTCTCGTCTGACCGAGAATAAGATGCATGTTGCTCTGATTACCCAAGCTCGCACCAAAGCAGGTGGCATGTCGGAGACCCTTGATTTGGTCATCGGCGATGAGTTGGGGACTAGGGCATATGAGCTTTATTCGGGGGGCGAGGCCTTCAAAGTTAACTTCGCTCTGCGTATCGCCTTGTCTCGCTTGCTGGCCAGACGAGCCGGTTCTAAATTGGAAACTTTGATTATTGATGAAGGTTTCGGCTCGCAAGACGACAGCAGTCGAGAGCGGCTGGTCAAAGCTATCAAGCTCATTCAACAAGAGTTTTCGCGGGTGCTGATTATCACCCATATCAACGACGTTAAAGAAATGTTCCCGGTGCAGATACAGGTTACTAAGCGGGGCGGTATCTCAAAGTTGCACTTTATCGCCTGACAGCATAACCGATTAGACCGTGACTGATCAGTCTCGCCGCCGCATGCCAGACCATGGCGGTCGGTGCATAAGACAAGGCGCCGAAAATGGCTTCCAGCCCAAATCGGCCGTCTGCCATGCGCATTATCTCTTTAAGTAGATGTTGTTCTCTATGTCCTGGTTCTTCGTGGCGGAAGAGTTCTTGCCAGGCTGCGTCGGAATATTGGGCCATGATGGGAGTTTTGAGATCTTTGATAATCTGTCTTGCTGCTGTGAGATTGTCTGTGGCCAGGGCCGAATCCATAAGGCAGTTCATGATTGACGGCATCGGCATTCTCTTGATGTGAAGATATTCTTTATCGAGGCTTGGCTTTTCGGAAAAGACAAAGGTGCCGGTTTCGAAGGTGGAAACAAATTCCATCAGTGCATCCATGCCTTGCATTTTGCCTAGTTCAGCCCCTATGGCTTTGCCGTCTTCCACCAGCAAGGTGAATTGGCGGTTAGTGACCGGGTCTTCTACGGTGAGCACACCGGTGCGTCCGCCGCTGGCCATCGACTGAATCACTTCCGCACCGTCCATGACACCAAGCTCGCCTTTGACGGCGGTATACTTGCGTAAAGGTTTGAAATTTGACGGTACATTGCGGGCTTTGGCCAGCGACAAAGTGACTCTATAGCCGTTTGGTGGTATGGGATTATTCTCAGGCTTGGCTAGATTTTCAGCCAGTACCATGGCTAGTTTGGCTCTGGATAGCACGTCGTCGCCTTTCATAGCATCAAAAGGAAACACAGCTAGACCAAGGCTGACCACCAGATTGTGCGCCACTGTTCTTTCGGCTCGTAAGCCCGTTTCCAATAGGCGTCCAAGTTCTAGGCAGCACTGCTCATAAAAGGTTTCATTTTCGCCTCTGATGATTATGGCAAATTCCAGCGGCTGCGCTCTCACCAAATCTAGTTTGCTCAGGTCGCCAAGCTTGACGAGGTGTTTTGTTTCTTTTAGATGCTTCATGGCTTTCGCCACCGAGAGGGCATAATTGTCTAGATTGCTATCGCAACTGCCGCTTTCAGAGTTGATACTAAAATAGACTATGGCGTAGGTTTGCCCGCTGGTAATGCCCATCGAACTAGTCAGATCTGAAACCGACTCTTGCAAGTATGCTTTGTTACGCAATTCGGTGAGCGGGTCGTTCCAGATTTGTTCTTCTTTTTCTTCTCTCTGCAAGAGACTGTTATATAAACCGGCTGTTTGATCTAACAGTCTCTCCAACCCCCTTATCTGGTCGGGACCAAGTGCTTCTTTAGTCAAAACTAGAAGAAAACCTAGGTAGCGCCTTCTATGTCTAATCGGGGCCATGACTATGTGTTGGGCATTTAATCTGACCATGATGGAGTCAAGACCGGTACGTTTCATCGACATTGGACCAAGATTTATGGCTTTACCGGCGGTGCGGGCTTGCTCAAAGAGCGGCTGTAGATTGAGCGCCGCTAGTTCCAGCAACTGTCCTTCCTTGAGACCGGCAGACTTTACGATGCTTTCGGTGGTGGTTTTACCCGCCAACACTTCGCCCTTCATAAAGACCACGCCTGTGACCAGACCGGGGAATCTTTCGATTACTCCTTCGGTGATATTTTCTCCGAAGGCTTCTTCCGACTGCTTCAGGGCTTTGAGAGCATGCACGGTGGCTTTGTGACCGCTGGCTTTCACTTTCGGTAGGCTTTGATTGCTTACTTCCTGCAGTTCCTTTTCAGATGGTTTGAGCCAGGGTCCGGCTTCGCCGCCCTGTTTCTGCATGGCTTCCCTTGCTTCCTTCTCTTTTTCGCTCAAGGCGGCGATAAAGTCATGCAGGGCTCCCTTCAAATTCCACAATTCGCTAGAAGCCATCGGGGAGAGTACGATTTTGTCGAATGCCACCGTGCTTGGTGCGGGTGATTCGGCTAGATTTTTGATTTCCTTAGAGAATTTGGCAAGAGGTTGTAGGAAGATGCGCGCTAGTACAAGGAAATTAAGTACTGCGGAGATGAGAAAGATAGCGATCATAGAACCGCCACGGAAGGGCATATTCCAGAAGAAGAGTAAATCTTCAGGAGCTGAAAGGGGCAGACCTGGAAAAGTGGCGTCTATGCCGACATGGATCAGATAACCCGAACTCAAGCTGCTTACAGCCTCATAATAATTGGTTTCTCTTAGTTTGATAAACCCGCTGCGCATCGGATAATCGTTTAGATAGGGGGCAAACCGTGCCGATTCTGCCGATGGTTTGGCGCTGCCGTCGGTGATATATAGCCAGGAGAGATTGTAACGCTCCAAGAGTCTTGTAATTTCCAAGGAATTTAGATCGTGCTCGCGTCCGGAGCGACCTATGAACTGCTTGACGCCGATTGCGGCGGTTTCTGCTTGCAGTGGTACCACCGCTGGTGTGACGAGGGCGACCGTAGCTACGGCCAGAGGAAAGGAAAGTAAAACTGAAATGACGTAGACAAAGATTGTGGATCTCATCCATCTTGTCAGTTTGGCATTTAGCGGCTCTTTCATAGTCATTTGCTTTCCAAATAGTTCAATAGGTTCGACCGGCGGTCAAACCGTAACGCGAAAGCAGATAGAAAAAGCACCCTATGGCACAGGCGGCGTTGAAAATGACTAGAGAAGGGAGGAACAATTTCTTCCATGTACCTAAAGTGCTACCCTGGCCGATGAGGCTCGGCAAACCGTTAACCATGATGCAAATAATAGGGATTTCGGATGGAAAAAGATAGCGCCCCTGTCCTCCCCCGAGATTGGTGGAGGATGCATATACCATGGCTAGTAAGTTGGCTATGAGAGTGGCTGCCAGAACCGCCCAAATTTGTTTGAGCCCGTCCTCAGCCGGTTGCTTCCACTGTCTCAAGGCTAGGGTGAGACTGCCTGTAAGACCAAGCAGCATGAACGAAAAATAAGTCCAGTAGACCCAGCGCCACATATAGATGTCCATATAGCCGAAGAGTCCCCAAAAGGAAAAGAGTATAGAGCGCCACCAGCGGTGCTCTTTCACCACTTGCCAAAAGCTCATATGAAAATTGAGGTCACGGTGATAGGTCACTGCCCAGGTATGGAACATGGTGCGTGTGCCCAGCGCGTCGCCGGGATAAAGGCTCAAGTTGCGCAGAAACCAAGGCAGGCAAAGGGCGGTACTGCCGCCCAAGAGAGCTAAATGGGCGAGCGCTTTGCCGATTGGGGTTTTGAAACGCAAAAAGGCTAGCAAAAAAGCTAGAGCCGTAGCCGGAAAGAGTGCATAAGCCGAGTATTTGGTCAGAGCCAGAAATGCCAGGCAGAGACCAAGCGTGAGAGTGATTTTCAATTTGGGTCCATTCTTCAGAGTGTAGACAAGAAGAGCTAGAACCACGCCGGAAAGAGTTATGGCGGTGCTATCGTTATTGATATAGGCATGAACCAAGATTAGTTGCGGATGAAAGACAACCAACCATGGTACTGCTTCTGCCTTTAGCTTCTCTCGGCTAAAGACTATGCGACCAATATAGCGGGCTGCAAAGACAAGCGGCAGACCGATTAGTAAGCTACCGAAACGTCCGGTGCGCGATGGATCTTGTAGAGAGAGCAGCTTGGCTGCCGCCACATGGGGCAGATAACCCAGTTGCGGCAGTGAGCCGTAAACTGCAGAAGGTCCGCCCTTTGCTACTTCTGATGCATCAGGCAAATGCATGTTTTCCAGCATAAATCTAAAGACCCAGAAATGCGAGAATTCATCGGGCGCTCCTTGCATCGGCACCATGAAGATCCAGGGTAGTCTGGTGATGAAATAGGCGACAATAAGCGCTGCTACCGGCAGATTTGCCTTCAGCGTCAGAGTAAGACTTTCTTTCTTAGAGGTTTCCATAGATCTTTAGAGAGAGAAGCTGCCGTGCATTTCTTCTCCCATGAGCACCAGGTCGGCCAGTTCGCGCATTGGTTCGACATAGCGGCTATATGATTCTTCCACCTGCAGACTATGTCTGATTGTATCGAGGGTCGAGCGCCCTCTCTCGACATCGCGCCTGAGCCGGCGAGCCATGCGTTGGTCGATTGGGGTGTCGATGAAAATTTTCAGAGTGGCCAGTTCTCTCAAAGGTGAGTGAAAGGCGAAGATACCCTCCACTACCACAATTGAACGATCCGGCGGCGGTACAATGCGCTCGCCCACTCTTTTGCAGGAACGCATATCATAAACAGGTATATTGACGGCGGCGCCCTTCGAGAGAGCGACGCAGGCTCTGGCGCATTCTTCCAGGTCGACAGTGGAGGGATGGTCGAAGTCAATTGTGCCGTCTTCTTTAGGCACCAAATCGGAAAGGTCTTTATAAAAATGGTCGGTGGATAGGATGGAGGCGCCGATGAATTTTTTAGCCAGGGTAGACTTTCCCGAGCCTGAGCCGCCGCATATGGCGATAATTTGACTGATTCGTTTGCCGGCAGCCATGGTTGAGCTTACGACCTCTGCAGTTACCATCTATACTTATGAAAGTGAGAGCATTGTACTCCTTTCAAATCAGGATTTTCCTTGACCGAAAATTTAGGTGAAATGAAAGACCGGGGCGTGGGCGGCTATACCGAACATGTCGAACTGGTCTTTCAAGAGCTGATTAATTCGGTTGAAGCCATTATCTGGGAAGCCGATTTCAAGACCTCCCGAATTACTTATGTCTCGCAATATGTGCAAGACCTTCTTGGATACCCGGCAGAGCGTTGGTATAGCGACCCCGGCTTGTTTCCATCTATAGTTCATCCCGATGACTTAGATTTGATTTCAAGAGCTAAAGCTGCGGTGACACCGCGCAGTTCCAGGTATCACGTTTCTTACCGTGTCTTCAAGGCCAGCGGCGAAGTAGTATATCTCGCAGACCGAGTCTCGGTGCAGTTTCAGGGCGATGAGCCGGTTGTCTTGCGGGGCATCAGCACCGATGTCAGTGAAAGAGTAAGGGTCGAGGAAGCTCTGGCTTTGTCGGTGGAAGTAACTCGCGCCGCCTCTGAAATGGACAGCGCCCTTGCTATCGCTCAGAGTTGTTTGACTCGTATATACGACCTGCTCAAGCTCGATTATGGCAGGGTCTGGTTTCTAGACAAAGATAATTCTAGTCTCGAGAACGGACTCAAGCCAGTTTCTCATTTTACTAGGTTGGCTGGTCAGGAAGCCGAAGAGCCCGATGCCCGATCGGTCAATCTAGTCGACAGTGCCGCTCGCTCCGGGGCGGCTGTATTTACCACCCTGGAGGGCCGCTTCAAATCCGGCTTCGCTTTTCCTGTCTGTATTTCGGGCGAACTATTCTGTGTTTTTGAGTTTTTCAGTTGCTACCTCTTTTTGCCCAATCAATTTTTGCTAAAGGCGCTTGAAGAAATTTCCGCCCATCTGGCTGTGGTTTTTGCAAAAAGAGCTGGTCAGGAACAACTGCGTATTCAGAAAGAGCACGAAGAAATCATACTCGACTCTATGCCGGTTATGGTTTGGTTTAAAGATGCCCATGGTCGTATTTTACGGGTCAATAAATCTGGTGCCGCAATCAGAGGTATGGAACCCCAGCAGATGGCGGGTAAAACCGACTGGGAGCTTTATCCCGATGAGGCTGATGAATATTATGCCGACGACCTCGAAGTGATTAATTCGGGACGCCCTAAATTAGGCATTATTGAACAACATTTGCGCGGTGACGGCACCAAAACCTGGGTATCTACCGATAAGATTCCTTATCGCGATCATACAGGCGAAGTGCGCGGCGTAATTGTCTTTGCCAGTGATATTTCAAAGTTAAAGGAAGCTGAAGAGGAATTGCTGGCTATTAGGCAAGACCTGGAAAGCAAGGTGGCTGAGCGCACCAAAGAACTGGAAGAAGCCAATATTTATTTCGCCCTAAGTCGCGACTTGCTTTGTATTGCCACCAAAGATGGTTACTTTCGCCGGCTTAATCCGTCATGGCAGCAGAAGCTTGGCTATAGTTTGGAAGACCTGATGGAAAGACCTTTTCTTTCTTTGGTGCATCCAGACGATCGAGAAAGTAGTCGGGCGGCCTTGGCGCATCTACAAGAGGGCGGCTATATCCGCAACTTCGAGAATCGTTATTTGCGCAAAGACGGTTCTGTATGCTGGTTTTTGTGGAGTGCCAGCGCTCCGGACGATAGCGGACTCATTTATGCCGTCGCCTATGACATAACTGATCGCAAAGAAGCAGAGCGTGAGCTGCATGAGATCAGTGTCGCACTCAAGAATGCTGTTGAAGGTATTGCCAAAATCGATGTCGAAGATTGTATGGTCAGCGTCAACGAAGCCTATGGAGCCTTGCATGATGTCGATTCCACTAGTTTGATCGGGCGTTGCATTACCGAATTTATCGCCCCCGACTCTCTTGAAAAATGGGCCAATTGTCGTGCTTCTATGTTGCAATCTGGTAAGTCTGTGGTCGAGCTGACCGGCTTGAAAGAAGGCGGCGAGAGCTTCCATCAAGAAGTCACTCTAGTAAGGGTTGATTCAGATAGTGGACAGTTTTCCGGCTATTATGTCTTCAACAAAGACATCACTGCCAGAACCGATGCCGAATTGTCTCTGCGCCAGAGCGAAGCACGTTTTCACCACCTGGCCAGTCATATGCCCGGCGGCATCTATCAGTATGTCAGGCGCAAAGACGGCAGTTTCTACTTTCCTTATGTTAGCCCAGGTTGCGGTGCCATCATCGGTCGCGCTCCCGAAGAACTGATGAAGAATCCAGAACTGCTCTTTTCGATCTTGCATCCAGAAGATGTACCACTTCTCAATCAAGCCATAGTCGGTACTCTTTCTTCCAATCGCAGCGTTACCTTCGAAGGTCGCATAATTAGTGGTCGTGAACTGCGTTGGGTGCACGCCGAGTCTACGCCTGAAACTCTAGAGAACGGCGATATCATCTTTAACGGACTGATTACCGACATTACCGAAAAGAAACTCTCGGAAGAGAAGATTCGCAGGTTAAACGAAGATCTTTCGGAGCGGGTGAATCGTTTGGCGGCGGTCAATAAAGAATTGGAGTCTCTGACTCGTAAGCTTGAGTTGGCTTATGATGCCGCTATGGAAGCTTCTAAAGTTAAGTCTGAATTCGTCGCCAATATTTCGCACGAAATCCGCACGCCTATTTCGGCGGTGATTGGCATGTCCGAGCTTTTGCTCGATTCCAGCCTCGGTGATGAACAAAGACAGTACGGCATCATGGTGCGTGATTCGGCCCAGTCGCTGCTCACAATCATTAACGATATCCTTGATTTCTCCAAGATGGAAGCCGGGCACCTTGAACTGGAAGTGAATGAGATCAACCTGCTCAGTCTGGTGGAAGACAGTGTCGAATTGCTTGCCCATGCCGCCAGGAAGAAAGGTCTTTCTCTGACAACTTTCGTCTCACCGGATCTGCCTGGTTTGGTGCTCGGTGATGCCGTTAGAATCAGGCAAATCTTGCTTAACCTCACCAGCAATGCCGTGAAGTTTACAGCCAGTGGTCGAGTGCTTGTCAGTGTGTCCAGTTCCCCTGATAATCAGGACCTGATTCGTTTCACCGTATCTGATACCGGAATCGGCTTATCAGCATCCACTCGCTATAAACTCTTCAATCCGTTCTTCCAAGCTGATGGTTCCACCACCCGCAACTACGGCGGCACCGGCTTAGGACTTTCCATCTGCAAACTGCTGGTTGAACTGATGGGTGGAAGCATCGATTTCGATAGCGAAGAAAATAGGGGCACCAAGTTTTGGTTTGATCTGCCATTGCCTATCTGTGCCGGTTCCGATTCGGTTGGCGAACTATTAGCCGGCCATGTTGCGGAGCGCGGCTTTCATTTGAAGACCAAAGACCTTGACTCATCCGCCGCTCTATTAGTTGGGTATTTCGCTGAAACACTTTTGAGCCTGAGCGACAATCTCAAAGTTATCGCGCCGGCAATAAAGACTATCGTGTGTTTACTTGATGTCGGTACCGGTTTGCCTGAACAAGAAATGGCAGAAGTTGAGACTTTGATTTTAGATTTATCATCTAAGCGCGATAATGCCTCCGCCCTTAATCTATATGCCGGTGAAGCAATCTTGGAAGAGTTTTGTGCTTCGCTCGAGAGAAGCTGTCAAGGTTGCTTCGGTAAGCTCAAGCAAGTATTTCTCTTGGTTCCTTTAGATATGCCTGTAGAGATAGGTGGTGCAGATGGGCAAGGTGTCGGGCAAATTGAGAAGAGAATGAGGCAGGCTGTGCTCAATTGTCTCAGTTCTTCGGCAGAAGAGAAGCAGCCGACTTTTCATTTGCTCAACAAACCCACCAAGCTTTTCGACTTCTCTGAATCTTTGCTGACTGTCTTAAACAGAGAGGGTTTGTCCAGTCCGGCGCCGTGCGTTCAGGGCGAAGTTGACGAACATGACGAACATGACGGCAAGAACGAGCAGCCTTTTGCTGGTAAATCTTCAAGACAGGCTTTGGCAGCCAAAGCTCAAGAATCTCAAAACGATCCCGAACAAGGCGAACTAAAATCACTAAGGGAAGAATTAGTGCTCATCGCCGAGGATAATCCGGTTATGCAAGAGCTAGCTCTCAGGCAGCTGATGCGCCTTGGCTATCGCGCCGATGTGGTCAAAAATGGTAAACAGGCTGTAGAGGCGCTTTCGCAGAAACAATATGCTCTCGTTCTTATGGATTGTCAGATGCCTGAAATGGACGGCTACGAAGCCACCCTTTTGATTCGTCGGCAGGAGAAAGGTGAGCATCATGTGCCAATTGTGGCTATGACCGCCTCGGCAATGAAAGGCGACAGAGAGAATTGTCTTGCTTCCGGCATGGATGATTATCTCTCTAAGCCGGTTTCACAAAATGACCTGGTTAGAGTTTTAAACAAATGGGTCAATAGAACCGATAACGAAAGTGAAACGACTAGTTTGTCTGTTTCGACCAGCCAAAATGATAAAAGAGTTGCTCAGAAAATTCCTCAGGAATTTTCTGAGCAATCTGCTGGGCAAGCTTTTGGCGACCAGGTGGCAATAATACCGATAAGAGATATGCCTTTGGATATAAAAGAGCTGGCGGTTCTCTACGGTGAAGAGGACATGCCTAGATTAGTGAAGAGTTTTTTAGAAGAGTGCGAGAGTTTGCTTAGAGACTTGGGAGATGCCATCACCCGGGTCAATTCGGAGGAAATCAGCAGGCAGGCGCATCAGTTAAAGGGCTTGGCGGTTGTCATGACGGCTTTCGATCTTTCGCAGGCGGCTTTGGCGCTGGAGCGCTCGGCCAGTAAGCGCAGCGAAGAAATCTTGCCACTCTTTAGCTGTTTGCAAGAAGAGTTTGCCAGGGTGAAAGACTATCTCTTTCAAGGTAGTGTCGAGGGCTTATAGCTTATAATCGAGGCTGTCGAATTATCTGGAAAGTCCCTTTGTTTAGACTCATCTCACTTTTTCTCGTCGTTGTCTTGTTATTGCCGGTTGGGCTTTTGCTTTTAGCCCAGACTCGTCTGCCTATTATGGACGGGGTGCTCAATCTCTCCGAGCTTTCTCGGGGTGCTTCGGTCAAGTTTGACGACCATCAGGTGCCATACATAGAAGCTGCCAACGAGCTTGATTTGTACCGGGTGCAAGGCTATGTCACCGCCGCACAGCGGCTATTTCAAATGGATATGTCGAGGCGCACCGCCCTTGGTGAGCTATCCGAGATCTATGGAGCCCAGACCCTTGTGCAAGACAAGCTCATGCGCACTATTGGTTTGAACCGCGCTTGCGCTGCCGAACTTAAGAACCTACCCAAAGATACTCTCACTGCCTTGGAAAGTTATGCTCAGGGAGTCAATGCCTTTATCGAAGGCAATAAAGACAAGCTACCCATGGAGTATTTCCTGCTCGGATTTAGTCCTCGGCCTTGGAAGCCGCTCGATACATTAGCTATACTGAAATATTCGCAGTATGAGCAAGATGAATCGTGGCGTCTCGACGACTTGCGTCAACGGGTGCTCGATAAGGGCGGCAACGCCCTCGCTTCAAAAATGTTCGAGCGACCTTTCTCCGCACCGCCGGCGGTGGGTCTATTAGACCCAGCCTCAAAGCTTAACTTGCTTGCAGTCGGGGCGGCAGCGCCTGTAAGCACAGGCAGTAGCGGATGGATTGTTTCTAAAGATCTTTCCGATACACGGGGTGGTTTGCTTGTTCTAGACAAACATCATCGTTTCTCCACTCCATGCGATTATTTCCTTGTCAGTCTCCGTTCACCAGCTTCGCACCTAGCCGGGGCGAGTATTCCCGGTGTGCCCGGCGTCTTGCACGGTCGCAACGATAAAGTCGGCTTTGGTCTGCTTGCCTATAAAGTAGATGTGCAAGATCTATTTCTAGAACAGTTCTCCAATCAATTTCCCGGTAAGTATAAAACCCCGACCGGTTGGGACACAGCGCAAGAAATTGTGGAAGAAATTCCGGTGCGTTTTTCCGATAAGCTTTTTTTCTCCTCCAAACTCTTGCACAAAGTGAATGTCACGAGACATGGTCCGCTTCTTTATCAAAGTGAAGATTCGGGGGTCAGTTTGGCTTGGGTCGGCTTAAATCAAGGCTCTACTCAATCAAAGACCACCTCGATTGAAAAGAATCAAGGTGAAACTGAGAAGAAAAGCAAAGATGCCCAAGTCAAAGATGCTCAAAGCAAAGAGCCTAAACAAGCTATCAGCAAGACCTATATAGAGGCGATTCTCGACCTCAATAGAGCCGTCGATTTCAAGTCGGCGGAAGAAGCTATATCTGCTTATTATGGTTCTCCCTTTAGTGTTTTATTGGTCGATAAGTCTGGTAACTGTGCTTATCAGCAAGCGGGAACCATTCCTCTGCGGGCAAAAGATGCGGCTTTCGGCGCCCATGAAGGCTGCTTGCTTGCCCCCGGTTGGACCGGCGGCGCCGATTGGACGTCTTATATGAACTTCAAAGACTTGATGAAAGTCATGAATCCTGCCGGTGGTTTTTTTGTCGCAAATTTCCAGGACTTCAAGCCGGAGATGCCCCTCAATACAAATCTCTATAGAGGGCAGAGGATTGCTTCTATTTTGCAGGCTTTCAAAGGCGGCGTCGCCAACCGTCCCGGTCTGCCTGAGATGGCTGTTTTGCAGGGTGATAGCCAGGCTCCTCTGGTCACTTTGGTGCGATCCACTATTCATGAAGCGATCGATAAAACAGAGTTGATTGATACTTATCAGATTGCTGCTTTGTCAGCTTTAGACAAATGGGATGGTTCGCTTCTTGAAAATAGCGCCGGAGCTGCTGTTTATGAGTGCTTCCTGCGCACTGTCTTGCGCCGCGTCTTGGTGCCTCGTCTGGGCAATATGACCTTTGAATATATAGAGCGTTATCCGAGCTGGACCAAGTTTGTTGAGACTGTTTTGAAAGAGAAGTCTACTGATTGGTTGCCGTCTGAAGAGAGAACTTTCAAGAACTTTGTTATTACCTCTTTTGGTCAAGCCGTGAAAGAATTGCGTTTGAGCAGTGGTTCAGACGAAGCCTCTCGCTGGAAGTGGGGCGATTTGCATAAGGGAGACTTCCCCCATTTTGTACAAACTGTTTATCCAGCGGCCAGCGATTTCTTAGCACCGCTTTTGTCAATAAGCGCAGTCAGGTTAGCCGGCGACCAAGATACGGTTAATACCACTGATGGTGCGGCATTATTGAAAGCTAAACGGTCGCAGTTTATCTCGGGCAGCGGCTCTACCATGCGCATGCTCATCGATATGAGTGATGATGAGAAGTTCTATCAAACCCTCATTCTCGGGCAGGGCGGCCAGATGACTTCCAGTCATCGTTTTGATTTGCTGCCGGTTTGGCTCTCATTGAGACCTTATCCCTTGGCCTTCTCACCGGCTTCCGAGTCAAAAATATGTCAGCACCGTCTGCTTTTCACAGATCGCTAGGGGCGGTTCTTGCTCTTTCGCTCATTGCCTCGGTGAGCGGCCTTTGCCCAAAAGTCAGGGCCCAGTCCGCCGTTGAATCACCGATGAGGGGCTTGGGTGATTCGGGCAATAGTTATCGCACCATGAGCACAATCAAGCTCAATGAAGAAGCCAGTCGCAATATAAATGCACCCGGGCCCGGCGGCACTTTCCCCACTTTTAATCTCAATCTAACGGCTTTGCAGCCCCTTTCCCTTTCATTGAAAGTGGCTGGTCTCACCGCTGAACAAATAAAGCTCTTGTCTTACTACCATATGCTCTGCTTGAGCGGCTGCCAGAGCGAAACTGGTGCATTAAGCGACCGCTTCTATCAAGTCTATAGAAGAAATCGGCTGAGCGGCAAAAGTAATTTCGTTACCGCAGATGTAATTTTGCATGGCTATTTTACCTACATAAATTCCCTCACTCTCAAGGTTGTGGAAGATCAACTTGCGGCAGAACTTCTGCAGTTTCTCAGAGATTTGAAAGATGCCTGCGTCAATGATTATCGAATTTGCGACATTGCCGAAATCAAGGACGATATTCAACGCAACCTCGCCTATCTATTGGTGGCTATTAAGCTCTTAAGCCCAGCTGAAAACCTTCCCGATTACGGCGGCGCCAGCGACTTGATGGAAGCCGAACTAAACTTGATTAAGAAAGAAGAGAAAGGGCGTTCGCCCATTTTCAACCGCGACCTCGACTATTCTTTGTTTAAGCCTTTGGGCTTTTACAACCAGTCTGGGCGTGCCCGAGCCTTTTATAGTGCTTATGCCTGGCTTTCCAAACAGAGCTTTTCTCTTTCAGATCTTACTCTCAATACCCAGGGCGGTGGCGGCAATTCATTTCGTCGGGCAGTCTTGCTCTTTCGTGCTTTGGAAGTGTACAAAGACAAAAGCGGCAATGCTCTTACCGTTAAGTGGAAGCGTATAAACGACTTGGTTGGTGCTGTCAGCCAGGGGCAACTTTGCCGAGAGCCGACGATTTATCCAGATAACATGCGTGGTCTCTATGACGGAGGCAAGGTTGAGTTCAAAGAGCTCTTCAATAGCCTTTCACAACCTCTGTCGCGGGCTCGTCTGCTTATTGCCGTGAAGAAATTGAAACCGCAAGGCTTGGATAATATCTCAATCTTCAACATGAATCAGGGCAAGAAGGACGAAGATAATTCGCCGGTATTCCGTTTATTCACACAGTTAAGCCCTGTGGAACTGGATTTTCTCAGCGAGATGGCGCCTTACTTTCAGGAAGAAGGTCAAGGCAAGGCCGTGACGCCGCTTGGTCTTCTTTTGCTTTTCGCCATGGGTAGCCCCCAAGCGAGTAACACACTGGCTGCCATGGCTGAACAAATAGATAGTCGCACCCTGGCGGTGATGCCCGAATTTGTCAAAGTGATGGGGCGGCGTACTCAGGCTCTAGATGCAAGCGGCAAAGAGCCATCGTTTCAGACCGAGAAGAGATGGGTGTTGTTGAGCGATTATTTCAAAGTGCATAAAAAAGGCAGCCAGGCCTGTCTGCTTAGCCCCAGCTTTATGCTGCAGAGACAGCTTAGTGCCTGTGGTGCATTTGTCGATTCGCTATCTACCTATGATAAGGCTATTGATATTAAGACCTCAGAGGCAGACTGTGAACCGAATAAAGCTGCCAATACTCTTGCAAACAAGAATGTAAGTGCTGCAGGATCAAGAGCTAATTCTAATTCAAGTTCTAATTCAAGTTCTAATTCGAGTTCTAATTCGAGTTTTAGCACAGGAGCGGCCGGCTCTCCAGCTCAAGCCCGCCCGCTTTCGCCTCCACGGCCGGTCAAGGTTTCCAATTTTCATTATTTAGAGCCATCCCCCTTACTTTACGGTCATATCTCAACCTATATAGATGAGACTCTCAGGGAATTGAAAAGACTCTCGGCTTTGCCCCAAGAATTTGAAACCAAAGGCGAAGATTTCAAAAGATTGTGCGAGCGTTTTGTCAAAATCAGCGAGAAAGAGCTGGCTTCCGAGCCTCTGCCTGTATCTGACTTTCGTTTGCTGGCGGCCATAGACCAGGTGCTTCCAGCCATATGCGGACCAACCAGGGCTTCTATTACTTTGCGAGGGGGCGGTAATGCCACAATCGGCGTCGGCGACCCAGCTAATTTATATGTTTTGTTCAATACCGATCAAGGTCCTTATCTAAGTATAGGCGGGCTCTATACTTACTATGAAATCGGCGGCGGACCCTTCAAGAGCGAGCATTGGGCGCGGAAATTGAGCTTCGGCTTCTTGCGTCCGCCGGCGTTTTGTCAGAGTTTCAATGTTATGGAAGAGCGAGGCAAGACAGAATGAACAGGATATTTGGGTATCTAGCTATTTCCTTTTCTACTCTTTCTGCTCTTCTCTTTCTCACCCTGTCTGAGCAGGCCTCTTCCGCTCCGTTGGGAGGTCTTACTATTGGTGATGAGATAAAGGCGACCGGGCAGGGCGAGGATAGAGAAAAGAGCCTCCATAAGATTCTTAGAGATGTGCACGAAGTCTTACGCCGAATGAAGCTGGATCTGGTCGACCTCAGACATGAAGCCAACCGGCGTGAATATGTTATCGCCAGCGATGTAGATAGCGATTTGCAAGTTATCGATCCCTGGTCTTACGAGACGCCAGGTCTTCTGCCTATAGCCACACAGACTGAGAAGGAAGGTCAGTACCTGCCTCCTCGTCCTAAGTATCTCGACCGGTCAATTGGTTCTCTGACCGAATTGCTCGCCGAGCTGAATGATCTTTTGCCGCGCTTGTTCAAGGAAGAAGAACTTCAGGATATATCTCTCGACTCTCAGGGGCTGGAGCGCCACCGCAACATGCTTGATCTTCTAGAACAGCTCAAAACTAGTTTGGATGGTCTCAAGGCGCTTCTTCCCAACCCGGCTAATTTATCTTTGCGTAATTCTTGCGCTGCTTTCGAAATCAAATGCCATGACCTAGATCAGCTCTGCCAGACTGAGTGGTCTAAATTGAAGCTTTCCAAGATGACAGGTAAATAATTTTGTTTTATTAACGGCGCTTTTGTTTTGGAAGTGTCCAGCCGGCGGGCTTCTTCAGCTGGTATTAGCTTCCTATATCAAGCCTCTATCTTGTCAAAGG
Source organism: Candidatus Obscuribacterales bacterium (assembly GCA_019745415.1). Taxonomy (GTDB): domain Bacteria; phylum Cyanobacteriota; class Vampirovibrionia; order Obscuribacterales; family Obscuribacteraceae; genus Obscuribacter. The sequence goes on along the minus strand of JAIETF010000007.1, from coordinate 110,153 downwards.
GAAAAAGAGAAACTACGATTGCCGCATCTCTCAGGAATTCCTATTTTTGTAATGTCGATTTTTATGGAATCTTTAAAACAGCTGGACTTTGATCATGCCGCCCTAGCGCGCACCTATTTAAGTGAAGGTCGCCTGGAGGAAGCGGAGAAACTTTATCAGACCGCCCTCAGTGTGGCCGAGCAGGTACATGGAGCACAGAGTCAGGAAGCGGTTTCCCCTCTCACCAATCTAGCTGATTTTTATTTTGAGCGCGCCGATTTCGCCAAAGCCAGAGTCTATCTAGAGCGTCTCTTTGCTCTTCTCAATACTCAAGACCGGCTTGTCTATGCCCGCACGGGCGGACAGCTTGCTTCTTGCTTGGAATGGTGCGGCGAGAACGATCAAGCTGAGAAAGTTTTGCTTGCCACTATCCGCAGTGCAGAGAAAGGTCTTGGCTGTGAGCATGAGGTTACCCAGACTTTATTGCTCGAACTGGGTAACCATTATGTGCGAGTCGGCGTCTATGTGGCAGCCAGGGCTGTTTTTGAAGAGCTGGTAGAGCTTTTTACCACCCTCTGGGGGGCGGATGCCGCTGCTCTCATTGATGTCTATGCCAAATTGGCCGACGTTTACGACAAGATGAACCTCTATCAAGATCGCATCGCTACTCTCGAGAAACAACTAGCCCTGCAGGAAAAGAGCGAGCAGAGGGCTATTTCTCTCGCTTCCACCCTGGGCTCTCTTGGTGATGCCTATGGCGCCGCCGCCAGTTATTTCCGTGACCGCTCTCTAGCTCAAAAGGCGCTGCAAAGCTTTGAGCGCGCTCTTTCAATATATGAAAACCAAGGCAGCCTGCCTTCAGCTCAAATTTTGAAACAGCGTATGCAAAGGCTTACCGCTTAAGCTTATCTATTTGACTTAATCAGTCAGGGCGTGAAATTGGTATCGTCTTTGACGGTCTCTTTTTCTTTCTCTTTCTCGCCCTGCTGTTGCGGCTGAGGAGCGGTTTCGATTAAGGGACCTTTGGTGTAATTGACTGTTTTCTTTGGCGCCGGCTTGTGTATGTGTGCAGGGCGGGCCGCCGACATGGCATGATAGCCTGGCATAAAGTCGAGCTGCAATTTACCATCTGAATCTTGATAATACTGCTGCAAAATTTGGTCGAAGCGCCAGCCGCCTTTGGCTAATTTGTTGGCGCCGTGCTGGCTTAAACCCCTCGAGCCGTTACCAGGACCGCGGCAGGTGAAGACCCAGTTATTGCCTTCTTCGTGGACATCGAGAATGCCAGGGGTGGAAAAATTGAGCATCTTGGCCAGGGCTATACCATCGACTTCTCGCCCGCCTTTTGTACCCATCACTGCCACTCTCACGGCATTGCCGGTGCCGTCCCACTGTCTGACCGTCACCCCGACTATATCTTTGATGCCGGTGATTTTTTCCATGGTCGATTGCGATACCACAGACTTCCTAATATTGAGATTCTCATATTCGCTGTCGCCCACAGTGGCTCTGTAAAAGCCCGGTTTGACCTGCCCGGAATTTTTTAAGACCAAACCACGGGTGGCATGCACGGCTACAAAAGTCGATTGAGCTTCGGCTGCCAGTCCTTTATAGGCCTGGTCTCTGACATCGGGCACTAAATCGAAACCTTCGCTCTTCCACTTGCTGCCTGGACCCATATGCGCGAAGGCATAGCTGCGAGCTGCCACCGCCTGCGATTTCAGTGCTTCTAAATGCCATGAAGAGGGCATTTCCGATGGTACTACGCCGAGCAGATATTCTTCTAAATCGAGTAGATTGACCGCAGTCACATAGCTTGGCATATTGATTATTTCAAGACAGCCTCTATACCAACGGTTAGCTGTCCAGACTCGAAAGTCAGGGGCTGAAACAACTGTGCGTCTATCGTAGGGTATTGCAACCGCGGTGCCGGTTGCCAGTTCGGTGATCTTGCCCGGTGTAATGGCATAAACCAAGCCTGGTTTGAGCACAAAAATAGGGCGACCATCGACAAAGACGGCCCCTTGCTGCCAAACCGCCACACGAGCCACGGGGGAACGAACTGTAAGCCCTATGCGAATGGGGTGCATCATCATCGGATAGGGATGGAAAGCCATCATGTTTGTCGAGTGCAGCGGTGCCGGACTCTTGGCTTTTGCCTTAGCCGGCAATAGCCCCGATGTAATGAGCAAAATCAAAGTGGCCGCAAGCCCTAAAGCAAGATAGAAGAAGGAAGGCAAAGCCGCGACCAGAGGCTTTGATGCCGGGCTGGACAGCCACTTTGATGCTGGGCTTGGTTGAGACAAGAAAACTCTCTTCTATAAGTGCTTAGAGGTAATAGCGCTTATGTTAGCAAAATAGAAAGTTAGTAGCATTAAGAGGATGGCATCAAATCTCCAGGGAGTCAGGGACTAGAGAATCGTTAGGGACTAATTAGATTTATCTGCGCTGGGCTCTTATAGCCGAAATCTTTAGCTGTTTGCAGAGCTTTCTCAGCCTCTCTCTTGAGACCGAGCTTTTCATAGGCCTGGGCTTTGAGATATTCGAGGCGGGCAGTGACATGGTTATTCACCGAGCCATTCATGTCTTCGGCTTTGCTTAATTCCTCAACTGCCCTTTTATAGTCGCCTTCCTGCAGGCTGACTCGGGCGCAGTCGGCAAGAGAATTGCAGTCTTGAGCGGCAAAATAGGCTAGATCGGCAAGCAATCTGAGACGTGCTAAGGTGCCTGGTGGCAGAACCAATGCATTAGAAGCAGGCTTGAGACTGGCCTTGTCCGATTCCAAGGCTTCAAGAACTGGCTCTAGTTTTGTTTCCAAAAACTCTCTCACCCCGATTAATTCATCGGCATCAAGACTGTCTAGGCTGTCTTTGTGTTTTAGTCGACCAAGTTTAGTCATTCCAAAAAGATAAAAGGTCTGGAAAACCGCGTCTTTGCGCCTTTTCTGCATTTCTTGCATGCGATCGACCAGGGCTTGGAAATCACCCTGTCTTGCCAGAATTAGCCCTTCATCATAGAAAGTAAATAGGTCGAGATCGTCTGGGCTTGTCTGTAGCGCCTCCCAGGCTGCTTTCTCAGCCTTCTTTATGGCGACGCGGGCCTCGTCCAATCTTCCCAGAGCATCTAGGGTCTGGGCTCGATAGCGATGCAAATTCCGCCTGGTCTCGGCTTTGCTTGGCTCACCTTGAGCCAGGGCCGCATCAAAGTCTTGCAAAGCTTCTTGATAGCGGCAAAGTTCATATCTGGCCACGGCTCTATTGAAGTAATACTTGACTTGGGGGGAGATTTTTATGGCTAGAGTCTCGAGAAACTCACCGTCTTCATAGTCTTCCATGGTCAGGGCCTGATAGGCTCGCTCATGAATGTTCTGGGCGCAGCCCGGGTCTAACTCGCTGGCCTTCTTAAGATCACTTTCGCCATCACCATCACCATCACTATTATTGTTCAGCCCAAGGCGTATCTTGCATTCGCCCCGACCGGCATAGGCTCTGGCTTTTACATTCTTTCCCAGGCTTTTTCCCGCTGGTTCCTGCAAAATCAGATTAAGGCGCTGCCTTATTTTTTCTAGGCCCTGCTTTATAAGCATTGAGCCTGGACCTTTTGGCAGCCGTTCAGTCGTTGTCTGCTTGGGCGTGTTCTTGCTCAAAGCTAGTTCGCCAAGTTCTAGTTCAGCTAGTTCTAGTTCTGTTTTCAGGCGCAATGGTAAATGGCTTGGCAAAGCCTTGGTTTGCAAGAGCAAGAGTGGCTTTCTGAGATTGCTCGGTAGGTCTCCTCTAAAGAAGGTCCCCGCTATTTGGAAAAAGCATAGACTGCCTAATAGCGCCGTTACCAAGAAAATTTGTAATTTATCAAACGCCTTCAATTTTCAACTTCAATTTACCAGTATTTTGAGGAAATCTTCCCTCATTTTAAACCTCGCCTTCCCGGGCTTTACGGGAAGCCCTTGCTCAGGTGCTACTATTTAGACACGCAAGGTGAAACTAGATGAAAAAACTATTGATTGTCGATGACGAAGTGGATATCGTCGCCAGCATACAGTATGTACTAAACGGTGAAGGCTTTTCCACATTAATAGCCCACGATGGTCTTAAAGCCATGCAACTTTATGAAAGTGAGCATCCCGATCTGGTCATACTTGACCTGATGATGCCGGGTATCGACGGTCTTGAGGTTTGCCGCCGCATTCGCTCAGCCGACAAACGCACACCTATTTTGATGCTCACCGCTCGTACATCTGAAATTGATACTGTGGTCGGTTTAGAGCTTGGTGCTAATGACTATATCGCCAAGCCAGTGCGCTTAAGAGAACTGGTGGCCCGGGTCAAGGCTCATCTAAGAGAAACCCCTCAGGTGCAAGACACCAACACCAAAGGCATAAAGCTGGGTGACCTCTTTATAGACCTTGAGAGCCGCACTGTTTCAGTGGCGGAAAAGGCGGTTGATCTGACATTTAAAGAGTTTGAGCTGCTCTTGGCCATGGCCAGGCAGCCTAACCGCGTCTTTAGCCGCGACCAGCTCTTTGCCCAGGTTTGGGGCTCCGACTTCTTGGGCGAAAGTCGCACAGTAGATGTGCATATTCGTTATCTGCGCGAGAAACTAGAAGCTAATCCCAGTCAGCCCAAGCATATTTTGACTGTGCGCGGCGTCGGCTATCGACTAGTCTGGGACTAAGCCAGTCTGGGACTAAGCTTAGGTAAGCTGTGACAATATCATTAACGCCGGGCTGTCAAGCGGGGCGGGCTTTTGTCCGCAAGATTAAGCCTGACTAAAAGGCGGTTTTGCTCCGACCTTATGCGTATTCTTCCCAGTGACATATTCCCCTGCCGAGCCTAAACTGACTTCATATTCTTGGCGAGCGGGTAGCAATCAACAGATGAAATACAAAGCAATTCTTCTCGGAGTGAATGTCGCGGCTTCTTTGCCTGTTGTTATCTCACAGTCGGCTGAAGCTCAGAACGCCACAGCCAAGAGCACCGAAGATTTCATTCGCGCCGGTATGAGCCGCCAGGTCAGCCAACCGGCGCCCAAACTTGTGGCCATGAAGCCCTCTTTTATCTTGCAGTCGGCAAGCCAAGTTGGTGGAGCCACCGAGAAGTTTTCATCGGCTAAGGCCGTTCAAACCAGGCAGTCTCTAGGCAGCGGTGGTGTGAAGCTGAGACCCTTTGTACCGGGGCGCAAATTACCCAGCCGCTCTGAGCTGGAAGCAGCCAGAATGGGCCATCCTAGCTTTGATGAGTCGCAAAGTCGCCTGGCCGGTACCGTAGAAATGGGTTATGGTGTTACTGCTTCTGATACATATAATAGTCAAGGTTATGGCAGCTACAGCCAGATGGATGTGGCTCGCAGCGCCATGCGCGGCAAATTGCAGAAAGCCGCCCAGATTGCCGGACAGTTTGAGTCGAAAGTACGCTCAAGGGTTGTGCCCGGTCAAAAGTTGGTCAGTCCCGGTCAGGTAAATCAGGCTGTTGCTCCAACTGGTTCGCCTCTGCCTCCTGGTCCCAGTGAAGACGAATGGACCGAGATGGCCAAGTCGGTTGGACAGAAGCCTGTTCCGAATATTGGCGGAGATGTTGGCGGAGATTCTTCCGAGTTTGCCGAATTGGCTAGACAGATGAAAGATATGAACGGCGAGAGAGCCGGTGCCGGTAATCAGAGTTTTACCGCTGGACCGCCGCCTTTCCCTCTCAGTTTGATTCCAGAGGCGTCTCTTAAACAATTTATTGGTGGAAAAGGTGGACACGCTTCTCATGGTGCTCCTATCGCTGCTGCAGCATCGGCGCCAATGGCTTCAGCCTCCAGACCGCCGGCCAGTCATTTTGGTTCTTGGCACGGGCAAAGCGCCACGCCTTCCGCCCACCACTCCAATTTGCAGCCTTCTGGCTTTCACAGCTATTTGACTGCCGCCAATAGCTCGCGCACTTCCAGTGCTTTCAAGCAGTATGCTCCGGCTCAGATGCGCTCGGGCAAGCGTCAAGCGCCGCGCTTGGGCAGCAAAGATAAGGCTGTCCAATATCAAGGGCAAGCAGCTGTGCAGAAGCCTGCAACTATGGCTGTATACGGCGAATATTCCTCTAGTCTCTAAATATTTGCTGTCCAGAATTTATCTGAAGTGGATAGATATAAAATAAGTGCAAGCACTTGTGTCCACTTCAGGGGTTTAAATGGGCGAAGAAAGTCTAGAACAGAAACTGAGACAGATTGAGTCGCTCGGTGAAAGTGCTTTTGAAAAGCTCAGAGCCAACGAGCCGCTGCAAGCTGTAAGTGATCTCGAGCAGGCTATCGGTTTGACCGAAGCTCTTGGTATCGAGCGCCTGCAGATTGTGCTCAAGACCTATCTGGCTCAAGCTGAAAAGATGCTTGGTCATGATGAAGCAGCTTTTCGTCGCTTTGAGGAGATTATTGCCTTAACCTCTAAGCAAGAAGGTTTTGCCGATCTAGAGATCATCGCCCGTGTCTTTCTGGCTGAAATGCTTAAAGACAAAGGTGAATTCAACAAGGCTCTCAAACATTTTCAGTATGCCTACAACCTTGCTTCATTTATCAAAGATACTGCTTCAATGGAGCTTTCAGCCGGCAATCTTGGTTCAGTAACCTTTAGTCTCGGAAATCTTGAAGCTGCCTGCGATTGGTTCAAGACCGCCCTCGACTTGTCTAGCGACAAAACTGATAACTTGTCTTTGTGGCTTGGCAGTCTTGGCTTAACCATGAGCGAACTAGGACAGTTCGATAAGGCTCGCCAGTACTATCAAGACTCCTATCAATTAGCCGAGAAGAATGAAGACTTCCTGACAATGAGCATTTGCCGAGGCTCGATCGGCAATATCGATTTTGAAGCCGGCAATTATGAAATGTCCAGCCAAGCTTATGAAGAAGCGAGAAAATTGGCTAAGCAAGCCGGTGACGAGCGTCGTGAAGGCATCTGGCTGGGTAATGTAGGCATCGCCGCCAGCCGTTGCGGTGATCAGGAGAAAGCTTTGCTTAGTTTGCAGGAAGCTCTCGCTCTTGCCACCGCTATTGGTGACAAGCAGTCGATGGCTGCTCATCTAGACAGCTTGGGTGACTGCTTCAAAGCCAAAGGCGATCCTTCTAAGTCTTCAGAATATTATCTGCAAGCCGTCGAACTCTCTCGTCAAATTGAAGATCGTATGGGCGAACGCATTTATTTGGCCAACCTGGCTCGTCTCAAGAAAGAGCAAGGTGAACTAAATCCTGCTTATGAGTATTTCGTTCAAGCCTCTGAACTTTTCGACGAGCAGCGCGGACAGCTCAAGGCAGACGACCTCAAGACTAGTTTCGCCGATCGGGGACAGAGTCTCTATCGTGATTTGATTGCCACCTGTTTGTCGATGGGCAAGCGTGTGGAAGCTCTTGAATTTGTCGGACGGGCAAAATCAAGAGCTTTGCTCGATCTTCTCAGCAATTCTCCTATCGATATCTCTGCCATCGGCAGCACCGCCAGCGGTGCAGACCAAGCAATCAAAACATTGATTGCCCGCGAAGCCGATCTGCGTGCCCAGATTGCCCAGTTGGAAAGGTTATATTGGCAAGGCGATGGGGGTGGACCATCATTTAGTCAGTACCGTGGCGCCCAGCCCAGCCAGGAAGATACACGTGCCCTCTATGGACAGTGGCGTGAAGTTCTCAATCAGCTCAAACGCAGGCACCCAAACTATGCCGGTTTGGTTTCCTCTACTACTTTACGCTATGAAGAAATTAAGTCACTGTGGATTGATGGGCTGCTCAAGGACGACACTGCTATCGTAGAGTTCTTTCTTACTGAAGAGTATATGCTGGCGGCGCTAGCCACCAGTGAGCAGGCGGACAGCCCGCCTAGCCATATGATTTTTGACCAGGCTGAAATAGCCAAGCTCAAAAGCGATGTTTCCACCTTTCTCGAGATGAGTTCGACCGAGGGGTGGGAAGTGCCAGTCAGTTTGTGTAAGCGCCTCTATAGTCGCTTGCTTGGCGATTTACTTGATAAAGTACCGGCATCGGTTAAGCGCTTGGTGCTTGTGCCCCATGGCGTACTTTATCATCTGCCCCTGGCGGCCTTGCATGACGGTAAAGGCTATCTCTGTCAGCGCTATGCTACGTCATATGTGCCTTCTGTCTCAGTGATTCCGCTTTTGGCGCGCAATTTGTCTCGCCGTCTTTCTGGGCGTATCGGAAAGCTCGGTAAAGACAAAGATGGTGGTGCATCGTATTTGGTATCAGCGATAAGCGACTATTCTAAAACAAGAGAAAGCGGCATGGTCTTTAGCTCGCGCTTGCGCTCCTCTTCAGGGCTGGAAGACTTAGCCTATACTATGGAAGAGGCCAAATCTATTGCTGATCTTGGAAAGTCGCTTGCTCAGAAGGATGCCGAGAGCGAAGCAAGACTAATCACAAACGAAGAAGTGAAGCAAGCTCTGCCGACAATGTTCGGTCAATATGAAGTGGTGCATTTCGCCGGTCATGCTGTTTTTAATCATGAGGAGCCGCTGGCTTCAGGCTTGGTGCTTTCAGACGGTAGTATTCTCTCAGCCGCCTCTATTCTCGAAGGCAATTCCTTGCGTACCGAAAAGGGCTTTCTTCTGGTGCTTTCGGCTTGCCAAACCGGGGTGAGTGTGGTCACCGAGGGCGGTGAAATTCTGGGTCTGACAAGAGCCTTGATGTATGCCGGCATGCCTAATTTGGTGCTCTCTCTCTGGGAAGTGGCCGACCGCTCCACTTCCGACCTCATGCAAGACTTTCATATGAGTCTAGCTGGGCGTTCCATTAAAGAAGATTTGGCAGATTCGGTGGATTCCATAGCCGGCGCCTTGCGAATGGCGCAGATGAAAGCTATAGATGAAAAGCAACCCATTCATGCCTGGGCTCCTTTCATCCATTTCGGTATAGATTAGGCAGGCGGGGGCTAGCTTTGTTATACTGAAGAGCCTGATAGGTTTTTCGGAGTTTCCTGATGTCCGGTCTTGAATTCGCTCGCCTTGGTAAAATGCCAAATTCTGTCATGTTTTGCGCATCCTCTCTTATTCTTGCCTTTGGTCTGCTTATGGTCAGTGGCTTTACAGGCTCAGAGGCAGCGGCTAGAAATAGCGATGAGTTTTATTCAGATGGTGGTCTCAAGCCGGTCAAGACCAGCCCAATTTTGCCGAGCGGTACTGTTTTGCCGGCTGGAGCCGGGGTGGTTCTCTCGGACATTGAGAAAGACCTGGCGGGTGCTGGTGTCGGCGATAATGGGACGAAAAGCTCGCCTCGCTCGGCCAATGCCGAGGTTCACCGTGTGCCTGCCGGCTCGGAGACGGTTAAGCGTGACCCGCTCAAAATTTATAGAGAAAGCGGTATAGACTCCGAGCAGGAGCAAAAGATAAGAAGACTGGCTAAGGAGTTTGAAGATCAGCAGAGGGTGCGTCTGCGGCTGCTCGGTAACATGCTTAAGGATATGCGCAGTTTAGAGCTTGAGCCGGCGCCCGATGAAGATAAAGTGATGACGAAGCAGAGCGAAATCAACAAAGTGCAAAACGAAATCAATAATGAGCGCATCAAGCTTTTATTGGCAATTCGCAATGTTCTGACTATTGAACAGAAGCAGCGCCTGGTCTCTAATATTCAAAAGCTTAGCGGACAATAGGTCGCTAACTAAATTAAGGTCTGCTCGCTGTAAATTGCACAGTGGCGAAGCTTGGGCTGAAGTCTATGCGTGTGATCGAACCGGTCGGTATATTGAAGCGCCAGAAATTGCCGATAGGCATCTCTAGGGCATAGACCAGGCTGGAGCGGATTATGCCTGAATGAGTGACCATACAGAGAGTTTTACCGGCATAGTCTTTGTTGCCGGTGAGCTTATGAATTGCTTGACCAATGCGAGCCGCTAGAGAGCTGATCGATTCACCGCCGGGAGGGGCGTTTCCGATTGGATCTTTGCACCATGCTTTATACTCATCCGGACTGTTTTTCTTTATGTCTAGATAGGTGCGTCCTTCCCATTCCCCCACCTGCCATTCTTCAAAACCTTCTACTTCTTCGGTCTCTAAGTTGAATTTTGCAACCAGGGGCTCCGCCGACTGTTTGACCCTCAAGGCCGTGCCTCTGAGAATTTTGTCAGGGCTGCGACCCTTAAGCAAGCTCTCTAGATGCAGTGCCGCCGCCTGCGCCTGCTCTTCTCCCTTTTCAGTAAGTGGTAGATCCGGATTACTGTACAAGAGTCCCATTTCGGTGGCCATTGTATGGCCATGTCTGAGAAAGTAGATGGTAGTGATTTCTTCAAGAGGATGCAGTTCTTCGCTCATTGGTTCCTACAACTTTTATTGCGCTTGTCTTGCTTAGGCGACTACGCCGATTTTCTTATGGTCTTCACTTTATTGAAGATTGTGGTGGCTTTATGCCATAGATCGAGCAAATAGAAAAGAGCTTTTGCACTTGCTCTTCGCTGAGGACTTCGACTTTACCGAGTTGACGGGAAATTAGCAAGGTTTGTGCATAATGTTCCAAAGTTTCAAGCAAATAAAAGGCATCAAATATAGTTCTACCGACTGTAAGAGAACCGTGGTTTTTAAGAAGCAAGCAGTCCGTACTTTTGACGATTTCTCTAATGCTTTCAGAAACTTCGCTGGTGCTTGGTGTTGCATATGGTGCAACTGGTATGGCGCCCAGCGTCAAAACCGCTTCCGGCAAAATAGGGGCATCAAGTGCTATGCCTGCCACAGTAAAGGCGACGGCTGTTTCGGGATGGGCATGCACAACCGCCCTGATATCAGGTCTTTCTGCATAAACAGTAAGGTGCATTGCTAGTTCGGTAGATGGCTTTTTGCTTTGTTTGAGGCTTTCCCCGATTAGATCTCCATCAAGATTTGTAACCAGAAAATCAGACACACTTAATCTGGCTTTGCAGACTCCTCTCGGGGTTGTCAGTACTCTTTTCTCATCTAATCTTATGCTGAAATTACCTTCAGTTCCGCAAAGATAGCCTCTTTCATAAGCCAGCTTGGAAACCGCCAGCATTTCGCTGCGCGCCTTAAACTCGTTTAATGGATTCATCTGCCTCACTATAAATCGAACTTTAATCTGAACTTAAAACCGATCAACCTTCAAAATCGGCTATTCATGAGTATTATATACAGTCGCTCGGTCTCCAAGCGGAAGGAGCGGACATCCCAGTCTGAAATTTCGGACCAGGGATTTCTAAAGACAATAGGCTCGACTATGCGCTGTCCCGAATGTTCAACTCGCAATTCTGTAGCTGCACTAAAGTGTGCTCAATGCGGCTCGCGCTTTAAGCGTCGACCTCTTCCTATCGGTCTTTTGGCCGGCATTGCTGGAGTCGTCGTGCTCTTTGTCTCAATTATGGGTGCTGTGGCTCTTGTTCCGGGTATGTTCAACCCCGAGTCGAACTTGCAGAAAATCGCCAAACAAGTGGCGCGCGGACCGAAGAATGCTCGAGATGCCGAGCGCATGAAGGCTGAATTGGAAGATGCCGTCAAGCGCTATCTAGAGAAACATACCGAGCTTAGTGCTGAGGAACTGGGTGCGAAGCTGCGAGCGATGTTCCCAAGTTCGGTCTATGAAATCAGCGCCTTTGATTTGCCTCGCAACATCAAGCTCATAGAGATAGACACCTTGCTGCAGTCCTCCAACTATCTCATTAGTAAGAACCATGTTTTTGTGCTTAGAGGTTTTGAAGTTTTTGACGCAGCAAGAGCTTTTGATGATTCGACCGGCCCAGTATTGGCTATGGTTGGACACCGTAATGCGCAGAGCGGCAGACATCCACAAGTGAGGCTGCTGGCTCTTTTACCCGATGGCTTCAAAGCCCGTCCCGAAGACAGTGTGCCCCATTTTACCGGTGATGGTTCAGCCGCTTTCAGCGCCAACGGTAAAGATATCGACCTCGATCTTTCTTTGATTTCGCGAGCCGTGCAAGAGGGACTCTTTGACATGCAGAGCTTGCAGACAAGCGGTTTGAAAGACGAAAATCTCAAGGTAAAGCTGACCTTTGTCGATGGCAAGTACAAACTATCCGACACAAATGGAACTTCGGCGCTAGCTGCTTTGCGTGCTGCCGCCTTTGTGCTTTCTGACGGCAGCGCTAAAGGGCGCTTTCAGGAGTTTTTCAGCCCCCAGGCAGCCGGAGCTATAGATAAAATCGGCAAGCTCAAGACTTGTCCGCCCGAGTTCGAGGTGAAGCGACTAGGCTCAGGTGCTGTGACAACTACTACTAAAGTTGCCTCTTCCAGCTCTTCAAACCAGGACGATTCAGATAATAGGCGTCGCAGTCGCAGGCATCGCCGGCGCCACCAGTCAAATAATGCACCGACTGTTGTCACCACAACTACAAAGGTTTCTGGCTTCAGATATTTGCTGGCAAATTCGGATGATGCCTTAGAGATTACTTTGAGCCAGGGTAAAGACCGCTTTCAAGTTGCTGATATAAAACGCTCCAGTATGCGCCTTGCCGCTGCTGCCACCAGCGCCTCGATTGATCCTGGACAAGAGGTGCCTTACGAAGATAAGACCTCTAATCTTGTCGATAAGCTTTTGGATTCTCCCGATCCTGTTCTCCCAGCCAGTGAGCGTTTGAGCGCTACTGCCGTAATGCCGAATACTTCCGCCGGTGTAACCACCAATCAGCCGGAAGTCTCAAAAGTAGTAGAGAAACAGATCGTCGGTGAAGCCGCTTTCATCGATGCCACCAGCCCGACTGTGAAAGTGCGCAAAGGTCCAAGCACAGGATATCAGCCTATTTCTGAGGCGGCTAAGGGCACTCAGCTGGAAGTAATCGGTAAGCAAGACGGCTGGTACAAAGTGCGCGTGAACGGCAAAGAAGGTTTCATCTATGGTGCTTTCGTCAATTGCAAAACTGCCGATGCTTATACAACCGGTACTCTTACCCGCAGTAAGTCTATAAAAGATGCCAACAATCACACCATTAGCCGGGCTCAGAACGGCGACCGACTGGTGGTTCTTACCGGCTCTACCAATGAAAGATACAAAGTGCAGCTCTCCGACGGTCGTATTGGCTATATCGACAAAGAGGCTATAAGCCTGGCCGGTGCTCCCCCTGTCTCTGTTTCACCTGCTTCTGTTGCCGCTCCGCCGGTGCAAACAGAGTCTAGAACAGAGTCTAGACCAGTGCCTAAACCCGCTCCAGTTGTGATAAATTCTGCAGTCAAGCCTGCCCCTTCAGCACAAGTGTCCCCGGCTGCCAACAAGCCGAGCAATTCGTCTCATTCAGAAAGAAGACGCAGCCGGCGTTCTCGCTCACGCAGCAGTGAGCCAAGTAAACCGGACGAAATGCCGCAGTTTGTACCCTAGAGCTTTCATCAAGTATTAAGAGCGGCAATACTTTGCCTGGCTGACCTCTGGAGGCGGCGCCCTTTTGTGGTATATTAGGCATCTAACGGGACGTAGCGCAGCTTGGTAGCGCGGCTGCTTTGGGAGCAGTAGGTCGCAGGTTCAAATCCTGTCGTCCCGACCATTTCAGGGTGATACCACAGGCTTGGTATCAATTTCTTCAGCCGGTAATCTTATCTACTAAGCAATCTTGGTTACTCAAGACTCGCGGTTAGTTCAGCTTGGGCTAGTCAGTTTTTGCAAGAGTGGCTAATCTACAGCGCAAATTAGAATTCCAAATTGTTTTCAAGTTCCAGGTTCTTAAGGCGGTCTTTTCTGTGTTTTGAGAACGACTCAAGATTTGCCTTCTGGTTGTTGGCAAGATAAAAGTGTCTAACCTTTAAATAGACATCGTCCGATTTCTTTAGAGTTTGAGCTGCTTCTTCCTGTTTCCCGTGTTTATTTAGGCTTGCTGCTTCTTCCATTTCGCAAAACAGTAGTTCTTGCAAGATACTCACTTCTGCATAAGTACCGGGCTCTTGTGCTTGAATGAACAACTCCAAGAGTGATTGGGCTCTTGCCCACTGCCCGCGTTCTTCATACTTGGTCTTTAGTTGCTGAATTGAGGACGGCAGATAACAGAGAGCCACTCTTCTGAATTGAGCATTTTTGACTTTGGTTATGGCTCTCAAGAACTGGTCAGCCGTTTCAATTTCGTTGCAGTCTAGATACGCGTCAGCGATTAGATAAAGCCTATCGAGAATACAGTTTTCTTTTTCTTCTGTGGCGAGTTTAAGCGCTTCTGCCGCCAGTTTTTCGCCTTTCGACAGCTCATCATATCTGATGTAGAAACTACTCAAATGAGCCATTGGCTCAATTAAGTTGGAGCGGTCCTTTGCATGGTGCTGTTTGGCTGCTTCAAGAACTTTTGCCCAGGCCTGCTCGACTTGTTTTATTGGCAGGGCAGCTCTAGGCATTCTATTCAGACTATTGATTCGCTCAAACTCTGAACCGGCGGCGCACAGTGTTTCTGTATCAGCCGGTCTGTTCTTTAGTATCATTGAAAGCAATCTACTAAAGAGGTCTATGGCGCTCTGTCTTCGTCCACTAGCTATAAAATACTCTGCCACCGTGGACGCTCCGGATATGTAAGGCACAGCTCCTGGCCTATCTGAGGCACTAACTAACTTCTCTATAGCTTCTCGCTCGTCGCCTTCGCGGAGCGTAGTTTTTAAATAGCTCAGCAATAATTGCCAGAGCGAACTTTCAATTTGTTGGCTGTCTGTACTTGGATCTGTTCGCTTTAGATATAGGGTTGCTTCTTTATAGAGCCTATAGGCAGAGTATCTATCTCCACAAGCCAGGTATAGACTGCCGCGGTTTGCAGCTTCTTTAACAAAAGTAGTTGGATCTAGCTCTCTTCGTCGCCAGGTTTCAAGAAATGACTTGCTATCAAGTTTCAACAACTCCTTAATTCGTGCAACATTCTCTTCTTCAAGTTTCCTTTGGTGAGTTCTCTTTAGTAGTTTGATTTCATAGAAAGTTTGTTGAGGATTAGTTTGTGACTGCTGAGCTTCTTGGCTCGATTGAGCTAGAGATGCAGGCACGGCAAGGAATAGAGGCTCTCTTTGTTCTGCGCTCGGCAAGCTTAGTCGTTGGTGCTGCGAAAACAAAAGCAGAGTAAAGCTCACTAATAGAGCTTTGCGAAATTTGAATTTCGACCCTTTATTCAAACTAGCACCTATAAGAACATGCTGCTTGATGCAAGTATCTAGCCAGTCATTACTTCAATAAGTCCTTCTCTCACCGCTTCAACCAGTCTTGTGTGATCCTCTTTGTTCTGTTCGGCGTACTTCATCGAGAATTCGGCGATGGCGTCGGGAAAAGCATCGCCTTTCCCTATGTAACCGGCAATGATTGAGGAATCACCTGATCTGGCATGAGCTCTGGCAAGAGCCCAGCCGCAGTTTCTGGCAAATCCAAGCATATTCTCCGGTGTGAAGATCTCAACCATTGGTTTGACTTTTACGTCGCGCAGTTGCCTTACATAATAATGCTTGGTGGTCGTGCTCACATAGTGGCCTAAAAACATGTCGCTGGCTGCTTGCATTAGGCGCTGCCCGGTCACGACTCTCTGTCCGTTTGTTACTTCATTTTTGAAGTGAGAGTACTTCTCTAGTACCGAACTCCTAGCTTCCTTAACCTGCAAAAAGAGTGGATCGTCTTCCGCTGCGAAGAAAAGGGCGATACCGCAGATGGTTCCCACCGAGCCCACACCAACTACCTTTATGGCGCTGTCTACCAATTCATAGCGGTCAAACAATACTCGTTTATCCATAGAAAGAGATTCGCGATAACGTGCTACAGATTCTTCGATGCGCTCAACTTGCGATGTGGAACCGTGATCTGCCACATGAAAGATCAACGGCGGTTGGTCCTTGATGCGAGGTTTGCCGTCCTCTAAGTGCCCAAGCTTGACAAACTCATCAAAGGAATCTCTCTTCAAAGCTTTCTCAAGCACTTTCTTGCGCAGTTTCTTTAGTTGCTTATCGCTCGTCAGTTCAATAAGGTCTTTGTAGTCCAAGTAAGAGTACCAAGCATCGAGAGTACTCATTTCAGCCAGTTCTTTCATCCGGTCTCTATAGCATTGCACTACACGTGCCGCTGCCTTGCGTCCATCGGCGAGCTTATGTCCGTTATTGAGAGAGGCAATAACGAAACTTGCTGCCAATCTCTTCAGGTCCCATTCCCAGGAAGCAGGAAACGTCTCATCGAAGTCGTTGATGTCGAAGATGATGTTTCGCTCGGGTGTAGCAAAGGCTCCAAAATTCATCAAATGGCAGTCACCACAAGACTGCACGGCATAGTCTGTGGCGGCGGTGTCGGCTAAGTCTGCCGCCATGATGTTGGCTGCTCCTCGGAAAAATGCGAAAGGAGAGGTCAGCATTCTGCCATATCTAATTGGTATCAGATGCTCGAGTCTACCTTCACTAGATTCGATCAATAGATCAACTGGATTTTCCCTTCCGGGACGATTGACTGTGAACTCCGCATGGGCTTCTCTCGAACATTTCAGCCTCATCGCTCGCCCGAATTCATAGCGTTCTTTGCGAGTTTGCATATGGGTCGGCTTGTTTAGATATTCAGCCTCAATCGGTTCAGGTCTAAATTTTGGTACTACCGACTTTATTTCTTGGTGGGAAATTTGCTCAGCTTGTGGTGGAGCTTCAGAATATTCCGCCAGTTGCTGCACTGCTGACTGTGCCTTATCCTTTTTATTTCCCATTTTTTACTCCATTAAAGGCTTTCGTGAGACTTTCCTCTTCTAAGGTCTTACCCATCAGTTGTCTATAAATATTTGACTCTTGGCAATTATTATTTTCGAGTCGGGATTGTCTCTGAAAAGCGGAATGCTAGCTTCTTGGTCGAATAGCCCTTGTTAATGTAGGTGGTTCTGGTTAATCTGGGTTTGTGGATATTTGAGGGTTTTAGACTTTTGCCGTCAACCTTAATTGTATAAAACCGCCATTTGAGCCCACATAAGATTAACGGTCTCATGCTTGGTAGGGGTGTCACTAAAAACCCGATTACAGCGACTCTGGCTCGCCTTGCTCTCTTGCCACTGTGCTTAACTCTAAGACTACCTTTGTCCCTTTTTGGGGTTTGGAGTCGAACCATACTTTTGCTGGAAAGAGTCTGTTAATCAATTCGGTGCGTTCCCGTATAATGCCCGTGCCGCTGCCACCGGCGGTGGTGCGACCGCCTCGGCCTTGACTGCTTTCGCTCAGGCTAAAGCCTTTGCCGTCGTCGCTTATGCTCATAATGAAGAGATTATGGTCAACTGAAATAGAGACCTTAGTGCGAGAGGCGTCGGCGTGCTTAGCTACGTTGTTGAGGCATTCCTGGGCGATTCTATAGATGTGCAGCTCAACTTCGCTTGGGAATGTAGGAATTTCTTCGGGGCATTCGAAGAGGCAAGGGCAGCCGAGATGTTTTGAGGCTGAGTTGCAAAGTTCGGATAGGAGTGGGCGCAGTCCGCAGTCTCGCAGGTCTCTAGGATAGAGATCTTGGCAGATTTCTCTCAATTTGCTTGAAATTTCTGTGACTAGCTCGTGTAATTCTTCGCTGCTGTTACTGCTTGCCAGTGAACGCTGCAAAAGCATTACATTGCCCAAAACTACATCGTGAATTTCGCGGGCGAGTGAACTCAAGATTACTTCCTGCTGGTCGACAATTTTCTGTACTAAAGCGTGCTTCTCGTCTACCAGAGCGCGTACCACTCCGGCAAAGCTATAGCCGGCGGCAATTAGTCTTAATGGCTCGGGCATGCCGTCAATATCGCTGCGGGTGCGACTGACCACATCTTTAAATAGTCCGCGCATCAGGGCGTTCATCTCGTCGCCCGTGACGACAACGTCGCTGACTTTCCAGGCTCCTAAGTCTCGGTCGTGAACCTTTAGGGTTAGTTTGTTGCGCGAGGGTAGTTCACTATCAGGCAGGGTCATAATCTCTGTCGCTGGAATGATGAAGCAGTCGACGCTCTCTTCTCGTCCCCTAACGGTGATTGCCCATTGCGAAGTGGCTACAATCAGGCGCTTGTCACCGTTTGGGTGTGTCGTTTTTTGTACCGACATATGCATCAGTTCGTCTTCGACTGTCGAGTTGTAGCGCCTCACCAAGAGCGTGAAGAATTCTTCAAGTGAGAGCAGAAGCGCTTCAAAAGGCTGTTCTCTTTCTTT
Organism: Candidatus Obscuribacterales bacterium; assembly: GCA_019745415.1. Taxonomy (GTDB): domain Bacteria; phylum Cyanobacteriota; class Vampirovibrionia; order Obscuribacterales; family Obscuribacteraceae; genus Obscuribacter. The sequence continues at coordinate 92,124 of JAIETF010000007.1, read as the reverse complement.
GCCTTCTTCTATTTTCTGAATGCTTTTCATCAATCCGACTCGAGTTTTCCGAATCCACTGTCTACAGCCCAGGCGATTAGCGATTCTCTGCCGTCTAGATCTAACTTACTTATCAGCGCGTCTACTTGTTTGCGCACTGTTTCCGGAGCGGTTTGCCTTTGGGCGCCTATTTCTTGGTACTTGAGACCGCGGGCAAGCAGGGTTAGTAGATGTCTTTCGGCGCTAGTGAGATGAGGTTGATTCTGCCGCGTCAGCTCAGCCGATATCACCGGGGTTTGTCCATGGTGAACTGCTCTAATTGCTTCAGCTATTTTCGAGAGAGGCTCCGATTTGAGCAAATAGCCGTCTACGCCGGCTTGCATGACAATTTGCATTATCGCTGGTCTCGTTTCTCCCGAGAAAACCAAAACCCTTGCCGACTTCAGTCCGCAAAAAGTCTCACTTAGGGTTTTCGGACCGCTAGAATCAGGCAAATGAAGATCAAGTAGTATCACATGCGGTGCGTGTTCTTTGGCTAGCTTGAGTGCATCGCCCTTGCTTGAAGCGGTACCTATGACTTCTAGATCGGGCTCTTCGGTCAATTGCATCTTGAGACCTTTGAGCGTGGCCTCGTGGTCTTCTACCAGTAAGACTTTTATCTTCTCCAATTTAGTTTCTGCGTCTTTAGTTATGATCGATTCTCGTTTGAATTTATTCAGACCCAACCTTACTTCTTTTGTTTTCAAAAACTCACTTGAAGAGTTTGCTTGAAGAATCTCCTTCAAGAATCTTCTTCAAGAATGTCCGTCAAGAATCTCCTTCAAAAGTTTTTGCACAACTCTCTTTCCAACCCTCTTTTACTGCGATTTCTCGGTTGCCACCTGGGGCATGCTTACTGTGGCTTTGCCGGGCACGTCTTTTTTTGATACTAGCTTGGCTGAGAGTATGGTGACATTGTCTGGTGCATTGCGACTCAAGACCATCTCAAGTAATGTGGCGCAGGCTTCTTCCGGGCACTCGAACTTCTCAACTGTTTCTTTGATTTCTTCTTCTTGCACTACTTCAGATAGACCGTCGCTGGCTAGAACCAGCCAGTCACCGAAGTTCATAACTTTCAGGCAATAGTCGGCCGTGACGCTTTCGTCGTGACCAAGGCATCTGGTTATTATGCTGCGAAATGGACTGACTCGGCATTGCTCTTTGGTAAGCTGACCGCGTCTATACATTTCCATGACTACCGAATGATCTGAAGTCAGTCCTTCTACCGCGCCGGCTACTGTACTTATATATGTGGCCCGGCTATCGCCTACGTGACCGATATGGGCATGACCGTTCTCAGATAGGACCGCCATAACAAGAGTAGTTCCCATATTCGGTGAATCCCGACTTTCTAGGGCTGCGGTGCGCACCGAGGTATTTGCTGCGGCAACGGCGTTTTGAATCCAGGTTTCGATCGCCTTTGCATTGTTGATATCGGGCTTGTCTTCTTCCCATAGTCTTTCTATGGTTTCCACAGCCAACTTGCTCGCTCTCTCTCCTCCGCTGGCGCCGCCCATGCCATCAGCAACCACCAGAAGCGCTCTATCTTGGCTAATGAAAAAGTTGTCTTGATTGTCTTTCCTTTTTAGACCCCGGTCAGTTAGACCAGCGGTCACCCAGGTTAGGTTTTGCATGGTGGTGCTCCAGTTTCTTGCAGTTTAGCGGGCAGATAGGCTGACAGTAAAATAGTCTGTTTTTAGGGGCAATTTTACGAGCAGTCTCATTCAAACAATTAGTGTTAATCCAATTAGTAGTCACTACTTTGCAGCGATGCCTTTATTAAGTGCTTCACTTATCCCATAATAGGGGCTCATTAGGTCTAACGTAATTCCCGATTCCGGGTATTTGCGTGTATGAGGTGAGACGGCTTGAGCCTGAGAAAGTTGCAAAGCTTGGTTTCCAGACCAATTTTACTCAAAATTGCTTACTTGTTCTTTACATATATCTACCTGGTTTTCCTTAAAGCTGGTTTGGTCTTGGCTGCTCCCCCGGCCGACTTCGACCCGAAAGGGCCTTTTCAGTCTGAAATGGTTGATGGCACTGGGATTATAGAGAAAATGATCAAAGAAGCCGACTCTTTGAAAGATTATTCTTTGGTTTTTGAGACCAATACTTTCAAAGGGAAAGAGACCATCAGCGAAAGAGGCAAGCTTTCTTTCAAAAAGCCTAAGCTCATGCGTCTAGAAGAGATAGGCGACTATAAGAAGGGCTCGCTGGCTGTTCTCGGAAAGGATGGCATGGTGCGTGCCCATGCCGGCGGTCTGATAAAGTTTGTCACCCTGACAATGCGCCCTGACGACAAACAGCTCGATGCAGCTAATGGCGATAAAATGGAAGATTCAGACTTGGCTTCGCTGGCCAATTTGCTTGGACGCAGGCTGAAGGAAGGAAACTTGTCCCGTGCCACCGCCAAGCCGGTATCCTGCAATCTTGGAAATGGATCTGCCTATGTGCTTGAACTATTTCATAAGAGCAATCCCACAGTTTGTCTCAAAAGAGTATATGTAGATCCCCGCACTTATCTGCCCTTGCGCTGGGATGACTATGACTACAAGACCCCCTGTACCAGCAAATGGTTTGATATTCGCACCAATATAGGACTTTCTGATGACTTGTTCAAAATCTAGACAGAGCTTTTCCCTCTCAATAGCTATGCAGGGCGCAGTTGCCCTTTCCTGCCTAGCAGTGCTTGCGGCGCATGCACAAAAGCCGGTTAAATTCTCTGATGCCATTCCCGAGTTGAGTAAGCTGCGCAAAGATGCTTTCCGTACTCCCGATCCTAAGCCGGGTATGCGTCTGCTCAAGCCCTATTCAGAGGCTAATCTGTCCAAAATTTTGAATGAGCGGGTCGAGACCATAGAAGGTGTTGAGCGCCTCAGTTTTGATAGTTTTGCCGACAAAATTTTGGCTGGAACTTCGGCTGACCTTTCCGCCGGAATCTATATGACCACAAACAACGCCGACATCAAGAAGCATATTCTCTTTCCGGCATATCCAAAGAAATATTGGCCAACGGTAAAAGAATATCTTGATCTGACTGCATTGCAGTGCGGTGCTCGCTGGTCTTATGATCGCAATAATCAATATGTGCCTGATAATCAAGCTTTCAGACAAATTGCCGATCAATATGCTCGCTTCGACTTTGTGCCGGGCGTGGCAGCGCCGACATATACCATCGTTTTGCCTAGCGGCTGGTTTGCCTCTGCGAAAGATTATGGTATCAGCTATGGTAGCAAAGATTATACCCAAGCCTTAGAAATATATGAATTGGGTGCGCTGTCACCTGAGAATGCTAAAGATGCTGCTTATGTGAGAGGTGACTTTGCTAAAGACGTGCTGGCTCTCTGGAGCGAGGGACTCAAGCCTCTTTCGGAAGTTAAGCGAGTCAAGGTCGGTGCTTATGACGGCTATGTTTTTGAAACAATCATTGATAAGCGTTCTGGCAAGGTATATTACAAGCAGTGGCTTTTCGTAGCAGGCAATAAAGCCTATACCGCAATTTCTCGCATGCCCGAGGGGCGCAAAGCTGCCATTTTGCCCGCGGCTGAAAGAGCTTTGGCTAGCTTCAGACTAAAGTAAGACGAGTCGATGATTAGCAAAATAAGCCGATTAGACTGATTTTGCCCTCAGAAACTGCTTTCCCTGCTATACAGCTAAAGCGCTCTGGGCCCCGACCTTGCTCAATTCGACCGATGGGTTCAATTCCTGAAATCTAGAAATGTCCCATTTTGTCTTAAATAAAAGCACTGGTTCGTCAAACTTGTCAGTGGCTACATTCAGTCTGCTGGTGTTTTCCAGAGCCTTTAGCACCGGCCAACCTCCGACCACCCATAGTGCGGCTTGAATGTCGTAGTTGTTCAGTAAGGTGGTCACACCGTATTCCGACTGCAGTCTGAACTGCACTACTTCAAATTGCAGAGGTCCGACTGCTGCTAAAAGAGGAGTGCGGGTATCTCGCTGGGTCATCCAGAAGATCTGGATGGCACCTTCATCTTGCAGGGCCGTTATACCCTTATGAAATTGCTTGTATTTGCTTGGCTCTCGATTTTCTAAGAAGGCGAAAAGCTCTGGAGCAAAGGTGGGAATGCCCGGATACTTGAGAGGTTTGCCACTAGTGATGGTATCGCCGATCGCGAAGCCGCCAGGGTTGGTGAAACCGACAATGTCTCCGGGGAAGGCTTTGTCAATTGTCTGTCTTTCTTGGGCGAAAAGTCGCTTAGGTTGACTGAGTTGGATAGGCTTATTGGTGCGACAATTGGTCACAGTCATGTCTTTTTCGAAGGCGCCTGAGCAAATGCGCACAAAGGCAATGCGGTCTCTGTGGCGCGGGTCCATATTGGCCTGCAGCTTGAAGACAAAACCGGTGAAGTCTGGAAAAGTTGGAGCTATTTCGCCGACCGACGAGGTAAAAGAGCCGGGCGAGAGAGCCAGCGAAATGAAAGATCGCAGGAATAGCTCAACCCCGAAGTTGTTCATGGCGCTGCCGAAATAGATGGGGCTCAGTTCGCCGCAGTCGATAAGCTCAGGATCCAGCGGTGCCGAGATAGCATCTAGTATTTCCAGCTCTTCGTGTAGTTCTTTGAGCAGGCGTTCAGGTATAAGTTCTTTCAGCTTTTCGTCATCGAGCTTGTAGGAGCTGACCGCCCCGATAGACCTGCCGCCGATTGTGCGTTCAAAAAGATGAACGGTTCCTGTTGCTCGTTCCACCACGCCTTTGAACTCGTCCCCGGTGCCGATTGGCCAATTGACCGGATGCACAGCCAGACCAAGTTCTTTCTCGATTTCGTCGATAAGCTCTAAGGGCGTGCGGCTGGGGCGGTCTAGTTTGTTGACGAAGGTGAAAAGAGGAAGGTGTCTCATCCGGCAAACTTCAAAGAGTCTTCTGGTTTGCGGCTCCAGACCTTTGGCGGCGTCGATGAGCATGACTGCATTGTCGGCAGCGGCGAGGGTTCGATAAGTGTCTTCGCTAAAGTCTTGGTGACCAGGTGTGTCGAGCAGATTGAGGCAACTGCCTTCATACTCGAACTGCAAGACTGTGGAACTAATCGAGATGCCGCGCTGCTTCTCCAACTCCATCCAATCTGAAGTGGCTTGTCTCTGGGCTTTTCTCGCTTGTACCGAACCAGCTTCGGCTATAGCGCCTCCAAAGAGCAGGAGTTTTTCGGTGAGAGTCGTCTTACCGGCATCTGGGTGCGAAATAATGGCAAAGGTGCGACGTCTTGCTGCTTCTTGCGCAACCGGGCTTTTCTCTTCCAGGCTCGGCTCACATTTTAATTCGCTGCTTTCAGCGGTCATCATAGGGTCCTATTGGGTTGTTCTAGGGATTCGGCAAAGCCGCCGAAAGGCTTGATTCTACCGTAAATAGCTTCTGTGAGGCAGCACCGGTGGCACTTCCTAGATATCTTCTTAATAATGGGTTCTAGGGTGCCTGCAATTTCCTCCCAATTAGGGGCCGGTTTGTGATTAAATTCTGATATGAAAAAAATGAAGTCTTTTACTGGTTCTCTATTAACCACCCTGATTTCCCTCAGTTTCTCTGCTGTCGCTTATGCCGCTGATCAGCCCGACTGGCAAAAACTGGAAGAAGAAGCTGAGCGGTGCTTCCTTTCCGGTGAAAAGGTGAAAAGCGAGCGACTTTTTCAAGAGGCTCTAGCCTTGACCCGGGTCGCCTCAAAGCAGGCTGAAAACTCTCAGCCGAATCAGCTTGGTGAGCAGTTGGCGGAAGCTGAGATTCTCAACCAGATGACCCATCTTTATTTAAGCGAGAAGCGCTATAGCGAGGCGCGGGAGGCATTAAACAAGGCTATCAAAATCAGAAGAGAGAAGCTGGGTGAGCAGTCTGAGAAAGTGGCGGAGAGTCTGGGCAATCTAGCTTTGATTGAGCACCGTGATGGCAATGATGCACTGGCTGAGAAATACTACAAAGAAGCAATTACTATCAAAACTGCCGCCAGTTCTAGTTCTTTATCGGTAACACTGACTAATTTCGCTAATTTCTACAGTGACAAAAAACGCTTTGCCGAGGCTAAGCCTCTTTATGAGCAAGCTCTAGCCCTCGACAAGAAAGAGTTTGGTGAAAATCATATTGAAGTGGCAAGAGATCTCTTTAACTTGGGCGGTATGTATTACCACCATAATTATTTCAAAGAGGCTCTTACTTATTTTGAACAGGCACTTTCTGCTTATAAGAAGCTGGACAATGTCAGCGGCCAGGCGAAGTGTCATCATTACATAGGGCTCTGTTTGTTTGCCGATAATCAGCACGAAAAGGCCGGTCAATCTTATGCTGAAGCTTTGGGTCTGCAAGAGACGCTCAAAGGTAAAAATCACCCTGATACTTTTGTGCACAAGCTGAATATGGCTAAGTCTTTCGATTTTGCCGGCAAATCTGATAAAGCGGAAGAGATCTATCGGCAGTCGCTGCAATCGGCTGGGGATGTGCAGAAAGAGGCAAAACTAAAGTTCGTAGAGTGTTCTATAGAGTATGCGCATTTCTTGAGACGTCATAACCGCAATAATGAGGCTGAGAAAATACTGGAAGCGGCTTTGACAAGTTATGAGACCTTAAACAGTGAAGACCGTCGTAAGCTCTATGAATTACCTAGGGTTTACAGCGATCTGCTCAGAGAATTAAAGAAAGACGAAGCTGCCCATGAGATGGCTCATCGGCATTTGCACGTTTATGGAAAATCACATAAAAGACCCGCTTCTACTTCTAAAGAGAAGACTCAGGCGAAAGAGCCGGCTAGAACTGGCTCTTCAAGCGCCTCTAAGCAAGAGAGGAAGGCGCCTTAGCTATGCAATTACAAGCTGAAGTAAAGTATGACGGCTATGACGATCTGCCCAGGCAGCAGGAAGTTAAGTATGCTGATTCGACAGCTTCTTATTTGAAAGCTGATGCTTCAACAGGAAAGCATTTTTACGATCTCAATGCCGCTTCCAAGACTTATAGCGGTCCCTGGTTGTTTGGAAAGCAGAAGGTGGAAGTGAATCTGCGCGGCATGCGCGGTCAGTGGATTCAGTGGTGCCCTGTGCCGGCTGATGTCAAAGACGGCGTGCTTTTGCGGGGCAATGTTATTTATCAGAATGGCGATGGTAGCTATAGGCTCAGCCCCGATGTTTATGAGGGTGTGATTGAGTCTGAACATGGATTTGAAGGGGGGCGCTATTTTGTCGGCCGCACCCAGCATACTTTTGTTTCCAATAATTTGCCTGGTGGGCAACTGCGGGTGGTGGCAAATCTGCGCATCCATCTAGATCAGCGCCTGGCCTATAATCCTATGAACAGCAATAGCGGTGCGGTCGCTCAGTATAATCAGGGTAATCAAAACCAAACTTATGATTCTTCTTCTCTTCAAAGTCCTGAAGGGGCGGCAGTGACTCCATCTTTCTCGCAGAGTGCCTCTGAAAGTGATAGCGGATTTTAGGTTTTTTATTGTTAGAAACGCTCGAGCTTTACTGCTTGCCTTGGCTTTGGCGGGCAACCAATTGCAGCCTGCTTGGTGCGCCGAAGCTGAATTGACCGACCGCAGCAATACCGATCTAGCCCGCTCTTATCAGATGGCCTTAACCGTCTATACGATGCACCGCAAGCTCTATCAGCGCAATCTCTCGCAGGCTGCCGCTGCCAGTGGCTCAAGCGGTTATTCTCTGGCTGATTCTTTGCTGCGTTTGCAGGACGAACCCCGCCCCGATTTAAAAATGCCGCCCATACAGGTAGACGATAACAGTCCTTTCTTTGAAGCGGCGCAACGCGATTTTGAGATTACCCGCATGCAGGTGTCTCTCAAGCAGCTTTTACCAGCTCTTTTGGCTATACGCTTCAAGATTTCGCGCTCGGAGTATGAAGCCACTTGGAAAGATTTGATGGCCAGAGTGCTCAAAGTTGAGCAAGCAGTAATTGAGCAGGACCATCGCCTGTCAGCTTTGCATGCCAGCACCAATAGTAGTATCACCGATATGATTCATGCCGCTGAAAGAGACTGCGATCAAAAAGAGTACATGTCTACTTACAGAGCCTTCAAAGAGACTGGCGGCATCAATAATTTGCTTTTTGCCCATGCCGATAAACATTCAAGGCTCACTCTCGATTTGAAAAATACTCTGCTTGCCAATCCTCCTGACGGTATGGACGCTAGAACTGCTTTGATGTCAGTGCTTTCGCCTGGTCTCTTGCCGATGATCAACAAGCCGGCAGCAGACATACCCGATGACCCATCATTTAGCGAAAAGTCCCTGCCCGAGCAAGAGAAGCAACTTGATGCTGAATATCAAATGGTCAATAGTCTGTTTTTAAGGCTTAAGTAAGCTGTCGAAAGTTACTGTATTGCCTGGGCTTGCTGCGGCATAGCGAGGCTGCCTAGATTCTAAGACATCAGCATAATTGAAAACAGGCATTTCAATGAGGAAGAAGCGCGAAAGCGCCGCGACTCCGGCAAAGTAGCGTTGTCTGTAATTAGCGAAGCGTATCGCTGCAGCCTGGGCATTGGCGGCTCCGAGATTTTCAAATATAGGGACGAAAGCTTCGGGTGTTTGAATTAGGTCGTCTGCTGCTCTTGATAAAGAGAGATACTGACAGAAAACGTCCACGGCTCTCACACCGTTCTCATAAATGGAGGCAAAGACTGAGGCGTATTCAGATTTTTGCATGGCCATGGCGCAGGCGGCGGCATCTAAAACCACGAGCAGCTGTATGAGCCAAGAGGCTCTGGAACTGCGGGAGCGGAAGTAGAGCAAAATGGGATAGGCTGAATGGCTTTGATAGATATCGGTAAGCCAGTGTTCACAGAGTTCAAGGGTGCTCATGGCGTTTTCATCGCGCAATATGCGCATATAGAGTACGCAGCCGTTCTTGCTGTGACCATGCCTGGAGGAGATTATCTGGGCTGAGACTTCGCGATTGTGAAAGTGTGACTGCACGGCGAACATGAAGGCGACCGTGATAGCCAGCAATACCAGCCCTGAGAGCGCCGCAGCAATAACAGTGACTCGCGATACCGGCGAACAGGCGATGACATCGCCATAACCTACGGTCAAGACCGAGGTGGCGGAAAAATAGAGAGCTTCGCCAAAGTTATTGAGCGGTGGTTTGACACTGTTTCGCTCCGCCCAGAGAATCATGGCATAGCCGGAAGTGAGCAAGGCCAACCAAAAGGTTAGCATCGAAACAATGGCTGCCGGTGCAAAAAGACTGAGATCTTGTTCGGTATGCTTGCTGCGTCTAATCAGATGACTGCGCAGTGGCTGCCAGAGCAGTTTGGAAATGAAGAGAGGTGATAGTCTCGAACCCTGAGGACGATAGTGCGGTACTATGATCGACTGAAAAACGTCGGATAAGACGAGGGCGATAATCACTAGCCCCACTGAAAGTGAAAGAAGGTCTGTTTCGCTGAAACTCACTGCGCCATCCTCGAACCTGCGGCTATGTTACCAAGAGATCAGCTTTTAGGCATTACTGCCATTAAAGAATCCAAGCTCTTGGTAAATAATCGAAAAGACTGGAGCCATTTAAGATGGATTAAAGGCTAATTATGCGTGGCTTTGCCACAATTTAAGTGGAGTGTGGCAGTAATATCTAAAATGAGCGCGTTTTTATGAAAGATGCATACATGGTTTTTGTTCTAATGGTGGTGGTCATGACGCCATTTCTGCCGCTGCTCTGGAAGAACAAATGCCCAGCCTGCAACAAGCGTAAATTGGTGGGCGTGGAGCGTACCCCTGCCCCCGAGGATGAAGGTCGTTATCTCACCTTTTTTGCTTGTCAGAATTGTCAGGCCGAGTTTACCCGAGAAAAGAGCGGACCACTCTTCAGGAGTGATTCCAACTGCCGGTCTCAGTCACTCTGAGGGTTTCCCCGAGAGATTCGTTAAGGATTTCTCCGAGGCATTCTTGAGACTATTGATAAGCTTGGTGGTTCCTATGGTCTTGGAGCTAAGCAATGTTCTGACTGCTGAATCGGTAGCACTCATACTGGCACTTTTTTATTGCTAATCTTCCAGACTAAAAGTGAGATTCCATAGAGAATTGCCGCAGCAAGCAACAAGCTTCGGATGCCTGTGTAGGTGGCCACATATTCGAGCAAGCCGCCAATAACGGCACCGAGAATGTTGAAAGCCAATCCTGCACTGGGTTTATCTTCGTTCTTAAATGAGGTTGAGAAGATAAGACCGGCAAAGAAGATTGGCACCGCAGAAAGAGCCGCTGCGATGGACCCGCCCACCCACATTCCAAGGACTGTGAGAGATTGCAATGGAGTGAGGTAAACCGCCACCAGCGATCCCATGAGGAATGCATACAGTGTCGGTAAGGACATGAGGTTTGGCTTTTTGATTACAAGGAGATTGGCCAGGATTATCGCCGTCAGAACCGCAAAGATGCAGACCGAGTTGACGAACCATGTCGTACCAAACACAAGTGCAAGCCGGTCAATGATTGACAGTTCCAGAAGCATGAACGCGGCTCCGAGAAAGAATAAGTGCCAGCGTCTTGCCAGACTATTCTCCCTGATGCTGGCGCCGCAAGTCGCCCATGCCAACAGTAGGATACAAGCGTTGATCGAAAGGTAGAGGGGATCGACCGAAATGTTGGACAGATAGAGGAATGGCCAGTCATCCGTCGAAGAGCGTATATCGCCTGGGTCCAGTTTTGTTACGTCGGTGTAACCGTGTTCCTTGACCAGTACAGGAATTTTGGCGAGCATTTCGGGAGTAACTTGGGCGAACAGGTGCCAGATTCCGCCGTCATCTTTTTTTACGACCATAATTTGATTGCCATCGGCAGCGATACCGATATTCTTAACGAGGCGCTGAGAAAGCCAACCAACCATCTTTTCGGCGTCGCAATAGGTGATACTGTATACGCCACCAGGTGCCACGTGAGCGATGGCGTCCTTCATACCGTCAACCGTATAGACATAGTCATCAAGACGCACTGACAATGAGTTTCCAGCGACTGTGTGTGAGTCCAGGAAGCCCGAAAGGACAAGATCGTACTTCTTATCGGGATTCTGGCGAAGGAATGCACGAGCGTCATTGATATGAATATGCACCTTCGGAGAGTTATAGGGATGCTCTGGATGCAATTCCTTACCAAGTTCGACCATTTTAGGATCGATCTCAACGGCATCGATATACTCCGCGCCGTTTTTCAAGGCAGAAGCAACGTCATTGCCAGTGCCAGCTCCCATGATTAACACGCTTTTCGGTTTTAAGAAAAAGTAGGGCAATTCGTATTGGTCGAAGCGAAAATCTTGGACGCGCTTTCGCTCTGCATCGGGCAAAGAGTTTATGAACTCAGGCGATAGGTTTAACGCTTGCTGGAAATAGCCTTTGTTGACAGACACCCTCAAGCCAACTCGTTTGGCATCTGGTGCCTTCGGGTCGCCGTAGTACTGAGGCGCTACATCGACACGGTGGTATGGCGACCATTCGATGCGAGGTTTACTATCAGGTCCCAGGTCAAAAACACTTCGTGCCGGCATCAGCGCCACGAGCGCTATAACGCCCAATAGGACCGCCATACCGACCTTGGTTTCGCGGAAAGACCAGAGGGCGCAGACACAACCAATAGTGATCCAAATAAGAGGCGGTGTTCCACAGAATGAGAGAATTGAGAAGACTAGAATCCCTAATGCAGAACCGACCAAGTTGATTAGATACGACTGCAACGCCGGACCGCTGTTGAATAGCTTGCCGAGCTTCTGCCCCATTGCTGCCATCATCGCGGCGACGAGCACGAAGATGCCGAAAAATACTGCAATCGACAGCGTCGTATACAGTCTGATGTCTTCGATTGCGGCTTTGGGCGGATGGGTCATATCCATCCAGCCGGCATGAATCCCGGTCCGCAAACCGGGAACAAGAATGTAGGTCAAACCGGTGAGGTCACTGGTCGATACAATCGCCACCAGCGCCAGCAGAAGAAACGGGAAGAGCTTATAGAGCTTATTGCCGCCGTCCTTCATATAACCATAACCAAGACCGACGTAGCATGCGATCAGTGGGAAGTTTTTGAAAATCGTAAAGGCGCGAATCTCGGATGCTAACCAACGAATCGCAACCAGTTCGAAGAACAATGACAGTGCACTGAGCAAGAGGAGGTCGAATTGCTCTTGGGTCAGTCTGAAACGCTTGTTTTCCACGCTTGAACCCTTCCCGATTTTTCCGGGTTGAAGAAGTCACTCGTATGAATCACGCCCAAAGTGTAATAAGTACATCGACAGTATATGTGCTTTTTAAAAATATTTGGCAAAATTTGGAAAATTATCTGGGGATTACTCCTTGGCCCCCGGGACGCTTGTTAAGGAAGTATGCCTGAGCCCTTGCTTTCTGGCCAGGGCTAATTAATTCATGCCATCTTTATAGAGTCTTCAAATCTTGCAAGCGCTGCTTCAGCGAAGTTCTTAGCCGTCAAAGTCTTCTTCCTTTTCCAAGGGCTAATACCTGCCTTGATAAGCTCAGCGATTATATTTCTTTCGAAGTCGGAGAAGACTGAAAGCCTATCAAGCATTTTTTTACCGTTGGGAGAGAGCCTGTCGAAGAACGCTGTTCTAAAGACTAGAGCCACGCTAAGAAAACTGAGCCATTCGTTGACTATGGTATCGCCAGCGGTATAAAGTCGACTCAGTGCTTTTGTCTGTGTTCCGAGATCAATTGCTCCAAATATTCAGCCGATTTTCGATCTAACTTGGGCTCGCTAGCCTGAAGAGTTTTGACCAATTGTTCTGCCTTTTCTTCTTTACCACTGGCCAAATAAATTCTCACTAGAGCAAGGCGGGCTCTTTCGCCCAAAACGCAGCTATCTAGGGTTGCCGCTCTTTCATAAAATTTGGCTGCATTTGATTTGCCTGTTTTTTCAGCGCATTGCCCTCTCATATAGGCTAGCTGTGCCAGCAAAACAGGGGAGAATTGACCCTTATCGTCGCGGGCATCGATATAGCTCTGCGCCCGCTTCAACACCCTGGCTGTTGCGTGCGGTTGTCTCTTCATCAGCCTAGTGCAATAACTTAGGGTGTTGAGCAGCCAGTCTTGCCCTTTTGTATAGTCACTGACAGCCAGGAGTTTTGCCTGGTTGCCCGAGCCCACCCGTCCATGTAAGAAGAGCCAGACTCCCTGACAGTAGAGCTCCTTCCTGAACTTCAATTCTCTCACTGTTTCTTTCGGCATCGCTGACCGCAAGAGACAGAAAGACATGAAGAGAGCTAGAAAAGCAGCAGACAGACGTGGTTTGTGCCACTCTACATTGGCGTACATAATTCCAGCCCTCAATCACTCATATCGTCCAATGTCACAAAGGTAACATTCTTTTCTTAAGCATGAAAGAAGCTAGGCAACACTTTTGCCCAGAAATGGTCTTTCCCTGCAAATTAGTTTCGCATCTCGATGAGATTGCCCGATTGGTACGATCTCAATCCAAAGTTGAAAATAGCTATGCCTGCAGCCAGAATAGCGAGAGCCCCCAAGAAGGATAGCCCGATCAATTCCGGTCTCAGCTCTTTGGTTGCCAGAGCCTCCACCGGCAGCCCTGAGACCAGACCGGCTGGAATAAGGGTGAAGAGAATGAGCTTAACCACTCCCTCGAAAAGGCAGTTCGGATAGGTTGAGAAAGTGATCATGGCGAAGAACCATTGTTCCGATATGGCTTCAGCCTGGGCAAAGTAGAAGCCGAGACTGCCTCGCATCAAGTTGAAGCCGATAAAGACCAGGGCAATGTTTAATGTCAGGACGATAAAGGCAAGCATGTGCGCGGCATCGGGCCTTACCAAGGCTAGATAGACTATATAGCCGAAGCAGAGGTCACCCAAGGCGGTCGGGCTCATCTTCGCCAGCGCCAGGTGAGCGACGGCGTTTCTGGGATAAGTGAGCCAGACATCCAGCTCTCCTCTGGCAATGAGAAGAGCAAGATTGTGCAAGTTGTAGAAGCAGGCTGTAGCCAGTCCGAAGCCTGCCGAGGTGAGGCTCCACAAGGTCAGAATGTCTTGTCGTCCCCAACCTTTGATGATTGGAAATCTTTCAAAGAAGATAAGCCAGAAGGCTAACCAGGTGCAGTTATTCAAGACCATAGCCAGAAACTGCCAGGCAAAGGCGGCCTTGTATTGGCTGTGAATTCCGATATTTAGCTTGAAATAGGCTAAAGCTAGTTTCAAGTAACTGAAGAGCTTCATTGTTCAACCTCCATTGGTTGAGATCTTGGTCAGGGCATGTTTATAGACAAGCGCCACCAGCGTGGTCAAAACTAAAGCCGACAAGGCTTGTCCGCCCAGCACTTTGAGATATTCCTGCCAGTCTGGTCTGGCAAAGAGCTTTACCGGTTCGTACATCATGTAAGGGAAGGGCGAAAATTTGACCAAGGTTTTAAGCCAATCCGGAAAGAGTTCAATCGGTATGAGCATGCCGCCCAAGATCATCGTCAACCTGGTGTAAATAAGGGTTAGACCGGAAGTATCTTGAAAGTAAATAGCCGTCAGTCCGATAAGAATGTGTGCTAGCCCATCTAGAATGAAAGCAGCCAAAATAGCTGCCGCAGTCATGATGGCGCCCTCTGCGCTCACCTTGACCGGACCAACCAAGAGGAAAGCCAGGCTGAAGCTGATCAGGAGATTACAGACAAAACGAGTACTCCTCTCACCCAAATTGCTCATTAGGCAGTAGAGCGGATAAGCCATAGGCCTAAGCAGCAAGACCGAAAGATTGCCCGAGCGCACGTCTTGATCGATTTGCTGAGATAGACGCGGCGCCGACATCCACATTGCTTCGGTTATACTCAAGTACCAGATCATATCGGCCAAGCTAAGACCGGCTAGTTTATCGCTGCCGGTCTGGGCGTAGGTGGTTTGCCATAGCCTCAAGAAGATATAGAGTATGACGGCGAGAAAGCCGGCTCTGCCCAGTACTTCGGTGGGATAGGCTAGATTGGCGCGGGCTGCCACCCAGGCTACTGCCAGGGTCTGACGCCTTAGGCATCCTAAATTGCTATCATTTATTGAATTGCAATGCATAATTGTTTTGTCCTTCCTAAATTTAGTCAGCCGATTAGCTGCTTAGCCGAATAATTTACAGATTGTGCCCTCTAGACCGTCTGTTTGACCATGTGCCGCTATGAGACCGTCGATGGTATCGTCGACGGTGATGCGCCCATGGTTAATCATGATCAGCCGCGAGGCTACGCTTTCTATATCACCGGTATCATGGCTGGTGAGAAAGATAGTCATTCCTTCTTCTTTGTGCCATTTGCTGATTAGTTCGCGCAGACGCATGCGGGCAACTACATCCACACCTATGGTCGGCTCATCCAAGAGCAAAAGCTTGGGCTTATGCAATAGACTGGCTGCTATTTCCGCTCTCATTCTCTCTCCAAGAGAGAGTTTGCGAACGGGCGTATCAAAGAAAGCATGAAGGTCGAAGCAGTCGACGAGCATATCTCTTTGCTTTTTGAAATCAGACTTGTCGAGGTTATAGATCTCGCCCAAGAGATCGAAACTGGCTCGGGCTGGTAGATGCAGCCAGAGCTGCGATCTCTGACCGAAAACAGCGCCTATCTGGCGCACCAGCTTAGATCTGTCTTTGAAAGGATCTAAACCAAGAACACGGGCTTGACCGCTGCTCGGTTTGAGAATACCGGTCAGCATCTTGATCGTGGTCGATTTGCCGGCGCCATTGGGTCCGATGAAGGCGACCGCTTCACCTTCTTCTATGTGCAGATCAATGTCGCGTACGGCTTTCACCAGACGCGGCTTTTGGAATAATCCACTTGAGACCTGAAAGTCTTTTCTTAGTTTCTCGGCTTGAACAGCAAACATAAAATCTCCTAGCGCCCCTCACGAGAGGGGCGAAAAAAATAGAGCGACTCGTTGGAGCCGCTCTCAGACATCTAATTTGTTTCGCCTCTTATCGAGGTCGAGCACCATAATCGTCTTGAGTTAGGCTATCTGTCACGACATAGACCGGCTTTTGCACCGCGGCTTGAGGCTGCACGAACACTCTTGCAACTTGCGCCACCATTGTCCCGCAAATGAGCTGGGCGGTATATTCCTGCATTTTCTGCATGGCAGTACTGATTAGGTGATAGAGCTTGTGCATTTTCTTGTTTCCAGTAAATCACTGCGCCTTAATAATTCCATTATGTTGATATATGGAACAAGGTCAATGAATTGTAAATTAATCTGCACCTCGCTTTGCTTGGTGCCGTTCTTTTCTGAAGCAAAGAATTTCACTCTAGCTAACCGGTGCTGCCGCTCTTCGCCGCCGACCGCTCAATAAGTAAATTGCCGCTCTAAGCTCAAAGAGTGGGTCGTTAGATGCTTCAAGTCCATCAATGCGCGGAATCGGGTCAAATATAATCTGCTGCTGTTTGGCCGCATTATCTTCAACCGGCTCGGTCAGTTCAATGGCGCCGAGCTCTACGAGCGGGCGATCTTCAGGCCAGCGCACTGTGGCATCGTCGGTGATATCACCGTCTTTAGCCAGCTGAACTACTAGCTTAAAGCGAACCGGCTTATTCTTGATTCTTTCCAGCATCTCATCAACCAAAAAGTCTTTATCTTTTTGGGCAACTTCTTCCTGACTGAGATACTCCTCGCTTTCCGGCAAGATACGAAAACGACCGTATTGTTCTATGCCTTGAGCATTGATAAATTTGAATGCCAGTACAGCAAAGTATTTTTCGGTGGCGAAACTTGCTGGAGTTGGCTTTGGCGCCTCTATGAAGCTCACAGTTGCCGGATGTACGGCCAGGAACTGCTCCAGAGCGGTGGGAGTTTTGCTGCCGGCTGGACTTTCTATGGATGCCTTGAGAAACTCTAAGAACTCCGCGCCGTTGGAGTTGGGAAATGAATCAATAGAATGTCCAACTATATCGGTGTGGCGGTGCTCGGCCAGGAAAAATCGTAGGGCAAAGCCGCGGGGATTGGCGGCAGGATCGTTATCAGGCAGTTGCGGCAAGCCTGTGGAATTGGAAAAGCGCACGAAGACAGGCAATTCTCTGCTGAAGTGTTCTGCACGACTGAGGTTTGCTGCTTGTGGGCTTGGTTTAAAGGTGCCCTTAAGCATGATTCCCTTGGCATGAGCTGCTCTATAGCCCGGATGGAGTCCGAAAATCTGGTCGAATGTGGCTAACAGTTCGTTAGCTAAGGCTACTACTTTGTCATCGTCTGGAAGCGGCATGATGGATACCTTTTTTAAGAAGAAGGCGGGCAATCTTCTTAATTTAGCACACCAAGCCGCTGTACTTTTCCCCGATTAAGTTACTCAACCAATTCTTTGTAGATTGAAAAGGCGTTTTTTGTTTCGGTATAGGTTGTTACTCTGGTGGGCGAAAGTTTGGCTTTGATTTCGGCGCCGTCTTTGCCATCGGCTAGACTAGGATCGATCTTTACATAGATCAGTTTGAGCGGTTTCAATGAAAGCACCCCGTCTTTGGTAAATTTGGTGCCATGCAGACGCAGTTCCTTAAGATTGGGCATTGTTCGCAGATAGGGGGCACTGCGGTCTGTTATAGACTGGTTGTCGCTGATAAAAAGAGTGCGTATCGATTTGGCATTTGCTATTTCTTTCAGATGAGCGTCAGTGAGTTTGCATCTTTCAATTTCAAGTGTCATTAGTTGCGGACACTTGCTTATCTCTGCAATGAACTGCGGTTTCAGTTGATTGCCATCTAGACGCAAGCCTTTGAGATGCTTGAGTGTCTTCAAATAGGGCAGACAAGAACCATCAATTTTTGTATGACCGAGTGAAAGCCATTCTAAATCGGGCATGGCTTTGACAAAAAGTACAACACTTTTGTCGCTTAGATCTGTCCCTTCAATTGAGAGCCGCCTCAGTTTTTTGAAGCCGGCAATTATATCGGCAGTGCTATCGTCTATCGCTGCACCGTCTACGGTTAGAAATGTAATTAGTTCATGAGGCAAGAGTTTAAGGGATGAAATGTCAGGCAGGAAATCTGAAGTCTTGACACCATAGCTGCCATCACTGTGAAAGGTGACGAGCCCCTTCAATTCTCCAGATTTTATGCCCGGTGTCTGTTTGTCAATGTATTTGCTGTCTGGTAGACAAAGATAAACACTACCTTGTGAAATTGGATATTTAAAGTCAATTTGTATTTTGTCTTTTGCTTTGGCTTGGCTCGGGGCGCAAGATAAAATGCAGACTAAGCCTAATAGGGCGAATAAGTCTACTAAGCGAGGAAGGCCTACTAGAGAAACTAAGTCGGCAGAACAGATAAAGCTGACAAGGGCTGAAAGCGAAAAGGGCGCCTTAATATGGTTTGTTTCCAGATTTTTTTCTTGCAAAATCTCTTCTGAAAAATTCTTTTCTTGCAAATAAATCTTTGTCATAGGCTATCTCGCCGTCAGTTTATCGAAGCCGAAACTCGATAAATCTATCTTGCTCTCACCGAGCATGGCCATTTGGGCGAGGGCTTCTCCCACCGCGAAGGAATGCTTGAAGCCGTGTCCCGAGCAAGCCGATGCATAGATTATGGCATTGCTTTCCCCTGCCATGCTGCCGATGCCGAAGCGCGAGTAGCGAGCATCGGTGTATAGACAAACGGCTGATTTGAGACACCTGGCACCAATTCCCTTAAAGAAGGGCTTGACGTGCTCTTGGTACATCTCCTTCTTTTCCTTTTCGCTGACAGTTCTATTGACTGTCTCTGCTGTCGTCTCTGGGTCATAGCGAGGGCTGGCGATCTTCAGACCCCCGTCTCTTCCGTCAAGAGCTGGAAAACCGTAACGTGATTCAAGACCGGGGCGACCGTCCCAGATGAAAATAGGAAAGCGATCAGGTAGATAAGCTTCGTAATGCTCTTCGATTTCAAACCAGTAGAGTATCTGTCTCAAGACCGTAAAATACTTGGCAAGATCTGGTCTGAGATTGAATAGCCAGGGACCGGCGGTGACTAGAACTTTGTTGGCCAAATAAGTTTGTCCGTCTGCTTCCACTTTCACTTTGCCGTTATCTAGAGCTTGCAAGCTTTGGACAGTGGTATTGCGGGCGATGGCGGCTCCGTATTTGTCGGCTAATTCCAATTGCACAGAGATTGCGGTTTCGGGTTTGATTATGCCGGCATCTGCTTCAAAGTAAGCATACTCGTCATCGGCAATATTCAAGGTTGGAAAACGCTTTCTGATATCGGTAGCATTTAGTAACTGATGAGCGATGTTGTAGGTTTGTGCCGCTTTTATTGTTGTTTGGAAAAAGTTTTCAACATGATGTATTGCGATTGAATTCTTATTGGAGATCATGAGACCTCCAGTTTTTTGGTAAATAGTTTGGCCGCTCAACTTTTCTAGTTCATCAACTATTTCGAAAGAGCGCAGGACCAAGGGCGTGTATTCGCTGCCCTCTCCTATCGCTTTGCGAGTAATACGGCTTTCGCCGTGGCTGGAACCCACTTTATGCGGCGGCGAAAAACTGTCGATGCCAAGCACCTTTAAACCAAAGCGGGCCAGTTGGTAGAGGGCGGCGCTGCCGGCTGCCCCTAGACCCACAACAATTGTGTCGAAAGACTGCATAAGAGCTATTATAGCTCAGGCAAACTAAGCCAATTTGAGCGAGCCGCTCTGGTTATTTTTCCCTGGTTATTTTAGTCGCTGAATTATTTTACCTGCTGAATTATTTTATTTGTTGCCAAAGCCCTTGCCCAGGTCGTCAACAATGTCATTGATCAGATCGTTGCCGAGCATGACCTGGTCTTCACTACTTACTTGTTGCAAGCCGGAGGGCGGGTCGAAAACAGCAAGTGGTAGTTCCAGCTTTTCTATTTTTACAGTTTCAAATTTAGTTTTTTGACGTCCGGCATAATCCCAGGTGACTACGCGCAAGCTCTGCTTCTTGCAGAGTTCTGATGTCCATGTCTGGCCGAAATAATCGGTCATTTGCGGTGCCATCGGTATTTCGTCAGACAAGTAGAAAGCCGAGCGTTCAACATCTGTCTTTTGTTGTGTCTTGGCAATATTCTTGTCGGCGACGCAATATTTGCAGCTGGTCTTTTGACCGGCGATTATCATCTTGGGACCGTCTTCTAGATGATACTTGGCTGGAAAAAATGATTCTTTCGCAAAACGGGAGCGCAGCCCGAAGTTCTTTTTTGATTGGGCGATGGTAGTGCTATAAATGGCTTTACGAGCCGTGTTATAGAAGGTAATCTTCCAGTCTGGTTTTCTTGAGGTAATGGTGTATTTTGCCTTGGTATAGACCGCCATATAGCCGTCTTTACTAACATATAATTCGCGATCGCCCATGAAGTCGCCCTTCTGATAGATCTTCCAGACTGTTGTGGTCTTTTCATTCTTTGGCAATTCACTTTTGTTTGGTTCGCTTTTTCTGACTTCTATTTGGCGCGATTCTAATTTGCTTGCTTGGCTTGGCACGGCTGAAAGCCAAGTGCCAATACTTGAAAGAATGATGAAAGAGCAGAAGGCTTTGCTGGCTAAATGCAGGGCATGGTTCTTTTCGAATTTTCCGACTTTGGTCGCAGAGCGCGGGCTTGCTCCACTATCTTCGGCGTCTGACCTTTTCACCTTCATCGCTGCCCAACCTCTTACCTAGGTCTCCGACTATGTCATTTATTATGCCATCTCCGATAAGCACTTCTTCCTCGCTCTGAGTTTTTTTGTAGCCGGAAGGGGGCTCGAAGAATTTTCGGGGCAAGAGCTCCAAAACTATGCGTTTGGTATCGAGTTTATTCGACCTTCGACCATCTCCTAGTTCGAGATCGATTCGCAAGGGTTGGTTCTTGCACATCGGGGCTCCCCAGGTTGGTTTGAAGAACTCTTGCATACGAGGCGGCAGGGCGATTCTTTCGGCTAGATAGAAATCAGTTCTCTTTACGGCGTCTTTATTAGGAGGCTCTGTACTCTGGCAGGTCAAGCAATAGGTCTTCTCGCCGGCGATGAGCTTTGGCTTTCCCGGCACAATCTTGTATTTGTATGGGTAAAAAGACTGAGCATTGGCTCTGGCCCTAAGAGAGAGCCGTTTGTTGAAACTTTCTATGGTAGTGCTGAAAATTGTGCGTCGGTCTATGTTGTAAAAGTGAATCTTCCAGTCTGGAGCCGATGCCGATATGGCATAGTGGGCTTTCGGATAGAAGGCTTTGAAAGAATCGGCACCAATATATAGAAAACGCTCACCCAATAAGTCACCGGTTTGATGAACTTTCCAAACTTTGACTTTAGCTTCATCTTCTTTTTTTTCTTGGTCTTTCTTGTCTTGGTCTTTCTTCTCTGTTTCTTTGCCTCCAATATTTGCTGGCTTTTGAGCCTGGGCAGGCAGTTGACAAAGTGTGACAAGAACGAGAAAAGTTGAAAGCACAGAGAAGCTTAGAACTAGACAAAAAGTAGGCAGATAGAAAGCAGAAATTGACAAATTAGATCGAGAAAGATCCGGCCAAACAAAAATAGATTTTGTCTTTCTCAAGACAAAATAGCATCGACTCAAATCGAGTTTGGTTCTAGCAGCAGCGCATGGGGGCATTAAAGCTCTCCATAGTTGAGGTCTTCAAATCTTTGCTCTGTATATTGCACGAATCTGTATGGACGGCTTTTTGCCCTGGTGGGCGGAGCCAGCTGCGCACCGCTTCAAAGACTATAATCAAGACGAGAGTGATGAAGAGTCCACCGAGGGCGGCATCTAGATAATCATTGAAGATCAAAACCGGGGCTGAAGCTGCTTCGCTTGCCGGCATAGAACCGTCTTTCAGCTTGGCTTGCAGCATATGGGCATGGGCAAGAAAACCCAGCTTAGGGTCTGCGGCAAAAATCTTGAGATAACCGGCGCTGAGAGTAACCGTTAAAAGCCAGGCTAGCGGTGTCAAAGTGATAAAGGCGTATTTACCTTTACCGGAGCTGATTATGCAGGAAGTTCCTACACAAAGGGCAACTACCGCCAAAAGTTGATTAGAGATACCAAATAGAGGCCATAGACTATTGATGCCGCCTAAGGGATCGACAACTCCCTGGTAGAGAAAATAACCCCAACCTGCCACCACCATTAGTGAGCTGAGACAGACAGCGGGATACCAGTCTGTTCTGCCTAAGGGCTTCCAAGCTAGACCCAGGAAGTCTTGCAATAGGAAGCGTCCTACGCGGGTTCCGGCGTCGAGACAGGTGAGAATAAAGAGGGCTTCAAACATGATGGCGAAGTGATACCAAAATGAAATGGTGGCGTCGGATAGACCGGGTACCGGCAAATTAGACAAGACTTGCGAGAAGATATGGGCCATACCGACCGCCAGGGTGGGACCACCGCCGGTCCGCCCCCAGAGGCTTTCTTCGCCGACATTTGCGGCAAGAGTGCTCATGTCTCCGGCTGTGACTGCGTAGCCCCAAGATGTAATCATTGCTGCCGCCTGGGCTGGGTCTGCTCCCACCAGTCCTTTTGGGCTGTTTATTGCGAAGTAAGTACCCGGTGAAAGCACACAGGCAGAGATTATCGCCATGATTGCCACCGCTGCTTCACAGAGCATGCTGGCATAACCAATTGGGCGAGCATGGGTCTCGCGCCAGATCATTTTCGGTGTGGTGCCGGAAGAAACCAGGGCATGGAAGCCGGAAATTGCCCCACAAGCAATAGTGATGAAGCAAAATGGAAAAATATTGCCGGTGAAGAGCGGTCCTTTGCCATTGACAAAACAAGTGAGGGCGGGCATCTCTAAAGATGGATTGAGAAAGACTATGCCGAGCGCAAGCAGGGCGATAATTCCAATCTTTAGAAATGCCGAGAGATAATCGCGGGGGGCTAGCAATAGCCAGACCGGCAGAACTGAGGCGACAAAGCCATAGATCATCACCGAAATGGCAAGCTGGGTACCGTTTAAGGTGAATATCGGCGCCAGGGTAGGATCTTGACCCACCCATTTGCCTGCCACTACCGCCAGTATCGTAAGAATGACGCCGATGATCGAGCCTTCCATGACTTTGTGCGGACGTATGACTTTCATATAGATGCCGACCAGCATGGCTATCGGAATAGTTGCCGCCAATGTAAAGGTACCCCAGGGACTTGCTTGCAGAGCTTTTACTATGACGAGAGCTAGTACCGCCATTAGTATCATCATGATAAGCAAAATGGCTATCAGGGCTACAATACCGGCTAAGGGGCTGATTTCATCTTTGGCCATTTGTCCAAGCGACTTGCCGCCTCGGCGCATTGAGGCGCAAAGTATGACAAAATCCTGCACGGCGCCGGCTAGAACCACGCCGATTATTATCCAGAGCGTACCCGGCAGATAGCCGAATTGTGAGGCGAGAATCGGCCCAACCAAAGGCCCTGCACCTGCTATGGCGGCAAAGTGGTGACCAAATAGCACCCATTTATGGGTGGGGACGAAGTCTTTACCGTCGTCGATTCTCTCAGCTGGGGTTTGGGCTTGATCAGATAATTCGAATACTTTCTCGGCAATAAACTTACTATAGACTCGGTAGGCGGTGGTGAATGTGCAAAAGGCTGCCACAATGAGCCAGGCGGCATTTATCTTTTCACCGTGGTTGAAGGCTATAGTGATAAGCGCGTAGAGTCCGATTAAGCCAAGAACAACGGTCACGGCCAAGGTTGTGAGCTCGTTTTTCTTCTTTTCTGGTGCTTTGGGTGCCATCTGTGCGCTTTGCAAAGTCCTCTCCTTTTGCCTTTGTTTCTATAGTTGGTTGAGTATGCCGGCTAAGCAAGCCGACAAGTAACTGGCCATTGTGCCGCATATTAATGCTTTCACGCCCAGTCTAGCTAAGTCTTCGCGACGGCTGGGGGCAATTTCACCAATGCCGCCGATTTGGATGGCAATAGAGCTGAGATTAGCGAAGCCGCATAGAGCAAAGGTTGCTATGGTTTCTGCTTGGGTTGAAAGAGTGCGGTCCGGACTCTTTAGAATGGCAGAAAGATCTGTGTATGCGACAAATTCATTAATAACAAATTTCTCTCCCATTAGTCGACCGACACTGTGAGCGTCCGCCCAAGGGACTCCCAAGACAAAAGCTATAGGCGCAAATACTGCTCCAAAAATATCCTTTAAACTGAGGTGCGAGAGGTCGAGCCCAAGTCCATCAAGGCGCGCACCCAGAGCGTATAACTGTGAGCCAAAGAAACCAAGGGCGGCATCGCAGAGAGCAATGAGGGCGATGAAGGCGACCAACATAGCCAGGACATTCATGCCGATGCGCATACCGTCTGAAGCACCATGGGCTGCTGCATCAATTATATTTGCTTGGTTTCGTTCTACCTTTATGCTTACTTTACCGCGGGTAGTTGATTCTTCGGTTTCAGGATAAACGATTTTGCTTATCACAAGTGCTGCCGGGGCTGCCATTATGCTGGCTGTGAGCAGATAGGAAGCTTTGATGCCAATACCTATATAGACTGCAAGGACTCCTCCGGCTACACATGCCATGCTGCCCGCCATCGAAGCCAGTAACTCCGACCTGGTCATGGTCGGCACATAGGGCTTGATCAGTAACTGTGCTTCCACTTGCCCAACAAAGACTGAGGCGGCGTTCGATAGAGCTTCTGCTCCGCTGGCGCCCATAATGACTGCCACCACCCGCGCTACTATCTGCACTACCTTTTGCATGATGCCTAGATAGTACGAAATACTGACCAAGCTGGAAACAAAGATAATTGTAGGCACTACTCTGAAGGCAAAAATAAAGTCAGCACCTGGTCCGAAAACTTCAACAAGCTTCTCGGGTTTTGTCACGAGGGGACCGAAGACCATGCCCGCACCTTTATCGCTAAAGTGCAGAAGTTCGGTGATGAAATTGCCGACATTTCTGAACAGTTCTTGTCCAAATGGTACCTTTAGCACAAAAATTGCAAGTCCCAGTTGAAGGGCAAGACCAGATACGACGAGGCGGTAGTTGATCTTTTTGCGATTATTTGACATGAGAAAGGCCGTGCCAAGTATGAGCACAAAGCCCAGAAGTCCCATCCAGTTGGACGATGTGGGCACAAGACCTTCCCCGTTATACATCTACCAGGTCAAAATATCACAAGCCGGAGGAGACCGGGTAAGGAATGAGGCAGGGCTTAGGTCGGCGCGCCTAAATTGTCGTTAATATGGGGCTCTTAGCCGGGCAGGGCGGCAAAGTAGGTCTTCAAATCATCTATTGAGATGCCAATCTCGCCGTTCAGAACCTCGGACTCATCTGTCACTGTGTCGGCAATTTCATTCATGCGCACTAGAATGAACTGCAGAAATGCCGCTTCTTTGATGGTCCTTTCGGGGGCTTGCAGGGCTCGCTCAATTTCGAAACGGGTCAGGAAACCATCTTTATTTAGGTCGAAACTACTAAAGGAAGCAAGAATGAAGTCTAGAAGTTGACTGAGCACCGCTCCAGCGCTCTGAGATGCGGCACTTTCTTGAAAAGGATCATCTAGTTCTTGCATAGGTCTTTCCTGTTTCTGCGTGGTCTTTGAATTATAATCTACTGCGTTGGTTAACGGGATGGAACAAATTCGCTATGCCTCTGCAAAGTACGCCCAGACCCAGTCCCTACAGGGCTCTCGACTTCCTTTCGCGGGTGCCGGCGCTGTCCGATATAGAGCGCTTGCAGATGGAAGCCCTGACAACCCCATCCCAGAATGTTCAACTTCCTTGGCTAGTCGGTGAACCTCCCTGCGGCTATTTCATGATTGCTTCTTACGGCGGCACGACAGGGCAGCCCCCCAAATGGGCTTTATACAAAGATAACGGCAAGGTGCGTGAAATGCTTTGGGTCTATCAGACTCACGACACTGCCCTCATCCACAATATGCTGCTTTGCGCTTTCGCCGATCAGAATCTCTCGCCCGAGTCACATAACACCTATGCCTATTTCTCCGGGCAAAATCGCAGTGAAGGGGGCGCCCCCTCTCCCAATTCTTCTGCAGGTGCTGGTGGGACCGGAGCGGGAAGTGCTGGTGGGACCGGCGTTGGAAGTGCTGGTGGGACCGGAGCGGGAAGTGCTGGTTCAGAGTCGAGGCTGTCGGTCTATCAAAGACACCTGCGCCAGATTGGTGTAGATGAGCGCACTGTGTTGCAGATTGTGCCGCTTACTGCTCAGGAATACGTGCTTGCTACTCAGGATGCAATTGAAGTGGATGTCGCCATTCAGTTTCAGATGGGCAAACTAATGGACGGCGTCAATACGCTTCAAGAAATCATCACTGCGCTTAAGCTACCACAAGAGGTTTGGATTCCTATTGTCTACAACGTCTTGCGATGCGGCTTGGCTCAAAGAATATTACCAGACGTCTCTAGCAAAGCTGCCTCTGCCGGTGGTGCTGACCTTGCCTCGGTTGGTTCTGGTACCAGTCCTAACGCCGCCTCTCAGAACGCCACTTTTGCAAGAGTTTCTGATGGCAGTGCTACTAGTCAAAAGGAATCTCAGAGCGTCGAAGCAGAGGCAAAAACAATTGAGTCTCTCAAACGGGCGATTTATAGCAGAGCCACCGGTTTGCTCAGTTATCCAGCTTTTCAGATGTTCCTCAATAAAGAGTTTCAGCGGTTCGAAAGCCACCGCAGACCTTTCTCTCTAATTCTTTTGCGTTATGTAGATGAGGGTATCGAATTGGCAAGAGACGGCGGACCTCTTGTTACTTGCTTGCAGTCAATAATAAGACATCTAAGCAGAGCCGACTATCTTTGTCATTGGGGCAAAAACGGATTGGCAATTCTGCTGCCTGAAGTTGAAAAGGAAGACGCCAAGCAACTCACTCTTGCTCTGCTCAATTCGATAAGCCAATTCTATCTTTCCTCGCTAAAGGGACAGTCAGTAACCCCACCGAAGTACAAGATTAAGATTGGTTCTGCGTCTGTGCCGGATGATGGATTTTCTGCTAGCACGATTATTCTTTCAGCAATGGAAAACGACGCAGTTGTGCTGGAGTTGGGCTAGTCAAATGAGTAGAAACTGTCTTGCACAACGAGTGGCCTTTTTAACACTGCTTTTAATAATTGCCACTTCTGCTATGCTTCCAGCTTTCTGCAAAGACGATTCGAGCCTCATGAACAAGAACATGAGCATGAAAAAGATAGTAGTTAAGTGCTACTCCGATTCAGATATTGCAGGCAAGGAGCAGACTATATATCGATGCGGTCAGACCCTTGGCCGTGTCGAATTTAATCGTTCTGCAAAGAATTCTGCTTCTGATTCCGAAGGAGAAGTCGATCGTTTGATCGTCATATCTTGTCCCGATCTGTGGATCTGCTCGATGGCAGATGGACTTGCCGAGCATATGTTAGACAAGGATACCGACTCGCGCTTGCGCTTGCCGATTATGTCAATTAAACAAAAGGATTTTATCGAACTGGAGTTCGGCCGAGAAGTCGAGTTCTTCAAGACAAAGAAGGCCAAGCAGACAGAGAATCAGGAGAAGGAGGGCACGCAAACCCGGTCTTACAACTTTGTTTCTGGTCCTGTCCAGTTTGACCTTGTAACTAGAGCCGCCGACGATATTCCGCTCAAACTTACAATAAATACTCCGCAAGGGAAGAAAAGTTTTGAGTACAAGTCTTATGAGATTCAAGCTTGTAATGATGACTTGTTCAAGATACCGCCAAATTTAAAGGTTGTTGAGTCCAAAAACCGAGCCAGCCGTAAACACTACAGCCAGAAAGGCATTGCTACTCATGAGCCGACCGCTCCTATCGCCGAAATCAAAACTGACACCGATTGGCAGCTTTGGCAGACCTACTATTATCTGTTCCCTGCCAACCCAGACTTAATAGTTGCTTCTCTCAAGCGAGCTGAGGACAGCGGTTCTCTAGACAGCATTGGTGCTATACCTCCGATAGCTGCTTTCGCAAGTCGAATTTTCGCTAAGAATCCTCAGAAAATTAGCTATTGGGTTGAAGCCCTCGGAAGCCTTTCTGCGACTCACAAGAATCAGGTCCTTTCAAGCGCTTTAGTTTGGTCCGGAGTCCCTGCCGCCAAAGATTTGGCGCAGTCAATGAGTAAATCGGAGAATGTCATTTTGAAAGAGCTTGGCGACATTCCTTTAGACGCAGAAAATCTTGAGACCTTGAAAATCAACTCTCCTAGCCATTTGGATATGATGTGGGGTTGCTTTATGGCAACTGGTGATAAGCGGTATATTCAAAAAATAATCTCTGTACTTGCTTGGTTTGACCGTAAGTCCTTGCAACTTTCGGAGATACTAATCGCTGGTGCTGCTGAATGGTCTCTTTCTTCAAACTGTGTCCAACACAAACTAGTCAGACAAATTGTCGAAGAAGAAGTCAAAACCAATCCTGAGGCTAAGGAAGCCTTGCTGAGAATACTCAAGACCGCAGATAGCGACTCAGAGTAGTACCCATTGAAGTGCAATTGAATAGGCTTTCCTACAAACACTTGCTCGAAATTGCAAATTCAAGTAGGTTTGGTGATACATAATTTCTCAGGGTTTTATAGCCTATGTATCCAGCAGAAAGGCACCTTTCGAGGAAACTTCCTCTTTTGGATGCAAGAACTATTTCATTTGCGCACGAAACAAAGAGAGAAAGGTACTTTCTACTTACGCCTTTGGCTAAATCCATCGTGATTCGCATGAAGATTTTTGCTGCATCATGAATGTCTTCAAGACTATTAAAGTCTTGTTCCGATTGGTTATTTTGGCGGGAGAATTCTATTGGATTGAAGTTCTGATCTTCTGTTTTGGTCAATCTAGAGTCTTTTGCATCAGGAAGTTTGAATTTGCCGCCTTGCAGGGATTCAAGAAGCCCGTCGAATTCAAGATCAGTGATCGCAACAAGGATTTCTTTGCTATTTTGCTTCGATTTACCCAAAATTTCATCAAGAGTCATAGGTCCATTTGCTAGCTTACCGAGTATGTAGTCTTCGATTGTCGATTTTTTCCTCTGAATTGCAGTATCTTTTTTGGGGACTTGCCGAGATTCTTCTTTGTGACCCTTCGGGGGCTTCTCCTTAGTATATTTGCTGGAATTAGATTCATTATCTGGACTTTCGCAATCTAATGCTTCGTCCACGGGCTTCTTGAGCGCTGGCGTGAGAATCGATCTCTTGCAGAAAAATAGGCGAAATCGCAATGTCTCCAGCGCAATTGCAGAGCCTTCAAATTTGTCCTTTTCTAGAATAAGCAGTGTTGTCTTTATTATTTGAAGTGCCGATGACTGCGCCACCCCTATAGCTTCTCCAAGCCATTTAGAGCTGACATAGAAGCTGTTTTCTATAATCCAAATGGCAAACAACCAAGCCCTTACTTTTTTGACACCCTGAAACAAAGTTCCTGCTGTAACCTGTCGCGTCTTTCTGCAAGAGTTGCAAACAAGCTTTCGACCAGCCTGAACTTCAGTTTCTTCCGAGTGACATCTGCTACAACGAAGATGACCGGCGATGCGCATTTCCGAGTAAATAAATGTCCAGCAGCTTGACTCATCTGGAAATTTTGAATTGAATTCTTTCAGCAATTTGCTTCTTTGCTGGCAATAGAATGAAGAGGTGAATTCTTCAAGTCGTTCTTTGGGACTCCTTTCTGCCACTTTCATGGAAATCTGCCTCTTAGCGGTGTCTATTTACTAAGACGTAATTTCTTATGAAAAAGTTCAATTTGAATGGCGAAAAATTTGCGGCTTAATCTCCTATTGAAAATTTGCCGATATCGGTTCGATTAAATGCTGGAAATCGTCAGCTTTTTGCTGCCAACTAAAGATGGACAGGTCCTATAGCTCCAATGCTCCATCCTCCCTATCCCTTCTATGATTTCTCTATTCAGGCAGCCCCTATACTTCGACTGGAGGCTTAACCGGTTCTCTCGGAGTAGCCATTATCTTTGAAACATTTGCTTTCCAAACTTCTTCGCCTTCCTGCTTTACTCGAAACGATTCCCCAATTCTGCCCGACTGTTGCAGCGCTTGAGCGTAGACAAGGCGGCTGGCGGACTGTTCCATAGCCGACTTTAGCAATGGCTCTTGAGCCTTCGCAAGGCTCTCCTCCGCGGTCTTGCGGCTTTCTTGAAGTTTTGCTGCAGAGTCTGCAATAGACAGAAGTCCTGGCTGATCAGCAAGCTTTTCGCGAAGATTTGATTTTGTCTTATCATCAATCTTTTCATCGGCTAATAGGGTCATAATTGCCATCGCTCTTGCTCTATCTTCCGGTGGCATTTGTCTGAGTATTTCTCCGGCCTTTGCGGAAACGCCCATGAGCTGGGAATTGATCATGCCCAGATCTCGTCTGGCGACCAAAACATTTGACCAGTTTTCACCCATTGATTTGCTGAAATCTTTGTCTGATTGAGTGATAGCTCCTTCGAATCGTGGTTGGAGTTTCTGCATTGCCTGTTCTTTATCATTACTGGACAAGAACGCCTCAGCTGCAGATCTTGTCTCCTTTATGCCCAGCCCTAGTTTGTCAGGCGGAACTGAAACAATTCCCTGCAGAATATTCTTGTCTTTTTGTTCGGCTTGGTCTTCTGAATCCTTCTGTTGAACGAGGTCACCTTTCGTTTCTACCTTCTGAAAGACGCCTTCGCCCTCTTTTGGCTTGTCTTTGAGATGCTCTGAGCTATTTGAGACTAGGTCATTCAACCAAGTCAGATTGCTCTCTTTCGTTTCCGGAGGAAATTCGGCTTTTTCCCACATTTTGCCTTCCGCCCTATTATCAATATGAGTGTTGTCAATATTGCTGCTTGCCGAATTATTATTTGCAGGCACTGAAAATACTATGGTGAAATTCCCACTCAATCTAAGACTTAGAGCCCTCTTGTAGTCCAAGAGGGCTCTTTAGGCTCGATCTATTGTTGGGCTTCGACCTATTGCTACTTAGGTTCTCCAACGAAGAATAGATTCCTTTATAGGATTTTTGAATGGACGTTTCTCTGTTTGAGATGAGTTCCATTCCTTCTTAAGCAAGAAATACCAGTGCCCAGGAGTTCCTGCGTCCTTTATGGTCATAATAAGCCTAGGTTTGTATTTGTTGATTATGTTTTCTTGCATCAAGGCAAGGCTTTGATCTTGTTTGAGGAAGGTCGTGACGAAGTAATTCAAGACCGGGTCTGCAAAGAATTTTGGAATAGGTAAGGTCCAATATGTTGTGTGATTTAGTTCAGTATGAGTTTCGTCGATTGGTGTGAGGGTTGTTATGCCCGAGAGGAATGTGCGTCCATTGAAAGTGAGGTATTCTCGTCTGCAGCCCGGGAGGCGGAAACTAATTTCAGTTTCAATGAACTGGCCAATTAGCTTGAACGCGATTGAATGCTTAGATGGTTGATGCTTGACCATGGTCCATCCAGTGCCGGACGGAACATACTTTTTATTCTTTTCTTTCAAGGCTTTAGCGGAACGCCACCACCAAGATTTGTGTACATATGGAACATGAGCTGTGTCAATTAGTGCAGCTACGGCATAGTCGATATGTGTGGGCAACTGCAAGGTCACCGTATTCTTGAAAAATTTCAGACCATCTAGACCTGGTGCATGCGGCACTTCGGGCAGGTCTTGAGGATTGTCCCCGAAATAGACCCAAATACTACCCAGAACTTCAGTTACTGGGTAGCTAGCTGTCTTAATCTTACACAGATTCATTTTTTGATCTGAGCAGAGGGATGGTATATCGGTGCAGGTTCCAGAAGTATCGAATTTCCAGCCATGGAACGGGCACATAAGCTCTTTGCCGTCGAATGGGCCGGCCGAAAGGGGTATCGCCTGGTGCGGGCAAATATCGCGCAAAGCGAATAGCTTGCCCTCCTTGTCTCGGCCAATGACGAGCGGCTCGCCCATCATTACTTTGGATTCAATTTCTCCCTTCTTGAGCTTCTCGGAAGGCAGAGCGTAATACCACATGTTGCGGGTATAGGTTTTGCCATACGGCTGCTGACCGCTCTCGCTCGCTTCTGCTTCTATCCCGCCGGCTAGACTCTTATCTAGACCTGTTTCAGAAGCGGTCCACTCTGAAGGTTTGGCATTCTGGTTTTCGTCAGCTTTGCCAGAGTCGGTTTTCGGTAGGGTTGTTTGCATGCTCATAAGTCCCGAAGAATCGTCTTCAGCTTACTACGCTAGCGTCAGGAAAGATATCAAGTGTTGCTAATTTGAACAAAATATTAGAGGCCGTTACTGCCTTCTAGTGGTTCGAGATTGACGCCCAAATAGTCCTGACCGTTGAATTCGAGCACCCTAGAAAGGGTCTTGAAACCAGGCTTTCGTACTTCAAGATTGTGTGAACCGTTCTTTAGGTGGCAAGAGAAGGTGCCGCCTGAAAGTCCTGAGTTATTAGCGATATTGATTCTGCCGATATGGGCGCCATTGAGAAATATCTCGGCTCCAACCGAATCAGAATCACCGTTTACAAAGAAGTTGGTATTACGCCTTCCGGTGCCCCTAGTTTCTACGAAGAGAATCATGAGCACAGTGAGTACGATGCTAAACCAGATAGCCGGGGCATTGTTTTTTTTCGGTTGGAGCATCGTTACCTGGCTGGTGTGTATGGACTGGCTTGATTGTACGGATACAATCTCATAACTGTGTCTGCGTTGTGGGCTTGAGGACCTTTGCCCTCATTCGGGGAAGGTGCCGGTTTGGGTTCGCTTTCTTGTGGTACTGTCGGTGGTGCTAACGGCGGCATATTTATCTGACTGCCTGAACCCCCGGAAGTATTGGAACCTGAAGAGCCTGCTCCTGCCCCGCCTGAGTTAGTACCACCTGAACTGCCGGAACTACCGGAACTAACGCTGCCTGAGCCGCTGCCCCCTGTGCTATTGCCACCGGGCAGCGGTGCTCTGCCGTTTTCGCCGTCAGCGCTTGTGCCCGAACCTTCACCAGGCTTGCTGCCGGGCAAACTCAGCGCAGAGGCACTATCTCCGTTACTCTTATCTGATTCACCGTTTGCCGAATCCCCGCCTTCGCCGTTTTGTCCGGTGTTTTCGCCTTCAGCCCCTTGCTCGCCCTTTGCCACTTGTTCGCCCGCAGGCTTGTTTTCATCGGGGTTGATTGGCGAGGGCACCATGAAGTTGCCCGGAGGAGTCGGTCTGGCTTTGTAATAGGCCTCGTTATAATCATGCCAAATCTTGGCCATAATGACGCCGCCGGTGACGTTCTTTCCTTCAATAGGTTTGTTTTCGTCGTTGCCGCCCCATACTGCTGTGACCATATCGGGAGTGAAGCCGATAAACCAGATATCTCTGCCTTCATCGGCGGTGCCGGTTTTGCCGGCAACCGGTCGATCGGCAAGTTTGGCCTGGGTGCCGGTGCCCCATTTCACCACGTCTTGCATGCAGTCGACTAGTCTGGCGATGGGCTCGACTTGAAAGGCGCGGTCCACTTTTGGGTCAAAGACTTCTATTACTCGACCGCGATTGTCTTCTATTTTTCGAATCACTTGCGGTTTGATCGTCACCCCAAAGCGGGCAAAGGTTGAGTAGGCACCGGCCATTTCGAGTGGTGAAGCAGCGGAACTGCCTAGCGCAAGCGAAAGGTTCGGATCGAGCTTGGCGGTGAGTCCAGCCAGTCTGGCGGTTTCAATCACGCTGTCCATGCCCACTTGCTGTCCCACTTTCACCGCCGGTACGTTTCTGGACAAGGCGAGAGCCCTTCTTATTGTGATGCGTCCATAAAATTTACGGTCGAAGTTCTTAGGGGCATAATCGGGCAGACCCCAGGGTTGATGAATGACTAGGGGCGAGTCGTCGATCATACTGTCGGGGCTGAGGGCGTTCTTATTGAAAGCGGTCAGATAAACAAAAGGCTTGAATGATGAACCTACTGTATGAGGGTTGGTGGCTCTGTTGAATTGGTTTTTCCAGAAGTCGCCGACACCGCCAACCATAGCTACTACGGCTCCGTCGCTTACCCTAACCGAAACCAGGGCTCCTTGGGAGACTCCTTTTGGCGCTTTCTTGATACCGGCATTAAGTGCGTTTTCGGCAAGTTCTTGAGCGGTGGTATCGAGATTGGTGTAGACTCGCAAGCCCTGACGGCGCATTTCGGCTTGTGAAAAGCGCTCCCTCAGGCATTCGAGCACATAACTTATGTAATAGGGATATTTCTGAAGCGGGTTGATGCCCTTCTTAAATGCTAGTTTTTGATTTTTTGCTTCTTCGGCTTGCTTCTGAGTGATGTAACCATATTCGACCATCTTGTCGATGATGTCGCGTTGTCTAGAAGTAGCTTGGCTTCGTCCTTTCACTGTTCCTAATTCGGAAGGCGCCTTGACCAAGCCCGCTAAAAAGGCTGACTCGGCGATGCTCAGACGAGTGGCTGGCTTGTCGAAATAGCGTGAGGCGGCGCGCTCGATGCCATATGCATTGTTGCCGAAGTAGACTTGGTTGAGATACATATTCAAAATACGCTCTTTTGAATAGCGCCTCTCTAGTTCCCAAGCCACATAGGCTTCTTTAACTTTGCGGTCGACTGTGCGTCCCGAATCTGAAAAGAAAAGATTTTTGGCGAGCTGCTGGGTAATGGTCGAGCCGCCTTCAACTACGTGCCCAGCTTGCATGTTCGCTAGAAAAGCGCGAATAATAGAAAAGAAATTGATGCCGTTATGCTCGAAGAAATGGTGGTCTTCCGCCGCCAAGATCGCTTGTTGCATGTGGTTTGAGATTTGGTTGAGTGGAACGACGCGTCTGTCTTCGTCGCCTTCTACCGTACAAATTAGGCGGTCTTGACCGTCATAGAGCTGAATGGCTTCGATTGGTTCGAAGCGTTCAACCATTGTTACATCGGGAAAATCTTGCAGCTGTTTCCAAACTTTGGCGCCTATATAGCCCAAACCAAGACAGCCGAGCACCAGACTGAGAAAGAAAATCTTCTTTGCCGGTCCAGCCAGGTTGCCGAAGAAACCTTTGTTCTTTTTTCTTGCTTGAGAGCGTCTTCTAGCCATAGGTTCGATTATATCGGCCCTTGCAGCTTGCTCTGTTAGCGCTACCTCATAGAATTGCCAGGTCTAGGTAAAAATCAGGCTAAGAAATCAGCTGAAAATTAGATTTGCATATAGAATTCGCCCAAAGTAAAGAAAAGAGGTAGCTACGCGAGCTACCTCTTTCCAGTTTCAGCTATTTGCTTTATTAGCGTTATCTCAGGCTCTGGGGTGAGTGTTCATATAGACACGCCGCAATCTTTCCAAGCTCACATGGGTGTAAATCTGAGTGGTATTGATAGTTGTGTGGCCCAGCAGATCTTGCACCACTCTCAGGTCAGCGCCGCCTTCCAGCAGGTGAGTAGCAAAGGTATGCCTCAAAGTGTGAGGAGTAATTGTTTTGTTGATGCCTGCTTTGAGGGCATGTTTCATAACAATTCGGTGCACTGACCGAGAAGAAAGCCTGGTTGCTTGTCTGCTCACGAATAGGGGCAATTCGGCTTGGGGCAGTCTACCTTCGGCAAGTTTGGACCAATATTCATTAAGATATTTTTTCAGCCAGCCCTGGGCGCTCTGGTTGAGCAGCACTACTCTTTCCTTGCCGCCCTTGCCGAGAACGCGCATTTCCATGGCTTCCTGATTATAGTCTTGCACTCTCAGTCCGCAAAGTTCGCTCACCCGCATACCGGTTGCATAGAGAACTTCCATCAAGGCTCTGTCTCTGACACCGAGAATGGTGTTGGTGTCGGGTGTCATCAGTAGTCTCACTACCTCTTCCTTATCTAGGCAAGAAGGCAGTCTTCTGGTTAGTTTAGGACCGCGCACTTGTTTGGAAGGGTCTTCTTCGATCAAGTGTTCTCTGCGCAAGTAACGATAGAAACTTCTGATGGCTGAAATTTTTCTTGCTACAGTCGGTCTTGAATACTGCTCTTGGATTTGTCTGATGTAGGCTCTCAGTCCCTCGGCTTCCAGCCAGCCGCTGCCTGTGCTCATATTTGCGGTCGCAGGCTGTTCTGTAGTCGGCACATTCTGACCAGGAACACCTTCAATAGTTGTGCTTTGATTTTCATTGGGCAAATCGCACCCGATCAGCTGTCGCAGATCATTCATATAAGCCCGTATCGTGTGAGATGAATAATTCCGTTCCACCTCAAGATAGCCTGCGAACTGATCCAGCCAGACCTGGTGACTGTTCGATGTGCCACTATTGATGGCACCATTAATAGTTCCACCGATCGTTCCATCTATTCCGTTGTGCGATTGCGAATTCACTTTTTACCGACCTTTTAGTAATGGGGAAGTGCGCGCCGATAACTCTTAATTATGAGAAGTTTGCAAGCTTTGTAAAGCCCCCTCCCCGCCTAAAAAAGGAAGTCAGTAGGGTGATAAAGGAATATTATCGGCCGCTCGGCCGTGCCATCTCGGGTGGTGTCAGAACGTGGTAACACCGGCGGTGGCACGATCTTGATCGTTTTGCGCGCATGATTTTTGGCCGACCCCGTTTGTGCGGCGACCGGATAAAAAGGTCAAATAATTAATGAGTCGGGGATGCGTGGGAATCGAACCCACCCGGGACTGGATCAGCCAGCCCCACAACGGTTTTGAAGACCGTGCACCACACCAGCAGTGCTCCATCCCCATCAGTGGCGGTATCAGTGGTGGTGTCGCATCAAAACAAGGTTGAAAATTCTGACTTGTAGGCGAGTCACCACCGGCGATGTCATCCCCGCTCCTGCGGCCTTTTTCGAGTTTTTCGCCGCCTTCTCTGGCGTTTCAATCGGGCTCGGTTTGGGCAAGGTGTCATCGACAAACCTTAGTGTAGACTCTCTTTGAGATGTATATCCGCAAAATATGCAAAACCTATGTAAAAGATTTAGTTGCTTGGGTTTTCAGCGCAGGTTCCATTAAATTTTCCACCTTAGCCAGGTCTAAGAAAGTCGCGTTTAAATTAGCAGAGTTTTATCGAGTTGCTTAAAAAGCTTGAAACGTTTTGCCGGTAAAAGAGTTCGGGTCTTTGAGAAAAGTTTAAGAAAAATTTGGGGGCTTGACGGCGCGTCATGATTCCCAACATTTTCGTTGACAATACTTTAGATATCTACGTATATTTGACCCCCTGTGTCTGCGGTTGCCTGGGCAACTGCGTCACTTTTTGCATCCACAGCCATATATTCGAGGTAACCGATGGCTTTAGAGTTGTCTGAGCGCGTACGAACCTTCGGGGCCGGCAGTACGCGCATTGCCGATCTGCCCGATCTAGCCGAGATCCAGAAAAGTTCATTCAAGTGGTTTATCGAGGAAGGGCTCGCAGAAGAACTGCGTGCCTTTAGTCCTATTAAGGACTTCACCGGTAGGCTGGAACTTCACTTCCTGACCAATTACAGCTTCGAGGATCATACCGAGCCTAACAAGCCTAAGACCCCCGAAGAAGCTCGTTCTCTCGATGCCAGCTTCACCAAGAAGCTGCGTATTCAAATGCGTCTTGTCAATAGAGAAATGGGCGAGATCAAAGAACAGGAAATCTATGTCGGCGACATACCGATGATGACCGACCGCGGTACCTTCATTATTAATGGTGCTGAGCGCGTTATTGTTTCGCAGATCGTCAGAAGCCCTGGCATCTACTTCAAAAGAGAAGTCGATTCCAACGGTAAACGTACATTCTCTGCCACAATGATTCCCAACCGCGGTGCCTGGCTCAAGTTCGAGACCGACGTCAATGACATTATCTATGTCAAGATCGACAAGAACCGTAAGCTGCCCGCCACCACCTTGCTTCGCGCTCTCGGCTATACCGATTCCGAGATGGAAAGCTTGTTCAGGCACAAAGAGTTCCTGAAGAAAACCCTCGATAAAGATTCCAATAAAACTCGCGAAGATTCCCTTATAGAGGTATACCGCAAACTGAGACCGGGCGACCCGCCCTCAGTCGCCGGTGGACAGAGCATCCTCGATAGCCGTTTCTTTGACGACAAGCGCTACGACCTCGGTCGTGTCGGCCGCTATAAATTGAATAAGAAACTCAGCCTCTCTGTTCCTGAAACCCAGAGAACCCTGACCCGTGAAGATATCGTTGCTTCCATCGACTATCTCATCGGTTTGCACTACGACGAAGGTCATGTGGACGATATCGACCACCTCGGCAACCGTCGTATCCGTTCGGTTGGTGAACTCTTGCAGAACCAGTTCCGCATCGGTCTCACCCGTCTGGAGAGAATCGTGCGCGAGCGCATGACTTTGCAAGACGCCGATACCCTCACCCCGGCCAACCTGCTCAACACCAAGCCCTTGGTTGCTGCTATTCGTGAATTCTTCGGCTCATCGCAGTTGTCGCAGTTCATGGACCAGACCAACCCACTGGCTGAACTGACCCACAAGCGCAGATTGTCTGCTCTTGGACCCGGCGGTTTGTCCAGAGAGAGAGCCGGCTTCGCCGTTCGCGACATTCACCCCAGCCACTACGGTCGTATCTGTCCGGTAGAGACCCCTGAAGGTCCCAACGCCGGTCTGATTGGTTCATTGGCTACCCATGCCCGTGTGAACGCCTATGGCTTCATCGAGACACCTTATAGAGAAGTGCTGAACGGCAGAGTTACCGATGCCATCCACTATCTCACCGCCGATGAAGAAGACCGCTTCCGCGTTGCTCCCGGCGATGTGCCAATCAATGATGACGGCAGCTTCGTGAAAGAGCTCGTACCGGTGCGCTACAAAGCCGAGTTTATCGAGACTGGACCCGAGCAAGTCGACTATGTCGGCGTCAGCCCCATCCAGATCGTATCGGTCGGAACGGCGCTCATCCCCTTCCTCGAGCACGACGACGCCAACCGCGCCCTTATGGGTTCGAACATGCAACGTCAGTCTGTGCCGCTCGTCAAGACTGAAAGACCTCTCGTCACCACCGGTATCGAAAGACAGGCCGCCCGCGACTCGGGTATGGTCATCGTCGCCGATGTCGAAGGTAAGGTCGAATATGTCAGTGCTACATCTATACATGTGCGCACTAAAGACAAGCGTCTAGTTAAATACCGTCTCTCTAAGTTCCAGCGCTCCAACCAGGATACCTGCTTGAACCAGAAGCCGGTGGTTCGCGTGGGCGACAACGTCAAGCCCGGTGAAGTCATCGCCGATGGTGCCGCCACCAATACCGGCGAACTTTCAGTAGGACGTAACCTGCTCGTGGCTTTCATGCCTTGGGAAGGTTACAACTTTGAAGACGCCATCTTGATCAGCCAGCGTCTAGTTTTCGACGATGTGCTTACTTCAATCCATATCGAGAAACTGGAAATCGACGCTCGCTCCACCAAGCTCGGACCGGAAGAAATCACCAGAGAAGTGCCCAACGTTTCGGAAGAATCGCTGCGCCACCTCGATGAAACCGGTATCGTCCGCATTGGTTCCCGTGTTTATCCCGACGATATCCTAGTCGGCAAGATCACTCCTAAAGGCGAATCAGAGCATCCGCCCGAGGAAAAACTGCTCAGAGCAATCTTCGGTGAGAAAGCCCGCGACGTGCGCGATAACTCACTAAGAGTGCCTCACGGTGAAGGTGGTCGTGTTGTTGACGTTAAGGTCTTCGACCGCGAGAAAGGCGACGAACTGCCCCCTGTAGCCAACAAAGTCGTCCGTGTCTATATTGCTCAGAAGCGTAAGGTTTCAGTGGGCGATAAAGTGGCGGGACGTCACGGCAACAAAGGCATCGTAGCCAAGATTCTTCCCACCGAAGACATGCCCTTCTTGCCCGACGGTACACCGGTAGACATCGTGCTCAATCCGCTCGGTGTGCCTAGCCGTATGAACGTCGGACAAACCTTCGAAACCTTGCTTGGTCTGGCCGCTTATCTGACCGGTCAGCGCTATGAAGTACCTCCTTTTGACGAAATGTTCGAATCGGAAGCTTCATCAGTGACCGTGCACAACGAGATCAAGAAAGGCAAGAAAATCTCTGGCTTTGAATGGGTCGGCGACGACGGTAAAGTGACCCTCTATGATGGTCGCACCGGCGATGCTTTCGATAACCCAGTCACAGTCGGCAAGATCTATATGATGAAACTCGTTCACCTTGTGGACGATAAGATTCACGCCCGTTCAACTGGACCCTACTCGCTAGTCACCCAGCAGCCGCTCGGTGGTAAAGCGCAGTTCGGCGGTCAGCGTTTGGGAGAGATGGAATGCTGGGCTCTCGAAGCCTTCGG
The DNA here is from genome assembly GCA_019745415.1 of Candidatus Obscuribacterales bacterium. Taxonomy (GTDB): domain Bacteria; phylum Cyanobacteriota; class Vampirovibrionia; order Obscuribacterales; family Obscuribacteraceae; genus Obscuribacter. The sequence continues at coordinate 52,146 of JAIETF010000007.1, read as the reverse complement.
CGCCGGCTACTCTCTGCAAGAGATGCTCACCATCAAGTCGGACGATGTGAATGGTAGGTCTAAAGCCTACGAATCGATAGTCAAAGGTGAAAACCTGAGACGTCCCGGTATTCCTGAATCATTCAAAGTGCTCGTACGCGAACTGCAGTCTATCGGTCTCGATGTCTCGGTCGCCAAACGTACTCGTGAAGGTCAGGAAGTGGAAGTTGACCTCATGACCGAAGTGGAAGATGTGCGTCCTCGTGGACTGAGACGTCTTTCACCCTTCGGTGAGATCGGACTCGAGTCGGAGTTGGCCGAGCTATCGCGTCAAGCTCAGATGCCCGGAGGAGCAGTGGCTGTGGCCGGCTCTGAAGAGGAAGGCGAAGAGCTTATCGGTGGCGGCGGTTTCAACGAAGTAACCGAAGAAGCTGAAGTGGCAGTGCCGGCGGGCACCACTGAAGCTTTTGATTCGGACTTCGCCGACGATGAAGAAGAGGCTTAAGAAGTCAAAAGTATCGTGGCTCAGGCCACATCCCACTAGGTTAGCCGCATAGCGGCAATGGAGGACTGTCAGGTACCATGCCTACAAGTATTGACCGATTTGACTACATCAAAATTGGAATCGCGTCACCGGAGCGTATTCTCAGTTGGTCTCACGGCGAAGTAACCAAGCCAGAGACAATCAACTACAGAACGCTCAAACCGGAGAAAGACGGACTTTTCTGCGAGCGCATCTTTGGACCTTCCAAGGACTGGGAATGCTATTGCGGTAAGTACAAGCGCGTTCGTCACCGCGGTATCACTTGCGAACGCTGCGGCGTCGAAGTGACCGATTCAAAAGTACGCCGTCACAGAATGGGTCATATCAAACTGGCTTCGCCGGTAACCCATATCTGGTTCCTCAAGGGCATTCCGAGCTATATTGGTCTTTTGCTCGACCTGCCCTTGCGTGATTTGGAACAGGTTGTCTATTTCAACGCTTATGTCGTAACCAACGCCGGTAACGCGCCTGATTTGCATAAAAATCAGTTGCTCGCCGAAGACGAGTACGAAAAGCTTCTCGAAGATCCCAACCTGCAGTTCGACGTCGGTATCGGTGCCGAAGCCATCAAGCAACTCTTGCACGATTTGGCCAAGCCCGTCTACGAGCGTCCAGACAACAAAGACGATCGTGGTCGCCTCATTGAACTGCCCGGTTTGAGAGAAATCTCGGTTGCTCTCCGTGAAGAACTCGCCGGCTCCGGTGGTTCACAGCAGAAGCGGGCTAAGATCATCAAAAGACTGAGACTGGTGGAAGCTCTGCTTTCATCACATACCGACCCCACCTGGGTCATTCTCGATAATCTCCCAGTCACCCCGCCCGACCTGCGCCCGATGGTGCAGCTCGATGGTGGACGCTTCGCCACTTCCGACTTGAACGATCTCTATCGTCGCGTGATCAACAGAAACAATCGTCTGGCCAGGCTGCTCGAAATGGGCGCTCCTGAAATCATCGTCAGAAACGAGAAGCGTATGTTGCAAGAAGCCGTCGATGCTCTCATCGACAACGGCAGAAGAGGTCGTGTGGTGGTCGGTCCCAACAACCGTCCGCTCAAATCGCTCTCCAACATCATCGAAGGTAAGCAAGGTCGTTTCCGTCAGAACCTGCTCGGTAAGCGCGTCGACTACTCAGGTCGTTCGGTTATCGTGGTTGGTCCGACACTCAAACTGCACCAGTGCGGTTTGCCCAGAGAAATGGCTCTTGAACTCTTCAAGCCCTTCGTGATCAATAAGCTCATCGAGCGCCAGATTGTTCAGAACATCAAATCAGCCAAGAAACAAATCGAGAAAGGCTCAGCCATCGTCTGGGAAATTCTCGAAGAAGTCATTCAAGGCCACCCGGTACTCCTGAACCGCGCCCCTACGCTCCACCGACTCGGTATTCAGGCTTTCGAGCCGGTACTGGTGGAAGGTCGCGCTATCCAGCTGCACCCGCTTGTTTGCTCAGCCTTCAACGCTGACTTCGACGGTGACCAGATGGCCGTTCACGTACCTCTATCGGTAGAAGCTCAGGCTGAAGCCCACATGCTCATGTTGGCTTCCAACAACACCCTGCTTCCCGCCACTGGACGCCCCACCATCACTCCTACCCAGGACATGGTGCTCGGCATCTATTACTTGACCATCGAAAAACCGGGCAACGACGATCCTTCCATCTGTCGCGGTGCCGGTATGCGTTTCGTTAGCCTCGCCGATGCTCGCTCAGCTTTTGAAGCCGGCATTCTCGATCTGCACGCCAAAATCAAAGTTCGTGACTTTGACGGTCAGATGATTGAGACCACTCCTGGTCGCATCATCTTCAACCAGGTTGTGCGCGAAGCGATCGCTACGGTCAACTAAGCAGTGGATCGAAATTAGCTTTTACTGTCGATGCCATAAAAGACGAGGGACAAATGGTCACAGGCGATAAGAAAGAAACAATTGAATTCATCAACACCACAGTTGATAAAAAGAAGCTAGGTGCGCTTCTTTCCGATGTATACGAGCGCTTTGGTACAGCCCGCACAGCTGAGCTGGCCAACGCTCTTAAGAACCTCGGTTTTAAATATGCCACCAAGGCCGGCGTCACAATCTCTATTGACGACTTGGATGTACCCGAAGCCAAAAAGGGTCTCATCTCAGCCGCCGAAAAAGAAATCGAAGCCGCTCAGAAGCGTTATGAACGCGGCGATATCACCGAAGTTGAACGCTACAACAAAGTAATCGATACCTGGTCTGCTACAACCGACCAGCTCACCAAAGAAGTAGTCGATAACTTCGATAGACTGAACCCGGTTTACATGATGGCGTTCTCCGGCGCTAGAGGTAACATCTCGCAGGTTCGTCAGCTTGTCGGTATGAGGGGCTTGATGGCTGACTCTCAAGGTCAGATTATCGACTTGCCCATCAAAGCCAACTTCCGTGAAGGTCTGAACGTTACCGAGTACATCATCTCCAGCTACGGCGCCAGAAAAGGTCTCGTAGATACAGCGCTCAAAACAGCCGACTCTGGTTATCTAACCAGACGTCTTGTCGACGTTGCTCAGGACGTTATCGTACGTGAGCCCGACTGCGGTACCAAGCGTGGTATTGCCATGCAGCCGATCTCGGAAGGCGACAAAGACATGGTCAAGCTCTCTGAGCGTATCTATGGCCGCACACTGGCTGAAGATGTAGTCGATCCTGAAACCGGTGAAGTAATCGCCAGACTGGGCGAGCTTGTCACCCGTAAGCTCTCCACCACTATCGACGGTGCTCTCAAGAAGCCCAAGAAAGTGAAGGTAAGATCACCGCTCACTTGCGAAAGCCAGTACGGTGTCTGCCAAAAGTGCTACGGCTGGTCTCTAACCAATAACAGATTGGTCGATCAAGGTGAAGCAATCGGTATCATCGCGGCTCAGTCAATCGGTGAACCTGGTACACAGCTGACCATGAGAACATTCCACACCGGTGGTGCGGTCTCAGGCGGCAGCAGCCGTAACCAGGTCAAATCTCCCGCTAAAGGTACAGTCTCCTTCAAGCTGCAGAGCCGTTCCATTCGTACCGCTTATGGCGATGTTATGGAACAGACCACCAGAGATGGTGTCATGAAAGTAGTTGCCGGAGAGAAAGAGCATTCGGTCAATATCCCTACTGGTTCTTTCTTGCACGTCAGCAGCGGCGCCGAGGTCACAGCCGGACAGGTGCTATGTGAGTACGATCCGCCGGGTCAGAAAAAGAATTTGACTGAGCGCGCCACCAAAGATATCACTGCCGATATCTCCGGTCGTATCATGTTCCAAGGCTTCCAAGCCGACGAAAAACGCGACCGTCAGGGCAACATCTCTAGAACAGCCAACCGCGCCGGTATCATCTGGGTACTGGAAGGCGACGTTTACAACTTGCCGTCGGGCGCCCATGTGGTCGTTAAAGACGGTCAAGAAGTGAACGCTCTCGATGTTCTAGCCGAAATTCAAATCACTTCCGAGCATGGTGGTGAAGTGAGATTTGGTCCTGAAATCGAGACCGAAGTGGTAAAAGTTGGTCGCAGCAAAACCCAAACCAGATTGGTCAAGGGTAAAGAAATCAACGTTATCATCGCCTCGGTTGGTGCAAGCAACGCCAAGCTCGAACCCGGTCAGAAAGGTCATGTTTGGAAAGTAGCCAAACAGAAAGAATCTTTCGCCATCAAAGTGGTAAACGATGAAGTGGTCGAGAACGGCAAAATCATCGCTGAGCTTGTTGACGATGGTACAAACGTAGTCAGCTGCGGCGGCGAGATCATCTATGACGGCGTCGAAATCGACGACAGAAGAGTGGTCACCAAGGCCGGTAAAGTGCTCTTCGTTCCCGAAGAAGTACACTTTATCTCGAAAGACAGCTCGCTCAAGATGTCTGAAACCGGCGAAACAGTAACAGCCGGTCAAGAAGTGGTCAAAGATGTCTTTGCCCATATGGAAGGTGTTATCGAAATCATCGCTGATAACGACATCATCCACGAAGTAATCATCAGACCCGGCGAACTGGTGCCAATCAACGATCCTTCAGACCTGCGCGTTCCCGAAGGTCAGATTGTCGAGCCCGGTACCGAGATTATCGATGGTCTTACCTACAAAGAGCGTAAGCTGGTAAGTTTCTTCGAGAAAGAAGACGGTTCCTGCTATGCCCTGGTTAGACCAGTGGAAGAGTACTGGATCGAGCCCAGAGAGACCAAGTTCAAGCACAGAGCAACCGACGAGAAAATCTCGCTCCGTTCCGTCACCCAGCTGCTTTTCCGCGATCGCGAAAAAGTGCGTAACCTGCAAGGCGCCCAGCTGACCAGAACCTCACTGGTTCTGCAAATGCAAGGACACCTGCAAGGTCTCAAGGGTATTGTCGAAATGGGCGAAGAGTTGCTCATCGTCGTCCAAGAGAACATCCTCTTGCGCCGTGAGCAAGACCTTAACGTCACCCTGCTCGCAGTCGAACATGGTCAGGTAATCGAAGCGAAGGAGCCGGTAGCCACCACCCAGGTGCTCACCCGCACTTCCGCCCGAGTACAGCTGTCCAAGAACGACGAGCGCCGTATTCTTCTAATCACAGAAGAACAGCAGACACATCAGAAAATCAAAGGCACTGCCTCCGTCAAAGACGGTGATTTGATTCGTCTCGGCGATAACCTATCCAAGTCTTCCACAGCCGGAGTCTCCGGTCAGGTCGTCTCGGTGGACGGTGCCGATGTCGTGATCAGAAAAGGCAGACCTTATCTGATCTCGGTCAACACCCAATTGCAGTCTGAAGACGGCGCCCTGGTGCAAAGAGGCGACTTGCTCGCTACTCTCATCTTCGAAAGACAGAAAACTGGGGACATCGTTCAGGGTCTTCCTCGTGTAGAAGAGCTTCTTGAAGCCAGAAAGCCGAAAGAGAACGCCATTCTCGCTGAGAAAGAAGGACGCGCCCGCATCCTTACCGAAGACGACGTAACCAGGCTCTTCTTGGTCTTCGGCGACGGTACCGAAGAAGAAGTGGTGATTCCTCAGGGTCTCAACGTTATCGTTGAAGACGCTGAACAAATCACCCTCGGAACCGCCCTCACCGACGGACCGCCCAACCCTCACGACATTGTCAGACTGCGCGGTATCGCTGCTGCTCAGAAATATCTGGTCGATGAAGTTCAATCTGTTTACCGCTCTCAGGGTGTAGACATCGCCGACAAACACATCGAAGTGATTGTTCGTCAGATGACCCGTAAAGTGCGCGTAGATGAGCCGAAGGACACCATCTTGCTCCCCGGTGAGCTGATGGAGCGTTATATCATCGAGCAAGAGAACGACAAGATGGGCCAGCAGGGTCTCGAAGGTGCCACCTACACCGACGTACTGCTCGGTATCACCAAGGCTTCACTCAATACCGAGAGCTTCATCTCAGCCGCTTCCTTCCAGGAAACCACAAGAATCCTCACCGAAGCTGCTGTTGAAGGTAAGAAAGACTGGCTGCGCGGTCTCAAAGAGAACGTGATCATCGGTCGTCTCATTCCCGCCGGTACTGGCTTCCAGGGTCATTCACAGCCCCAGGAAGAAGAGGAAGAAGAGGAAGATATATATCCGCCCATCGGTGAAGGCAGCTTCAACGTTCCGGCCTGATCAGTATCTAACTCAATTGAGTAAGAACGCATGAAAAGAAAGCTTCCCTTTAGGGGAAGCTTTCTTTCAATTAGGGGTGGCTGAAGGGCACTGGCTAAAGACTGAGCTTTAATCAGTGCTTGTGTCTTGAGTAGTCGGAACAAAGTATTTCGTTAGCGTTGAATCGCTTAGAAATACGATGGGCTAGAAAATATGTGCCGGCCTTGCGCGACGGGTTGCAGCGCTGGTCGAGTAGAAGATGGGTGAGTATAGAAACAGTAATGCCGACTCTATATGGTTGGCGGGTTGGTCCTTTGAAGAAAAGAAAGAAAAGAGCGAGAAGCTCATAGGAATGAAGAGGCAAGTAAAGCTTACCTGAGTATTTCTCGTGTGCTGCCTCTGAGAACCTACCCCAGTCCAGTTTCCAGCCATGGGCCCGGACATAATCTACGATATGGTCTAAATCAATAAGGAAGCCGGCCAAAAAGCTCGCCACAGCTGCTTTTCTAGATTTGTATACCAGATAGCTGGCGGCTCCGACTCCGGCTGATGTGATAATGTGTCCAACGGTTCTCATAGAGCTTCCTGTTTAAGATCTTATATAGTGCCTGCAATAAGCCTTTTTGGCTTTCCGCGCCTTATTTTGCGGTTCTCTCTGATAAAATCCTCTAGATATCGGTAGGGTTAGCATTCAAATCTGTCTATTTGTTGTACCCAAGACCGCTACATTTTATGCAGGGCTTCAATTAACCAGTTAAGGGGTTTGCTAATGTCCAGAAAGTTTTCAGCCGGAAACTGCATCTCTTTCACAGCTAGAAAGATGCTTAAGCTGAGCTGTCTCATTGCCGGTACTGTGATTATTGCGCTGCCGTCAGCCCACGGACAAAATCAGAACCTGCCTCAGGGTGCCGCTGGTCAACAGAACCATCAGGCGGTGGGCATGTACAACCTCGGACTGCAGGCCTATCAGCAAGGCTCTCTAGAGTCGGCGATTATCTTCTTTAGAAGAGCCACTGATCTCGATCCCAATTTGGCTGATGCCCAATACAATCTGGGCGTACTTTATCAAAGCCAGCGCCGGGCCAAAGAAGCCATTCCGCGCTTTCAAGAAGTGCTGCGGGTGAAGCCTTCCGACCCAGATGCCCACTATCAACTTGGTCTTGCCCTGATGGAAATGGGCAGAGCGGCTGAGGCTAAGACCCATTTTGCTTCGATTGCGCCCAATTCCACACATTTTAACGATGCCCAGAAGCGCAGCCAGATGTGCGATGCACAACTTTCAGGCGCTACCATCGCCACCCCGAGCTATAGTCCTAATCCGCAACCACAGCTCAATATGAATAGCCAGCCGGTGATCACACAGCAGGCTCCAATGCAACAGGGTTCAATGCAACAACCGATGCAACAACCGATACAACAACCCATACAACAGACCATGCAACAGTCCCAGCCGACCCAACAGACTATGACTGCAAGCTATAGAGAGGCTTATCCTAGTCAAGCTTCAATGGCACAAACCTCTATCAGTCAGCCGGTCCAGGCTGCTCCAGTCGCCCAGGCCCCTGTGCCGGCAAAAGCCAATAATCCGACGGCGGTGATGGCCAACACCTCAGTAAGAGTCATCGCCACTGGTTTTTCCGCCCCATCCGGCTTGACTTTCGACCGTTCCGGCAATCTTTATGTGGCCAATTATGAAACTAATAGTGTTGATCGCATTTCAGCCGACGGCACCCGCAGCCAGTTTAGCTCAGGTGCCCATTTGAAAGGACCAATCGGTCTTGTGGCCGATGAGACCGGCAATATCTATGTGGCCAACTATGAATCGAACACTGTGGCGCGCATCACCCCTGCCGGCATTTCAACCATTATCGGGACTGGTTTCAAGCGTCCCTATTATCTGGCTCTAGATAAAGAGGGTAATCTCTTTGTCAGTCAGCAACAAGACAATTCAATCGTGCGCATAACTTTGCCGCGCACTGTAGTGACCCGATAGGAGCCCTTAATGCCCACTGCCCATGACTTGGTCAGGCTCGATTCCGATTATTTTGACGAAAAGAGGATCGAGGCCCAAGGCTTTGCTGGAAAATGCTTTGAAATCTATCACCGCATCTTCACTAGAATAAAGATAGAAGGGCGAGAGAACCTGCCTGCCGATGGACCTCTGGTAATCGTTGGTAATCACCGCTCCTTTTACGATCCGCCTCTTTTTACAGTCTCCACCCAGATGAAGATTGTTTATTTCGCCAAGCAGGAGCTTTGGGATACCTACTGGCTGGGCCGTTTTCTCACCTGGGTGGGGGCTGTACCGGTGAACAGAAAGCGCCCGGAGATATCGCGCATCAAGTTTTTGCGCATGATGATGAAGCGAGGCTGGTCGATTGGCATGTTTATTGAGGGCACCCGCTGCAAGATACCGGGCAAGCTCGGCAAACCAAATGTTGGACCGGCTTATTTTGCCAAAGTGACTGGGGCGCCCATATTGCCCATAGGATTTATCAATACAGATAAGCGTTTTGGTCCGGTCACCGTGCGCATCGGCAAGGTCATGCAAGGCTCAGACGACTTGGAAGAGACGACCTGGCGCATTATGGAAGCTCTTTCTCAATTGACCGGTTATGAAATTTCAGAGCGAAAATTGGCAAAAGAAGACGAATAATACGAATTAATCTTTTTTTGCTGTCCAAAATTGAACTTTTTGCTCATGATGATCGTTATAGAGATATGGACATTTCTCTAAACGAGGTCGGCTTATGTATCAATTTAGATTTCCCAAACGGCTATTAGCTTTAGCAATGCTGGCCGCCTGCACCTTAACCTTGCCGGCCCAAGCTGGTCCCAAGCTTATAACCGGCACCGAACAGTGGGAGAATGTCAATTATCTATTGACCGAGATTCCCTGGTATCAGAGTCTTTCGCAGGCCCAAGAAGCGGCTCGCCAGAAAGGCAAGATGGTCTTTTATATGCACATATTGGGCAAACTGAACGGGGCCACTTGAAGCGCCGGAAATAGTTTGAGAGCCGTGTCGCTCTCTTCGCCTCAAGTAGTAAGTGTTCTCAAAGATAATTTTGAATGTGCCACCCGAGATATAACTGGGTCGGAGTATTCGGGTGTTTCTGGTAAGCATGAAGTGACCGGCAAGGCGGTTCGCACTACAAACGGTGCCGGTCCGCACAATATTCAGATGTTCATGCTGGCCTCAGACGGCACTGTATTGCATTGCCTGCCCGGCTATTGGGCTCCCGCCGATTTAGTCCATGAAGTGGATCTGGCTAAAAAGCTCAATACCGTGTGGACAAGCAATATGAGCTATGACCAGAAACGCCGTGAGTTCTACCGGCTGCATCTGGCTCATGCCTATGCCCATTCAGACGCCACTAAGATGCGCAGCAAAATGCAGGGGTTTGACCAGAAATACGAGGCAAAGCATAGACTTTCCACCTCGGATACAATCTTGAACCCCACCCTGGCTGCGCAGATACTTGAGCCGGGTGGCAAGGCTCCCCCTGGAGCCTTCAAGACCACTGACCTAATCATGCATGAAAGAATGGCAGTACGCCCCTTCCTTCCCTATAATCAGTTCGATGTTGCCGTTTACAGCGATTATGGCCGCCCGCTTTATGACAAGAACGAAGACTATCGCACTGCTTCGGGTGAAGTCGATAAAGATGCCGCCAAGCATGCGCCGCGCATAGGTAATGTCGATGCCATGAAGCAAGCAAAGATGAAAGGCGGTGGCGTTTCTAACGCTTCCGGTTCCGGCTCGGGCTCGGGCTCTTCTAGTATGGCATCTTATTTGACTAGACGTGGGGTTCGCACCTTTACCCGCATGGGGGTAAGGGCCCTCACCAACTAACAGGTCAATGGTCAACAGTCCGGCACTATTTCAAGTGCTGCAATTTGATAAAATCATGCACTGAGTTAAGACTCAGTGCATATTTTTTAGCCGCGAGCCAAGCCATGAAAGTTCTTCTGGTAGATGATGATTCAAACATACGAACAATCGCCTCCATAGGGCTGGAAGACGAGCCCGACTGGGAAATTGTGGAAGCTTCATCAGGTGATGAAGCTCTCGGTTTGGTCTCTGATTTTTCGCCCGACGTAATCTTGCTCGACATGATGATGCCTGGTCTCGATGGTTTGGGAACCTTTGAGCTTTTGCGGCAAAAGAGCAATATGCAGGCAACGCCGATAATCTTTATGACAGCCAAAGTACAGCCGGAAGAGGTGGAACGGTACATTACCCTTGGTGCTGCCGGTGTGATTATCAAGCCCTTTGACCCAATCACTCTAGCCTCCGAGATTCAGGGCATACTCAAGCAGGCTGTTTGAATTGATATCACTGAAGGTCCGATTCTTAGCTTCCTGGGTGGTTACAGCCTTTTCAGTGATTATGGCTGCTGGTTTCATCCTCAATCATAACCAAAGAGTAATCGCTGAAAAAACCTGGCTTAATCAAAGGCAGGTCATTTTTCATAATTTGGACGAGGTCGCTTCACTTAATCTAAAAGCAGAGAGTGTTTCACGCTCTTATTTGTTGACAGGCGACAAATACTATCTCAAGCTGCGTGCTACTTATATTGGCGCTTTGCGCAACAGGCTTATCGCCTTGAGAGAACAACTCAAGAAAGAAGAGCAGGTGGCAAAGCTCACCGAGAAACTCGGTAGGGCTATATCTGCTCGCATAGACCTTTCTGACCGCTGTATCGCAGCTAGAAATGAGCTTGACAAGCAAGACGCCATGATCTTGGTTAAACATGGCGCCACTTTAGACGAAGAAATTGAAGACACCCTTGCTGCTTTGGAAGAATGGCAGTCTGAGCTGGTCTCAAAGCGAGAAGCTGCTTTCCTTAAGATGATTCTCGACACAAATCAATTTGAGTCATTACTGGGCCTGCTCTGTTTGAGTGCTCTGACAATTTCTATTTCGCTCACTTATCGCTATATGTCTGCTAAGCGCATGTCTGACCTGCGCTTTCATGCCATATTCGACCAGACATACCAGCTTATCGGTTTGCTCTCTAGCGATGGCAAAATAGTTGAAGCCAATCGTACTGCCCTAGATATGGTCGGCAAGAAAGCAGAGGAAGTGCGTGGGCTCTTCTTCTGGGAAAGTCCCTGGTGGGAACATTCGAATGTTGAGCAAGAGAAACTCAAGGACGCCATTAGAAAAGCAGCCGATGGACAGTTTGTTCGTTTTCAAACTGTCCATCGCTCTCTCAACGGCAATGATTTAGCTATCGATTTTTCAATCAAGCCAGTGTTTGATGAGACCGGTAAGGTGCTTTATCTGTTGCCGGAAGGGCGCGATATGACCGAACAAAGGCGCCTGCAAGAGATGACCAAGGCTAGCGAGGAGCATCTCAAGTCGGTTCTAACCTGTCTGGCTGAAGGAGTAATCCATCTAGATCTCGACGGTACCCTCGTCTATATGAACGGGGCGGCGGAAAGGCTCTTGCAATATGAAGAGTCTGAACTAAAGGGGCGCCAGGTATACGATATCTTGGGTGTGCAAGACCTGGGCAAAAGGCTGAGCGCTAGAGCGGAGTTATTTAAACGCAAAGACGGCACCACTTTTCCTGTTGACTATGTGGCATCGCCCTTGGTGCAAGAAGGTGAAACAATTGGTTCGGTGGTTGCCTTTCAAGACATTACTTTGCGCAAGGAAGCCGAAAAGAGAGTTAGCGAATTCTATTCTACTGTTTCGCATGAGCTGCGCACTCCGTTGACTTCAATTCGCGGCGCTCTCAGACTTTTGGAAGCAGGCAAGGGCGGCGGCAACAATCTCAATGATCGCGGCAAACATTTGGTGGCGATGGGTTTACTTGAATGCGACCGTCTAATTAGACTAATCAACGATATGCTCGACCTGCGCAAAATTGAAGCAGGCAAAATGGCTCTTCGCTATGAAGAACTAGACTCTAGGGAAGAAAATAAGAAAGTGGCATTGGCTTTGCAGGCTTATGCCGATGAATGCAAAGTGCACCTTGAGACTGCATCTGAGCAGTCATATAAATTTATGGCCGACCCGGATAGGTTTGCACAAATATTGACCAATCTAATCTCAAACGCCATTAAGTTTAGCCCCGCCGGTGGTACTGTTAAGGTTTCTGTTCAGCCGGTTTTTGATGAAAGCGGCAAGGAAGAGTTTCTCAAGTTCTCGGTCAGCGACAGCGGTCCCGGTATTGATCAGCAAAGCCAGCGTAAGCTCTTCAAGATATTCCAACAGCTCGATTCAACCGATACTAGAGGAAAAGGCGGCACTGGTCTAGGGCTGGCAATCAGCAAGTCTCTGGTGGAGCAGCATGGCGGCGCCATTGGGCTGGAAAGTGAAGCCGGTAAGGGTGCCACCTTTTGGTTCTCATTACCCTTAGGTCGGCGTCAGATAATGGCGGCTGGTCAGCTAAGCTCAGGTGTGCAGCCGCGACTGGAGCAGGCGGCGAGCCAGCCGGGTCACTTAACCAAGGGTAAGGCTGCTGCGAGCGAGAACCTTTACGCCATAGTAGTGGAAGATGACCGATTTACTCGCAATCTACTTGAAATGGAATTGCGACGACTTGGACTAGAAGTCATTTGTACTGAAACAGGCAAGGGTTGTCTTGGTTATTTTGAGCACCCCGATTCTTTTCAAATAGAGCTTTTGGTACTGGACATGGGTTTGCCCGATATGGACGGGCAAGACCTAATTGATGAGCTATTGCGCCGAGGCAAGAATGACCTGCCGCTAATTGTTTACACCGCCCGCGATCTCAGTGATGAAGCCAGGGCCCGTGCTACTTTAGGCAACACTATTCATTTGACCAAGTCTATAGATAAAGAAGAAAAAATTGGAGAAGCGGTAAAATCGGTATTGGGTGACCGCGCAGTCAAATTGCCGGACCGCAGTGCCACTACAGATAATCGCTTACCATCGCTTTCGCAGGAGGAGGCTTCCCGTCTGCTTGGCAAGGATGCAAACTCGGAAAACAGCCCTAAAGGAGCCGTTAATGACGCGGGATAAATGTTCAATACTCGTGGTGGATGATGATCCGGCATTTCGAGCCTTGGTTGCCACCATTCTCAAGTCTAGAGGCTATCGAGTGAGGGAAGCCGGCAGTGCCGATGAGGCTTCGAGTCTCTTTTCTGATCAAGAAACAAAGCTCGCCATCGTCGACTACAAAATGCCCGGTAAAGACGGACTTTCATGGATAGAGAAACTGCGCGACTCCGGCCGAGCGATTCCAGTAGTATTTGTCTCAGGCAATTGGTGCGATCCTAAAACTTTCAACCGACTGCGCAACTTGCTCAAGGTTTCGCTTATCGTCAAAAAGCCGATTGTGCCGGCCGTTTTTCTAGAACAGGTTGAGAGCCTGCTCAATGCTGAAACCAGGCTTTCGCTTCAAGACTACGGCATAGCAGGTTTGACCGACGACATAAATCTCTCGGTGCAAGCGGATTCTGCTAAGAGTGAGAACATCAGACAGCTGATGCAGATGCGCTCAAAGCTGGAACTAAAGTCTGCCTTGAAAGTGGCGCAGGCAAGCTATGTGCAAGACCTCTCGCGCCTTTGGTCAGACCTTGTCAGAACCTGCAATGAGGTCAAGCAATTTCCTGAAAGAGTTGATTTGCAAAGTCATGCCATAAACGAAGCGCATAAAATTAAGGGTACGGCGGGTTCCCTCAATCTGGTCAAAGTTAGTGAAATAGGCGCCAAAGTCGAGCATCTTATGAAAGTGCTCGACCCTCGCGAGTCGACCGAGATGGAAGTTATTTGGTCTGAGATAAACCGGGCCCTAGCTCTTGGTGAAACCGAGGTGCGTAAAGCAATCGAGGAATGTTCCAGTCTCACAGAAGAAGCGCAGGCGGCGGTGCGCATCTTGGTCTTGGGCGACAGCTTTGAAGATTTTGTATCGGAAGACGAAAAGATAACTGTAAGCCATTCTAGAACGGCTTCCAACGCCCAGAGTCGACTAAAGAAACATCGCTTCGAAGCCTGTGTTTTCGATGTGGTGCAAACCGGGCGTCACGAGCTATTTGAGTTGGCGCGGCAGGCTCGGCTGCCGGTTGAAGGCACCGTCCCTTTGGCTCTTGTTAAACCAGACGACGAAGCGCATCTGCTCAGTCACAGCGATGAACTTTTTATCGGCGCCTCTGTTTCTTTGCCTTTTACTGAAGCCCGTGAAAACTTTGCCGGCCTACTAACTCATTTGTTGCAACTGAGGCAGGCTCAAAAGACTCGCATAATGGTCGTCGATGACGACCCCGTGCTGTTGCACTTTGTTGATACCGTGCTAACGGCCCATGGCTACAATGTGCGCACCTTGAATAATCCTCTCAACACCAGTGCTGTTCTCGATCTGTTTAAGCCTGATTTGTTGATTTTGGACGCTATGATGCCGGGCCTCACCGGTTATGAAGTTTGTCGCATGGTCAGAGAAGATCCCCATTGGACCAAACTGCCTATCTTGTTTTTGACCGGTAAGACTTCTCCCGAGTCACGCGCGGCCGCATTCCAAGCCGGGGGCGATGATTTCTTGGCTAAGCCGGTTTTGGTAGATGAGCTACTCACTCGAGTAGGCGGGCAAATAGCCAAGTCGGGTGGCGGTCGTAGTGCTGATTTTGATGCAGGCAGCGGCTTGCTCAAAGAAGACTCGTTTGTCAGGTTGGCGGCTAAGGTAATTGATGAAAATAGCGCTGAAGGAGGGCTCTTCAGTATCGCTTTGCTGGCCTGCGATGATGTCGAAGGCATTAGACTGGTGCATGGTATCGAGCCGCTTAGACGCGCTTTGCTCGACTTTGGTCAAGAAGTGCGCCTACGCTTCAAAGCTGAAGACTTAAGAGGCAAGATAGGCTACGATGCCGTAGCCCTTCTAGTCTCTGGTGAAGAACGCGCCACTGTGGCCGGTGCCATTGCTCTTTTGCAGGAGGAGTTTGTCAGTCGGACTTTTAAGGGTGATCGCGGCAATTTCGGCATGACCTTTTCTGCCGGTATTGCAGACTCTGCCGAGGGTTTGAAAGGGCTCAAGCCTTTATTGAAAAAGGCCTATGAGCGAATGCTAACCGCTCGCCAGACCGGCGTAGGCAGTATCAATTGTGGGGAGATGCTGAAAGATGGAGCAATTTCTTGATGCCAATGCTTGATCGGCATCGCTTCTTTCTGTTTGCTCTGGCTTTGTGTATTTATTGCTGGTTGTTTTCAAGCACCGAGGCTTTCACCGCGGAAGTCGACAAAGAGACCAAAAGAGTACAGGCTTTTGCCTCGCTGATATCTGCCAAAGCCGGTAAAATGGACAGTCGCCAGATTTGGTCGATGATAGATGATTACAAGAGAGTCGGAACGCCCTCTGAGTATTTTTATGTGGAAGTCGCAAGCCGTCTTTTCAGTCTCAAAAACACAAGCGATGCCTTGAAGCTTTGTGACCTGGGCATGAAAGAGATGCCGAACAGTTATCAGATACTCAGTTTCAGAGGGCAGATGTGGACTTCGGTGGATGAACTGGACAGAGCCGCTGCTGATCTGAAGAAGGCAGCTCAAATGGGTCAGAAATTTGCCCCCACGTATTATCGACTGGCAAATTATTACTTGGCTTCGGAAGACCCCAAATCGGCGCTCTCTGCCGTCGATAAAGCAATTGTCCTAGACGATGAAAAAGGTGGCACTTTTCATCGCTTTAGAGCTGCCATTTTGGCTCAGCTGAAGCGTTTTGATGAAGCTGCTGCCGAGCAGCGTTTAGCAATTAAGATGAGCATCTATGACTATGAACGAGTCTTACTTGTTCAAGAGTTGGCCCGGTATCAATTTGGTGCTGAGAAATACAAAGAATGTATTGACACCTTGTTGTCGCTCGGCGACTCTTCCAAGCTAGCTCGCAGGAGCCTTGATAATCGAAGCATACTTCTTGCTCGCTGTTATGAGCGCCTTGGCAAGAACATCCAGGCTCAAGCCGCTCTGAAAAGTATTTCGATGAGTTCGGAGCATTATCCAATCGCTCAGAAAATGCTGCTAGAGTCATACAAGAAGTGCGGACAGAAGAAAGAATATCTTGAGCAAGAGCGAAAGAATCGAGACTTATTCAAGGAGATAAGACCGCTGTAGGTGTCAGGTGCGCCGCCTCTGGATGAATTATGATTGAGCTGGATTTTGAACTCGAAGCTGATGCAAAAGGTCCAGGCGGTCCCTACCCAGACTTATGGGTCAATGAGATCCAGCTCGGTTCGTTCGAAGGTTTACAAACTTTTATCGTCAACGACTTAGACTTGTCCGGTCCCCTTCCGATTCTTGGATTCGCCAGGAATTTGAGGGTGATTGCCAATCTCCTCACGAAGATTCGGATTGGTGAACAAGAGTACTACGATCTATCATCGGAATGGGTAATAAAGTTTCGAGCCGACGGCGAGACTGTAGAGATCTCCGATATCAGGGGGAGATCATCAATCTCGCTCGATGAATTTCAAGAAGCTGCCCGGAAATATGCAGAGCGTGTTTATACTGTCTGCCATCGCATCTCTCCCGACATTCTCGATAGTGAATTCGTTCAGGATTGGTGGAACAACGACGATTGGTTTCCCGAGCTATTTGAGCCTAAGAGTACTGACAGGAGTAGCCTTACGCCGAAGCACCCGTTTTACGAGGGACCTAAGTGAATTGAGAGGGCTCATGCCAGAGAGGACTTACTTGTTTTGCGTTTGAGTAAGGCTAGGTGCTCTGCCAAAATAATCGCATACTAAGGCGGTTGCCACTCTGTTATACTCGCCTCTCAACGGCAATAGGTCCAGAATCTCTCCAAGAGAGTTTGTCCGTCTTGACCAAAGTTGCCGCTCAATCTGACTGTGTAGATTGCCTAATTAGCCTCGCTGCGATTCTAGAATCATCTGTCTTCTTTGACCGGCATTCCTTTGGCTAGTCTGTCTTTCAGATCGGGCATTTTCTCTAAATAGCCGACCAATAGATTGAATAACTTCTTTCCTCCCGCTGCATTTAGATGCACCGAGTCGACAAAGTCTGCTTGCGAGAAGCGCTTATCTGTTAGTAGGTCAAGCAGTGGAACCTTGTTTTCAATACAAGTTGAGTTAAGCTTGTTCTCAAACCGGTTGATAAATTCGGGTGGCAAGATTTGCAGATTCGCAATACTTATAGGCATATTGATCACTGCTACTTTGATATCTTTCTCTTTTGCTATGTCGAAAATAGCTTTCAACGCATTTAGTTCGAGATTGAGGCGGGCTTCATCGATTGGCAGATAACGTGCTTTGTACGATTCTAGGTCTTTGGTCAAGACTTCAGCTGTGCACGTTCCTTCAACGACTGGTTGCGGCTTTTCAAAGTTGAGAAGTCTTATGCCAGAGGGGACATACTTCTTCTTCGTTTGAGCAAGACTAGGCGCTCTGCCAAAATAATCGCATACTAAAGCGGTTGCCACTCTGTTATAGTCGCCTCTCAACCGGTAATAGGTCCAGAATCTCTCCAAAAGAGTTTGTGAGTCTTGACCAAAGTTACCGCTCAATCTGACCGCGCCGAGATTTCCAGATTGGCTAAAATACTGGTAGACTCTAGAACTCTTGCCGTATAGAGAGTGATGGTCGATGAATTCGCGTGGTGCTACAAATAGCAGAAGTACACGAGGATGTCTTCCTGATTCCAGCGATTTTTCAAGCAAAAGCTTTGCTTCTGAAACCATCAAGCCTGCCAGCGCCAGGTTGTAACTATTAACTGGGGTATTGAAACGTCCTTGCAAGAGTTGATCAAAGTACCGTGCCTGTGAGTACCAATTTAGGTCTACTTTCGTAAGTTGCAATTTCCAGATTTGATTGTCTACTCTTGCTGCTGGATGCAAGATTAGAGAGGATCCTAGAATCAATATTTCGGGTGTCTTAAGCTGGTTGATGTAGTCTGTAAATTTCGCCCCGGTAGCTTGTTGGTCTGTAAGCACAATACCTGGAATCTGCACCAGAAAAAGAGGTCTGAACTTAAGGACGAAGGCGTCAAGACACATGATAAGTATGATGATCAGTATAGAAGTGCTACCAAGTATTGTCTGAAAAAACTTAGTCGTACGAGAACGGACTCTCGCTTTTGGGTCTTGGGTATCACTTTGTTTGGATGCCAACATAGTAGCCTACTCTTTGCTTGCTAGCGACAGTATGCTTTTGAGAGAGGGTTACCGATAGCTCTGTTGATTCAATCAGGCACTATCAAAACGAACTTCTTTTCGCCTTTGTAAGTCTGCTCGATAGGCTGCGGGCCTGAATTTATAGAGCTTTTGCTTGGCTTTTGGTAGAAGTATCGCGCTTAGGTTACGCCTTCAGATGTTACCCTTTTTAGAGCCTCTTTTAGGCGCTCGATTAGGGTCTTTAAATAGGTTTGATCAATTTCTAACTCGATTGAATGTGGCATAAGAAATGACTTAATCCAAAAGTTGCCTTGCACAGCTAGGCTGCCCAGACTACTTACCGAAAGTGTAAAGATGGCGCAGGTTGAGTTGCCTAGCTTGATCTCGCAGTTGCCCTGGAGCTTGCAATAGATTGCTTCCAAGTCATTTAGCCATTTTCTAATCTCTTCTGGATTTAGCTCGCCGCAGATTCGTATTTTGTCTGCATCGCTTCCTCCTTGGTTGCTTACCTCGAAGTATAGATTGTTGCTATTAGATGCTTTGCAGACTTGGAAGAGCAGACTGGCGTCTTGAAATTGAAAGCTTTGTGTCAGGTTTTCGCCATCAAATGAATTGAGTTTGCACAAATCTTTGTAATGTTCTGTTAGCTCGAACTTGTCGTGTATTTCTCTTAACTTCTCGTCTAAGACTAAGTCTCCTGTATAAAGGCCAAATGCCGTGGCACTCGCTAAAGCGGTTCTGAGACCGTCTTTATCAACGATGTCTTGCTCTAGAGCCGGCATGACAAGCGCTGCCGACCCTTCTAGTAGACGTTTCAGCGGGCCGGCGCCGACCGCCGAAGCAACTAGTTTTGAAGGCGACTCGGTGATCTTCAGAATGCAACTATAGGCGTTGAGGGGCGCCTCTTCGCAAAGTGCCTCCAGTTTAGACCAACCCCAACTGTAGGCACTAAGCTTGTTCTCAACGTAGAGAGTAAAGGCTTCTGCTATTGCTGCTTCGATTTTGTCTTGGTCTGTCATGGTGGAGAAGATCTTGTACACTTGCACCGGAGCGACGCAAAATTGCGCATGGTGTTCTTTCAGAATGGAAGGATAGAGATCCAATTTGTTCGTTCAGCAGTTGGATAGTAACACAGCGCGCAAGGTCTTATCTCTTTTGGGGCTCAGGTATTGAGGATACACCATCTATCTGTGCAAGACTTGATGCAAAGCCTGCACACTTCAGAAGCCGGACTAGCCAGCGCAGAGGCAGGGCGTCGCCAGTCGGAGTTTGGACCCAATGTAATCAAGCAAGTAAAGCAGAAGTCTCTCTTCACACGTTTCCTGCAAGGCTTTACTCATTTTTTCGCTTTGATACTTTGGTGTGGTGCGCTACTGGCCCTTTTCGCCGAATGGAAGGAGCCTGGCGGCGGTATGGGCTTACTGGGTTTTGCCATCCTAGGGGTGATTTTAGTAAATGGGGTTTTTTCCTTTTGGCAGGAGTACCGAGCCGAGGAGTCAATTGCCGCTCTAAAGCTTATGATTCCGGTAATGGTGAAGGTATATCGTGACGGCGAGTTATGTGAGCTAGAGGCAACCAGTTTGGTGCCTGGTGATTTGATCCTCCTAGAAGAAGGAGACTCTGTACCTGCTGATTGTCGCCTGATTGAAGCGGTCGGCATTCGAGTCAATAATTCCGCCTTGACTGGAGAGTCGACCGCAGTCTCCAGACGTGCGGAAGATTCTAGGGAGGAAGATATTCTTCAGAGCGGGAACGTATTGCTCGCCGGTACATCATTATTTGCCGGTCATGGCAAGGCTTTTGTATTTGCGACTGGTATGGAAACCGAGTTTGGCAAGATCGCCGCTTTGACGTCATCTTTCCATGAATCATTGTCGCCCCTGCAACTGGAGATTATTCGCCTAAGTCGGATAATCGCCTGCATTGCCGTCAGTGTAGGCTTACTTTTCTTCCTTATGGCTCAGTCGTTAGGAATGGCATTTTGGACGAATATAGTCTTTGCCGTGGGAATAATTGTTGCTCTTGTACCAGAAGGACTATTGCCGGAAGTGACACTGGCACTGGCTAGCTGTTCGCGACGCATGGCGAAGAGAAATGCTTTGTTGAGGAATCTTCCCTCTATCGAGACTTTAGGTTGTGCCTCTGTGATTTGTACTGACAAGACCGGGACTCTCACTGAAGGGAAGATGACCGTAAGTCAGGTGTATTTATGTGGTCAAAGTTTTGAGAAAGCGCAGATTGTTAGTGCCACTGAATTTGAAACAGCATTTAGAGAATTATGTTTGATCTCGCTTAACTGTGAAAATACGAGACAGGGCAAAAGAGCTGGTTCCAAGCAACTATTGGGCGATCCTATGGAACTGGCCTTGGTAGACTTTGCCAGGGCCAATTATCCGACTTTGTCTTCGTTAGAGCGGGTTGATGAGATTCCTTTCGATTCAGAACGCAAGCGGCTTACCACAGTTCATCTTCTTGACGAAGGGCGATTAGTTCTCTACAGCAAAGGCGCACTGGAGACTTTGCTTCCTTTATGTGATTCGCTGTTTTTGAGCACTGGTGTTGCTGAGCTGACCGAGCAATACCGGCAAGATATCTTGAAGGAAGAGAGAACTCTTGCCGACAAAGGACTGAGAGTATTGTCTTTATGTAGGCGTAGTTTGCCTCATACCTATGAAAAGGAGGACCTAGAAGCTCAGTTGACTTTAGTTGGTTTGGTGGCTATGGAAGATCCACCACGTTCTGAAGTTCCTCGTGCAATCGAGCGTTGTCGCAAGGCCGGCATCAGAGTCATTATGTTGACTGGCGATCATCCCAGTACTGCACTGGCTATTGGCAAAGAGATCGGCTTAGTGCAAACTGATTCGCCTGTGGTTGTTTCTGGTCCAGAGTTGAAAAGGCTAACGGAAGCACAACTAAAGCTTATGCTTGGTCGGCAGGAAGTCATATTTGCAAGAATTGATGCTGATCAAAAAATGCAAATTGTACAGGCTTTAAAGAGAATGGGTCATATCGTGGCTGTCACCGGTGACGGAGTCAATGATGCTCCGGCTCTTAAATCGGCAGATATTGGCATCGCCATGGGCTTGAGTGGTACTGACGTAGCGCGAGAGTCTGCCGATATGGTTCTTGCTGATGACAATTTCGCCAGTATCGTCAATGCTGTTGAAGAAGGAAGATCCGTCTTCTCCAATATTCGCAAGTTCCTAACTTACGTTCTTTCATCCAATATTGCTGAGTTGGTTCCGTGTTTAGCCTACGTTCTATTAAAAGTCCCGCTACCTCTGACGATTATCCAGATACTTAGTGTTGATCTGGGTACTGATTTACTTCCAGCCCTTGCCTTGGGCACCGAGCAGCCAGACCCGGCTGTTATGGAAAGACCCCCACGCTCGCGCTCTGAGGGGTTGTTCGATTCTTACTTATTGCTAAAGGCTTATCTATATCTTGGTGCCATGGTATCTGCCGCCTCACTGATCGGCTACTATTTTGTTTTTACTCTGGGAGGATGGCGATACGGGCAGTCTCCGCCGGCTTCGGACCCTGCCTATAGAGCGGCTACCACGGCATGCTTGATGGGCATAATGTGCATGCAGATAGTGAATTCTTCTATTTGTCGAAGTGAGCGAAAGTCTATATTTGCTATCGGAGTATTCAGCAATAAGCTGTTGAATATCGGCGTCGCAGTTCAGATACTTTTGATGTTGCTTTTGACCTATACAGATACCGGGCATAGGGTCTTCGGCACGGCGCCCTTGCCTTGGCAGTTCTGGCTTCTGATGCTTCCACTGATGATAAGCATGCTTGCCGCAGAGGAGTTTCGCAAGCTGATCATGAGAACTAAGTTGAGATAGCCAAGATGTTGATTTTCATAGGCTAAGCCGATCTAATTATTTGTTTTCCTTTCTTTTCTCCTTAGCTTCCCTGCCTTGCCGTGAGTACACTTTCGTAATGTCTTTGCACAGCCTGCTCATTCGACAACCCAAGTCGTTCCTGTGGGGTCAGACCAACAAAAGTGCTATACCTCCAGGCTGTCCATTCCGGCATTCCTGCCGCCTTGAGCAGAGACCTGGCGTTGTATTCTGCCCACCACCTAGATCTGTTAACAACAATATGGGAGACGTCTCCATCTCTACTGCTTGCATCGCGGCGGGCTACGGCTCCACCATTTTCAGTATGTCTGTTGGTTCTGAAGATGAGTTTAGGCAGATCTTCTAAATCTTGCACTCTTCTGCGATGCTCTCTAGGATCGGCGAGCAAGCGCGGAAAAGTACTGCCATCGGTAGACATAAGATAGCCACCTATGGTGGGATCGAATTTCTTAATTGCCTTAATGATGCTGCCACTGAAACCGGTATCAACAACAGCGGCACCTGGAGGTATTTCTTTCAGCCATTGCCTTTTGGTTGACTCATCATCATACTGAAGACGGCTGAATAGAAAATACATAGCATTTCTGCCTCGCTCCTTCAGTATTGGTAGAAGCGGCCAGGCATCACGGCCAAGCAAAACTATAGGCTGATGGCTTGGAATCAAGCGTTCAATGCCATCGGCTGCATCCAAAAAAGTATCGGCAGCTTTTAGAAAATTGCGTGGCTGCGGCAAAGTTGCTTCTGTTTGGAAACTATACCCAACCTGTTTAGCTTCTCTTTGAAGTCTTGTTAGCTCGGTGCGATTTAGTTGAAAGCCCTGGGCAAGGTGGTCGGTGAGAAGGGCATGAAAATTCTTACCGGTACCATAATCGCGCAAGCCTGCAAGCACTTGCTGAAGCCTATAATTGCCGCTCCACGAGCCCCTGGCGATAGCTAAAGATAGCGGCGCTGGAAATGCAGATAGGCGCATAACGTCCTTAAGTTGCGCAGTGGTTGCGTTCTCCGCCAAAAGATCTTTGAGGAGTTGTGGATGCTCTCTATCAAGTTTGCTGTATAGCGATACTTGCACCATAGATAGTCCACTGTCAGCCAGTTGACCAAGTTTTGCCAACTCACTTGGCTCATAGCCATCAAGTTGGGAAACATAAGTTCTATCAGCCAGTATGTTTGGCTCTAAATCTCTTGCTCTTGGTCGCTCATTAAGTTTGGCTTTGAGATATTCCTTTGCCGCCGACTGCTCGGAAGCTAAATGATGGATATCTTGAAGTTTCTCTTCAGATGGAGCCAGAGCAATAAGGTTGTCTATTTGTCGATTGTTCAACTTTGCGTCTGCCGCAAGTCGCACTAGGCTGCAGATGCGTGACACGTCTGGAGCTTGGTCGAGCCAACCTTTCATGATCGCTCTAGTTGCGATTTCTTGACTTTGCTTCGGTTCTGCTGTGAGTTTGCGCCCCAGGTCGTACTTATGCCAGTTTGTTAGCCCTAATGAGTCTATTTTCGCCAAGATATCGGGTCGGTTAGAGTAGAGGGACTGCAAATAAACATGCGCCATAATCGCCTCAGGAATGAAATCTCTTGCAGAACCCTTCTGGTTGGCTAACTCGTTAATTCGATTGATGCTCTTTTGGCGAATTGCGGCGTTTTCGCTGCAGTCACCGGTAGCAAGAGCGAAATAGATAGACTTCATAAGTTTTCTGCCAGGCAGATCTTTGTCAGTAAGAGCGAGTATATAGTTAAGCGTGTCTTGCTTGATTCCCAGTTTGGATAGCTCTTGTCCCAAGGTTTTGAGCGTTATTTTGTTGCAAAGTTCATCAAACGACAGTTTCTTTTCTGACTCTGTTAGACTCTTCCATGCGCCAAACATAAGCAGTTTGGTTTGCCAGCTCTCATTTGAAAGACTAACTAGATTCTCCTTCACCCATTGGCGAAGATCGGCATGTCTGAAGAGATGCGCAGTTTCTAGCGCATTAGCTAGTCCGAGCTTACCTATACTATTGGCTAAGTCGGCGGCTTCCTTTGCCGGTATCGTTTCCCAGTCTTTCTTGTCGGCTATATTCCAGACTGCTATAACATTTTTCATTTCCGCACCTTCAAGGCGCTTGTAGTCTGGCGGAAGTTTATCCCACATACCGCCCAGCAAGGCATCTACGTTTACCTCACTGATAGTTTGAGACTGTGCAAGGTAGCGTCTTAGGTCTGGTCTATCAGCGACTTCGTTGAACCCTTCACTGGTCAAGGAGTAGCGTTCATTGACAGCGAAAAGATTTGCTAGGTCGAACTCGCTGAGCTTTCTCCACTGTTCTCGACTTAGTCTATGCCAATTGACTCTAATATTTTCCAGCAGATTATCATTAAGGTGGGTTTGTTCGGCGCTTAGACCTTTCCATAAATGCGCAAATTCACTGCGCTTTGTATCATTCGTTCCGGCAAAGTCATCAAGTGATCTTTTGATTGCAACACTGTCGTTTATCGTTGAGAGAGAATTTTTGTCTAAATAAAGTTTGAATGCTCGCTCCTTGTCACTGGCACTTTCAGTCTTCAGCAGATTCATATCCATAAGGACATAGAGTGAACCCGGGTCTTGCTTTGCCATAGTTATGGCAGCTTGCCTATATTCAGGTGCGAGCGATGGTATCGCCCGTGTTGCCAGGGGTCTTGCCTCTCCAAATGCAAAGGCAGTCTCAAATGCTCTATAGCGTTCATGCGGTGGTAGCTTGTCAATCGACTTCGCGGCTTCAAGCCTTGACTCTGGATTTGCAATAGCTTGGTAGAACCTTTCTGTAATGAAGGGCGTACCTTTCAATCTGTCCAGTTCGAAAGCCGCTCTTCCTGCCGCTCCAGTTTTTTCCAGAGATTTTTCCAAAATTTCGTTCACATCTTTTGCGTCGGTTAATAGACGAACTGCAGTTCTGGGCACTTGTCCGTTGTTGTCTGAATGCTCTAGTGCCAGCGCCAGAGCCGTCTTTATAGCATCCTGGCTCGGCAAACTGTCTACCTTTCGGCCTGCCACTAGGGAACCTTCAGGGCTTTGCAGAAGCTGCTCAAATTTAGCCAGGGTGGTAGGCGACTTCAGGTTCTTCGGTTCTAGTCCGCCCAAGTCCCAGACTACATTGCCCGGTCCTCGGTTCGCTGACCAGTCATCGCCAAGCTTTAGTGTATAGCGATCAAGCACCGCTTCAATAGGCTCTCCCTCGCGATGCTTAGCTCTGTCAACAAACTCAGTTAACATCCATCCGCTTTTGCCAACGTTGGCAGCATGGAAATCGATTAGATTGCTGACTTTGTGTTTAGAAAGTAGGGCAAAGGCCGCAGTCTCCGCTGCACTACCGTGAATGTCGTGGCGAGCAGGATCGGTTGGAACCTTAAATGCATAATCCTCATGACCCAGACTTAATTTGTAGACATGGGCCACCTCTCCAATAGCAATCTTTTCTACTTTTATTTGCTTGTCGCCAAATTGCACCTCAGTAGCAGGTAGGTCAATCTGCAGAGCGCCCAGTCCCGATTTCTTCTGCGGAGGGAAAGTACCGTCAATTTGACGAAGCGCCTCCGCTAGATCGTTTAGTTTGTAGTAGGCCAGTTCTTCGGGGCAACGCTCTGAAATAAAGGCTTTAGGCAGGTTTCCCACCATTCTGCTACCTACAAAGTGTTGAAACGCTCCGGCGGTAGGCAGACCATCAAAGTGGCTTCCTGCCTCTTTTAATGAGATTGAGAAAGGTGGTGCTTCGATCGAACGCATATTGCCAGCCAATTCGTATGAAGATTTAGTTGATATTTCAGGTTGATCTGTGAATATAAACATTTGCTTTGTTGATGCATACTTACCAAAGTCGTGTTTCCCTAGTTCATATACCGAAAATTCTTCAGATTGTTTGTTGGCTTTGTGGTTGACTTTATGTAGTTCGCTCGGAGCCTCGCTCGGAAGTGATTGTTTTTCCGAAGCACCCTTCAATTGAGTTGCCGATTCGCCTGCTTCAACTATTTGTTTTGTTTCCGGTTGGAGCCTTTTGACCGATGGGTGCAACGACGCCAGGGCCGAACCGGCTACAGCAAATGAATAGGCGCTTTGAATGAAATTATCCTGGCTAATCTTCGATTCTCCGCCGGATAAGGCGTACTGCGTACCCAACTCTGCCGCCGCCGCCGGTATGCCGCTAAGTGCGCCAGAGGTCATAGCCACCGTTTTGGGTACCAGTTTTCCTGCCAGTTCGCTTCTTTCGGCTAATGGCGCCAAGCCTTTGCTTAATGCACCTGAAATACCCAAGGTGGAAGCTGTCAGTGTGCCGAATGTGGCAAAATCTTGCACCATAGCTCCAGACTTCGCTTTCCAATAGTTGTGTTCCCCTCCTTGATATTCGACCGACTTAAATGCTCCAGCATATACTGCTCCGGTTATTCCGCCCTCAAGCGATAGTTTTGCTCCTATCGAAGAGAACATTTTTGCGCCGGCAGCTTCGTCCACACCCACCACTAGAGACTTTGTTAGGGCAGTTTTCTCTGCTAGTCCCCTGACTGCTCCTCTGCAGGCCATAAACCATGGAATCACGCCGATTGCACCACCAATAGTTTGTCCGTGCCATTCGGCGCTACCAAAGTCGGTCGCTTGCGGAGCACTGACAAGTAAGTCTTTGCTCTTTTCGTATAGCTTGGTGCCAAAAGGCTTGCCCAAAGTATGATCAAATGTCTGCGCCATGCCTTCTACTGGTGCTTGCACCGCCGAATAGAGCGCGGAGTGGCCTAGCTCATAAGCAAATCCATTATGTTTTCCGTCGTCCTTAGGCTTGCTGCTTTCATTCTCTTCTTTACTTTTCTCTACTGGCTTTGAAGCGTTGCTTTCTGTGCTGCGCTCGCTCTTCCCCTTCGCAATTTCTGCGTGCAGGCTGTCATTGATGAAAGTTTCTGAGGGCTTTGCTTTTTTGAAATCTGAGATGCTGTCCATAGATAGTAGAAAACCTCTAAGGCGGGGTATTTGCCATCCCTAATAAGAAACAGGGGAGAGTGCTGGAATACTATCTGCCAGGCTGTCAAATCTGAATAAAATGGGGCAAGCCCATTCTGCAGACAGATAGCAGAGCTGTCTTCAGGCTAGGGTCCGCAAGGACACCGTATATTGTTGGTTATCAGACCACGACGCTCAGCAGACAATCGGTCAATTGGAAGCAGAAATTGAAGCCTACGACCATGAAGTAGAAAGAATGTCAACCAAGCCTAATATTTGTTGGTCATTATGTTTAGATCGACCAGCTTCAGAAACTTGTGGAAAATCTATAGAAGAAGAACGCTAACGACAGGATGCTGCAAACGCCTCGGAGATGAAGGGTACTCTAGAGATCTTGCGGGTAATGAAACACAAGGTGATGGAGTGCCTTAATAACTTGAGATGAAGTTAAAAGCAGATTTCCCAGGCTTTAATGTAAGGAGAGTTTCAATATGTTCGAACTGAAGCCAGTACTTGATTCGCTTCGTAGAATTGAGTCCATTTTCAACTCGTTTCCTGCAAGCCTAATTGTGATTGATGGATGTTCAGGAAGGGTTCTAGGAATCGATGATAGAGAGAATGCATTTGTTAACCGTAGCAATGCTCCCGTAACAAAAGAACCCCTTAATATAACTGATTTAATCGTCACGAAAAGGACTGCTGCGGAGCTATGCAGCTACCTCCGCAGCAATCAAGACACTGTTGCTTTTCGCGTGTCAATTAACAGAAGGGATGGTTCAGTCCATCAAGGAACGCTCGCATTTTCCGAGCTTGGTCTATCCAATAAGGAGCTGAACTCTCCTACCAGCTTACTTTTAGTGATCTTTGGTGATACAAGTGGCATAGGTACGCTTTAGTCTCACTTAGGATAGCGATCCCAATAGTCATTGAACGGCTCCAGAAACGGATCCAGTAAAGATGGAGGCAAACCTGAATCAACTGGAGTACCTGAAAGAGTGGTTGCAGTCTTGCCCGGAGGAGTGGTCGGTGGCTCTTCCGGAAGAGGATTTGGACGAGGGTCAATGGGAGTTGCTCGCTGGAAATGAATGATGATATTTTAGTGTCTTGAAGTGGGCTTCGGAGAGTGGGTTGTCGTCCCTGACGTAGGGGCGCCCGACCGACTTTGTTACACCAAGATCTGACAGTAAGTGTGCTACCGCTTTTGATACCATCGCCGCTCCTCGATCCGAGTGAATGGTAAGAGTTTTTGTGTCAACTCCCTGCCTGGCGCAGGTTTCAGCAATCAGCGCTTTAGCAAGCGTTGCTGATTCTTCCGTGGCAACAATCCAACCGACAACGTACCGGCTGTATATGTCGATGATGACGTGGAGATAGTGATAGCTCCCTTTGACAGGTCCCCTTAGTTTTGTGATGTCCCAGCTCCAGACCAGCATGAACCAAATGCGGTGACAGCGCAAGATGTAGTACATTCATTTCTATCCATCGCATTTTTGACTGGATTTGCAAGCCCAGTTGTTTTGTTCCATGGCTACAGTAAACTTTTCCCCGGATCTGTCTAATACATCATAGTCACAGAGGGACATTCTTGGGTGAATTGTCAGCCGCCAGTGACTTTGCCAGCAGCCGAGAATTGGAAGTAATCTGCGGAATAACTCCCCGCTTATTCGAGTCCGGCTCATCAGTCAGAGGAAGACCCCGAATGTCTGAAGTCGGGAATGCGCGGATACGGAAGTCCCTATACATGCCGGCACTCTGCGCTTTCCGAACAAATCCAGTCTTGCGCGACTTTGCCGATTGACTGAGGGCTGCAGGAAAACCAGGTAAGGTAGGTGTTGGCGCAGTCATGCGAAAGATCCTAAGGATCATGTTCGCCGTGGTCAAGACCGGCAAACACTTCGAGATCGACTTCAAGTCTAGACGGCCGCTGCCGGCTCCAGCAGAAGCCTTGACGGCAATCGTAACTGAATAGAGAGCACTTAGAACGACAAAAGACCTACAGCCAGACAGCAAAAACCATTTCCTGGTAGATGCTGTTCGATCGCAAAGCAGAAGTGTAGTCAACCCATTGCAGCTGGGGGTGACGATGCTTCTGATTGCGATAAAATTTGCATCTAAAGGGAATGGTCTGGGCGATAACTAACTTGACGCCGACCACACTATCTAACGATCGATATCGGATCAATTAGAAGCACGTGCAATTAAGCCGCAACTGCAGAAGTTGTTGAACAAACCTAGCAACCCTAAACTAAACTTCAGCATCAACCAACAACGTATTCATCAATTTGTCCGGAGTTGGAACAGTGAATTTCTGAATATTGTTGTTGTTCGGATTCATAGCCTGGTAGCAACACCCACGCGTCCTCGTAAGTGTCAGAAACTCCAGAGATTGTCAGAATTAACCCATTGGAGAACGTCAGTAAAAGGTCTCCACTTGACTCCAACCTCGAAGAATTAAGTTCAGCGCCGATTGCAAGTGCAATCAAAGCGGAGGAGTTAGCCCTTGCAATAACTTCCGATGGCAAGCCGAGGTCCAAAACAGCTTTAGGAGGCTGAAAGTCTTGGATTGTCACAGCAGAGTAAATCCTAAGCTCAGAAACTGAAACATCAGGGTTGGCCGATGCATTTGGAAAAAACATCATGTTGCAGACGGTTGAGAAAATCAAAGCTTGGTCAAGAGATCGACCTTCGAGCATTAAACTTACTTTCTCAGCCAGAACTGACATCGTCATGGTTAACTCCTGTGGTTAATCTTGAGGGTAGTGCCCTGACCCTTTTGACGGATTGTTTTTAAAAGGACTTCCATCAGCTCGAACATAGTTACCAGAATTTTGGAAGGTGGTCCTTTTACCATGGACTTGCCTGTCCATAGCACGAACGGTAAGGGTCGCCCCTTTGTTCCCATTCGCAATAGCGGTAGCATTAGGAATCTGGTATTTAGTGCCTGTCTCAACTCCACTTTTGTTGGTGATTGGCTCGCCCTTAAGGCCTGCATTTGCGAACTCTTCCTTCATTTTAGCTTAATTCCCACGTGTCACTTTGCACGCTATTTGCGACAGTTTCTTGCACGATATTTGCATCACTTGACTGGTCAGATCACCCTGAAAGTTGAATCACCTCTAGCGGACTTCTAAGCAGAAGTCCCACTGTTACTGCGTCTATGCAATAGTGCCATACATACGGAGGCTGTGCAAATATCGCGCAATGTCACATTTGTCTTGCAAAAATCTATAGCGTTTTTCGTGCAAAGTGACATTCGTGCCGGTAGAGCTAGAATATGAACTATAGACCGGAGCCATTCGCATGGGTAGACCAATATATCGAAGATCCCCCTTAGCGCTTTCACTTGCCCTCCTCTCGGGGCTTTGCATGACACCGTGTCTCGCTCAGAATGGACAACTCCGACAGGCAGAAGATGCCCTGCAAGCCAAGCACTACACCGAAGCGCAGAAAATACTAGAACGGTTGACCAACAGTGGCAATGCGAGAGCAGCGTCGATGTTAGGAGACATCCATTTTAGAGGATTAGGTGTGCCGCGAAATTTCAGCAAGGCGAAAGAGTTGTGGGAAAAGTCAGCAGCTGGAGGTGATGCGAACGGGATGTGTAACTTGGCTCAACTACTCGGTGTTGGCATCACTGGTCCAGTCGATTCAAAAAGGGTTGTGAACCTTTTTGAACGGGCGGCGCGGCTGGGCTCTGCTAAGGCACAATATGGTATGGGTCTGTTGTACCTTGAAGGATTTGCGACTAAACCAGATTACTCCCGTGCGGCGAAATACTTCGCCTTGAGCGCCAAACGCGGTAACGGGGATGCAGAATGCCTACTGGCGCATTTGTACGAACACGGTTTGGGCGTTTCAAAGGATCCCAAAAGAGCCGCGGCTTTCATGAAGTCAGCCATTAGCCACGGTTGTCCACGTGGAGAGTCAGAGATCGGAAGAATGTATTGCTACGGAATAGTAATGCCAAAAGATTATGGCAAAGCCTACTGTTGGCTCAGCAAAGCAGCGGCCGATGGCAACGGGAGCGCAATGGCCGACCTAGGCGGAATGTACGCGGACGGAAAAGGCGTCAAGGCAAATACAGAGAGGGCATTGGATTTGTATGTTGAAGCAGACAAGAATGGCTGCCCGTCTGCAAAATTTTGGCTGGCAGAAAGATATAGAGAAGGGAAGGGATTCCCTAAGGATCTGAAGAAAGCAAGGACTCTATTTGAGGAATCGGTGAAACGTGGGGACAAAGGGTCGGCGGATAAGCTGAAACTAATTACTACAGAGTAGCTGACGAACCTGATCAACAAGCTTAAATTACGTGCTTCAGTCAGTAAGCTACTCAAGCATCGATTTCTCTCTGCGATTTTAGAACATGGTGTGACCTGTCCCAAGTTTAGTAGACAACCAGAAAATTAAGAAGCTGCTTTAACTGACCAGTACTCATTGTCAAATTCCTCAGCTGTTTTATACCCAAGTGAGATGTGAAGTCTTCGCCTGTTGTAGAAGACTTCAATGTACTCAAAGATCTCATCCTTTAGGGTGGCTGAAGGTCTCAGACATTAGATATCTAGCTGCTGCTTAAGTGTGCCGAAGAATGATTCAGTAGAAGCGTTGTCCCAGCAATCGCCTTTATGACTCATACTCTGTCGCAGCCGGTGAAGCCAGAGAATAGTGCGGAATTCAGTGCTTGCATACTTAGAGCCGCGATCAGAATGAATTAGAGGACGAGCTCTAGGGCGCCGGCTTAGAGACATATGATTAGCAATAGACCAAACAACTTCTTTCTCTTGTTCTCCTTTGTCTATCCCCCCTTGCAAGTGTCATCACATATGAAGGCTTCGTACAAATCTAGGTGTCAACTTCTGGGGGTAAGGTCAAGGTCAGTAACAAACTGAGTACACCCCAAAAGGAGTGTCATTTTATCCTAGCTAGCATTTAATAAGGAAAGAGCTCCGCTCGTGTTGATTTATAAAGACTCTTGCTCAATACCAAAGTTGGAATACTGGTAAAAGTGAATTACTATTTTTACCTTTGCATTTGTAGGCGCGGAAAAATGACAGTTCTTAAGGCTATTTTGTAGAAACGCAATCCCTCTGTCTTTTACTGCGGCATCAACTCCTTTAACATTGTCAACCGGAAGAAACTCAGTCAATTTGCCGTTCTTATCTAACAAACAGGAAAACGACACATTTGATAAACCTTGCTTAGGATGACGATCAAATTCTTGAACACTATATTCTAAAACCTTCTCAATTTCTCTGATCCAGGGAGAGTTCCTGTATTCAGCCTCCGATAAAAGGCTTCGCGCATGACCAGGTTTTCTGCTTATCGTATCTGTGGGCTTAAACACAAACCGCTTCATACGGTCCGAACCATTGGCAGTTCGAGCAGAAAAAGCTGCCACAGTTAGTATTAGTATCACAAGAATGCAAAATCTATTCATACGAATCACCTCTTGCTTGAATATATCAAAAGAGGAGAGCTTTCGCTCTCCTCTTTCTCTACAGCATTTAAGGACGCTCCTTTGCAAAAAGCTTTTTCAAAGTAGGCAGCGAGATAAGAGCAAGTAACTCCTTTACCAATCTCCGTGTTCATGCACCTTCAAGTTCAGCTTTGAGAGATTTCAGAACTCTTCGTAGAGAGAATGATTTTCAATTCCGAAGATTCGCTCAATTAGATACACTACGCCCTTGAAGCCTGGCAAGAGTTGCCATGGACACATCTGACCTGGCAGTAATTCACTTGGGGTTTCTAGCTGCATTTCGCTCAATTTCCTCCAATACTGAGTATTCAGATATCAACGAGCCCTTCCTTGACAAGAAATTCCTTGTAATTAGGCCAGGAAAGGCAACTTTCGTCGACGCAGCGACTTAGCCAATTCGAGAATTGAGTGTCCACTAGCTCTGGTTGTTAAGATGATTGCTGAAAGCGATAAACTGGTGGATCATCGCCATTATTGGTATCAAAGAACATAAACTGGTAGCCTTGATGGGAATAGAACACAAAGGCTGTAGGAGCCAACTTATAGCCAGAATCAGAAGTTTGAATTACTTCTTTAGCAGTGTTCTTGCAATTCAAAACATCCGGAAAATAGATATCACTTCCTTGGAACAGCCATCCTGCACCGTTTCCCATTACATCCAAAAATTCCAAGTATGCCCGCGGCATGGGGCCGGAAATGGACGACTGCACTTGAGCAATTTCAAGTTCAGAACAACCCGCTAGGGTTTGTGTAGTGGCCACGCCTACAGACAATAGCTTGTCAACAAGGTCTTGGTACTGATTCACTTTCTAAATCCCTTAGGCAATCTCAGAGGCAGCTTACTATAAGTGACATTTAGTGTCACAAGCGGAAAGTCTTCGCGAAATTTTTCTATCATAGGCGCGCATGAATCGCAAGGTAGCATTTCAGTGTAGAGATTTACAACTCTGGTGCTTTCCTTGGTCAAGCCCCTGGCCAGCTGCTCCACCCGACTGTATTTCTTTCTCTTGTTCGCAGTTGTCGATCCACCTTGCAAGTGTCATCACATATGGCGGCTTCGTACAAATCTAGGTGTCAACTTTTCTTGGAACAGGTCACGCCAATTAATTCGCAACATCATGCATTAACCGTGCAAGTCTTTATGAAATTTATCGAGAAAATTCGCAGTGGCTAATACGTGAAGTTCTGATAACACCCAAAGTGTTTCATTCGAAAGAGCCCCATGGCAGCGGCTCTTTCTCATTTTTGAGCTGCGACTTTCCTTACAAAATCAGGATGAATTTCTTCCTTTACCCCACCACCAAAGTCTATGTACAAACAAGTCCCAATTGAATCGTAGCACCAGATACGCAGGATTTTACCTACGCCTAATTCTGGGTACTCCACCGAGTCACCTACCTGCAAAACGGTTCCATCTTGCAGTCTCACAGGATCTTCTAGAATCGTTGGCAGTGTGATTTCCATCTCAAATTGTGGAACGACTGCCTCTTGGTCGTCTGTCATTCGTAGCACCTCTATGGCTTCTCTGGCAATTTCAAATACAATCTTGGCTGTGACCCCACCCATTTTCTTGTACCACGTCAAGCAGACAATTTCTGTTCTCGAAAGTGCTGAGCGAATTGCGATGGTGCAATTCGTCTCAGCGATCCGTGCGGTCTGACTGTGTTGTAGTCTTGCCTCCATTCCCATGTGATTATGCTGGCTTCATCGATTGAACGAAACCACACTTCGTTCAGACATTCATCTCGAAATCGCCCGTTAAACGATTCGCAAATCCCGTTTTCCATCGGCTTGCCAGGACGAATGAAATCGAGGTCGACGTTGTGGGTTTTCGACCACTTAAAGAGCGCTTTGCCGGTGAATTCTGGACCGTTATCGAGGACAAGGCTTCCGGGCTTGCCGTAGCACCAGACAAGACGTTCTAGCACCCGAGCAACGCGCTCTCCAGGGAGGCTAAAATCGACCTCAATGGCCAGGCACTCGCGAGTAAATTCATCAATGACATTCAATGTTCTAAATCTCCTGCCGGTAGACAGACTGTCGCTAACAAAATCGAGCGACCAGCGTTGACATGGATACGTAGCTGGTTCAAGCGGTTTTCGCAGGCGTCTTTCTCTTTTGCGGCAACGTTTACGCACCTGCAGTCCCTCTTGTTTGTAAATCCGATAGACACGCTTCTTATTGATCCGCAGTCCATCTCGTTGCAGCAGCCAGGTAATTCGTTCGTAACCGAATCTCTTTCTGTCATGCGCAATATCTATTATTTGCTTCCGAAGTGCAGACTCATCCTTTTTGGTGCTCTTGTGTCGTTGCGTCGCCCTGGGCAGACCCACGGCGAGACAAGCTTTGCGCTCACTCAATCCCACCTCCTCAAAGGCCGCTACAGCGGCTCTCTTCTGAGAGGTGGTCAGTACTTTTTTGAGAGTGCGTTCTTGTATCCGTCAATGAGCAAAGTCTGTTCTCCAAGCAGCTTCTTTAGCTGTATGTTCTCATCCTCTAACTGTCTCAGGCGTTTAACATCCGCGGACTGCATGCCGCCATATTTGGCTCGCCAGTTGTACAGTGTGTTGTTCGAGATTCCGTGCTTGCGACAGAGCTCAGCGTTTGTAGTGCCTGCTTCTGACTCTCTGAGAATCGCGACGATTTGTTCATCCGTGAATCGACTCTTTTTCATTTTTACCTTCTCCCGACTGATTGAAACTATGACTTAAATTTGTTCAATCGTCTACTTGGCCTGGTTCAAGTTCTCGGGGTGGGGTCAATAGACCAAACAACTTCTTTCTCTTGTTCACCATTGTCGATCCCCCTTGCAAGTGTCATCATATATGGAGGCTTCGTACAAATCTTGGTGTCAACTTTTCTTGGGACAGGTCAAAGACAGGGGTTCAACAATGGGATACGATTTACACGTCACACGCAAAGAATTCTGGGCTGATGAAGATGGACCACAAATACTATTTGGAGAGTGGTCTAAATTAGTAGAGTTGGATCCGGACTTGGAACTAGATAGCCAAAATGATGGAAGCTATTTTATTTTTCATCATCCGACGGAAAATGTTCTATTTGCATGGCGCGACACAGGTGAGATTACCTCCAAAAATCCAGATAAAATGACATTAGCGAAGCTTCTCCAAATTGCAACAAAACTCAAAGCACAGGTTCAAGGAGATGATGGAGAAATCTACTCTAGGCTTGAAGATATGCCAGACTAAAGAGAGCAGTAGGCACAACTCCAGTTGTGCCTACTGCTTCAGAATGTCATTAATCTAGTGAATCCGGTGCACTTTTATAGTAACGTTTGAAGGCGCGTGTCATCAAATATTGAGGCTTCTTACAAATCTTGGTGTCAACTTTTCTAGGGATAGGTCACTAATCGAAACCTGCTCAAATTTGGATTGCCGTTTGCCAGAAATCTGCTCAGTTTTAGTTTGCCAAAATCAGGTAGGAAAAGGAATGGTCTATGATGTTCCTCAAAATGAAAGAGCAGAGCTTCTCTTGATGATGAACGATGGGCTTAATGGGCGAGGGTACGGCGATAACCATGGCGAGCTCAACGTTTCTATCATCTACAGTTCTTAGAAGTAGTGTTTAAGGGCAAATACTTCCGATAACTGCCATTATGTAGCACAGGAAGAGCCTCCACCGGGGCTCTTCTCGCTTGAATGTACTTTCTTGACCACATCTAAGCAAAGCATTTTATGAAAATTATTGGGAAACTCGACGCACAAAAGAGTCCCTAAATGGTCATGGTATGTAGCGATACGGTAAATCAATCCAACGCCAAATTTTTTATGTTCTATACTGTCGCCGATTGAAGCCACGTCACCATCAGGCAGTGTCACGGAACCATCAAGATGTTCCGGCATTTCAACATCGATCTCAAAATATGGAATTTGCTCACTCACAGCCTCTATCCTCACTTTCCTAATTTGAAATAAATTCTGGGAATTACTGAATCTGACGCTGCCCCATTTGTTGGGCCACCTTTAAGAGACAGATGCTAGTTTTATATTCCCAGTTGAATCCAGTTTGTTCTCCTTTAAAGGTCGGTTTGCTTCTTCGACTGCTAGTCTGAACTGCAACGGTGTCATGTTGCCCAGGGCGCTGTGCGGACGGAATTTGTTGTATTCGTGTTTCCACTTAGAGATCGGACTGGCTGCATCTTCGATGCTTGTGAACCAATATTGATTGAGTCACTCGTCTCTAAATCTGCCATTGAACGACTCTACAAAGGCGTTTTGGAGATGATGTTCAATGTCCGAAATCTGCGTCCGTCTGGCAGTGTGTAGCTGGTGAAGTCCATTGACCATCTGTCATTCGGCTCCAACGGAGTTTGCTTTGGAGTTCGCCTGCAACAGCGATATTTGCGTCTTCCTCTCTTTCTGACCGCTAGATTGAGGTCGCGATAGATGCGGTAAACCCGCTTGTGATTCACCTTAGTGCTCTCCGCTCTTATCAGCAGACAGATCCGTTTCTAGCCAAACCTTGAACGGTCGCAGGCTATGGTTTTAATACGCTCGGCAAGGACTGGGTCAGCCGCTTTCGTGGACGTATATCGGTGTGTGGAGCGTGCCAAATCTAAGATTCTGCACGCCTGCCACTTGCTCATTCCTACCTGCGCAAGAAACTCGACGCAGTCGCGCTTCTTGCAGGAGTTAGAACTTTTTGGGGATCAGATCCTTCATGGCGTCGTTTTCGAGCGAGATATTCGCCACCATCTTATTTACGTCGGAAACGTTCATGCCGCCGAATTTCGCTTTCCATCTGTAGAAGGACTGACGATTGATTCCTTGCTTGCGTACAAGCTCTCCGATACTGATGCCGGATTCCTGTTCCTTGAGGATGGCGACCATTTGCTCTTCAGTGAATTTACTCTTGCGCATTTGACTGTTCTTCTGTTTAGGTTCTAGTTTAAGCGCAGATGTCATCTTTGCAACGGCTCAACATCTGGGGGTAAGGTCAAATCTGCAAGGATTCGGCTGGCATATAGGAGGCTCCTCAGTGCAGCACAATAGTGACTCGGTTATGATTTACTCTTATAATAGAGGGAAGATTCGTTTAAGCTTCATTCAAGTATCATGAAACTGAAAGGTGTGTTTTCTTCTGGTATTTTTCTAGGCGTTCTTTGCTGCTTTCAGTGGCTATCCGCTTTAGCAGACAGTGGCAGTGGACAATCTAAATGTGACCTTCTGTTTATTGCGCGCTTTGTCAGTGAGAAGAAAACCGGTATTAAGTTCGATGATCACTATCGATATTTACAAGTTCGGACATTAGTAAATCTAGGAGAGGGGCTACCTCCGCTCAATGGACGGTTGATGGAGATTGCGGTTAACGAGCGCCAGTTGTTGCAGGGTTCTACAATCGGAAGCCGGAAACAAATCCAACGAGACTCTTTATGGATTGTTGATGTTCCTGACATAACTTCTAGGCGCAACCAATATTTGTTAGTAAATGAGCAGCTTGGGTTTGTACCATATAGTCCTGAGTCGCTGAAGAAATGTATAGAGCATAAGTTTACAAACAAGGAGCAGCAAGACTCTTGCTATCGTAAGGTTAAAGATCTTGAACTGTTGAGAAGCGAGTGACTCACGGCAAAGCTCCTATCTAGTGCGCTCTTTTGTGAAAATTGACTGTTGATGCTTTTTGGAACACATCCTTCGTAATGGTGCCGCGACCCTTGAGAAAAGCTATGTTAACGGCAATGCAGGTGGAGAAAATGATCTTTCCGAATTTCAATAATTGGATTGAAGCCAAAATAGTCCTGCTTTCCCTGTTACTGATCTTGTCAATCAATTTCGAGTTCTGGCCAAGCCTGGCGCAAGGTAGAGATATTGAAGGAAATGGACCAGTGGTGTACGCAAAAGAGGATATAAAGGCAGGAGCTATTCTGTGCGTTTCGGATGTGGACAAGAATGTGATTCCCCAGGCGAAAATTCCTGGCAAGGCATTGCCATCGCCGCTACTTGTTGTTGGATCTAGAGCTAAAACAGCAATAAAAAAAGATCAATTGATATTTAGTCAAGATATCGATTTTGAGCCCACGCTCTCATCCTCAGAGAGAGAGACTGCTATCAGAGAGTTGAAGTTAGCTCGGGAAAAGTGGCATTCCAAAACTGATCTCAATTCGTACCGTTTATGAAGCAAAAGAAATGTGCACCAGAACCGCTTGAGCAAATAGATAGTCACCGGACCCTGTCCCACCAATTTACCCCATTGTCTCCTGAATTTGGTACACCCCACTCCCCTTCATCAAGGCAATCCAACCACTCAATATCAAGAGTCAAGTCCAAATCAAAACACCTCGTGCCTAATTATCTCGTACCTTAGACCTTCTATTGCCGTCTCCAGTCTACTAGCCATCATATGTGGTACCGGCGTGGTTACGCCAATAACTTAAGGCAATAGCTTGGTTCTGTAGGCGGCATCTATGTCCCATTCCGGCACAAACCAGTTTCCAGTGCTATCGTAGAAGTGACGCACTGGAAGGGTTGGTCTCAGGCGCTCAAGCGGAGGCTCTCGCTCTTCGTTTGGGGCTACTGGAGCCTGCTCGACAAATGCCAGACCTTCTGAAAATGGATAGGCGGCTTTGTATTTCGGCTCAATTACAAATTGTCCAGTTTTATTGATGTATCCCCATTTTTGGTTTTCAGTTTGAACTGGTGCTAAGCCCTCATTGAAATTGCCTGCTTCATAGAAAGAAGGAGAGATTACGACCTTGCCGCTGCGGTCAATATAGCCATATTTGCCATCATCAACGATAACGGCTAGTCCTTCTGAGAAGGGAAAAGCAAAATCATATTGCGGCGGGATAATAAAGGTGCCAGTTTTATCTATGTAGCCAAATCTCTTGTCTTTTACAAGCGGAGCCAGCCCTTCTTTAAACAGTGAAGGGCTAAAAAGTGGGTATCTGTATCTGACTTTAATGGTGCCAAGAGAAATGTCTTCGTCTAGTTGCAATTTACCAAATTTGAGATCTCGACAGACGAAGAGTGATTGATTGGGCACCAGGTCAAGCTCAATTGCAGTTTTGCCTTCCTTATCTATGAAGCTTAGTTTTTTGCCGATTTCCCAGATTAGTGCTAATCCTTCAGAGAATCCGGTCGTATATTGGAAATGTGGTTTGACAAGAAAGTTACCATCTTTGTCGATAAAACCTATTCTGCCATTGATTAGTACAGCAGCTGCACCTTCAGAGTAAGCGGATGCTTCATCCACAAGAAGCCCGCTTGCAAAACTTCCATTGCGATTGATGAAAGCCAGTTTCCCGTCTAGGTTTCGGCTTGAATTGCTCCAAATGTACTTGTCTAGAACAAATGCCGGCATAACCTTGGCTCGACCTTCTCTGAACGAATAAGCCCACTTGAATTGTGGCTTGATGACAAAGCGTCCTGACTTATCGATATAGCCAAATCTTCCATCCTTTTCTGCTGCTGCGAGACCTTCTGAAAAGGGATAAACATAGTTAGAGGAAAACTTCAGTCGTTTGCCTTCTTTGTTGATAAAGCCCTCTCTATTATCATCATCGAGGTCGCTAATCACTGTGAGACCGCTGCTGAATCTCTTTTCACCGCGCAGAAAGACGTTTGCTGGAAGGGTCCATTTTTGCTCGCCAGTAGAAGAGATGCAGGCATATTCACCAGCCTGGGCTAGCGGCGCTTGTGCCAACAAAGCAGTGATGAGCAAGGCAGATGGTAGTTTCTTGGCGAGAATAGGCATTTATAGGAGCGATTGATGGTGTGGCAAGGCATCTTTAGTCTTTTGCTAGTTGTGCTTGTTTCTGTGTAAACTAGCTTGGTTGAGACATGATTGTCAAATAGTATAAGAGTAAGTAATTGTCGGTTCCATACGAAGAATTTCTTAAGTTGGTGAGCTTTTACGAAGCTGCCAATTTATGCCGAGATAGCGGTGAGTTTGCCGCTTCAGACCTGTTATATCAGCGCAGCCTTAGCGGGTTAAAGGACAATGAGCTATGTATTTTCATTTGGTACGACTGGGCTCTCAGCTGGGATTTTAGAGGAAACTCACCAGCAGCTGGTGCTTGCTTTGAGAAGGCAGTCGAGTTGTTTCAGGCGTTTGAAAGCTTACATCCGCACGATGAGAGAGTGCCGGCATGGAGAAGCTTTGTTGAAGCGATAGAAGAGCACCTAAGCATTTGCAGAAATTCTAGTGCCCCTGCTAATGATTATTTTTTGACTTTGTATAGAGCGCTGCCTTGGTCGAGTTTGACCAATCTGAAAATCTATATCGATGATTCTTTAGAAAATGGCTTCAGCGAAGACCTCGCTAGGCTTCTTTATCAAGCCTGCTTTGTCTGGAATACAGCACAACTGCCGGTATCGCCGGTTTTAGTGAAAGACCGGAGCGAGGCGCAAATCGAAATTATGAAAGTGCAATTCTTGGGCGCCCAACACTCCGCAGGACAGACAATTTATGAGCTTGAGCACAATCGGCTGAGAAAGGCTTGCATCAGGCTTTTCTGCCGGTCTCATACTCTTGATGCACTATCTGAAAGTGAAATCGCCAATCTCAGTTCTCTTTTCCGTCACGAGTTTGGACACGCGCTTGGCCTTGATGGGCATTCGCCGGTAGGAACTGATTTGATGTATTGGAAATCGCGCTGCCAGGAACCTTCGCCCCGAGATCTCGCCACATTGCAGAGGCTTTACTCTGTTTTGTAACTAAAGAGAATGTCTATACTCAAGCTCTCTGTCTTCTACAAAAGAGCAAGTTGCCTCGTTCCGACTCTTCCAGCTGTTGTTTCAGCCAGCTGTGCCTTTGTTGATGGCACGAGAATAGTATGACCTGGTGTTCTTTCGCCAGTGACGATATGAGGAAGCGCATCATTTTGACAAAGCGGTCGTCGTCGGCTTCAGAGAATGGTTCATCCATAATAATCGGCAAAGATAGCGAGCGTGAAAGATAGCGCGCCACCACCATACGAGCCAGCCAGTGCAGCTGTTCTTTTGTGCCTGTCGAAAGCTGACTCATAATCTGGGCTGAGCTTATCTGGTCTCCGTCGGCTTTGCGTCTTGCCACCAATCTAAGTTCGTTATCGAAGCGAATCTCGTCATAGCCCATACCGATGCGTTGCAACATCTCTGAGGCGATTGTATTTAGGTGCTGCGACCAGTCGATATAGTTCTCACCAGAAAGTTTGCGCAAGGTATTGCGAGCAAGCTCTAGGGCTAGTTTGGCACGCTTGGCGCCTTGCAGCTTAAACTCGGTCAGATCTAAATCTTCCATGGCTGTAAGGTATTGCTCATCGCACGTGTTCGAAAGAGATCTGATTCTGACAAGCAGGTCTTCTCGCTCTAGCTTTAGACCTTCCAGCTCTTTCATATCCTTGGGACCGTCATCTTCGGCGGCCAGCTCTTCTTCGGTCAAGGGTGCAATATTTTCAATGCCCGG
Organism: Candidatus Obscuribacterales bacterium; assembly: GCA_019745415.1. Classification (GTDB taxonomy): domain Bacteria; phylum Cyanobacteriota; class Vampirovibrionia; order Obscuribacterales; family Obscuribacteraceae; genus Obscuribacter. Next base: position 10,290 of record JAIETF010000007.1, on the reverse strand, counting down.
ATAGAGTTGTTTGACTGTTTCGATTTGCTGAGAAACACGGGCGAGAAAGTCTTCGGCATTCTTTATTAGAGCGGGCAGATCGCTGAAGGGCGAGTTTATCTCGCTCTCAAAGGCGGCAAACTCGCTTTCCAGCTTATGGCAGGCATGAAAGATATTCATACGAGCACGGGCTTCTTCCAGGGCTTCTTGCTCGGTCGGAGCAAGTTCTATGCCGTTTTTCTGGCAGAGGTGCATGATCGCTTTTTCGCTGTCGATGATTTCTTCTTCGATGGCGGCAAGTTTTCTATTGGCGCTCGCCGCCTCTTGATGGGCTTCGGCCAACTGCTTCGATTCTTCCATATACTGTGAAAGAGCGGTCGATAGTTCATGAGCGGCCTGAGCGCTGGGTTCGTCCTTGCGCATAGCCTTTTCTAGAAAGCGTTTTAAATCAAGCTTGTAGCGCTTCACTACTTGCTCTTTCTGTTCGACCAGTTGATCAAGCAGGTTTAGTTCCTTGATTCTAGTGGCTTGCTGGCTGTATTCTTCCAGCTTTTGAGCCAGTTCGTTGCGATTGTCTAGACCGACCTTGCGAGCCAGTGTGTCTAGTTTTATCTCTAGGGCGCCGACTTTATTTTGTTTGTCTTGCATGTCGGTGGTGATGCGCGCAATGTCTGCTTCCACAGCTGAAAACTCAGCTTTGAGAATCATTTCGGGCTTAAAGACCGGCGTCATCATAAAGCCTGAGACGGCAAGCAAGATTGCACCCAGAACAATAAGAGCAATGGCCACTGGCGCCAGCGCTTTGAAGGCGACCAACAAGACTATCGAAGCCACTATTGCTAAGACGCCGGCAAAACCTATCAGTAAACTAGTCAGCTGCTTCTTCTTGCGCTCTTCCACACGTTTCGACAAAAGCTCGGTTTTGCGAGCCCGACTTTGGTGCAAGCTTTTCTCAGAGTCTTGCAATTGTTCTTGGAAGGCGACGATAAGTGAATTATAGGAGCGGGCGCTGTCGACGCCTTCGGCTTCCAGGGAAGCAATCGATTCTTTGATGGCGTCGAGGTCGCCGGCGCCTGAGTCTTTCTGAAACTTATCGGCTTCACCATCTCGTCTTTTGCTGAGGCTGGCCAGTTCATCCTCGGCGCTTTTCATACTGCCGGCAAGCGAGGCCACCATGTGGGCTTCTTCTTGAGAAAAGCTTGAGAGATGTCCTAGTCGGCTGGTGATTTCTTCTTGCTTTTCTTTGAATAGACGCTCGTGGGGCGAGAGTTCAAGCTTTAGCTTCTCCAACTCGGCTTCTCTCGATTTTCTTCTTTCCCAAATATCTATGAGAGGTCGCTTTAGTTCATCAGGAAAGGGCGCGATTGGCGGCAAGTCTTCTATTTCAGCTTCGATTTCTTGCATGCGCTTGCGCACTTCCCGCAGCCTGGCAATTCTGGCTTGGGCGTCTGAGAGCTGATATTTGAGGTTTTGGTATTCGGTGGCTTTGTATCTGTTGTTGTCGCCCGAAAGCACCCGGTTGATGATCATCAACCGGTCGAAGGAAGCGGCCACGTCGCGGCGATCTCGTTCGTAGGCTTTGAGCCTAGAGAGAAGATCTTGCCTGACTACTTCTAAGTCTCTCACCAAGTTGTCGACGCAGGCTGAGCGGTCGCCGTTTAGATTGTCTTCTACTGCATCGCTCAAGACTTTGATGGCGCCGGCGCAATTGCCTGTTGGGCTGGCCGAGTCGGCGATGCCTTGCACCAGTGATGCCATGTCATCGTTGCCGAAGGCGTGTTCATCGAGTTCGCGCTGACCGACAAAGCAAGTGCTTTTGAACAGTTCGCGGGTCATGCCGGTGAGTTTCAAGCCTACTTCGTCTTCGCCGTTTTCGCCCTTAAACTCATCGGTTATATCTTTGTTGTGGTCGCGGTCCATGACTCTATAAAAGCCGGTTTCGAAGTCTCTTTCCACTGCCAGTCTTCTGTCTTCGGTACAGATTTCGATGCGCGCTTTATAGGCATCGCCTGCTTTGGGGCGACGAGCTTCTTTATCGGTTAGTCGTTCGGCGCGGCCGTCAACCGATTGATTGATGTCAAAGTCGAAGAGTATCGACCAGATGGCGGTTGCCATAGTGGTTTTGCCGTATTCGTTGGGCTCGACGACAAGATTGACTTTGTCTTTACTGAAGATGATCGACTCTCCAGCAATGCCGCCATAACTTGTTAGTTCGATCTTCTCAACCCACATTTCTAATTGTCACCCGTTTCTGTCTTAAGGCATCCAGTCCATAATAGAGAGCGTCTTCCACTGTTTTACCCGATAGGTCGGCGCCGGGTATGCCGGAAAGGCTGTCGCCCGGCAGGTTTGTATCGTTCAGTTTAGCGTTGACGCGTTCTGCTTTTGTCTTCATGTCGAGCATTGCTTGAATGTACTTCCATTCGGTGGTGCGCTCGTCGAATCTTTCGGCTAGATAGTCTGGTCTTGTGTTGTCGATGACCAAGAGACAGTGAAAGTTTGCTGTCAGACTCTCCGCCACTCTGCCGGGGTTGGCTCCCGGTTTGCTGCTGCCTTCCAGCGAGAGGGCCACAACATCGGTATCGAAGCGTATGCCGGCATCTTCCAGACCGACCATTATTTCTTCTTTGATGTCGTTATCGCCCAGTCCAGATACATCAAGAGCCACTACCATCATGCGGCGCTGGTCTACTTCAATCGGGTTTAGTTCTATATTTACAGTCGTTCCGTCTTGCGCAATTTCACCCAAGAGGGCATAACGTGGTCCAGGTTTGGCGAAAGTGCCACTAGCCAGGCAGCCGGCGTAAGCACCGAGGGTGGTGCCGTCATCTTCTTCCACTTTGAAGGCATTGTCGGCTAAGCCTAGGGCAAAATAAGACATGCCCATGGCTTTCATTTCAGACATATTGAAAGGGTAGATAAGACTTTTCGGCTCTCTGCCTTCCATTTCGGGATGGGTTTCAAGCGAGCCGACCAGCATGGCTATATTGATGGCGCTGCCTGCTCCCTTGGGCAGTTTCCCCGAAAGTACTCTTTCTGTCTTCCTCACACCTTTAGTGATGGCTCTGCCGGTGATGCTCACTTCCGGTTTTCCTGGGACCGGCACAGATTGGAAGTGTTCAGACTGAAATATGTGAACGTTTTTGGGCCATGCTTTGAGACCGCGGGCTTGCAGCATATCTGAGGCATAGAGCGAACTGCGGGCGTAGAGGTCGCAGAGTCCGGGGCTGATAAAGACTGGAATGTGTTCGATCGTGGCTAGAGACTCTATCAATGTATTAATCGTATATCCGCTTACTGTGGTGGCTTCAAATAAACCACCGGGAATGAGCACGGCATCGACATTCTCTTGGGCGGCAAGAGCGAAGGCATTAATAGTCGTTTCCAGTAGTTCGGAGGCGCGTTCCTGCCTTTCTGCCTTAGGCAGAGAATAGCCGCAGTTTAGACTAGCGCCGCTGCCGCCCAAGGTGAGTTTGCTGTCTAGAGCGATGTCTGAGAACTGCAGGAATCTAAATGTATTTTCGCTCATGCCAATTTCCTCAATTTCCTCACTCTTCCTTAGTTTAGGTTAGTCTCTGGCGATGACTGTGGCTATGCCTTGGCCGACACCGATACACATGGTGGCTAAGCCGGTTGAAGCTTTGCGTCTGCCCATTTCGTGCACCAAGGTGGTGAGTATTCTGGCACCGCTCGCGCCCAGGGGGTGTCCCAGGGCAATAGAGCCGCCCAAGACGTTCAGCTTGCTGATGTCCATACCCAGTTGACCGGCGCAAGCCAGAACCTGAACGGCAAAAGCTTCGTTCAGCTCAATCAAGTCTAGTTCGCTTATCTTGAGACCAGCTCTTTCAAGAGCTTTGCGGGTGGCCGGTACCGGTCCTATGCCCATGATGGCTGGGTCAACACCGGCGACAGCTTGACTAACGAAACGTGCCATCGGCTTCAAACCTAGAGCTTTTGCCTTTTCTGCCGACATAATCAGCAAGGCTGAGGCGCCGTCGTTTATGCCCGAGGCATTACCGGCGGTGACCGAACCGCCTTCTCTAAAGGCCGGCTTCAATTTGGCCAGTTCTTCGATTGTGGTTTCCGGTCTTGGATGCTCGTCTTCGCTGACAATTGTCGGGTCGCCTTTCTTTTTGGCAATGCTCACCGGCAAAATTTCATCTTTGAAAAGACCTTTGTTCTTCGCTTCTCTATATTTGTGTTGGCTGCTTAGAGCAAAGGCGTCTTGCTCTTCTCTGCTAATTTGAAATTTCTCTGCGACATTTTCAGCGGTCTCACCCATCGAATAAGGATGATGCATGTCGGCTAGTTTTTTGTTGACGAAGCGCCAGCCTAAGGTTGTATCGATAAGCTTCATGTCGCCTCTGGGAAAGGCTGCTTCCGGCTTGCCCATGACGAAGGGCGATCGGGTCATCGATTCGACGCCGCCGGCAATGAAAATATCACCCGCACCGCATTTGATGGCGTTGACGGCTTCGTTGACGGCCATCAGACCCGAGCCGCATAGTCTGTTGACCGTGCCGCCCGGCACTGAGACCGGCAGACCGGCTAAGAGTGCCGCCATCCGGGCGACGTTGCGATTGTCTTCACCGGCTTGGTTGGCGCAACCAAGCAAGACGTCTTCAATTTCTTCCGGTTTAACTGCTGGATTTCTTTCTAAAAGACCTTTGATGACGTGAGCGGCCAAGTCATCAGGACGCACGTCTTTCAGGGCTCCGCCGTAGCGACCGATGGGAGTGCGGACAGCGTCGACAATTACAACTTCTTTTACCATTGTTCCTTCTTTACAGTGCTTTCGATAATTAGCGGGTGAGCCAGATTGTGTCGTCGTTAGCCAGTACGGTCAAAACTTCTTGGGGGGTGTTAGGATTGCTGGCCAGGGCTCTTCTTACTTCAGGGCTCTTATCTTGAGTGAGCAGCTTGAGCACATCAGCATTGCTATGAGGATTGGCTGCTACTCGTGAGCGCACCAGCGGCTCGGAGTCGGCTGCCAGGTCTTTCAAGAGTGCGAAGCTGGCAGCCGGATTTGAGGCGCAGGCGGCTCGCACATATTGGCTCTTGTCTTTGGACAATTTGTCTAAAGTGGCGGGGGTGGTGGCTGGGTGTACTGCCACCTGAGTGCGCAGCGAAGTGTCGCTGTCGCTGGCCAGCGAATTGAGAACCTGGGCGTCGGTCTGTGCCCTTGTCGCCAGCACAAATTTTACTTCTTCGGCGGCGGTCAGCTTGGTGAGCGCGTCTTTGGGCAAATCTTTACGATTGAGCAGAGCATTGCGCACCGAATTGTAATCGCTATTGGCCAGACGCAATAAAATTGCCGAGTCTATTGCCGGGTTTTTAGCCAGGGCGGTTTGCACATTGATCGAGTCGTCTTGTGAAAGAGCTGTTAATGCATCTTTGGGCACATTCTTATTGACCGCCAGGGCTTCTCTGACAAGAGCATCATTGTCTTTGGCCAAACTTATAAAGAGCGGGTCGAGATTGTCTTTATCGGCCGCTTTCTCGTTGCGGGCTAGTGCGGCGCGCACTCTGGCATCGTTGTCTTTGCTCAAGAGTCGGGCGGCTTCTTCGCAGCCGGCTATGAGTTCGTTGGCTGCCAGATTCATTCTCACCAGGGCGCTTGTATGGGAGGCGAGTTTGAGGCAATTGCCCGGGCTCAGGTTGGAACAGATAGCTAAGACCTGACCGACTGCGATTGCTTTATCGTCGGTGAGTTTATCTTGCACAGACTGAGGGGTGGAAAGATTGAGGGCAACGGCGGCACGCACAGAGGGGTCGCTATCGTTACCCAGATTGGTCAAGGTGTCTTTGTCTGCGTTTGGATTGCCGGCTACTGTCGCTCTCACCGTGGCATCTTGGTCTTTAGCCAGCTTTGCCAAAGTAACAGCATCGCTGCCGCCATTGGCAGCGACATTTAGGCGCACTTCTTGCCTGTCATCGCTAGCCAGTTTGGTCAAAATTTCTTTGGGCGCCGAGGGGTTCTGGGCCACTGATTCGCGCACTGTGGCATGGCTGTCACGGCTTAGGTCGCCGAGAGTACCTGCCGGACAAAGAGGATTTGTGGCAAGCATCGACTTGACGCCGAGATCGCCGTCATTGGCCAATTGGGCAAAAGCTTGGGGCGAAAGTCTAGGGCTTTTTGCCAGGAAAGTACGCACCAATCTATCGCCGATGCGGGTTAGGTGCAGCATCACTTCCGGCGGGGTCTTTGGGTTTCTAGCCAAGGAAAGTAAGAGATACTCGGTAAACTGCGGACCTTGCGATAGTTTATTGAGCACTGCCGGAGGACAAGCCGGGTGACCGGCCAGGGTCTCTTTCAACTTGGGCTGTCCGCGCTCGACTATCTTGAGAAGTACGGCTTCACTGGGAAGTTGGCTATTGCGCAAAAGTGATTCAACCACTGCCGCTGCCTTGTCGTCGGCTAGTTTGTTCTTGACCTTTTCGCCGATGCTGGGATTGCCTGCTAGAGCCCGGCGTACCAGCGGGTCGGTGCTATCGCTCAGACTTTCCAGCACCGCCGGCGGTGTCTGCGGGTTGGCGGCGGCGGCCATTTTCACCGCTTGCATTGGGTAACTGTCCAGTTCCACTCTTTTTGCCTGCTGGGCTAGGGCAGGGCTTGTAAGCAAGAAGAGTGGCAGCGAGAGAATTGGCAGCGAAATAAATAGAGAAGTACTGAGTTGGGTTGTTTTTAGTAATTGTGTCGCTATCTTAGTCTTCATTTTCCGCCGGTTCGCTTTCCTTTTTGTTTCTAGTCTTGTTTCTAGTCTTGTTTCTAGTTTTGTCTTTTAGTTTTCGTGTTTTAGTGCTGGTTTCGCCTGTTTTTTTCTTGCTTGATTATAATTAAGTTCTCGCTTTCATTTAGTCATTCAAATTAGGCGTTGTGCACTTCTTTGATGATGCCCAGCAAGACTTTGCGGTCCAGCTCTTGCGTGGCGTATTCGATATATTTGACCTGCCAATCTTCAAGGTCTTGCAAAACCACCGATAAAGAAGTCCCGGCTGTGCGCGCTGCCGCCATATCTACGCCGACATCGCCTTGTCTAGACAAAATGAAGACCCTGGCTCTACCAGAGTAACCAAGGGTGTCTCTCAGGCTGAGACGCAAGAATGCCTCGGAGCGTTCCACTCCGATTGTTTCAGTAATGCGTTTGACCAATTGCTGAAACTTGCCCATCGGACCGTTTAGGTCTACCTGTGGAACTGAAACTAGACCGTAAGACATAAGTCGGTCGATGGCGGCGGCAGCATCGGCGGTGGTGACATTTTGCAGGTTGCGAATGACGAGCGAGAGCGAATGCAAACCGTCTAGTGCATTCCAGAGTTTGCGCATCATATTTTTTTCGTGAGCAGAAAGCTCGAATTTTTCTTTTGGATCTATAAGCTTTTCATTTTCAAGATGCTTGTCTTTATCGGGTAGCTTTTCCAGAACCGAGTCTGCACCTTTAGGTAGTTTCTTCCAGGTGACTTCGGTATTGTCGGCAGCCAGGGCGGCATCGAGCAGCAGCTTATCTAGAGCTTTCGTCACTTTACAGTTGTCTTGAGCCAGGTCGGCAGGCGGTGTGCGCTGAATAAAGACGAAAATTCCTTGTTTCCATACAGAGGCGAATTCTATGACTGCTGGATTGCCGAAAAGTTTGCCCAACTTGGCATGGGTGATTTTGCCGGTTTCGAAAAGGGCTCTAAACTGCATATCCCTGAATTCGACTGAGAGCACGCCGCTTTCTCTATTGGTGGCAAGGTTTTGCAAAAGGTTGGAAGGGTCGGTAGAGCCAAGGTGACCGACCAGAGATTGTACTTTCTCTTCTTCTTGACCGACGCTGCCTAGCTTTTCCTTTTCCGATTCTTCTGATTGTCCATAGAAAGCTTGGTCCTGAATGGCAATTTCCAACTGTCTGCTATTGATCATCCCTTTCTTGACGGCCAGTGCTCCCAATGAAAGCCTCTGTTTCATCGGCATGCTGTTCTGTTCCATAATCAAGTCGTCCAGTTGCAGGCGGGAGAGCATGCTGCTGGCGACAAGATACTCCTTAAGCGAAAAGGCGGTCTGGGTCTTGAAACAGTTGACCAGAAAGGGAATCTTGTTGAAAATCGGGAAGATTGCTTTTTCAGCTTCTAAATCTTTCAACCTGGTAAAGAATTCTTCTTGGCTGATTCTGCCTGTGGCAGTGAGGCGATTGCAGAGGGTGACCACCGGGGTGTAATTGTCGATGGCTGCCAGCAAAAGGTTTCTTTTATGGTGAGCTTCCATGTTCAACTTCCAGTTGAGACCCTGGTTGGTCAAAACCGGCACCGATGACATCAAGACTTGGTGCGATAGGTCGGTGCTTTCTTCTACAAAAGTGGTGGCGTCGCCCAGTGCCGTTTGAATGAACTTTGTCAGAGACGGCGAATAGTCGAATAATTCGGCGTGGTTGTCGAATACATGGAAAGTCATCATGCCCGACAGCGATTCTCTAATAATGGCAGTAGCTTTGTCGGTCTTGAGAAAAATGAGGGCACCGGAGAGTTCCAATAGTGAGCCGCCCAAGCGGGCTGCCTCGATGAGAGTTTCTGCCGGGAAAAGATAGCCGGAAAGCGTGGCATCTATGATGATTGCGTCATAAAGCCGCTTAGTTTTTGCTAAGGCTGCAATCTCATTGAGTATCTCAGGACCGTATTTCAGAACAATAATGTTCTGAGCTGCCTTTCCCTGCTCTTTCTTGCCCTGATTCAATCTAGCGTCGCTTGAATCTACTGCCATTTCAGTCTCGTTATCTTTCGCTCTTGGAAAGCTATGGGCAACCCCGCCATTCAATACCTTACCAGATCTAAATCACTATAATGATATCTTGACCCGATTAAGGTATCTTCTATCGGATGTTAGCGGTAGCTAAGCGGCAAAACTATGAGGGTCAGGTCTTGAAATTACGCAGTCTGAAAGGCATTCTGACTTTCGCTCTTTCTTGTCAGCTTTTATTGACCGGCGGGGGCTTCGGCTTTTACTGCTCGGCGCAGGGGCAGCTTGATGATAATGAAAGTGCAAGTGCTCAGAGCCGGCAGGCAAGACCGACCGAACAAAGCCAGTCTTCTTCGCGGACAAATGCTCAGACCAGCGCTCAGACCGGCGCCGGCGTCCCTGCTGCTGGCTCGGCGCAAGCTTCGGGGCAGAATCAGGCTTCAGGGCTGACCCTTAAGGGTGAGGTCAGCTATTGTGTGCCTCGCGGCACCGGCATCAAGCTCAAGTTGGCCTCGGTGCCCACCAACGGCATGAGACTTTTGGACCGCGATCTTGACGGCAATTTGCTGCCGGCACATGTCGGCGACATAATTACTGCCAGAACAACCGAAGATATCTATGTGGAAGATAGTAAGGTGATTCCCGCTGGTACTGTTTTTAAGGGGCGGGTATCTAATGTCAATCCGCCCCGTCGCCTGCAAAGACCGGGCTGGCTCGAGGTTTCTTTTAACCAGCTGGAATTACCTTCAGGCGCCAAGTTTGCCTTCCGAGCCGAAGCCGATAACTATAAGCCTTCAACTATGAAGTCTAAGGCTCGCGCCCTCGGTAAGTTCACCGCCCATGCTGCCGGTGGCGCAATTGTTGGTGCTCTGGTTGCCTACAAGGTCTTTGGCGCCCAGAATACCGCCGCCATGCACGGCTATAATATCGCCGGTGGTGCCGCCGCCGGTGCTCTCATCGCCGCCGGTTATGCCATGGCTAAGAAGGGCACCCATGCTTCTCTCGAACCTGGTGATGATCTCAATCTTTCTATAGACACCGACTTGCTTATGCCGGCATTGACCGAACCCACCAAGAAAGTGGCTTCCAATAATCTAGAAGGTCTGACCATCGAAGTCGAAAAACGCAAAATAGTCAAAGACGGACTGGGCGGCAGCTTTCTTCGCCTAGATGTGAACATTCAAAATCATTCCGAGAAAAGACTGAATGCTATCGATCTCTTTGCCAGAGACGCCAACGGCAATAAGTATCCTACTTCGATGGGACCCGATGAAGATTCAGGCTTTGATTTCATCATGGAGCCGTACTCTGGTCTGAGAACTAGGTTGTACTTCAATACTGAATATCCCAAACTGCCCCACGAGCTTATTTGGCTCGACCATAAAACTAGGAAGATCTGCTTTAGGCAGAAAGTAGAATAACGTCTATCTGACAGCCGCCTTCTAGCAGAAGTGTTTGCTTGACCAAATCTTCCATATACGAAGCCGGCTTTTCGCCTGGAATGTTAAAAATTTAAATAGCGACTGCGTGATTATACGTAGAGAGCCGTTGACACACCCACTCTCTTTGAAACTATAATGCCCTGTACTTATCTTGTT